>CABUVL010000002.1 GCA_902495005.1 uncultured Verrucomicrobiota bacterium | reverse complement strand
TTGAGCCGTTGAGCCGTTGAGCCGTTGAGCCGTTGAGCCGTTGAGCCGTTGAGCCGTTGAGCCGTTGAGCCGTTGAGCCGTTGAGCCGTTGATATCCATGTACTTATGATACCGTCCCTCAAGCATAACGCAAGCTTTTTATTACGAAATATTTTTGAGCGGCGGCCTGATTTTTGCAAACCTTGCAAGCACCCCCACAGGAAAACCGGCCAACCAAGCGGCCAATATCTTATTTCAACAAAGCTTGGCACGCTGTTAAACTGAAGGCTACGAAAGTCAAATAATTATAAGTGCAGCGGATTAAAGAGAAAAATTCTATCATTTTAAAACAATGGACGAGGCAATTAGAAAACCATTAAAATATGAGTGAAATGAAAAACTTAATCTTATATAAGTATTGAATAGACAGCAAATTATGAACACGTGCGTATTTCACTTCACTTAGAAAAACAACTTCCCTTAATTATGCCCTACCCTAACGACCCAATGCTTAAGCCTTCACGAGCCTCCACTTTAGCCCTATTAAATTTCACTTTTTGCCTTTCTTCCACAAAATAAAGCTTGTGTTCTGCAGCTTATACATTCAAAATAAGTACCTATGGGGCTGTCCGATTTAAAGAAGAAGTTGTTTAACATGAACGTGGGTATTTCAAAAATTACCATTTTCAGTAAAAAACAAGCGCATTTACCCCAAAATACTTTCGTGCCAACCCCCACTCCCATTGAAAGTAAATTGATACGTATCCTCAACGTTAAGACCCTCGGCAGTGAGGTCATCGACATCTTAAAACCCAGCAGTAACACCTTAAGCGGATTGTCTCCCGCCGATTATCATACAAAATTGGCCGACGTGACCAACAAATTGCAGGAACTGCAGAAACGCGAAAAACGCAAGGTTTTAGGTTTATTGCACCAAGACGCCATTCGTGTTTTGGAAGCAGAAGCGGCCCGCAATGAGCTGCTCGAAGAATTTCGCATCATGTTACTCCAAGGATAGCTCATTATCATGCAATTACTCGTCAAACTCCTCTGCCTCTTTAGCTGCTCGTTATGCTTCCTAGCGGCGTCCCCCTCACAAGCCGCCCGCAAGTCTATCCAGCTTAACCAACGTTTGCCATGGCACCCCCAGCTGAAAAAGGGACAATTGCGCAACGGTTTTAAGTACTTTCTCCTGTCTCCTCCCGCTAACACCCAACACGACGATCGCATTAGCCTGCGACTCATTGTCAACGCCGGTGCCTTTATGGAAGAAGAACAGGAAGACGGCCTTGCTCACTTCATTGAACACATGGTTTTTAATGGAACCAAGAACTTTAAGCCAGGCTCACTCATACAATACTTTCAACGTATTGGCATGGGCTTTGGGAACGACACCAATGCCTTCACCTCGGCCACCCACACTGTTTTTCAACTAGATTTACCCAACAACGAAATCAATACCCTCGAACAAGGACTCGCCGTCCTGTACGATCAGTGCTTCGAAGCTCTATTTTTGCCGCAAGAAGTTAATCGCGAGCGCGGTGTTATTTTGTCAGAATTACGAGCCCGGGATTCAATTGCCTATCGGGAACAAAAGGCACAACTGCAGTTTTTCTTTCCCCAACACCTCATTTCTAAGCGGCTAGTCATTGGAACAGAATCCTCTATTAACGCCTTTCAGCCCTCTCACTTTTTCAATTTTTACCAAAAATGGTACATCCCACAACGCATGACACTCGTCGCAGTGGGCGATTTTAAGACCAAAGCCATTGAAAAATTAATCAAAGACCGTTTTTCGAAAATTTCACGTGCATCCGATGTACCCACACCTCCGTTCGGCAAGCTCATTCAATTACCTAACGATCAAGCGGCCATAAGCGTTTATACCGATAAAGAACTCCCTTTCGCGCATTGTACCCTATTCGCAGCACGGCCCACAAGCGTTGTTAATTACCATACGGTCAAAGAAATACAAACGCAATATGCCTGGAATTTGTTGGGCATTATGCTCAGCTTTAGAATAGAAAAACTTGTCAAGCAATCTAATCTTACGGAAGGGCAATTCTTTTATTCCAACCATCAGCTCCCACAAATAGAAGCTGCCAGCATAGAATTTTCCGCTAAAAATAATGAATGGGAAAACGTTTGCTCAGAATTAGAAAAGTTTTTTAGGCACGTTAACACGTTTGGATTCTCACAAAAGGAGTTAGATGTCGCCAAGAAAACAATGCGGCAATCTTTGCAAGAAGCCATTGATCTGGAATATAAAACCTCCAATTCACAGGCCGACGCAATGACCTCAGCTGTGATGTCTAAGCAAAACTATATTTCGACCCAACAGGCCCTTAATTTATACAACACACTTGAAAACTCCATAGACGTCACCCTGTGCTGCCGTTTGTGGAAAGAAATGTGGAACTATGGCATTTACTTGTTCGTCAGCGGAAACTTACCCACTACGGTTGACGAAAATACCGTAAAAAAGCTTTGGGCGGCGAGTCAAAAACAAATATTGAAACCCATTCAAAACGACATCCCCAACGAATTCAAAAAACCGATGTTCGGCCCTCAAATGGGGAAAATTGTCGACTCACACACGTATGCCGACGTAGGAGTCGAAACCTTGCGATTCAAAAATAACGTTCGCGTTAATTTAAAACCTACAAATTTTGAAAAAAATCAAATTTTAATCTCCATTTCCATAGGTTCAGGCATCTTATCATTGCCCAATAAATCTTGGGAAGGAGCAAATCTGCTGCTGTCGTCCTCATTCGTTCAAGGCGGATTGCAACAATGTGACGCCCAAACGCTCAATCAACTCCTGGCCGGCAAGGCCGTTTACACCGATTTCGACGTCGAAGATGATGCGTTCGTCTTTAAGGCCTCAACCACACGCGAACATTTTGAAGATCAGATCAATTTAATCGGCGCCTACATTCAAGAACCGGGCTATCGTACCGAAGCTGTCGACTTATTTCGACGAGGCTTAGACGCGTGCTACAACTTCTTTAATCACAACGCAAAGGGGGTGGCGAGGCAAAAAGTTTCTAGGTTCCTGGCTAATAACGATCCGCGGTTCGGTTACCCAGATCAATCCATCCTCCTGCAAAGAAATTTTGACGAAGCGAAAATGTGGCTCAGCCCAATTTTTGCCAAAGATTACATCGAAATCGCCATCGTCGGCGATTTCAATCGAGATGAGCTCGTAAAGATACTGCAATCAACCTTTGGCGCGTTGCCGGAAAGGGCGGCTCAAAAAGAACGCTTTGAAGCGGAACGTAAGCTCTCTTGGCCTGAACGCCCTCAAAACCAAACATTTTACTTCGACTCAAAAATGGATCAAGCTCTGATCGAAGTTGTTTGGCCCACCGAATCCATTTGGAATGTAGATCACGTTCGGAAGATTAATATTTTAAAAGCAGCCTTGGCCAATCGACTTCTGTTTAAAATTCGTCAAGAGATGGGAGACACCTACTCTCCACAAGTCGCCTGCGAATACAGCGATACCTTTACCAATCGCGGCAGTATCACGGCTTATCTCGTGGTCGATCCCGACAAAGCGGACAATCTGGCCAATCAAATTGTATCAATCGCTCAAGAAATTGCAAACAACGGCATTACGGCAGATGAGCTGTCACGCGCCGTAAATCCGTTTGTCACCGCATTCCGCGATTCCCTCAAAACCAACGGCTACTGGATGCATATTATCGCAAATGCACAAGAATATCCTCAAAAATTAACCTGGCCCGTTAACAGTATTGAAGCTTACAAACTTATAAGCTGCGAAGACGTACAAGCTATGGCCAAATTGTACTTGATCAAAAAGAACGCCCTACAAGTCATCATCAAGCCGCAGCCCGTTGACAATAAACAAAATAACGAAAAGAAGCTCTGAAAAATTCATCGACTTACCCATCGAGAAGAAATAGGCGCAGTAATTCCTTGCTTCACTGCGTCCTACGGCAAAGGTATTTATCAATTATTTATTAACTCTCCCACTAAGATCATCTTTTACGTCGACACATCAGTAAATAAAAGATGCAACTGCTGCAGATAAAAATGTCTGCCAAATTAAAACAAGGCCAATGCCATTGACCTATGTAAAAATCTAAAAAATCAACCACACCCTCACGGCACATACGATCAATCGTATTTCCCAGAATACCCCCCAAGGCACAGGCAAAAATAATCCTTGAAGACAAACGAGATAAGTCGATTTTTAAACTGTACACATACGCAAAAAATAAAGTGAGGATACCAAGAGCTGCCAAAAATTGCGACGAATTTTGCAGCATTCCCCAAGAAGCCCCCGTGTTAAGCACGTAACAAATTGAAAAAAAATGAGGAATTACATCGTAAGACTCATTGATAAGGCATCGACACTCAATCAAGCACTTAACACTTTGGTCGATTGCACAAAAAATGATCATCCACAACGAAATAGAGATCAAAGTCCACACAGCTCCACGACGCATCTTATTTCACTCTTTTCAAAAACCTTAGTGGCGCTCTCGTCGGGATTCGAACCCAAATCTTCGGCTTCGGAGGCCAACGCTCTATCCATTGAACTACGAGAGCAGATAAAATAAATTAATTCTCAGGTTTTACACACTTGTCGCAATCCAAATGTTCATCATTTTCTGATGCAACTTGATCAATTAAGGCAATCGTCTTGTGCGCCAAGTCTAAGGATGAATCCCACACAAACCTTAATTGAGGCATGTACTTCAATCGTATCATTTTACCCACACCAAACTGAATGGGATTACGAACTTTCTTTAAAAATTGCAATGCCGATTGACGCATTTTTGGATCGTACACGGAAAAATAAACATTGGCCCCCTTCAAGTTGGGCATCGTCTCAACTTTTGTAATCGTGATAGACACGGACTCAGAAGTGAACGTATTGTGCAGGTACTCACTCACCGTACGCTTTAACAATTCATTGACCCGAATGATCCGAAAATTTTCCACGAACACCTCACAGATTTGGAAGTTTTGCAATCATCTCAAAGCACTCAATCATATCGCCCACCTTGTATTCAGACGGCGCATTGCACAATAAAATGCCGCACTCATAGCCCGATTTAACTTCAACGAGATCTTCCTTGAAGTGCTTGAGCATTTCAATCTTTGTCTCTACAATCGTCTTACCCTTTCTTACCAAACGGGCAGATGCATCGCGGACCACTCGCCCAGCGATAACCATACATCCGGCGACTTGTCCCTTTGCCAATGGGAAAACCTGACGCACTTCTGCAGTTCCCAGACTATTTTCGACCCACTCCGGATCTAACAATTCGCGCATTTCATCTGTCACGCGTTGAATGAGTTCATAGATGATATCGTGCTGTAAGATTTTTACCTGATCGTGCTTCGCCGCCGGCACAACACCCGTTTCTAAGCGCGTGTTAAAACCAACCAAAGTTGCGTGTGATGCGTTTGCCAGGTGCACGTCATTCAAAGTAATGGGGCCGACCTCCGCATCGATAATTTCCAAAGAAACTTTGTCGCTCTTAATCGCTGACAAACAATCGACAAGCGCCTCCAAACTACCGTGCACATCTGTCCTGATAATAACCTTGAGCACCTTTTGTTGACGCGTCTCAATAGCCGCCATCAATTCATCAACCGTTGTCAACTTCTTTTCGGTTGCCGAAGCATCTCGCTTCAACTGACGGGCAAAATCTTCTGCAATGCGCTTGGCTTCTTTCTCGTTCTTAACAACCCTAAAATTGGCACCCGCCTTTGGATCGTTAGACCAGCCTACAACTTGCACCGGCGTTGCGGGTCCCGCTTCTTTTAATCTTGCCTCATTTTCTGTCAACAAAGCGCGCACCTTGCAGGAGCAATCGTCGCAAACAAGCGCATCGCCCGTTTTTAAAGTTCCCTTATTGACAATGACCGTCGCGATCGGGCCCTTTCCCACATCGATCTTCGACTCAATCACAACCCCTTCGGCCGTCGCTTGAGGATTGGCCTTTAATTCCATCATTTCGGCCTGCAATAAAATCGCCTCCAACAAGTCGGGCACGTGCGTTCCATTCAGAGCTGAAATTCCGCCGCAAAGCGTATCCCCTCCCCAATCTTCAGGCGTAAGGCCACGTTTTTGCATCTGTTGTTTAACGCGATCGACATTGGCGCCCTTGGCATCAATTTTATTGATCGCCACCACAACGGGTACATTTTCTTTCTGAGCAAATTTTAAAGCTTCATCCGTTTGCGGCATGAAGCCATCATCGGCAGCCACCACCAAGACAGCTATGTCCGTAACCGTCGCACCACGTTGCCGAATCTTCGAAAAAGCGGCATGCCCAGGCGTGTCCAAGAAGGTTATCTTTTTCCCCTCATAATCAATTTGATACGCGCCAACATGTTGTGTAATACCACCCGATTCCTTGGCCGCGACGTTACTTTTTCTAATAAAATCCAATAAAGTTGTTTTACCGTGGTCCACATGCCCCAAGATACAGACAATAGGTGGACGAGGTTTCAGGTTTTTATTCTCCTGCGCTTGCTTCTCCTCCTGTGTAAGTTCCTTAACGGGCGTCGCCACGGGAGTTGTCGAACGATGCTTAAATTCAACCTCAATGCCGTATTTTAAAGCAACCTTGCGCGCCACTTCTTCATCGATCGTCTGATTCATTGACGCGAAAATGCCCATTTCCATCAACTCGGAGATCAAACGGAATGGCTTAATGTTGAGCAAGGTAGAAAACTCACGTACAATCACGGGCGGCTTGATGACCAAAGTTTTTGTTTCGTTATGTTTTTGCTCGGATTCGGACACAACTTGGCTCTCAGCTTCACGTGGGGCCAATGGTTTTTTAAATCCGATCAGCGGCATCTTTGCGACTTTTGGGGCCATCATAAAGCGCGGTGCCGGTACCGGCGCATTGTTAGTGTTATTCAACTCCTTTGCCTTGGGCGTAGGCATAACAACCGTCGCACGCTTCTCATCCAACAGGCGTTGCTTTTCCGCCATTACATCAGCCGCGCTCTTGACAAAAGAAGCACCCGGCACATGAGCAAGATCCTTCTTTACGGGGGCAGGAACCGGACGTACTGCGGGAGCGACCGGTGAAGGTTTTAGCGCTTTTTCTGTAGATTGAACAGCCGCTTGAGCTTGATTCGCGGGCTCCTTGGACTCCGTTTTTGCAAGATGATTGGCTTGATACTCTTTGATAAAATTCTCGGCGTAGATATTAGGAATGGTACTCGAAGGGCTCTTGACGTCCAAACCCTGCTTGCGCAAAATCTCCATCAATTCCTTATTTTCTAAATTCAGCTGACGCGCCAACTGGTAAATTCTAACACTCATCTCTACGCCGTTTCCTCTCTTACTCCTCTACTTTTTCCAACAACTGCTTGGCCTCTTGAATAATGGCTTTTGCAGTCTCTGCCTCTATACCAGCCTCTACCAAATCTGATTCCGCAACGCCCTCAAAGGCATCCAAGCTTGTAATGCCCATCGTCACTAAAATGTACGCGCTCTGACTTGTAACCGACTTCAACTGACTCAAGACCTGCATTGCCTTAACCCGTTTTTCCTCGAAACCGAGCTCCACACGTTTTGCACGATTAACATCCACTTGCCAGCCTAACAGTCGAGATGTCAAGCGCACATTTTGGCCCTTCCGGCCAACGACTGTTGCAAAATCTTTTTCGTCAACGTCAAAATGCAAAACTTTGTTAGCCTGATCAAGCGTCAAATTTTGCGGGACGGCCGGACGTATGGCTTCTCGCACGAGCGCAGAGATGTCGTCTGAGTAACGAATGACATCCACTTTCTCCTGTCCCAACTCTTTCAAAACGTTTTTAATGCGAGAGCCGCGCGTACCCACACAAGCCCCAACGGGATCCACTTTGGGATCATTGGTATCCACACAAATTTTGGTACGATAGCCCGGGTCCCTCACTATATTACGAATAAATACGGTACCCTCGTTAAGTTCCGACACCTCGCAGGATAGTAAACATTTAACAAAATCGACATGGCTACGCGTTAACGCCAATTCAGGTCCATGTGGCGTTGATTTAATATCCAAGAGTAGGCAACAAATACGTTCGCCCGGCCCGTAATCATCGCTCCAAATGGCATCACGACGATGTAAAACGCCCTCCGCCTTTCCAAAATCAATACTTAAATCTCCCCGCTCTTGCCTACGCACAATCCCCGTAATAATGGTGCCGATACGATCATGAAATTGTTCATAAACATGCTCTTTTTCGAAACGACGAATTCGTTGCATAATTAATTGACGTGCGGTTTGAGCCGCGATACGTCCCAACAACGCGGGGTCAAGTGATTGCTGAATAACGTCTCCCAATGCGACATTGGGATCGAGCTGCCTCGCTTTTGATATGTGCATTTCTTGCGACACATCACTCACAGAATCTACTACACGAAATAAAGCCCACGCCTTTAAGGCTCCAGTCCTGGGGTCAATCTCAACCCGAACATCTTGACCTGAATTCAATCCTTTCTTAGCCGCACTCTGAATGGCAGAAGTAATGGAATCAATCATGTCACTTCGGCTGATTCCCTTTTCTTTTTCCATGTATTCCAAGACTGACAATAATTCGTTACTCATAGAATTATTATTAGGTAAGCGCTTTTACTTGCCTTTGTCAACACGTAGCTGTAGATATTACGCAATCGCCAAGGCTCTAATTGTTTTGCAAACAGTTTAAAACAGCGCCCCATTAAAAGGAGATTTTACGTCTATATTCGCAATCGAATAAAAAGCACTCCCCTATTTTATGGCATTTAAGGTTCATTGAGTTTCAACAATCAATAAGCTTTAGAAAACCAACGGACTACGCACTCAAACTTTAACTGTTTATATACAATTGGTTACGATAAAATTACAAAAGTTAATTAGTGAGATTACACAAAGCTTTTATTCACAGAATGAATTTCATCTACAAGAGCACTCACATTCGTCAAAAATCGAGATGGCGTTTACCAGTAATTCTTCACGTGTAAGAAGATTCATTCTTTCCAACAATGATAGGCATACTCCCACTAAGCCGCATTTGCATGTGTACAACTTTCACACACATCATAAAAAAATACTGCCCTTTAAGAGTTTGAAGTTTTTCATTATCAATAAATAACAAAACTGCACAGCCAATCCGTTTTCAGGTAGACATCCCACAAAAATTCACCACACACGGCCAAAATCCCCCGTTGTTGCCTCGTCTTATTATAAATGGAACGTGACCCACACCATAGAAAAATGAAACGTGGCTCAGGTCATCAAAACCCGGTGCGTTACGATTTCGCCACGCTTAAGGGTAAAAAATAAGAAATTAAAAAACCGCAAACAACAGCCACGCATGCAAATTACACACAGCCCCTTTTGGTACCTGGAGAGGGGGTCGAACCCTCACTCCGTTGAAAGAACTGGATTTTGAGTCCAGCGCGTCTGCCAATTCCGCCATCCAGGCTAAAAGTAAGATTATAATGTTGAACTATACGCACTTCTGTCAAGCTTTTTTTCAAACACCCTCTTATGAACAGCGTAATTAAGCCCATAAACACATAATTTTACGCCATAATCTTTGACAAATCGCCACGTCCGATGTAAAAATAGGATTATTCAAGCAATCGATTTATGTCTCAAGCATATTTAATTTACGCCGCTCCAGCAAACGATGCCAATCTATTTCATTGGGGTAAATTTTGGGCCCCAGATCCATTTTTAGCGATTAAAACGGAAGGCCACAACATCGCCGTTGTAACCATGTTAGAGTACGCGAGGTGCAAAAGTACCAGCTGCTTCGACACCGTTTTACTCTGGTCAGACCTCGTTCAAGCCTCTCACTGCCATGCCGACGCCAGCGGATTTGAAAAGGTCATCCAATGCCTGCAAGAACAGTACAACATTTCGTCGTTCGTCATTCCCGACAATTTTCCGGCGGCTTTATACGAACAAATTCGCCGTTACAATGTACAATTTGACCCACATTACTTTCAAACACAACGAAAAATTAAAAATCAGCAAGAAACAGAACATGTGCAAGCCGCTTGCCACCTGACCGCCCAGTCGATTTTACACGCGAAGGCCATTTTACAAGAGAGTCAAATTGGGGCGCACGAACAACTTTATTACCAAGGGCAAGTCTTAACTTCAGAACGTTTACGCAGCGAAATAGAATGTTTCTGTTTGCAAGCGAATGGTCACTGTGAGGGAACCATTGTAAGTTGTGGGCAAGAAGCGGCCAATCCCCACTGCGAAGGGAATGGCCCCCTTTACGCGAACGAATTCATCGTCATCGACGTTTTTCCACGGCTTAATCAATACTACGGTGATATGACTCGAACTTTTTTAAAGGGTCAAGCATCGCAAGAACAACGACAAATGCTCGCGTGTGTTCAACAGTGTCAACAAGAAATCATCAAGCGCATTAAGCCGGGTGTGGACGCCCGTACTTGCATGCAATTCGCACAAACATTTTTTGAACAAAATGGGTACGGCTTGAAGAAAACCGAGCGCGGCTACGAAGGCTTTATTCACAGTGTCGGACATGGTGTCGGTATCGACCTGCACGAATATCCGTCCATTGCCAACAGCTCTATTCAATTAGAACCCAATATGGTGTTTACCGTAGAACCCGGTCTTTACTTTGAAAAATTGGGCGGCGTTCGCATTGAAGATGTCGTACAAGTCACAGATGACGGCTGCAAACTCCTTTCACATTGCCCTTACGATTGGATTTTGTAAGATGTTCCAACTTCCAACGCACTATCCTCAACTTATGTAATTTTTCCAGCGGCGGTTTAAGGCTTACGTTCAAAAATTACCCGGGCCAAGTGCACAAAGTTTTAACAAGGGGATAACAAAATTGTCCAACTGTAAAGTGATGTCCTTTTGCCTCAGCTATCTATTAAAATCCAGCATCGGTCAACAAATATCAAGCTCATATCAAATCAACAAAATAAGAAACTTTTCAATTCAGAATCAGGTCAAAATAGCGAAAAAGCATCAACGATTAAGCTTATGCGCCGTTCTCGTAACTATTGATCAATAAGCTTACTTTCAATTGTAATTCTAAATATCCCAGAAAGCATAGATCGCGCAAAAAACGTCTTACAATCAACAAATTATAAACAAAGTACGATTAACTTTGTACAGATAAAGATCTTAAGCTTCCTATTTTTCAACAGAGGAGATCTATCTATTTAAGTTCAAGGCAATATGTCAATAACGTTGAGGCCGTCTCAGATCCTTAAAACGCTAGAATACGTCTCACATCGCACGCCCACTTAATTTTTAAGTTTCTTCCACCGCGCGCACCCCAAAAGTGGCCCAAAAGCTCATGCAGTCACTTTGAAAAATAACGCGACAAGGCCAAACGATGAATTTTCGCATTGTGCCTTACATCTACGGGAAAATGCTTGTACAGAAAAAAGTGATCAATATCGCGCGTGGTCTCAAATTTTTTGCCCAGCGCTTTGACACTGTCCAGCAAAGCCATCTTCTCTCGCCGTGAGCTTGGCATCACCTTGGGCTCAATCACCACAGCAGGGACTACACTGGATCCCCTTTTATACTGGATTAAAGCGGAACGAAATACTTGCGGGTGGACGTTAAAAATAGCCTCACAACAATCGGTGTAATAAATCTTGCCGTCATCGCTTACAACGCGCTCAACCTTGCGGCCGCAGAACCACAAACGTCCCTGTTCATCCAAATAGCCCACATCCCCCATACGGTGCCAAACGACGCCATTTTCAACAATTTTAGCCTTTTGCGTTGCAGCGGCATCGTTCATATAAGATTCACTCACGTAAGGCGCTTGAACGACAATTTCACCGATGACGCGTGTGGCCAATGTCTCCGGTAAAGCCGCAAGCGGTTCGTTCGTGATGGGAATGATACGCACGCGCACGCCCGGCAACGGCTTCCCAACGCAAGTACCACAACCCTGCAAGGTTTTATCATACGTCTCGCCCAAGACTTCGGAGGCACTAATGCACGCAATGGGTAAAGCTTCCGTTGCCCCGTAAGGCGTGTAAACTTGACCTGACGGCAACAGCACTTGCACCCGCCTGAGCAACTGCGGATGCACAGGGGCCCCGGCCAAAAAGACACGCTTCAGCGACGGCAATTTTACGTGCTGAGCTTCACAATAATCCGCGATCTTTGTCCACAATCTCGGCGAACCAAAGCTGTTGGTCACCTTGCAACGGTGCATGGCATTTACAATATCTGCGGGATTAAAGGCACTCGGGTGCGAGGGGTCCATTTCCGGCACGATGGCCGTCATATTCAGAATAGGACTGTAAAGAGAAAATACGGGCAACATGGAAAGGTCAACCTCCCCGCTTTGAAAATGAAAAGCTTCTTGCAAAGCCTCCGCCTGCGCATTGAGTTGCCTATAAGTATAGACGGCTCCCTTCGGGTGCCCCGTGGATCCCGACGTGAATAATACCGCGGCGGTACGATCCCAATTAGTATCATGAAGCAGATCACATGCAAATCCGCGCTCACGTATATTTCTCTTAAGCCGTTCGCTGAAAATAACCTTCTTCCGAAGAGACTTCACAAACAAGGATAAAATTGTAAAAAGGAAACGAGCCTTGGGACAAGCGACAAAGGCCGTGGGTTGCACACGTCGCACACACTTAAAAAAGTTTTTTACGCCCATGCCAGGGTCAATTACGATGGGCACGGCCTCAGCCTTCAAAAGTGAAAAGACGAGAACGAGTAAATCTTCTCCCGGTGGAACCATCACCAATACTTTTGTCCCTCTGACAATTCCCTGACTGAAGAGGTAGGTGCAGGTCATTGCAATGCGAGCATTTAATTGCTCAAAAGTAATCATCTCATACGTGAGATCGTGTGAGCTACCCCGTCGAGGAATTTTTAACGCCGCTTGCTGGGTCGCCTCCCTTGTCATTTTGTCAATATCATCCAGGATATTCATATTTCACTTCACCTTGAAAAATTATTACCCGACCTGAAGTCTACGGATGTTATCCGGGTGGCCGACGACAATTACGATGTCGCCCACCTTGAAAATGTCGTTTTGTTGTAATATATCAATGCGCTGATTATTACGTTGAATGCCCACGATATTGACGCCAAAACGTTTCCGAACATCGGCACTGGCCATGGTCTCATTGGCCAGAGGATTGTTTTGTGTCACCACAATTTGTTCCAAGTCAAATTCATTGCGCACGAACTTTTCATCATTTTGTTCACCCGGCTCATTGAGAAATGCTTCGGCATCTTGCAACTGTTTGGGCGTACCCAACAATATGAGATTATCTTCCGGGAAAAACATGAGATCCGGATTCATTTCGTAGGAAACAAATCCGTGACGGCTAATGCCCAACAAGGTAACCCCCGTCTCATTGCGCAATTGGGTATCGGACAGATGCAGGCCAATCACTTTCGAATTGGGCTTTAAGACAACAACACTGGACTTAATGTCCCACGGGTGTCTTTGCGACACGAGTTTCAACATGGCACGCTTACACTTCTCATTGCTGGACTCCAACTCATTTTTAAAGCTCTCAACGAAGAGCAACTCAATTTGCGAATTAATTTTCCGGAATTGACGCCAAAAAGCAAAGCCCAAGGCCACGCCCACCGTTATTAACATGACAAAAGGCATGTACACGGGTAAAAATTGTGCCGAAGCCATTAAAAACAACCAGGCGAATACAACGGTTGCAATCGTGATCACCAGCAACTGAAACATTTGATAGAGCGCCGGATGATGGCTCATGCGTTGAAATAATCCCCTTAATGTATGCTTACAAATGCTCAAAATGATCAAGTTAAGATTTCTCACCACACTGCTCATAAAGGGAAGTGCCATGCACAATGCCAAAATGGAGGTACCCCTTTGGATCCAAATCAGGTAAGGCCACGAGTAACGTTCAATAAAATTGCACAACCAAGCGTTACACCACACAATTACATTGATAATGAAGAAATGAATGGCAATTTTCAGGAGCGGTCGCTTTACCAAAGATAACAATTGACTGCCCGATAAATGATTTTGAATGGACATCAAAACGTTTTGGTACAATGCGCCCCACGATTTCAAACCACGCGGCAACATTTGATCGCAAAAACACAGGCAACGGTCTTCCTTGGATGACAGTATGTTAACGAGAATAATCGTGCACAACGACGCCCCTACCGTGAGTGCCATTAAATTTCCATCCGCAACACCCAATTTTTGTGCCAAGGCCGCGATAACAAAGCTAAATTCACCCACTTGCGACTTCGGCAAAGCTGCCCGAAACGCATTTGAACCGGATTGACCACTCAAGAAAAATCCCAACCATACGCTTGAAAATTGTCCCAAGAAAATGACGGCCGACAGGCATAGGATCATCCACTTGAGATCCCACAAGAGCTTAGGCTCAATCAACATGCCAATCGAAACGAAGAATATCGCCGTAAATACGTCTCGAATGGGCGCTATCATGGATTCCAATTGATGGGTAATACGCGTGCTTGAAAAAATAGCACCGGCCAAAAAAGCCCCCAATGCGTTTGAATACGTGTGAAATAATTCGCTCAACAGGAGAATCAATCCAACCACACAGACGTGTATGATTTCCTCACTGTGGATGGTGCGAAGTAACCTTAGGAATCTTTGCGCAAACAGGCGGCCGAATACCAACATACTGGCAATAAACGCCGTAATCCAAAAAATTAGGTTTAAGCATTGATCGAGTTTAAAATGCCCCTGGCTTGTGTTGGACAAAACCACTAAGAATATAACGGCCATGATGTCTTCAAGAATGGCAATACCCATCGTAAACTGGGCAAACATCTTTTTTAGTGCATTCTTTTGCTTTAAGATAGGAATGGCCACCATACTCGAGCTAATTGAGCATATGGCCCCTAAAAAGATACCTTCCAACGCCGACCATCCCAACAAGTGGGCGATAAAAATACCGGAAAAAAAGGCTATAAGGATTTGCAAGCCCATGGCAAACAGGCAGGGGAAAAGCGTTTGTTGTAATTTTTTCAGATCGAATTCGAGCCCGATGCAAAACATCAGGAAGATAACGCCCAACTCACTGATCGCCTGTACCGTCATTTCATTGTGCACAAAGGTGTTGGGGAATAAATGGGGCCCAATAAGCAGACCCGTAAGCAAATAACCTAAAATACTTGGCCAATTGAGTGCAGAAAAAACAATTGACACCAAACTCGCTCCTATAACAACCGCGGATAAATCATGAATTAAATAAGTTGTGTCCATAATCTGTCATCCTATGATAGTAATTTTTTATTTAAAAATTCTTTATCTTTATAGTAAAGCTCTTAATGTAATCTTTAGTAAGAAAAATATCTTACAATTTAATTTAAAAAAATGTCAGCATGTCAATACTTGGTAAAGCATTTTCATTTTTCTCTCACGACATAGGTATTGACTTAGGGACAGCCAATACACTTGTCTTCGTTAAAGATCGTGGGGTTGTTTTAAGTGAACCCAGTGTCGTTGCCATTTATAATAAGACCCGCAAGGTACGTGCCGTGGGACTCGAAGCTAAAAAAATGTTGGGCCGTACCCCCGGTAACATAACGGCCTTACGACCGATGAAGGACGGCGTGATCGCCGACTTTGAAGTGACAGAGGCCATGTTGCGTTACTTTATCAATAAAGTCTGCCGCAACAACCGATTCATTCCTCCACGTGTTGTCATCGCCGTCCCTTCGGGTATCACCGAAGTAGAACGCCGTGCCGTCAAAGAATCAGCCATTCACGCAGGCGCCCGCGAGGTTTTACTGCTCCAAGAGCCTATGGCAGCCGCCATCGGCGTCGGCTTACCCATCGACGAACCTGCCGCCAATATGATTGTAGACATTGGTGGAGGAACCACAGAAGTTGCCATCATTTCTTTGTCGGGCATTGTCTTTGCCAAGAGCTTACGTGTCGGGGGTGATCAAATGGATTTGAGTATCATCAACCACCTGAAAAAATCTTACAACCTCTTAATCGGAGAACGCATGGCAGAAGATATCAAAATCTCCATCGGTTCTGCCGCGGCACTGGATGAAGAACTCAATCTGGAAGTCAAAGGACGAGACACCATTTCTGGACTACCTCGCACGGTTACAATTACTTCTGTTGAAATTCGAGAAGCACTGTTGGACGCATTCACAGCCATCATTGAAATTGTTCGTCAAGCCCTGGACAGGTGCCCGCCTGAATTGGCAGCTGACTTGGTCGACAGGGGCATTGTACTTGCCGGCGGAGGTTCTTTAGTTCGCAACCTTGACAAATTGATAAGTGATGCAACCAATCTGCCCGTGATCGTCGCCGAGGATCCCTTGAGGGCCGTCGCCAACGGGACGGGTGCCGTATTACAAAATTTAACCTTCTGGTTAAACGAAGAGTATTAACCTTGCAAAAACGTATTTTTGACAAATTAATTGCGGCTGTCCTTGTTTTCAGCGTTATATGGTGTGTCATACTGCCCATCGGATTAAAGAAACATTTAAATCACTGGTTCTTTGAAGTCCACGCGCCCGCGTACGGTTGTCTTAGTTTATGTAAAAATTTACAAAATTTCTGGGCATTGCGGTCTGAATCAAAAATTACGCTCATTAATTACTGCCGTGATCTGGCTCGAGAAAACGCACTGTTGAAATTAAAAATCGCTGAAAATACGCAGAATATCGCTTGCCTAAAAAAATCTTACGAACCGCCGTTGTACGAAGAGTTCCGATACCTACCTGCCCGCGTTTGCAAACGTCAATTTGACTCGTGGGCACAATTGCTCATCGTCAATCGAGGCAAAAAAGATGGCGTGGCCGAAGGTCAAGGGGTTATCTGCTCCCAAGGGATCGTTGGACGTATTGCCGAAGCGCATTCTGCTTACTCAATCGTGGAACTCGTGTCACACCCTAAATTTAGATTATTGGTGCAGTTAGAAAATCGCAAAGCCCCTCTGGTTTTGCAAGGAACTGTTAACAATTCCATAACTCCACCCACGGCTTATTTACTTAATTTAAACAAGAAGCAAGACCTAACAAAGCCTTTAAACGTAGTCACAACTTCACTGGGACAACAATTTCCCAGCACCCTGTTTGTCGGCCAACTCACTTCTTACAAAGAAGATAAGACATTCGTCGGAATTGTTCAATTGGGACGTTACTTAAATTGGCTCGAAGAAGTCAGCATTTTAATTCCAAACACTGCAAACACCCCATGAACCTGTTCACCCTCTTGACTTATCTTCTTTTCAACGTTTGCGTCCATTGCTTTGCCACATCGATCGCTGAAGTTAGCCAAATCAGTATCTTTTTAGGCGGATGGTTCATCACTTCGGCCATGCACAGCCTTTCCTTCTGTAACGGCCTACTCGCTTTATTAATCATGGGCTTGTACTTAGATGGCGACGGTGGCGGGCAATTTTTTGGGATCTCCCCGCTCCTACTTTGCGCCATTTTCACCTACTTGAAATACAGTGACTTTCATTTTAAATGTAATAAATGCAGCTCCATCACACTCTTAAATGCATGCACTCAATGTCTCTTTTTAGCGGTCATCGCCAGCCTCAACCATTCTATAAAAATTATCCTGTACAGTTGGCCCACCCTACTTGTGTCTGCCCTCTTTCTAGCATGCACAAATCAAATCTTGATCAGGCTGCAGAACCAACTCATTAAAAGTCACTTCTAACAGTCCCATTATCATTGCACATCAGATAAAAACCTAGGCGCAGCAACGTGGGAAATTAGACTTGAGACCAAGATAAATGTAAAATTAGGCACGTGTAGCTCATGACAAAAGCCCTAATGTTTATTTCTCAAAAATTAAGCCCAAGCCCGATATTTAACGAAAAATCTTTGTTTAAAGAGTTAGCATCTGCAATTCCAAGAACTGGGACTTTAAAAAAGGGGTTTCATCTATTCATTGATCACGGGGCGACGAAAATAATTTTCGTCGGCCTGCGTCCTACAGTAGGACAATCAATAATAATAAAAATTTTTAATATTACCAAATTATAGGTCACAGTTTCTATGTGGAATGACAGGCGTGGCCCCGAGTAAATGTATGGACGGTTAAAACCCTTCAATTAAAATGCATTAACAAAAAAGGAGGTGCAGAGCTTGCACCTCCCTTCATTAAAAATAAACCAAATTAACGATTTTTTTCTACAGAAGTTTTATCTTCTGTCGGCAAATTAACTTTTTCTGGTTCATTTTTAATGACATTAATTAATTCAATATCGAAAATGAGGTGTGAACCAGCCGGAATACTTGGGATATCAAACTCACCATAACCCAATTCAGCTGGAATGTACAAAGTAATTTTTCCGCCTTTACCAATCAATTGAGCACCTTCTTTAATACCAGGGACAACTCCATTCAAGGGGAATGTGACGGTTTTATCCTTCGATTCATCAAAAACCTTACCATCAATTAAACGGCCTGCATATTTAATTTCCACGCTATCCATCTCGGAAGGTTTTTGTTTTTCATCACCCATGGTAATAATCTCGTAAGACAATCCACTGGCGGTTGTTTTGATAGAAGGCTTTGTCTTGAGCAAGTTCTCCATAAAAGCCTTACCTGCTTGACGATTTTTATCTGCAATTATTTTCACTTCTGCTTGATGAATTTTAGCGTAATCTGATGATTTTTGTTGTAAAAAAGATTGTAAATCTTCCATGACCTCTCCCAAAGCGCAAGGGGATTCTTCGCCTCGAGCAGCCATTTGAACTCCATTGAGCACTTGCTCAATCTCTTTTTCGTTCAGGCCTAAGCTCTTAACACCGCTTTGCATAAAGGTTACCCAGCCGTACGTTTTTAGAAAATCAGCTTGTTGCTTTTCAGAGAAAACTTTTTTAGCTTCCGCATTTTCTTCGACTTTATTTTCAACCACTTGCTCAACACTTTCCTTAACAGGTTGTTGCACTTCATTTATTTGAGCATCCGATTTTGCATTCCGCGCAACATCTTCTGTAACAGCACTTAAGCAATTTGCTCCCAACAATACAGAAGCTCCTACACTGGTTAAGCCTTTAATCAATTTCATAGTTTTATTATTGTAAAAAGAGACCACAAGGTCAATTAAAAATTCTCATTTAATTCAATACGACGCTAGCAATATTATTCACGATTTCCGACGTGTTCATCACTGCTTACAACATCTTTTGTTTGAGCATCCGAACGAACCGCAGACGTATTTTCAACGACTTGTGCAGCAACTTCATTAACGGATTTCTTAACTTCATTTACCTTAGCATCTGGCTTTGCATCTTGTTCAACACCCTCTGCAGAGGCACTTAAGCAACTCGCTCCCAATAATATAGAAGCTCCCACTTTTGCTAAACTATTTAAAAGTTTCATGATCGTATTATTAGTTTAAAAAAGTACAAGGTCAACTAAATATTTCTCCTCATTTTCCCCAAAAATCCATTTTCAAACTTATTTTAAATTGGCGTTAGGCGTATCATTTCGAACTTGCAATAAGGCCCACTTCATCTTAATTTCAAGTAAGGTTATGGTAGAATACGACGAACATTTATTGGCACTGTTATCCTGGGAACATAAGCATAATTTATTGACCAACTGCCTATTACACGATCTCAGTAATCACTTAACAGGCATTCTGGCACTCAGCGAATTGTACTGCCAAAACAGCGCATCCCCATCGCTCATCGATGGCCTTAACACCATTCGAGACAGCGCGCTCAAAATCCGCAAGCTTCTATCAACTTTGTCCAATCTCAACCATGCGAACACCGATACCCCCAGACATTTAGATTTAAAAGACACTTTGAACGAATTACTCCCGCTTTTTAAAGCGATTGTGCCTTCGCACACCCAATTCAAAGTTCACGCCAACGAGCCTACTTTGATATACATGCCATTGGGCACCTTGCAGCAAATTTTGTTTCAAATCATTTTTAACGCCGGCGAAGCCATCAAGTCTGTCGACCATCCGCATATCAGCCTGAGACTACAATCGGATACGCCCTCGACCGTTGATTTGTATATAAAAGACAATGGGCAAGGGGCTCATACGCCCATCGAAGCGCTTGCATCGCCCATTCAATCAAATGACAATCAACATTTTGGCATAGGGTTATTTGCCGTCAAGCACCTCATGGAAGAGCAAGGCGCCCGCGTGCACATTCAATCCGACAACAGCGGAACTTTAATACACTTATCCTTTAAATCACTCCCACAATGACGCGCGATCCCATTCTAATTTTAGATGACGACACAGCCATATTAATGGCGCTGCAAGAAACGGTCAAAGCAGAAGGCTACTCGTACTTTGCCACGACAAAAGCGTCAGAAGCCCTGGACGCCGTACGTCAAAAACAATTTGCCATCGTTATCTCTGATCAACGTATGGCCGAGATGCCCGGCATTCAATTTTTATCGAAGGTTAAGCAGATACAACCCTTTTGCGTCCGCATTCTCATCACGGGTGTGCTGACAAGCGAAATGTTTTTAGAAGCCATCAACACCGCCGAGGTCTCACATTGCTTGCCCAAGCCTTGGACACAGCAAACTTTATTAAAAACCATCCAGGATTCTTACGAGGCATTCGAACGAAACATCGCCTACCCACGTGCCATTCAATCTTTGCGCGACATCAATCGCCAATTAATTGAAGAAAATAACCAACTACGTCGTTCACAAAAATGACTGCCCACGCGCTTATCCTTATCGTAGAAGATGATGCCCATTCTGCATTCATTTTAAAAACCATCTTATCACAGTACGGATACGAAATTCTTCCCATCGCCGTAGACAGTACAAGCGCACTGAAGCAAGTTGACAACAAGAAACCTGACCTCATCCTCATGGACATCACGTTGCCCGGTCAACTCGATGGCATTGAAGTTGCAAAGCGCATCAAACAAAAATGGGACATCCCCATCATCTACCTTACAGGTCATTCTTCAGAAGGCATCATTGAGCGGGTTAAAGAAACGACGCCCTTTGGCTTTATAATTAAGCCGTACGATCCGAAGTCTGTCTTGGTAACGACAGAAATGGCTTTGCACAAAGCGGAAATCGAACGTGAATCGAAAGAAACTAAACACCGTTTAGCAGTTACGCTTGGCACACTGCGAGATCCCATTTTTTCAACGGATGCCCATGGTAATATTAATTACCTGAACACAGCCGCCCAAAAACTGCTTGACCGGCCATTGGCAGAAGTACTCGGAAGCCAATTTGATCGGCAATTAACGTTCTACCCACTGAACGCTCAAGCTAAAGCAGTTCCATCTTTTACAAATTTTTGCTGCAAAAATATAAAGGACACTCCATCTTCGGAGGTGACATTTTTCGATAAGCATCGAAACTTGCGGTACGCCTACATCCAAGTCAATCCCCTACTCGACTTTTACCACGTGCTGCAAGGCTATGTCATTTCCTTGAATGACTTTACAGAGCAATATCATTACGAACAAAATAACAGAAAACTGGCCTCCGCATTAACAAATTCTCATGAAGGGGTTATTATAGCCGAGTTAAATAATCACGCGTGGGAAATTGAGTACATCAATCAAGGCTTATCTCAGATGCTTGCTTATCCAGCCAATGAGTTGAAAGGACAAGCCTTATCGAAATTATTTTGCGAGGGCTTTGAGAAAAATATCTGCGAAGCACTGAACCGACGTAGCGCGTATTCTGCCGACACGCCCATGCAGCGGCTCGACGGCAAAACTATCTACACGCACTGGAATTTGACCCCCTCTTCCAACGACAACAATTATGTCGTAATTACGATCAGTGATGTGACACAATTGCGGCAATTAGAAGACAACCTTCGCCAAAAACAAAAAATTGAAGCCATAGGACGCATTGCAAGTGGAATTGCCCACGACTTCAACAACCTGCTGTCTGTCATCAACGGGTATTCCGAATTAATACTCAGTACCATGCCACCCGAACAAACCAGTTATGCGCACGTAAAAAATATTTACGAAGCAGGGCACAAGGGGGCATTGTTAGTCAAGCAGTTGATGACGTTTAGCCGACAAAGTAAAAAACGCGAAAGAATCCCCATCGACTTAAAAACGTCTACCCACGAAACCTTGCACATGCTCGAGCATTGGATTGGTAACAATATTCAATTCTTCACACACTGGGATGAAAATCTTTGGATGATTTGCTCGCAAGAAACTTACATCGATCAAATTTTAGTCAACTTGTGCGTCAATGCCAGAGATGCCCTGAAAAATGGCGGAAGCATCCACATATCCTTTGAAAATTTTACGGGCGTACCCAACGACTTGCCCTACGGCAATTACGTCAAACTCAGTGTGCGAGATACGGGCACCGGCATTGATGAAGAAACACAGAAAAAAATATTCGAACCCTTTTTTACGACAAAACCCATTGGCCAAGGCACAGGGCTGGGATTGTCTTGCATCTACGGTCTCGTCAAGCAACACGAGGGAAGCATCCAAGTTTTCAGCGAAAAAGGCAAAGGGACCACTTTTACAATTTATCTCCCCGCTATCCAACAAAAATTGGAAGAAAAATCCACTCACACGTCAGAAGAAGCTGCATTAAAACGGAAAATTTTTTTATTCCAATTGCCGGAGATCGTTTCACATTGCCTTTACCAGTACCTATGCTTGCAAAATGAATACCCACAAATCGTCGAAGGCCTACCCAGTCAGCTGGCTCCGATCGACATCATCGTTAGCCCCACTTCTGTTGCCACAACATTGCCCGGGGCACAAGTCATTCGCATTGATAACGATATAAAGCAACGCGGACCGCTCACAGCCACACATCCGTACGCAATCGATGAGATCCTTAAGCAGATTCAATCCATCCCAATAAGCAGTTGCCCTTCAGTTAACCAATAACTTGACTTGGGGCACAGCAAACTCGATCTTTATCTCCAATCACTGATTGCGCTGAGCGTTAATGGGTCCTCGCGAACAAGAGATAATGCATGAAAGCAAGATATCGTTGGCATTTTATTTCGAGACAACTTGAGGCAACAACATTGGCAGTCTTCTTAGGACTCTCCCTTTCTAACAATTCACCGGCTAGAAGAAAACACTCGAAGCATTTGCACACGTCTCAGGGTAAAATACATTTGTCTTCAATTCAGTCCCACCTCTTAGCGCACCTGTATCGCTGTTTCAATAAGTGAGGCCACGCGCGGGATCTTTGTCTTCCATCAGAGAGAATGAGCCGGCGCACGATCATTCGGCACACAACACTCGTGCAGAATTCAACTGCCGCGATGGTAAACGAACGCGGGACTTAACCCGTTACAAACGAAGCAAATAGCTTGCCTTTCCGTTACGATAAAAGATCACAATACTGAAAAATCAATGCCACCCCTTGTTAGATCATTAAACGAAAATTGGCAATTTTTATGCGTCTATCAAACCAAGAATCGTTTCACACCAAGCTTATCGAACAAATATTAACGCATGGATCAAAAAGATGAGGCCCGCCTTATTCCTCTCATTACGGGCTCGTCTGCCACCAAAAAGCCCAGCTTAACTTAACTGCCTCCACCGTACGGAAGATTCACGTAACAGCTTGTGACAGAGCACCCCCCCCTTTTAACGTCACTTTATCGACAAATGGCCTGTTAAACAAGCTCTATGCGTCCTCAATCACATCCCCCTCGGTCTCTCCCGAATAAATTTCAACCACCTCATCGACCGTTTGTATCGTCATTACACCGTCGTCAACCTTCCCCGTACGCACAAGTTTAATCAATTGATTGACGATTTCGCCGCAATTATGGCTATGAACCAACAACTCAATTAACAAACGTGGCACTAACTGCCTTCCCTCTTGTCCATCTAACATCATTTGCTCGATGGAAGGCCTTTTTTTCAAATCACGGATCTCGTAAACGCTCATGTGCTTAATACGAAAAGTATCCACCACACGACGTACATCCTCTAATTTGAAGGGCTTGATAACAAGTCTTATCAACTTCACCCTTTAATTAGACAGAAATACAGCAGGGCATCAAGCCTTTAATTGAAGAAAATTCCAATCAGGGGCTTGATGAGCCCACAAATAAAAAACAGGACGCCCCTCCGGCTAAATTTACTTAAGCGTTGGGTACAACAAGGTATCACGAATGCTATCCGCTTCGGTCAATAAAATGACTAAACGGTCGATGCCAATGCCCATGCCTCCGGCTGGCGGCATGCCGTACTCGAGGGCGGTTAAAAATTCGTTATCCACCTTTTGTGTCTCTTCACCGGCTTGAACCTCGAACATGTGTCGTTGCACGAATGGATCATTTTGTTCCGAATAAGCAGGTGCAATTTCTTGACCATTAATGTACAGCTCAAACACATCGATGACAGAATTGTCCTTCTGATTAATTTTGGCCAACGGACACAATTCTTTCGGCAAATGCGTAACAAAGGTCGGTTGGATCAAGTGTGTAGCCACACATTTTTCAAAGACATTGTTGGTGATTTCAAAGTCTTCAAGATTGGGATCGACCTCAATGCCAAGTTCTTGACACCGATCCAACTTTACCTCTCGTGACCGTTCAAACCATTGAGGATCCTGCGTGGCCTCCAAGACTAACGAACGATACGTGGCCTCTCTCCACTCGCCGGACAACTCAATCATTTCTCCCGTATAACTGCGCAACAATGTCTTGCCGATCACCTGCTTACAGAGATATTGAATTAAATTGTAAACCAACTTCATCATGCCCCGATAATCGCTGTACGCTTGGTACAATTCGATCATTGTGAACTCCGGATTGTGCCGACGAGAGATACCTTCATTGCGGAAATTACGTCCTATTTCAAATACCCGATCATACCCGCCTACCAACATGCGCTTGAGGTACAATTCCAGCGAAATCCGCAAGTAAAATTCACGATTAAGCGCATTCATGTGGGTTGTAAAAGGACGCGCCGCAGCACCTCCGGCAACATCTTGCAACATAGGCGTTTCAACTTCAACGAAGTCAAGATCCCATAAAAACTGACGAATGCCCTTAATGATGTCAGAGCGTTTAAAAAACCTTTCCCTCGACTCTTTATTAATAATGAGGTCCAAATAGCGTTGACGATAAATGGTGTCGGCATCTGACAAGCCGTGCCACTTTTCCGGTAAAGAACGAAATGATTTTGAAACCAAGGTAATTTTTTCCGCACGTACGGTAATTTCACCGGTCGTTGTCTTGAAAACGCTCCCTTCAACGCCCACGAAATCTCCAATATCGAATTTCTTAAAATCTTGATAAGCTTCATCGCCCACCTTGTCTTGAGCAACGTAGACTTGTACGGTGCCGGTTTGATCCAACAACTTTATAAAAGAGGCCTTCCCCATTAAACGGAATACGACGATGCGCCCCGCAACTGCCACTTCAGATTGTTCCAACGCATCAAACGAAGTTTGCACAAACTTGGCCGTATGCGTTTGCTTGCAATTCGCCTGAAATGGATTTTTCCCGGCTGCACACAGGGCATCAAATTTCGCTTTTCTTACCTCAAATAAATCACCTGCATTTTCGTTCATAAGTTATGAAAATTCAAAAAGATTCGCACAAGTTATCAAGTAAAATCGCCGCAAAGTCAAAGATTTGTAAGATTATACCCAGGATGGAATCAATCAAACCGGCAGTTTCTCATATCACCTGTTTCCAAAAATGCCTTGTGGAAGGCAAACGCGTGAGTCAAATCATGCCGTATATGCCCCTGTTGAGTCAATTTTAAGTAATCGCGCAAAAGTGGCTTATAATCCGGGTGTGCGCAATTTTCTACAATGCACTCGGCACGTGCCATCGGCGATTTTCCCCTCAAGTCGGCAATACCATTTTCCGTAATGATCACCTGCACATCGTGTTCCGTGTGATCAACGTGCGAACAGAATGGAACAATGCCCGAGATGTGGCCATTTTTGTTCGTAGACGATAAGGTAAAGATAGAGATGTAAGCATTACGTGTAAAATCCCCCGAGCCTCCGATGCCATTGATAACATTATTGCCACAAGCGTGCGTGCTGTTGGCGTGGCCGAAACAATCCACTTCAATTGCCGTGTTCAAGCTCAACAGGCCAATGCGCCGAATAATTTCAGGGTTATTAGTAATGTCCTCCGAACGCAGGATGAGCCGTTGCTTGTAAAAATTCCAATTGTCATACACCTCCTGCATGTAATCATTCGTGATGGCCAAGGCCGTGCCGCTCGCAAAATACACTCTACCCTGCTTCATGAGATCGATAACCGCATTCTGAACAACTTCCGAATACATGGCAAACGGCGGAATGGCGTTTTTCTCCCCCATTGTCTTCAACACAGCATTCGCGATATTTCCAACACCCGATTGCACTGGCAAAAACGATTTTGGGATACGTCCACATTTCATCTCCTGCAGAAAAAACTCTGCGACCCATTCCCCAATTTTTTGAGAAGTGGAATTAACTTCCTTAAAATCAAGCACGTTGTCCGGTTCGCAAGTGGATACGACCCCCGCAATTTTTCTGGGATCCACCTTCACGACAAACTCCCCCAAGCGATCTTCCACTTTTTCAAGTAAAATAGGCTTACGTTCAGGAGGCCTTTGCCAAGCATAAATGTCGTGCAAGCCTTTAATAAATTTTGGATGATGGGTATTGTGCTCGAGAATAATGCGTTGCGCCTTTTGACAAAACAGTGGCGTTGCGCCCACGGAACTTGTTAGAACCAATTCACCATCCGCCGTGTAATCAGCCACTTCGACCACGGCCCAATCTAACGACGGCAGCTGATCCACCCACTGACAAAAATTAGACAAATGAAAATCAACGTAATCCACATCACCATTGTTGATTTGCAGCCTTAAATCTTTGTTGGCCTGGTACGGGAAACGACGTGCGAGTGCGTGATTCCGGCTCAATTCGCCATCCACACAGTCCCCCGAAGAGGCACCCGCCAATAAATTAATCTTAAAATCTTCTCCCGATTGCTGCAGTGCTTTCGCCCGACGTCCAAGCGCCTTTGTCACAGACTTAACGCTCCCAGCCGGCGTAAAGCCACTGCACGCGACCCATTGCCCGTTGTGAATAAGTGCAGCCGCTTCATCAGCCGTCATCCGTTGAAAATTTGGTTCCATACACCCTCCTATTGTTCAGTTTGTCAACTTATGTTCAAATCATTTAATATAATTTCAAACTATAAGATTGAAAATTACATGAGAAAGCTCTCAAATAGCAGAATGTTTTTACGTCGATACTGCAACCTTATTTTTACGTCGATTGCCCTTATTTCATCTGCCCGTGCACTTCATGCAAGGGCCCAGTCAAGTTATCGTATCGCAGCTCGGGTGGGAGAAGAGATTATCACCCAATTTGAATTAGAATCACGTATGAGCCAAGTCCCTTTTACGCAACAAAATCAAAAATCGATACGGCAAAAATGTTTAAATGAACTCATTGATGAGGCACTGCTCATCCAAGAATTCAACGCGCGTAAGGGCAACATTTTAAAATACTACCTCGACAATCAAACAGACGCTTTTATCCAATCTAATTTTCAAGGCAATCGCACCGCATTCATGCATTATCTTGAGAGTAGACATCAAAGTTTTTTAGATTTTCAAAATGAGATAAAACGCTCAATTATCATCAACGTAATGCGTCAACAAAGCTTGAAGAACGCTCTGAACACCAGCCCCAAAGCCATTGAAAATTATTACCAAGCCCACTTGGCAGATTTTACCGAAGCGCCCTCCATCTTCCTCGAACAAAAATGCTTTAAGGAGGAATCCATTGAAGAGAACACCAACATAAGTAAGATCAACTACTACGATCAAAAAATAAAAGAAGGCATTTCTCCCAACGCTCTGGCCGCTGAATTGGATGAACTCAAACTGCCCAATGCTTGGTACAACATAAATGAGCTCAATCAAACCTTGGCTCAACACGCATCACAGTTAGCCCTCAACACATTTTCAAAGCCCATCCTCGTCAATCACGTTTACATTATGCTGCGCGTTCTCGATCGCAAGCCAGCAAAGGTACAGGCCTTGTCCTCCGTTCAATCTACCATAGAAGAACGCATCATTGAGGAAAAAAATGAGCAAGCTTACCAAACATTAATTCGAGAGTTGAAAGAGAAAACTTTTATTGAAACCTACTGATTGTAAATCAGATAGAAGTTCATTTCTCTCAAACAAACGCAAGCATCAGAGGACCAGCTAAGACATAAGCAAGTCATGTGAGCCCTAAGGTTTTGAAAGATTCAAGAGAAGCAGAAGGAACAATCAAGTTAAACTAAGGCGTACCCACTAAAATTAAAACCCGCTCTGCACGACAAATACTCAAGGGCACTTGCATGCCATTTATCATTCAAGCACTTGCCTGCAAACGCGCTGTATAGCAATAGCTAAGTCAGATACAACAACGCCCCGCCTAACCGGACGCCCTAATTCAGTTAAAAAATTTGATGGCGGAAGCGATTACTCGTCACCGTCATTGCCGATAGCATCGACCGGGCAGCTTTCCAAAGCTTCCATGCACAACTCTTCTTCTTGGGCATTGGCAGGTTGTTTTTTAACGAATGAACAACACTTATCATCCAAACGGCCGAAGAACTCGGGTGCTAGATCACGACAAAGATCGCAATCAATGCATTGATCATCGACATAAAATTTTCCGGGAGCACATTCCTTAACTTTATTTGCTTTTACTGCCATATAAACAAGTCAAACAATATTTTTATGCCGAGTCAAAGCAAAAAAATACACATTCGCCCGGCTCATTCCACACGAATTTGATAAATGCCTGGGCTCAAATACAAGTCGGCCATCTCACTTCTAATTAAAGACTGCAAGCCGTCCCGCCATTCCATCAAGCCAGAAAACTTTTGCGTTAATAAAATGGGCTGATTTTTTTCCACATACAGTAATCCCTCGTAATAAAACGTAGCATTCTCATTGTTATTCAACGGAAACGGGCTCGGTAGCATTTTTTCACAAATAACCTTGTCCTTACTGAAGCATCGCAGCCTCAATTGAGATACATGCTTATCGCCCAATTTCTTGGGTAAAGCTTTTGGGATTAAAAATCGACTCAACTGCGGAGCAATATACGTACCCTCGAACAGTTCAACATTCGACTGTAAATAATTACTAAAATGGCTCAAGTAAACGAGTTGTTCACTCACTTCCGTCCGATACTTACAATCAAGCTTAGGTTTCAAAATGGGGATATGGTAATCAAGCGTCGGTGCAAAATTCCAGTGCGTGTACGTGCACAGCGGGCTTTCATCCGTCCAGTCTGGCTCACATGCAGGCGATTTGATCAACGTCCAATTGTGCTCACGCGAAGGGAATAAAAGCGTAGGTGTACCTTTTTCAGGAGGGAATTTAAAAAAAAGGCGAATGCAACAGAGAAAACACAAGAGAGAAAAAATGATGCGCAACATAGTTTAATTACGTACGTTAACGGCCATCTGAATTTGCCGACAACCACACTGATAAGCGTTTGAAATCACCCGCATCATTAGCTCCAAGGGCGCTTGCGTGTCCACCTTTAGCAACAAACATTGAACTTGGAAATTCTCACGGAATAATTCTACAAGTGTTTCCGCGTTGTACAGCTTGCGGTGAAAGAACACCCTACCCTCCCAATCTATCATCAACGAATCTTGCACGGGAAATGGATTGGCAAAAGCAACACCTTGTGAAGTTACCGGCAGGTGCAAATTTAAGCCTGGCGGGCACAACCAATGCGAACTTAACAACAACATCCCTACGACCAAAGCAAGCAAATTAACACAAGGGACCCAATTCAAAGGCAATGACTGTTCACTGGACTGCATCTCGTGTAACAGCCCCAAAGGCTCAAATGAATTACGCATATCTAACCATTCTTCTGCTCATTTTCAAAAAAAAGCATTAGGGAGTGTGCCGTCCACTCCATGTCGAACAAAATAGCCTTAAGCCTGCCTATAAGAAAATGGTAAGCCCCATAAGAAAAGAACGAACATACAAAGCCGAAAAATGTCAGGGATAGCGCCGACACAATGTAAGGAGAAAAACTTGTCATCGATGTGTAGGCATCTAAGGTCCCCAAGCTCCAAAACCCTTTTAAAAAATAAAAGATGGTACCCGTCAGCCCCACCAGAGGTGACAGCTGAGCAATGACTTTGATGGATTCGATGCGCTTTCTCAAATAGTAAAGTTCCAAAAAGGCTTGTTTTTTTACCTCTTCCAGCAAGGCATTGGTATCCTTACTCTTACAAAGAAGCGCCACCTTGACAAGTCGAGCTACGGGTCCCGGCGTCTCTTCGCACAAAGTAATTGCCTCAATTTTACGTTTTTTATGCAGTAAGCTTTGAATACCAACTAAAAAAGGTTCCGCCTTAATTTGCCCTTTATGCAAAAAAATCAGCCGCTCACAAAAGAACAAACACGACAAAAATCCCATTAAAACGAGTGGGTATAAAAAATAACCTGCCTGTTCTGCTAAGCCCACAATTGTCATAGAAAAAGTTGTAATGGACTCTGATTCAAGAGAGAAGCTTTTTTCTGCAAAATTTTTATGCGCGGTTCACACGCTTCAGCACACTCCCTAATCCCGTAAGAAACGCCACCTTAATTGACACCCCCTTCATCACCCTAGCAAATAAATTTAAATAAACCAAAAAAAGCGCCACCGGCTTATCTAAGTTGCACATCTAAAACCATCTTCCTATACGCCCACCCTTTTAGAATGCACTGGTGGAGCTGATCGGGATCGAACCGACGACCTTGTCATTGCGAACGACACGCTCTTCCAACTGAGCTACAGCCCCTAATGCTTCTTATAAAACCTTAATCTTCGTGCACAAACAAGATAAAAATTAAAGATTTTTAATGTACGTTTATTTCAATAAAAAATTCAACGGATTAAACGACAATTGCCACTGAGGATTTTGGAAACTACCCGACAATTGAGCCCCAAATCCCTTCAAAAAAGGCTGAAGGATTTGAACGAACTCCCGCATGACGGGGAACTTTACTTGTTTGTAATCAAGAAATGAAAAGTTCAGTTGCGCTTTTAACTGCTGCGTTAACAAATTAATTTCACCGTCCCCCTTAACATGCGTGCTGGGACCGGTCATAAAAAGGCCTTTTGACGTCAATACACTGTTCTTAAGGTAGAATTTCGACGCCAAATAATTCAGGTCCACTGAGGTAAAAAGGCTTAACTTTTTAGAAAAAATTTTAAACAAGGGGCCCAAAAGGTGAATTTTCGCCAAAGATGGGTTCTTAAATTTCACCTTGCCCTTGGCCGTCAATGTCTCCAATTTCCCCACGTGCCCTTCTCCCATGGCATCGACAGCCAAAATCCCCTCATAAGAGGACAAGTCGTCTTGCTGGAGATCTTTCACCCACGATTGCAGGCAATCAAGTCGTCGCAAAAGCACCGCACTCGGCACCTCTTGCGCATTAATTTTGAAAGAAAATGTCTCATCTTTTCTAAAACTCATTTGCCCTTCCATGGCCGCATTGTGCGCCAATTTGCAAGACCATTGAGGGAAATCCCATTGTTGGTCAATGTAGTGAATGTGCGCAGACAGATGGATTAAGGGCACGTTGTAAATTGAAACACTCGGGGTATTAAGGGCAATTCGCACACTGCCCATGGCGTTCATATGGTTATAAATACGCCCATTGAAAGTTGCACGAATTGGGCTTGCATGCTCGACGAACGGCATGCGAGGGACATTGTCAATAAACGCGCCAACAAGGCTTTGCCAATCATCATGCGGGAAGACGCCTTGACCTCTTATGGACCAAGCATCTTGATCAAGATCATTATAAAGCCAGTCAACGGCACATAAGCCTCGTCCCTCTTTTGTCTCCACGCGCCTAGCATCCAAACAAATATAATGAGGAATGTACCCTATTTTTAAGGCTAGATTCGAACAATTTGCCTGCTTGTATAAAAACTGCTGTGCCGTCACCGTAGCGTACAGTGCATTGTGGGATTCATCTAATTCATCCCAGTCAAAGTCCAAGTTAAACGTCGGCATGCGGTCAAAAAACCTTAAACAACGCCAAAATGGAATCCACCATTGCGGCAAATAAGTTGCCCACAAATACGTCAGTTGAGGATCGATTTCTCCTTGTAAAAACAAGCGGCCTTGTTGTAAAAGTCCATCATAGCGGCCCTGCGAATTGAAGGCAAAGTTTTTTTCTTTCGCACGTCCGGACCACTTTACATTCCCGTGCGCAAGGTCGTAATTCAAACGTAAAAAAATGCGATCAAAACAAAACGAATCCACACACAAATGACGTGTTTCAGCGGCCAAGCAGTACAATTGCGTATCTTTGGTACTGAATTTTAAGTATATCGGCCGTTGAAAGTTTAGGTAGTCGGGAATTTTTCCAAAATGCTCCGGTAAAACGTGTGCTTGTACGACAGCTCTTCCCATACATTGAGTCCACTTAAAATCCGTAAATTTCCCAAAGCCTTGCACAAAATTTTTCTCATTTTCCAACAAAAAATTGACCGCTGAATTGCGTAAGGGCCCCTTCTGCGTAAACGCTATCGTGGATGTGCCACTTAAATGCTGCAAGAGAGGTCCGGCAATCTCGCCATACCCACGGATGCCTTTGCAATCAAGTTCTTCCGTCAATTGGCCCTCAAAGTACACGTGCGACAAAATGTAATCTCCGTAACTCAACTGACTTATCTTACCTTTTACGTCAATGGCTTGTTTGCCGACGATCATCTTGATTTGTCCTCCCGAACATACAATTTGAGAGGACGGGTCTAAGCTTACAGACGCACCTTGTAATTCCAGCCGAACACACCCCTTTTCTCGTCCTAAGTGAATGTGGATATGAGCCGGTTCGACCGCAGAAGCACCTTGATTCGAGCCCGATAACAACTGCAAAAATCGCTCTCCCCAGGAAGTTACATAGGACGGAAATTCACTTAACAGTTCACTCGTCACATGAATGGCATGCGTTTTGTTAAATAAAGCGTGGAGATTTAAACGCCATTGCCGTCCACACGTTTCCACAAAACCATTCACCTGCGAAATATGCCATTGATCCCCGCAATCACCGTGCCCATGCCGCAAGAATAGAGTATGTTGCGCGCGCCCCAGCAAATAATGTCCCACGTGGGTATCCAATTTCAAACAAGCCATGGGAAAATTCAACTTGCCGCCACCCAGGGTTAAATTGGAAAATTCAAGCTGTTGGAAATTAAGGTACGCCTTATCAAATTCCGCAATTCCAATTTTCTTTTGCAAATAACTTATGAATTTATCGGGCAGCGAGATTCTAAGCGCTTTCGCCTGCTTAATAATCGCATAAGACAAGGCAATAAGCGAAACAATAAGGCATACACACAGGCCAATATGTCCCCAAAAAACTTTACTCCGCCGCATGGAAAAGATACAACTTTTGTTGCCATTCTGATAATTCCGTTAACGAAAAAACAGCGTCTATCCACGACTGCGGTAAAGTGAAGTACTTGCCTCGATAACAAGCCAATTGCAAGTTGCCTCCCAAACGACAGGTTAAAGCCAAGTTATATGTTCTCACACGACCTTTGGCATCAATGGTTTTTATCATTAACTGTTGTGGAAATAAGTAACTGGATCCACCGGCGAAAATAAATGGAATTAAGGGCGTTGAGTAATTCAACAAATGGACAAAGTGCTTGGCATTTAAAACCCTCAATACGGGCTCAAGCTTTTGCACAAGACCGGGATCACGAACCAAATTAATGGAGTCCCTTTTAAACAACAACGATGTTTTTACGGCCTCTCCCGTCTTTGACAACCATTGGATACCGTACAAATGCTCGTCATGATTCCAATGCCAAATTTGTTTATCTCTAAAGGAATCGAATGATTGTTCCAATAACTGCGCATTGACCAAGGCCAACTTAAAACAAGTCAAATCATCCTTTAATTTTAAATAGAAGTCATCTTCCACTTGGTAAAGCGTACAATCAATTTCACTTTGCGGCAAAACAACTTTTACGTTTACCGACTTCGGCGTGGGGCCCAAATCGCCTAACAACGTGTGATCCAAAAATTTTTCGACGTACACGGATTTCAAGTCCTTTAAGAACCCGTAAATAGCACGATAGGAAGCACGATCCATTTGGACTAAGTTCTGTTCACAGGATTGCATAATATCCCAACGCTGACCGTCAATTTGCTTCAATTCGAGCGATTCTTGGCCTTTTGTGTAAGTAATCTTACAAACCTCGTTGATGGGGAAATTAAAGATTTGCCTTTCTCTCAAGCTTTCTTGCGGCGATTCCAGACGCGACACCCACGTAGACTTGAATAAAAAGGCCTTGTCGAAATCTTCGCCTTGCGCAACAAACACATTTTGATCCTCATTGTAAGGCAAAACCTTCAAACTCACCGTACGGGCTTCGTTCGACAGTTTCAAGGTACTTATCTGCTTTTCAACATCAACTTGTTGCAACAAGCTGGCGACTTCTTTATCATCCAAAAAGCGCAATACTTCCATATTTTGGATCTGCTGAATAACGGTCTCCACACGCATGTTGCTGGCCTTCGCCGTCAACGGATTTTTTAAATACCATTGCTCCTTTTCTTTTGCCAGGATTAAATGCTGATACACAGAATCGTACGTGAGACTCTGTACATTATCCAACTTACTTTGGAAAAAATAGGTATTACACCACTGCGTCTCGTTGAAAAAAATTGCACCTAACGCTTCTGGCTTGCAGACAAAAACCAAGCGTGTTTCCGGTTCGTACACGTACAGACGGTGATTGGATTTTATTTTTTGCCCAATGTGCAAGACGTACTCCCGTTGAGGGCACTTAAATCGGACAATAAATGCGGGAGGGTTCAAGCCGTAAGACGCCAAAATATCATTTTCCGCCACCTCATGATAAATCTTAAAATTTGTACTTGTATCTAAGTTCAACAATTGTTGCAAGCAGGTCTCAACGGCAATGGAATTCGCCGCCCATTTAAACGGTTTTTCAAGGAACCAGTCAGCGTTTACTTTACGCAATTCGTAATCTGCACCCGACTCCAAATTTGAAACAACGAACGATTGAACATGATGCAATTGCGATTGAACTTGCAGAGAGATGACGGGATCCATCGCCTGTGCGTGGGTTCGAATATAGTAAAAAACCCACAACCATGAGACATTTGCCAAAATTAAAACAATTGTAAAACCTACACGTAACATATCATTGTTTCCTTACAGAAAGCGTTATAATTCCAAACAAGCAAAAGACAAAAGGCAAAATTAAAAAATTGATAAGGAGCATCAGTATTTTTTGTTGCGATAGCATCAGAGGGTACTGCATTAACGGCAAGGGCCTAATTAAGAAAGTATAATCATCCCCAAACGCCCACTTTAAGCAATTCAAACAAAAGCAACGATTGCCCAACGAAAGAAATTTTCCATTGCTTAACCAATCCGCACAACCCACGATAATAGCTTTAGAGGAAGATAAACTTAAATCAAGATTTATTGACGGCATATTATCAAAAACACAGGCCAAAACATGCGGGCCCTTCATATCTGATTGGGGATCAAAGAACAAATGTTCCGTATCCACCCTCTTCTTGGACCAACTGGTTTCAGCCGAATACAACAGAGGGGTACAATGCGCAAGATGCGTTGGGTCGATACGGATGGGTCGCACCAGCCCAAAGGTTAATCCCAACGAGTTTTCAATGAGTGTTTGCGTAATTGCATGCCGATTAAGACGACGGATGATCAGACTTCCCTGCGCGCTTAAAAAATCTTTACCATTGTCCAAAAGCAACTGGTCTTCAGCCTCTACCCCCAATTGCTTTAGCAGTGGATCCAATCCGTGATCATAAATGGGCTGAAGGCAAAGTAAAATACGACCATGCCTTTGGAGCAAATAATCTTTTAAAGCATCGCACTCTTCCGTTAAAAATGGGATTTGCGGCCCCGCAATCACCAGCATACTGGCATCTTGTGGCACTTTTGTGAAATGATCCAACTCGCGTAATTCGAAATTACACTGCCTTAAGGTTTGAGCGGCCAAAGACGCGCCATTGTATACGTTAACATCGGTAAAATTGTATTCACGACGACCGATCGTCCAGTAAATAACTTTCGATTTATTTTGCGCCAAATCAATCAACGTATTGGTCAAAACATGCTCCCCCACAAATTGAACTTTTTGACGCTCATCACTCTGATAAAAATTCTCCATGTGCAACACCTTAAGTTTTTTGTCAACATTCACAATTACGCCCTCATCGACGGACAAATCGTACTGCGTCTTAATTTGCAAAGTGGCCTGCGGATTTTTCAGTGTATCGACGTGTTTAAAATTAAAGGCAACGGTCGGCACGTGCTTGGCAACTTCTTGATACAAGCTGACCAAGCGATGCATTTGCCGCAAAAAACCTTCGTTCATGTGCACCCCGTCGTCTAAAAGAATAATGTCAACATTGTTTTTTAGCCCGCATAGGAAAGTCTTTGTCTCGGGGCTCAAGCTATTGCACTTCGTTTCTGAAAAATCAAAACGTACCGAACAATTGTTCAACATCAGCTGCAGGCCCACGAGCAAAATTACAATAAGCGCAACTTGCAGGCCGTAGTTACACTTCTTAACACGGTTAAAATTTTTAAAATTATCCAAGTATTTCATCGTAAAGATTTGGCTTCAACGACCAGGGCAGTGAGTTCCAAAACTAAAGTCCCCGACAATAAATAAAACAGGCAGGGACGTACATCGAATATCCCGGCACAAAGGTTATCCAAAACCTGCGGAAATTCAAAATACACATTCCACATTTGAGGATCGACGACTTCCCCCAGAAAACGAAAGCCGACAAAGCATATAAACAAGAAACTAAAACACAGTAGGCCCGCAACCGACTGGCTCCGTGTCAAGCTGCTGGCGAATAAGCCCAAGCTGATAAATAAAAAGCTGCTCGTCATTAAAAAAATGCAACCGCCCAGAAAAACCTGACGTGTAAATAAGGGGGCAACAAGATCCTGACGCAACCAATATTGAGAAAAGACTGGGAAAAAGAAGCTTAACCCCCATAAGGTAAGGTACAAACCGTACGTTGCCAAAAACTTACTGAAGACCAAACGATGTGTGCCGATCGCCGTGGACAGTAAACTTTCCAACAAGCCCAGACGTCGTTCTTCCGAAAATGTTCTCATGCACAACAACGGGATAATGCACAAGGTGGGGATCCAAAATAAGTTAAAGAAGCTCTGCAAAGTGCATATTTCCATGGTACTTCGGCTGTATAAAAAGAGGATGTAGAGGTAACAAAATCCCATCAGTAGCAGAAAAAATGCAATTACAAAATAAGTACTCGCATGCAAATAAATTCGCTTTATTTCGTTGATCAACAATGTTATAAATGTACTCATCGCAAAATTATTACATTTCTTTTTTCCACGCCACAGAAGTCAATTTTAGGAACAAATCTTCCAAATCGGCCTCTTTTTTTACAAATTGAAGCAGCGGCCAACGATTTTCAAAAATCCAACGTGTGAAAGCTGACTCATCCAGCTTTTCATTCGTTTCTGTCTCCACTTCATAGGTCATTACATCGCCTCGCTTGGCGGACGATGATTTAACTTTTAAATGCCACGCCGAATATGATAAACGTTCTTCAAAATCATGCCGTGCATCTTCGATGGTCAGCGCATACAAGAGGGTCTTAAAATGGCATTCTCTCAACAATTGCGGCGACCCATTTGCCACAATTTTCCCTTGGTTGAGAATAACCAAATGCGTACACGCCTCCTCCACTTCGGGTAAAATATGGCTCGAAAATATGACCGTTGTCTCGCCTTTTAATCGCCTGAGAACCTCACGAATGCTTAAAATCTGATGCGGGTCCAAACCAATCGTCGGCTCATCCAAAATCACCAACTTGGGATGGCCCAAGAGGGCTTCGGCAATTCCAACCCGTTGCTTAAAACCCTTGGAAAGCTGGCCAATCATCTTATCAGCGGCCGTACGGTGCAAGTCACACCGCTCCATCACACTGTTAACCGCTTCACGAACTTCTCTTCGCGGGACTCGTTTAAGGAAGGCCCGAAATCGCAAGTATTCACGAACACGCATATCCTCCGGCAAAGGGTTACTCTCCGGCATGTACCCAATAATTCTTTTAGCCTGCTCCAGCTGTGTTGTCATGGAACAACCGTTGATGTACACACAACCTTCATCTGCCGGCATTAAGCCGCACAATATTCGTAAGGTCGTACTCTTGCCGGCGCCATTAGGCCCCAAAAAACCGACGATGCAGCCCGGTTGTATTTCAAAGTTTAACGCCTGTATGGCCCATTTCCGGCCATATCGCTTTGTTAAGTCCTTGACAACAACCGCCGCTTCCATGCTAGCAATTTCTCAAAAATTAAAACAAAGTGCAACCTTTTTCTATTCAAGCAATAACTTTCTCCCATTGTCCGGCGACCTGCCCAACAATTTCAGGGTAAAAATGAAGGTAAAGAGACTTCGAACATAGGGGAAAGTTCTTCCATATCGCTCATAAGAAGCTTATAACACGGTAAAACAGTCCCCAAGCCACGGAAACATAACGGATTCATTTTACAAGCGACCCTAAGGATCATTGTCCGAATAGACCGGGTCACTAAGGCAATGGCATACAACCGCGAATCACATCTTTAAATCTGATAATCAACAAAATGGATGTCACCAACCACCATCCGATTGAGACTTCCATCACACAAAATCACGGCCGCCTAAGTCCAAAAGCGCGCACGAGCTTTCTCAATGAGTAAGTGCGGGATTGTACAAGTGACCGATCTAAATCTCGGCACAGCTCAATTTCGGCCGACATTGGGCTTCCACTGAATTTGATGGCAAGCGCCTACAATTGAAAAATACAGTTGAAAATCAAAATCGATCAAACCCTCTAATTTCTCAGGCCACTCAACGGCCAAGCAGAAAGGCGGTATTAAGAAGTCCTCTAAGCCAAAATAATCTAAGTTTGCTTTATCCAAACGATACGCATCCACGTGCGCCAAACGTCTTTGACCGAGGTGGAAATCAACGATATTAAACGAAGGACTCTTCACGTCATCGATGTTCCAGGCACGTCCAAGCCCCTTCACAAAGGCCGTTTTTCCGCTTCCCAAGTCCCCGTGCAGTGCCAAAAAGCATGACAACGGACAACACGCCGCAAAATTTTTTGCGATCGCGTCCATTTCTTCCACATTCCGTGTCCGAATTCCCGATTTTAAATCTTCCAAAAACATTGCTTATCGATCCGACAAAATTAAAAGGCACAAAAAATTGCTCCCATTAAACAAGGCGTGCACAACGATATTGACCCAAATATTGCCAGATTTGTAGTACGTTACACATAACCACACGCCCAAGAAAAATAAATAGATGAAAGAATCCAAGTGGAAGTGCATGGCGGCAAACAATAAGGAGCTGCCCAACAAGGCAAACATGCGACTTACTTTACTCGCCAGGAAATTAAAAATCAGCCCTCTAAACAACATTTCCTCACAAATGGGAGCCAACACAGTAACACTTACAAAGGCGATAAACAGTGGCCATGAGGACAATTGCCCCTCCAATAATAAGCTCACTATGGGTTGCATGGTAGGCTCGAAATTAAAATTCAGCTGTCTTAACCCGTAGACGCACAACTCCTTAAATAAGACCAACAACAACAGGCATGGAATTAGTTCACAATAACTTTGAAACCCAAGCCGGATTGCCTGTAACCACGCATAAGACGTCCTATTATATTTATAATTCCCAACGCATCTGTACAACAGCAGCCACACAATTTGCCCCAAAAACGTCAAACAAAACACACGTTCTGCACGAGCTGTGGGCAAATAAGCCGACCCAAAATGCAGGCACGTCTTTTGCACAAGCATGGGGATGTAAAAACATGCCCACAAAAAGAAAAGCATGGGCAGGCATTTCCCTCCAAACGCAGGCGCAAGAGGCTCAATGGGCAACAAATAACTTTGTGCATTAGGTTTGAAGGCCAATTTGAGCCTTAGCTTTCCAACAATTCTGCAGCTTCCGTACAAAAAAACACACGCCCACCAAACGAATAAAAATAATGCCCACCAAGTATGCGCACCTGAAGTAACCTCTTCGTGCGAGGCTTGTGACAAAAGTGTAAAAAATAAAGGCATTGTTTAGAAAATTAGAATATATTTTTTAACGTGCGAGGAAATTAAGTACATTTTTCTCACCTGATCCGATGCATCTAAATTATTGCGAAGCGCGCTTAACTTTGACTCCACTTGCGACAATCTTTCACAATGCCATGCAACCCGTTTATAAAAGGCGATTAAGTCGACTCAATAGTATTTAAGTTTTTTATCTCCAACAAATTAAAAACTTCAACACAACGACCTATCCATGATAATCTACGCAGTTATCGACTTATATGGCATCAAGCCCCATCACTCGAACATAGGCCAATAGGATACGCCTTTTTAATCCTTCCCACTCGTTAACTTACAAAAATACAACATTATTAATATCGAATTGTGGCGTGCAACTGATTAAAATATCCGCATGCTTCGCTTTAATCGTGTGTGCCGTATCGACCGGCATGATAAAAGCGTCGCCGGCCTTCAAAATTTCAACGTGATCATCAAATATAATCTCACAAGTTCCCTCCAAAACAAAAAACATTTCGTGGAAATTTTTATTCATTTTCCTTGGGTAACAGCCGTCCCTGAATTTTGCAATTGCGCAATCAATCGGAAGGTCTTTGGCCTGACTGCAATATTCCACCAACTCCACGCCATTTTGAGCTTTGACCAGCACATTATCTTTTGAAAATTTCATATGAACACAAAATTATAAGCACATCCCCATGAACCTTACAATAAAGAAATTAAATAAGATAGAAACCGCCAAGTAATGTTATTTAAATAAGAATTAACACATGAATTAAGAGCAAAATTGTTTTTTTAAAATCAATTTATAAATTTTGTTCTAAAATTTTGCCCCCAATTGAGGCTTAAAATCACATTACAAACCCCTAAAGTGATTTTTACAAAGGTAATTAAACCAAATGAAGATTGGAAATGCCAAATATTTTTTCAGAACAGCAAGCTTAAAACACCATTACCACACAAGAAAATCCCAAAAAGGGCACTGCCCTACTGCTTAAATTTAAAAACTATAGGTTAGATCGAGTTATTTATTAATATAACACGCTAAAATCTATTATTTTTAAAATTAAGTGCTTTAGCTCTACCATTATTTTGATCACTGCTATAAATAAAAATTTTTATACTTAATTTTTTATTTACATAGATTTATTTATATGTTAACATGGAGCCTATGAGATTGAAATTATTTATTGGTTACTTAATTGTATTATGCTTAAGCTGCATTTCTAAAGTATCTGCGCAAGATCAAAACATATTAATTATTGGGGCTGCTCCAGGTCAATCAAGATGGAAAAATGTTACAGAAGGCATCCAAGGCTATAAAATTAACACAATAGATGAAATGCCTAGTCTTACAGAAGCAAATGGAATTGAACACTGTCAATTTAATTTTTGCAATAAAACAGCTCTAGATGATTTTGTAGCCAACCATGTGGAAAATTTTGATATAATTATTAATGATCATCAAACGTTTGAATACATAAGCTGGGCTGCAGATAGCTATAGATCTGATTACTTGATAACTTCTTTATTAAAAACCTTAAAACCCAATGGGGAATTTTATCTGGGGCCAATTTACCACAATAATTATGCCCTTGTAGATAATAGCTTCTTACGTAATTCATTGGAGGCACTCAGGCAAGGCCATGAATACCTAGGAGAAAAATTTAAAACCTTAATGCATTCAGTAGGAATAGCATGGAATTATAATAAAAATAAAACAAAATACATTCGGCTTACCTGGGATATTTCAAAGACTGAACAAGATAAAAACAATATCATAAACGCCATTAATGAAATCGACGATGAAGATATTGATATTGAAGAAAATATAACCGCAAAGGGCCAAAAAGAAGCAGCTCAACAATATATAGAAGCAATGTCTCAATATTATAGTTTAGAAAATTTTCAAAACTACGTGAAAAACCAATGCCCCGGTATTCAAATTGATATTACTGTTAAGGCTTATAATCAACAACAGGATCAAAACACCGAGCTAGGACGTACGTTACAACTTTTACCACCCCAAATGCTTTCAATATCCCAAAAGCCAGCAGCAGACGGAAATTGGATTTTTATGAAAAGAACCATGTGACATAAAAAATAAGGTTTCTTTTACTCATCATTTATAAGGGTGAAAAAGATGAAAAGATATTGATCTCCTTGAGATTGATGATTGCATAGTTAAATTTAAAAAAATTATCTAATATTTCATTATCGAGAAGTTAGTAGTTATTCCCCTGTAATTAAATTTTACATTATCATGGGACTTAAATAAAATCTCACCTCAACATGCTTCCTTTTTTAAATTATCCATGAACATTAGTTGGTTTTTATAAAAATACATTGCCTTTTACCCACACTTTTCTATTGTGTTCCTATCAAATACTTACAAAGTAGCGTTCAGAGTCCTCATAGTTCAAAGGATAGAACCGCGGTTTCCTAAACCGTTAATCCCAGTTCGAGTCTGGGTGGGGGCGCCATTGAAAAGCTGGGGGCCTTCAGTAAGGGTGATATCATTCTGAGCTCAACTTACTTTATCAAGCTGGATTTACCTGATGACAATGGCCCATCAATGGTTTGGCCGTTTTTAGGCGGCTGGCGTTTGCAGGAAACTTGGTATTTTAAAAGGTTGCGTTATTTAGGGAGACAGCGTCTATGGGGGGAAGGGCAGTTTTAATGGACGACGTCTTTAGGGAAACTTTACCTTTTTAAATAGCGTTTTAGGGGAATTAACGTTTTTAAAAGAGGCGGCATTATTTAAGAAGTTGGCATTGTAAAAGACTTGGATGCTGAAAGCGTGTGTATTTGTATTTTTAAAAGGCAGGTACTTATTAAAATTGGGCGGTCTTAAAAGTTGAGTAATTTATAAAACTTATCAAGTTGTTGGATACAATCAAGTTTCAATCAAGCTCCAATTCTTAAAAAGGCATTTGCTATGCGTTCATGTGCTTTATTTAATTGCATTCTTGTGAAAACAATCGCTATTCTTGACGATAAGAGCTGTGAAGGCTTGTAAAGACAAAGCCAGCCCTTTTATTCAAAATAATGCAATGAATTTAATAGCACGTACCATGCGTTTAAATAGAGAGACAAGTCGTTCGAAATCCCTTAAGCTAGGACGCAACGCGAGTTTGTCTACCCTCTTAACTAAGCGTATGGCCCGTTTAAACACGACATCATCGGGCCCACAAGTAATTATTTTTTCACACGACGATGACGATAGCCTCTCATTCTGATCAAGATGCACGCAATGCGTTTTGTTACAACATCGATGAAAATTATTCTGTCATCGCGCCGGCCGGCGTTGGGAAAACTTACGCGATCGTTGAACGCATTCAGCAAATTGTGCGAAAGAAACCGCACAGCTTGCCCGCCTTGCACGTCATTACCTACACGAAAAAAGCGGCTGAGGCTCTGTCGAATCGAACCTTAGCACGTGTTCAAGACGCCTCTGCCTCCACCCGTCAACTTCTTAACCAAAGTTTCTTTGGAACCATTCACAGCTTGTGTTATCATTACATCCAACAATTTCAAACTTACACACTGCTGCCTCAACGTTGGGCCATTCACGATCAAGATGAGGCCATACGCGCAGATTTTTTAAGCGAGTTGAATCCACCGATGGATGAAAACACACTTCACATTTTGAGGCACGTTGAGTTGGAGCAAATCGTTAACTTGGCGGCTGAATTACGTGATCTTACCACAGTACCCAAAAATGCTCCCTCTCTCGCGTACCCGCACATCGCCGTTGACGAAATTCTCGATTATAAAGCAGATGCGCGTAACACAAAAAGCGTACTCGAGTATCAATCGATTGCACGTCAATGGGCTCAAGAGGCCGACAACAGTGAAAATTTTTTGCCCATCCCCTCTTGCAACAAGGGCGGCGAAGAGTTTAAGGCACTTTTTCATCAAGCATTTCAGCCGTTAGAAAAGTGGCTCAGCGTACACGCGTTTTATCTCGTACAACAACTGGCGCAACAGTATTTCCATTTTCGCGTCAGGAAAGGTTATTTAATCCACGAAGACCTCATTCGACTTTTTCAAGAATTACTCACACGAGAAGAAGTTATCCAATACTTCAAACAACGTACGATTTCTGTCATCTTAGATGAAGCACAAGACACCGATGCAGAACAATTTCAACTGCTGCTAAAATGGATTTCACTCAACCCGGCAAACCAATTCTCCATGATGGGGGATCCTCAACAAGCCATTTACACACGCGCAAATATTCAACAATACTTGAGTACCCATTCGACATTGACTCGCGACGGTTTTTGCCAAAAGCTCGTATTTACCAACACCTTCCGTTGTCCACCGGGTATCGTATCGTACCTCAACGAAACCTTCCCGAGCATTTTGAATTCTCGCAAGGATCCATCGCAGGTAGATTACGTCCGACTGACGTCCGCAGCAACGGATCGTAGCGGCTGCTGTCACACATTAACGCTTCCGGCCCCAAATAGCGAAGATCCTCTGGAAGAAGAATGCCTGTTTTTAAGCAATTACTTAAAAAACTTCATCCAAACACGCAAGGTCACCCCCAGCGATATTTGTATTCTATGCCCACGGAATGATTGGTTACGAGAGATCAGCCGCGTTTTTACCCAACAGTCACTTCCGCTGCAAATTTATTCCTCTAAACAAACTTGGCGCGACCAGGATTGGTATGCCTGGCTCTGTGCATGCGTTCACATCATTGCCTACCCGGAAGATGCCTTCGAAATTGTCGGATTTTTACGTGGGTGCTTACAAATCCCCGAAAGGCAAATTACACGTTTTGTAAAAGAAGGCAACGAGGTACAAATCCTCCAACCCAGTTCTTCCAACGACCCCGTGGCCGATGCGTTGAATCAGCTGTACGAATTACGGCGCACTCTCATCACGCGTAATCTGTACCAAGTGGCCTGCGAGCTCGTTGACGATGTATTTCGCAAAACCATCCCCTCCACGATCCCCAATCAACAGCTCGATTACATTGCACTAAGTTTTAAGCAAATGGCTCAAGAATGCGTTCAACATCAGGGCAATTGGTTTGAACTGGCCAGACAATTAAAGGAAAAATTAAACGCGCCTTTCGATTACCCTCAAGAGCTCGACCCGACCTGCCTTCAAGGCTATTCCTGTCACAAGGCTAAGGGATTAGAATGGCCCGTGGTGATCGTACCATTTCTGTATCGGCCCCTCTATCCCAAACCACCTCACTACCCTTATCTAACCGAAAAGGCCATTGTATGGACTTCCGATTCCAATGGTACTCAAGCGTCTGAATCCAATCGCAAGCGTGAGCTTGCACGGCTCTTTTACGTCAGCTGTACACGGGCAAAACAAGAGCTAATTCTTGTCAATGATCAAAAATTTTGGGGGCCTTCACACAACTTAACCCTACATCCATAAGAAAATCATGGAGCCCGTGCACTCATTAAGTGAGCTTGCTATTAGCTCAAGCAAGCTGAGTGATACAGGGAGCCAAAAAATGAGTCTTTGTGCTCTTAATTGCAATTGGACACATTTTTACATTCGACATCAACCATGGAAACACGCCAATAATCCAACCATCAATTCATTGATAAACAACAAAAATCGTACGTAGGACTTTAGCAAAGACGACGAAAGTGAGCGGCGTATTTATGGGAACTTGTGGCTAGAAAATGAAAAATCATAGGAGAATACAAAACTCGTGTAGAGTCCTCGCTCAATTATTTTACATTGCCCTAAGCCAATAGGCCGTATCTTGAAGCTTAGGGCAAATAAAAAGTATCATTTTAGCCATCGTTGCTTAATTCAAAAGTACGTGGCGTAAAAACCATATTTATAGAGAATGGAGGCGGCACCAACCTTGAAGAACTATAAGCTAACAAACTTACGTCCACCGTAAAATTATTCCCATTAGAAGGCCCATCGATGCAATGTTCTTCAAAAAAAGAATTGCATTTAAGGATAAAAATTGTGAAAAAATTGCCTATTTATTTGTTAAAATGATACGTAGCCCTGAAACAAAAGCCATAACGGACGCCAACGAGGCAGTTGCGTCCATTGCCTACAGACTCAACGAAATGGTTGCAATTTACCCCATCACCCCATCCTCGCCCATGGCAGAATGGTGTGATCAATGGGCATCGGCATCCAAACCCAACCTGTGGGGTGTCACACCCGAAGTCGTACAGTTGCAATCAGAAGGTGGAGCGGCTGGTACCGTGCACGGTTCTTTAGAAGGTGGCGTATTGACAACCACTTTTACCGCCTCACAAGGGCTATTGTTAATGATCCCAAACATGTACAAAATTGCCGGCGAGTTAACGCCATTTTGCATGCACGTTACGGCTCGTGCTTTGGCCACGCACGCCTTGTCTATTTTTGGAGATCATTCGGATGTCATGGCCGTACGACAAACGGGCTTTGCACTCCTGTCATCTCATTCCGTTCAGGCCGCCCATGATTTAGCGGCCATCGCCCAAGCTTCCACCTTAAAAGCTCGCGTACCTTTTTTACACTTTTTTGACGGATTTCGTACATCACACGAAATTAACACCTATCAAGCCCTCAGCGATGATATCTTAAGGAAACTCATCGACGAAGAAGACGTTTTAAATTTCCGTAAACGCGGCTTGTCGCCCGATGCCCCTGTCATTCGCGGAACTGCACAAAACCCAGATGTTTACTTTCAAGGAAGAGAGGCAAGTAATCGATTCTATCAAGCCGTACCAGACATTGTTCTTCAAAAAATGCAATTGTTTGAAAAATTGACGGGACGCCGCTATCGATTATTTGATTACCTCGGGCACCCAGACGCCGAGCGTGTCTTCGTCTTGATGGGATCCGCCAGCGATACAGTTTACCAAACTATTCAATACTTAATGGAACGTGGTGAAAAGGTAGGCATGGTACGCGTCCATTTGTACCGCCCATTTTCCCTAAAACATTGTTTGCAAGCCTTTCCAAAAAGCGTCAAGGAGGTTATCGTCCTGGATCGGACCAAAGAACCCGGTGCCATTGCAGAGCCCCTGTGCTTGGACGTACAATCAGCCTTTCAAGAAGGTACACGTACGGGGCAATGCCAACTTCCAAAGATCATGGGCGGCCGGTACGGTTTGGGCTCCAAGGAATTTACGCCCAGCATGGTCAAAGGCATTTTTGACGCCGCTAAAGCGGGCAGCTTAAAACCTTCCTTTACCGTCGGCATTGACGACGATGTCACACAGTTGTCGGTTCCGGTTAACAAGACGCTCGATTTGGAAAGTAACGATACATTCAGGGCCTTATTTTACGGCTTAGGCTCTGACGGAACCGTAGGGGCCAATAAAAATACCATTAAAATCATCGGCGCCGAAACCGAACAATACGTCCAAGCGTATTTTGTGTACGATTCAAAAAAATCGGGCGCGATGACCATTTCGCACCTCCGCTTTGGACCCAAGCCCCTCCAAGCGCCCTATCTTATTGAAAGCTCGCAATTCGTTGCGTGTCATCAATTTCAGTTTGTAGAGCACTACGACATTTTAAAAACCTTACAAAAGGGCGGCATTTTCTTGCTGAATGCTCCCTTTGAAGCCGATCAGGTATGGTCCAAATTGCCGCAAGAAGTTCAGCAATCCATCCTGGACAAACAGGTTCAACTGTACGCGATCGACGCTTACAAGGTTGCGCGAGAAACGGGCATGGGCGGCCGGATCAATACCATTATGCAAACGTGCTTCTTCGCCATTTCCGGTATTTTATCCAAAGATGAGGCCATTCAATGCATTAAAAATGCCATCAAGAAAACTTACGGAAAGAAGGGCGAAGCCGTCGTTCAAAGTAATTATGCCGCGGTCGATGCAACCCTATCTCACTTGCACCTGATCAAGCCGGGGGCCGTACAAAGCAATGGGCCACGACGCGTGCATTTTAATTTAAATGGCGCCTCTGAATTCGTGCAAAAGGTCACGCAACAACTTTTGGAACAACGAGGCGATCAACTGCCCGTCAGTGCATTTCCAGTCGATGGAACCTGGCCTACAGGCACCACACGTTGGGAAAAGCGCAACCTTGCCCAAGATCTTCCAGAATGGGATCCGAGCATCTGCATACAGTGCAACCGCTGCGTATCGATTTGCCCACACGCTGCAATTCGTTCCAAGCACTACGATAAGGAACGTCTCAACGAGGCACCGGCGTCCTTTCAATCCACCGCTTTCCGCTCGAAGGATTTTAAGGATCACGCCTTTACGATTCAAGTTTACCCGGAAGACTGCACATCTTGCGGCTTGTGCGCCAGCATCTGTCCTGCAAAAAGCAAAGCAGATCCCACGCACAAGGCGCTCAATATGGTGGCAAAGGATCAAATTTTTGAGGACAGCCGAAATAATTTACAATTTTTCGAAACACTCCCCTATCAAGCGCACACGGACGAAGTGTTGGATTTGAAAAAGTCGCAATTTAATCAGGCGTTATTTGAATTCTCTGGCGCGTGTTCCGGTTGCGGCGAGACTCCCTACATCAAGCTTGTCACCCAATTGTTTGGCGATCGCCTATTAATTGCAAACGCAACCGGCTGCTCATCCATCTATGGAGGTAATTTACCAAGCACGCCTTACACTTGTGATGCGGACGACCGTGGCCCCGCTTGGGCAAATTCATTGTTTGAAGACAACGCCGAATTTGGACTCGGAATACGCCTGTCGACCGATAAAAAGCGAAAAATTGCGCAAGTCTTGCTGAAAAAGCTGGCAAGTGCTATCGGTGAAGATCTGGTAGATCGCATCTTAAAAGCCGAAGCCATTCAAGAACAACGCACACTTGTATCGACGTTAAAACAACGCCTGTCGACCTTGGAGCAAGAGGAGGCAAAGCAGTTGTTGACCATCGCCGACTTCCTCATTGAAAAGTCTGTCTGGATCATCGGTGGTGACGGTTGGGCCTACGATATCGGGTTCGGCGGCTTGGATCACGTCCTGGCCAGTGGAGCGAACGTCAACGTCCTCGTCTTGGATACGGAAGTTTACTCCAATACAGGTGGGCAACAATCTAAATCAACCCCATTGGGCGCCGTCGCCAAGTTTGCTTCGGCCGGCAAGGAAAGGTGTAAAAAAGATTTGGGCTTGTTACTCATGTCCTACGGGCACGTTTACGTGGCTCAAGTGGCCATTGGAGCCAATCCTGCGCAAGCCTTGAAAGCGATCTCAGAGGCAAATGCCTACAAGGGTCCTTCCTTAATCATCGCGTACAGCCATTGCATCGAGCACGGGTACAATTTGCGCTACGGGGTTGAACAACAATGCCTCGCCGTCGATTCTGGCTACTGGCCGCTCTATCGTTTCGATCCTCGTCGTCGCGAAAATGGTGAAAATCCACTGCAACTCGACGCAGTAGAAGCAAAAATTCCTTTAAAAGATTACTTAAAACGGGAAAATCGGTTTGCCGTCCTGGGTAAAACGAATCCACAACACGCTGAAGAATTGGCCACCTTGGCCCAACAACAAGTGCAAGGGCGAATACAATTCTATCGCCATTTGGCCAGTCGTTAGTACATTGAGTAGGGGCTGCTTTCGGGCAAGCCCTTACTCTTTTGAAGGGGGCTGGACCATTGCATATAACCGTTTCCTCCTCCATGCTTGTTCCACGACAGCACCATTTGTTATGAAAAGAACCCCTAATCTATGTTAAAAAATTTTGCAAGATTTCTTCAACAAAGGGCTTACTCAAAATACACGCAAAAAAATTATCTCACGGTTGCGCAGCATTGGATCCAATTTCTACAATCCAAAGGCATTTCCCAATTAAACCAAGGCGCTTTTCTCTTTGAATTTCTTGAAAAACGCGCGGTTGGCAAACGAACTTTAAGCAACGAGCTTTCAGGGCTCCGAACGTTTTTCAAGTTTTTGGAAGAGTACCACGGGCTTCCAATGCCGAAAGAAGCACTCGAATTTCATCCAAAATTCGAATTCAAGCTTCCCTCCTTCTTTACCATTGAACAAATTGAAAAATTACTTCAGACGCCCGACAAGCTGTTCGCGGCCGGCAAGCTGTCCGACTTTTTATGGCGTCGCGACAAAGCTATTCTGGAAGTTTTGTACGACAGTGGCATACGTGTTGGAGAACTAACACATTTGCAGGTGGAAAATGTACAATGGGAGCAGCAGCTCGTACGTGTTCTCGGAAAAGGAAACAAAGAACGAATTATCCCATTGGGCGTATTTGCCCTCCAAGCGCTAAAAAATTTGTACGGCGCTTACCCCCCAAAAACTTTGCATTCACCACTCATTTTCAGCCAACAGCACAAAAAATTGTCGGAGCGTTCGATCCAACTCATCATAAAAAAATACCTTGCCTGCGCTCATCTGCCCATGAATATGACCCCACACAGCTGTCGGCACAGTTACGCAACACACTTGCTGCAACGTGGCGCAGACTTACGTGTCGTGCAAGAACTGCTCGGTCACGCCCACTTGTCCACCACCCAATTGTACACGCACGTCGACATTACTCATTTACAACAAATCTATCATCAAGCCCATCCTCAAAAGTAATGAGTTACGCATAAGCGATCAACGAATACTTACATTTTCATAATGATGCAATTCATAATCCCGCGTGCCCTCAATCCAATCAATTGCTACGATGTCCATGCGAAATGCGTGCACGCGGTGTTCCCTTAAATACGCGTAAATCCCACACCTTAGATTTTGTTTTTTACGATGATCAACGCTGTCGTAAGCGGAATAGAGTTGCGTTTTCTGACGGCTTCGCACTTCAACAAACACGAGACAGTCTCTATCACGCGCGATGATGTCAATTTCACAGCGCCCATGACGCCAATTGCGTTCTACAATTTTGTAAGCCTGTCGCCTCAAGTAACGAGCCGCAATGCGTTCGCCTCGATATCCCTTCCAAAGCGCCTCATTGGAACAGGCCCAAGAAACGTACTTCCTCAAGAAGGCGAACTTCGCCAAAAATTGCTTAAGCCAGCTCAGCACATTAATGCTTCAGCGCCCTAATACGATGTTTAATGTGACGTACAAGTCCAAAAAATACGTAGCCCAGTGAAATAATGGCACACGAAAACTCCTTAAAAAAGTAAATAACCGCCCCAATGGTAACGATCAACACAAAGGTGCGAAAACGGGTTTCGGTATTCCAATCGATGTGTTTAAAGCTGGGATAATGAATGTTACTTACCATCAACCAAGCGATGAGCAACATCAATTCGGGCAATAACAGGGCCCATGCCTTTAAGTCAAAGCGGGTAATCACCAACACCAGAGAGGCAATCACAGCGGCGGCCGCCGGAATGGGTAAACCGATAAAACAATAAGAGCGCTTGGGGGACAATTGCTTATTTTCCGCCAACAAGGGGTGCGTAATCACATTAAACCGAGCCAATCGTACCGCACCACACAGTAAATAAATAAAACCGATGACCCAACCAATTTTTCTAAAAAAAGGATAATTGTTGGTGGGCGATAAAATGAGGAAGAATACCATCATCGCGGGGGCCACGCCAAAGGAAATGACGTCGGCAATGGAATCAAATTCCTTCCCGAACAATGATTCTTTACCTCCCAATCGCGCCACACGGCCATCTAATCCATCGCAGACAAAAGACCAAAAAATGCACCATACCGCTTGATTGTAGTAATACGTGGACAAGCCTTCATCGCAATATTTCGCTTGTATACAACGAATAATGCATAAAAAGCCAAAAAACAAGTTGCCTGCCGTTAACAAATTCGGCAACAAATAAATTGTCCCAAGCGGGAATTTAACACGACTGATATTTTTCATATTTTACAAATTTTCTAAAAACTTCCAAAAAGCATTATCTTTTTCAATCTTCTCCTCGTTAAAAGGCAGTTTTGCCCGGAACAAGAAATCATTCCACGTATGCCGCGGTAAAAGGTAATGCACAATTAAAGTACGATCGCTCGTACATTCGAAGTAAATGCGCAATTGCTCCCAACGTATCCGGTAAAACGTTGTCTTATCGCGTATGATCTGACCGAATTCAATTAACGATTTTTTTTCAAAATTTAAACTGCTTAAGAAATCGATGAGCCGCATTTGCATCTCCTTGCTCATCTTATTTAAGACAGAATTACTTTGCTTACTAAAGGTCAATTGATACATCGTTACTTTCCTTCTTCTTCAACGCATTGATTTGACGTTCAACCCCTTGAAGCTTTTTCTTAATGAGAGCAGCCTGCTCAAAGTTTTCACTCGCCACCAGCGCCGCCAATTGTTGTTTTAACAAGTCAACACGCGGCACAAAGCTTTCGGCCGTCAAGTACTTCGTCGGCACTTTTCCGAAATGAATGGGCGTTTCGTACAAACGCTGCAGAATTGTACGCGTGACAGATTCAAAATACGTGTAACACTCGCCACATCCCATTAGGCTGCTCTTAACAAGATCTTCCGATGTGTAATGGCAACACGGACACGTTTGCACCGCTGTCGCAATCGGCTTTTCATCACCCGCGACTTGATCCACAATTTCGTAGGCACATGGGCTCAACACCGCATAGGTTTTTGCGTGCTCTTCACAATATGCAACTTCTTTCATTGTATTATTTTGAATGAGCACTACGGAGACAATGGCCTCCTTATCGCAAAAATTACACTTTTTTTTAGCCGCCATTTAATTCAAAAATTTTTCTGCCTCTAAAACAGCCTGTATGCCCATGCTGGAAGCGACACACGCTTGCCGGTAACGACGATCCACACAATCTCCCGCAGCGAACACCCCCGGCAGACTCGTTTCAACCGGCAAAGTGCCCGATTTAATATAGCCATCGTCCGTCAAATCCACAAAGCCCTTAAACACCTCCGTGTTCGGCTTCCATCCGATGGCTAAAAATATACCTTTGCATACAATGGTTCGTGGCGTATTGGTCTTTTGATTATAAACATTTAAAGCCCGTAAATAGCCTTGCTCATCTCTTTCAAAACTCTTCGGGACGCTATTCCAGACAACCTCTATGTTGGGATTCGAACAAACACGCTCGGCCATGATCTTAGAGGCCCTCAACACATCTCTGCGGTGCAGCAAGTACACTTTTTTGCACATTTTACTCAGGTACAACGCTTCTTCGCATGCAGAATCGCCTCCACCAATTATGACGACTTCTTCGCCTCGATAGAAGAACCCATCGCAGGTCGCACACACGCTGAGGCCCTTGCCTCCCAACAGTTCTTTTTCACCTTCCAGGCCCAACGGATTATTGTGAGATCCCGTTGCAATGATCAAGCTCTTTGCATCTATCTGCTTTTCGTTCGACAGAAACAGGCGGTTAATGCCACCGGACAAGCGTTCAAGTTTGACCAACTGAGCATTTTCAAAGCGCGCTTTAAATTTTTCAGCCTGCTTACGCATGCGCTCCATCAACTCCCCACCTTGAATTCCCTCGGGGAAGCCCGGAAAATTTTCGACTTCCGTCGTCATTGTCAGTAATCCCCCAGGCATAGGACCTTGAATAACGAGTGGATTTAACTGCGCTCTCCCGCCATAAATCGCAGCTGCCAATCCCGCACATCCACTTCCAATAATTACAAGTTGTTCCAACATAATCGCCTTCTTCTATTCAAAGTTTTCTCACAATTCTGTCAACGTGATAGTCTTTTTTTTCAAAACTTGCAAAATAAGATTGCACCCATGCCCGGTAATCACGTAATTCTCTTGCAGACTCATGCATATTCCTTGGCATTCAAAGGTTCGACTCATCCAACAACAAGCTGACATCATCGCGATTTACAAGCCCAATGACTTGCTGTCACATCCGAACTCATCCGATCACAAAGTCAACAACAGTATCCTCTTAGCCCCCTACGATCTTAAACGTGAAGCCTACGTATTAGACGACCAACAATGCATTTACTTACTCAACCGCTTGGACAGCCCCACTTCCGGCATCTTACTGTTGTCGAGCAATTTTCACGTTGCCCAGAAAATACGTGAAATGTTTCGAAATCACCAAGTAAAAAAAACGTACACGGCCGTCATCAAAGGGCATCTAACGGCTAAAGCTCCCCTCACATGGACCGATCGCATCTCAATTGAAAAAAATGCCAAACAACAACTGCGATCACATTGCCAACACGATGGGCTCTGGGCTCAGACAGAGGTTTCCGTTGACCGTTCAATCACATTAAATGGGATCACTTGCACTCAAATTACCTTGCGCCCAAAAACAGGACGTACGCACCAATTACGCATCCAATGTGCCTCGCGGCATTATCCCATATTGGGCGACAAAACCTACGGCGATTTTTCATTGAATCGGTCTCTACATTTAAGACAACTGTACCTACACGCCTACGCCATCGATCTTACGTTGGAACAAATGCATTTTTCCGTGCAAGTCGAAGCTCCATGGGACTTGTCCAAGCTAGAGTAAGCCGCGCTTAAGGACATTTAAAGCCGTGTCAACTAACAACCCCTAAAACGTCGGTCCATTCAACAGGGCCACGAACTTCATTTTTGCACATGCGACCCGTAGAAGTTTCTCACCCCCTCGTCTAAGTCTATGGGCGGCATTAAAACTATTTCAAGCTCACCAACGACCGAAAAAACGTTTTTAACGATTGCATCATTGGACAAATTTTCTTCCTCCAGCAATAATATTCTAGCTCACCGCAGGACATTCTCTAAAACGAAGGCACCAACACACCGGCCCCATACATTACAGGCGTTGATCAACGTGACGTGTTTTTCTGCAACAATTTACCTTTCTTCCTGAAGAGAAGTGCGGATTGTCGAGCTTGCCTAAACTGCAACGGACGGATATCCTCATCCCCCGCATGAAGCCACAAACAACGTTTGTTTTTCTTAAGCTCACGCCTACCTTGAAATTGGTTGATCCACTTTTGAGAAGGAGCGCGCTTCAAGCTGGCAACATTAATTCGATTGTGCTGGTTAACAACAACGCTTAATGGAATACGCTTCGCATAAAGTGGGCAGACAAACACACAAAGGCAGCAATAAACGACAATTATCTTAACCATAGCTGCAGGTTGACACTCAGTCCCACGAAGAAGGAAAGCAAGTATTGAATGAGGGTCCACAGCACATGCCTTACGATCGGCACATTGATTAAAACCAACAAAATGATAAAGCCCCAATCTTCCAAAACACGAATGAGCGATTCAGAAAAGTTAAAAAAATATTTAAACACGTAAAAACCATCCAATGATGGTATCGGCAAGAAGTTAAATACGATTAAAAACACATTTAAACTTAACATTGTGTACGCCAACGTGCCCACGAATGGACAAAAGGCCAAGACAATGCTGCTCACTAAACAAATGATCAGATTGCCCCATATGCCCGCGCTTCCGACGAGTAATTCTCCCAATTTAGGACGTTTAAAATACTGCGGGTTGATGGCAACCGGCTTCCCCCATCCGAATATAAATCCAGAAGATATGAACAGACAAATGATGGGAAATAGGATCGTACCCATTGGATCCACGTGAACCAATGGGTTCAAGGATACACGTCCATCCGCACGAGGGGTCGGATCCCCCAATTTGTTGGCCATCCACGCGTGTGCCCATTCGTGAATAGTCAAGCTAATGAATAAAAGTAAAAAATAAAGCAGCTGTTTCGAAATTAATGCGACGTCCATAAAACAATTGTTGATTGTTTACGTTTGTCGCCAAAAGACCACCTTAAAATGCAAAAATAAATGTTGAACAATCCCCCCATCCATGGAAATTTATTACTCACAGTTAACACGATATGGACCTACGCAAGCTGCTACAACACAAGATATTGCCGCTTCACGAAAATGAAAAGCATATCACCGTCGGCATTTCGCAAAATCCAACGCCCCACACAGTTTCATTTTTAAGCTTGCTGAGCCAACAATTGCACAAACAAATCATTCCCATTTACACCCCTGCGATTACATTGGAAGACAACATCCAACATTTTTTAACGCATCAAAAAACCAGTTCCACTCAAGGGCTTGGCCCCCTCCACACATTTGTAGGGAAACTCATCTCTGACGCCTACGCACAAAAGTGTTCTGACTTGCACTTCGAGCCAAGAAAAACAAACGTACAAGTTCGATTTCGACGACAAGGGCAATTGATGGATGTGCAAGCACTTGACAGGCAAACGTACGTAAATTTAACCAATTTCTTAAAAATCAACGCCCACCTTGACCCCAATCAAAAGCAAATGCCGCAAGATGGCCACATCACCATTCATCACACACAAATTCACATAAACTGCAGGCTCTCATGCTTACCTTCTCTGTACGGCGAAAGCCTTGTCCTGCGGCTTCTCCCACAAGACATACAAAATAATTTTTCACTCTCTCAATTGGGCCTTGAACAATCACCTTTCATTCAAAAAATGCGTCACAATCCCCAGGGCCTGTGGCTCATCACCGGTCCCATCGGCAATGGGAAAACGACCACGTATTACAGCATTCTACACGAGCTTTGTAAAAGCAACAAACGGGTTGTAAGCTTGGAGAATCCCATCGAGATTCCCAATGATGCTTTTACACAAATCAATCTTTTGCCCAACGCTAACGTTGATGACATCTTAAGACACCTACTGCGCCAAAGTGTAGACGTTCTTGGCATCGGAGAAATTCGTGAGTCTACCCTTCTAACTTTGGCCATTAACGCCGCCCTTACCGGCCACTGCGTTATCGCCACCATGCACGCAAGCGACAGTGCCTCCGTACTAAAACGTTTGGGCAATTGGGGCTACCACGCACCCTCCCACTTTTTAAGTGGCATTGCTTGGCAAACCTTAATACCCGTACCTTGCCCTCATTGCAAACCACACGTATTCTGTCCAGAATGTCACGATACACATGTCCTTTCACGTAGGGCACAGTTTACATTTTATTAATTCAAAAATTTTTTACAATTAAATTGACATTTTTAGTTTTTTTGACCTCAATATCCTATGAGGGAAGCGGTATTAAACTAGTTTCTTTCTACCGCGCGACGGATCGAGAGCAACCCTTACGATGACACAAAACTTAGCATCCGTCGCCGGTATTTTGGTTATATCACCTTAGGTGTTAGCGGTATCAATTAGATTGACATCTTTATATAAAGCACGGGCCGTGCCAGTTTTAAAAAGTGCACCTTAAGAAACGTATTAAAAATTTTTAAAAAGCGCCAAAATTCCTGTTTAATGCTTAGCTCGACCCAACTTTTGCGACAATAAACAACGCACCGAATTTCTAATTGACTTATCAAGAACTAAATCTGAGGAAAAACCGTTGGTACCCCCCACAAAAGACAACTCGAGCGAAGTAAAAACATTTCACTCCCTATTCATCCGCTTGAAAACAGTTTCAACTTATAACGGCCGGCTCATGCAAAAAGAATAAAGCGCCTTCCCACCTTATTTTTCTAAAGGAACAAATCCATGACGATTTCCTGTTATAAAAAAAGCAGAGATACGCACATTATTGGACAGCAAAGTGCATCTGTATCATTCCCTTAATCAATCAAGCTTAAGCAAGCCACGGGACACAAGGCAGATTCCTCAACCTTATTAAGGATTTTTCAATCGCTCGTTAATCTTGAAGTGCGCTTGTGTCAACAAACAGCCCTTCCGTCGATTGTAAAAAAATCAACGTAGGTTAAGGAAATGCATCAGCGTAAAAGTCGGGCGCTCCTTGCCGATTATCAAGCTTTACTCGCCGCTCTACGTTTTTTATGTCCCCAACAACGATTGATAAATACGACGAGCAAGTTGTTCGCCGTTACATTTCCCAAGGTAGTCATTGGATCAATGAGCATGTAAAACGCTGTAATCAACGCGAGCATCTCTTCACTAAATCCGAAATAATTTTGCAAAATAGGCAATGAGACCATAATAGTCCCGCCTGGGATACCCGCACCGGCGAACTTATTCAACACGAAGCAAAATCCAAAAGTGATCAGCGTTAAAAAATCGGGCATCGGGTACGAAAATGTGTTCATGATGATCATGGCCAAAATGGGGATGCAAATTGTGTCTCCTACCATGTGAAAATTCAAGGAAATCGGCATCACGGCATTGGCCAAAACGGGGTCTTTTGTGTTTTTCGTGGCCGCTTCAATTGAAAACGGAAGGGCGGCTGCACTGGACATGGTACTGGCCCCCGTCATCATCGCCGGAAAAATATTTCGCAAAATAAGCCCCAATGGCATTCTGGAGCAACGACCTGCCATTACGAGCCACAGAGACAAATAAAGAAAGAGTACAACAATCATTAACACGCACGACTTGGCATTGGTCGCGACAAAGTAAAACATTTGTCCTTCCAACAATAATTTTAGGATAAAGCCCATGAGGAAAAACGGAAGCAGTGGGATAAATCCTTTCAACATGCACTGCATTACCAACTTGTGCAATGATTTGACACCTCTTTGCACTTTTGACCAGTGGAAACACGACGTCAATATGCCCACCGCGAGGCCCCCTATTAATGCCCAAGTATTGGGCAATAAGCACGGTAATTGAAAGGTAAAAAAAGGTTTAATGCTGCATTGGGTATCCACCAAAGGGATACTTTGGCCGGCAACACTCGTTAAAGGAATTAAATAATAGCCGATGAGTCCCGAAAACATCACGTTACAAAAATTGGACATAATAATGATTGTCATCATCGTCACAACGAACTGCACTCCATTCCCCTTAAATGCAGACAACGCACTCGCAGTTCCACTAAAGATCAAAAATGGGATAAAGAACAACAAAATATTTTTCAACATTACGCTGATCGTCAAAGAGAAGCGGACAAACGATAACGGCAACGACGCATAACTCAACACGCAAAATATCAATACAAAAATAATCCAAGTAATAGGTTCCTTTAAAGGTCTTTTCATCGACATAATATTGGGAGACAAAAACATTTTATTGTTTTTGACAAGAATATAAAGACTCTCATCGGGCAATAGGCAAAAACAGATGGTTCAAAAAAGCGAGTTCCCCCCTCCTTTTTCAAGATCGGGCCCTGAACCCTTTTAAAATCGCTTGCACCCCTCTTCTAAGTCCTGCCTCTTTAATTAATATGTTCACATTAGGGCAGAAATTCACAATAAGCCCCTACTCTTTAGAACCCTACAAAGAAAACCCCCTTAATCACAAAAGCAATCAACAAACCGGGCCTCACGCCTAAAACAACACTGTCCCAATCACGCAGCTATCCTAATTAATCTCAGCGTAGATGGAGCCGGCTATCAGAGTTGAACTGATGACCGTCCGCTTACAAGGCGGGTGCTCTACCACTGAGCTAAGCCGGCACTGGTACCTGACTAGGGACTCGAACCCTAAACCAATTGATTAAGAGTCAACTGCTCTACCGATTGAGCTAGTCAGGCATCGCTTTTACAAATAACGTAGATCATACTGCGAAATTCTTTTAAAAAAATCAAGTAATTACACATAAATTTTTACAAAAGCACTTACTCGCTTGGACAAAGCCCCAGAATCATCGCGTATCAGCAATGATATTCTCGTCGTACATGAAACCACCGAATGTACAACAACCGATCACAAAGGTGTACTTAACAAAGGTCAATGAGCTAAGATGAAACCGCCAAATTCATGTGGAGCAAGGCTCATAAGAAATTTGTTAATCATCTCATATTCAATCAAAAACAATTTAATCTTACGACAGTAAGATTACCACAACACCTTACTGAACGAAGTCAGAAATGCTTGGGTAAAATGTCGGATAAGGCACAGGCCTGTTGCCAGCCATTTTCATGTAATACCGGGGTACAGTATTTAGCGAAACAAGCCCAGCGGATTACGCTTTAGCATACCCGCGCGATGGCATCCCCACAGTGAACGTATAATTCATAACCACGTTTCGTCTGTTCCAACAGATCGGCCGCCAATTGAATTTTATCCGAGGCGAACAAGGTAATCACGGTCGAGCCCCCGAAACAAAAATACCCCTTCTCCTGTCCTTTATGCACAAATTCATTCGGCACATAGGTCTGAACGGTCGAACCAATTCCCGTCGCGCCCACTTCAACCATGCAAATTTCGCCCAAGCTTGGATTATTCAAGACGCTGACCCAACGTTTATTTTTCAAAAAAATTGCGATATTCTTTTTCAAGGCCAATGGATGGACTGAGAACAAGTAACCATTAATCAATTGACTGGCCGATGGGACCCCACTTAACGGAAAATGAAAACGGTGGTAGTCGACGGGGCTCAAGCGGCTGATGACAACACTGGCACGGCTAAATTTGTCTGCCATTTCACGCGAGCCCAACAAACCTGCCAAATCCATCGATTCGCCCTTCACAAAAAATTGGGGCAGTTCGGCAAGCGAGTTAAAGCCCAAATGACGTCCCTCGGCAGGCGAACATACGACACCATCATCCGCATCAAAGAGCCGTTTCTCCGGCTTAAACTTACGACAAAAAAAATCGTTAAAATGAGAAAACTCACCGAGCGTTTTTTCAAAATCATTCAAATCAATTCCGTAGCGCTTGACAAATGGCAAAATATATCGGCGACTCCAACGCGTATTCATCCAAATCCCCATCCACTTGGACATTACCCCCTTGCACATGCAGTTTTTTAGGAAGCAACGCCCCATTGGCGTGTAATAAAGCCATTTAATGAATCCCTCTTTTGGAATGACTTCCTCTTCTAAACGACGCGTGTAACGATTAAAATATTGCATTATCGCGGCCGATACTTCTTAAAATTAAGACGATTTTCCAAACGTCTCGATAAATGAACAAACGGCAAACCAAGCATCCAATAGATGGCGGCCACGAGGATGCCCGTCCCCAAGTAATTGAAATTTGTTGCGGCGAGGTACTGATAGGTACGCGTTAATTCAACAATGGTAATCATGGATACCAGCGAAGAATCTTGCAGGAGCATGATAAAATCATTTGTAACGGGAGGAATCACCGTACGAATGGCTTGAGGGAAAATAACGTGCCAAATCGCTTGACGTCGCGACATACCCAACGCCAATGCGGCCTCCATTTGGCCACGCGGTACGGATAAAATACCCGCGCGGTACACCTCACATTCATAAGCCGAGTAATTAATGGCCAGAGCGATGACACCGGCGAGAAATGGCGGCAAGCACACCCAATGGCAAAACGGCTCCGATAAATAATCCGATAAAATGGGCAAACCATAAAAAATTAAGAACAACTGTATCAGCAAGGGAGTACCACGGACACATTCCACGTACACGGCCACCAAAAAACGAATGGGTCTTACCGCGTAGGTGCGGAAAACAGCCAAACCAAAGCCCATGAGCATCGCAAAAAGCATCGCCGTCATTGACAATTTCAAGGTCATCCAGGCGGCTTTTAACAAAATGGGCAAGCACGTCAGGTAGAAATTTTTCTCTTGCACCTGATTTTTACAAACCGACTCCCGATAATGATCAAACGCGGGGGCCGGACGTTTTTGTTTACAGCTGGCGCGGAAGTAATCTGCCGTCTCGACATTCCACAACTTCCAAGCCTTCAAAATCTGTCTCAATCGTCCGTTCGCCTTTAATTTTTCAATGGCCTGATTAATACGCTCCAGGAGGACAGTATCTTCGGCACGCACCATTACGGCGTATTCCAAACGCAAATTAGAGGCATCCAACAAACGAACTTGTTGATTGATCGAGGCGTAATAAAACGACTCCGGGTGGTCCAGCAGAACTCCCTCTAAGCGTTTGTTGCCCAAATCTGAAAAAGCTTTAACCTCATCGTCATAAACCACAATTTTAACGTCCTTCAGCTGCTTCAAGAGCTGCTCTGCCGTCCACGATTGTTTTAAAATACCGATGCTCTTCCCCTCACATTCGTCAAAACTTTTTAACTCCGATTGAAGGGGCAACACCAATTGTAATTTTGTAATATAGTAAGGGATTGATAAACGGACCTGCGCCTTATCCGACATTTTTACCCAGGCATTCCTCTCAATTCCGTTCAGTAATATATCGTACTCTTTACGTTGCAAGCCGGGGACCAACATTTCCCAGTCATTGGCATAAAATTCGAGCTTGCAGCCCATTTCACGCGCCAATGCCTCCGCGATTTCGTACTCAAAGCCCGTGATCTGATCCGGATTTTGAGGATCGTAAAAAACATTGGGGACCCCCGACTCCGCGTCGGCCCCCCAACGCAACACACGCGCTTCTTCCCCGCTTGCTGCAAAAACAGCACTCAAAAAAAACAGGATTGTTGTAAAAAACTTGCCCATCACATAAAATTTTTTAAAAATTGCCGTGTACGCTCATCCTTTGGATGGATAAAGATCTCATCTTCGTCTGAAATTTCAATGAATTCGCCTTGTTCCATGTAAATAATGTAGTCCGACGCATCTCTCGCAAAACGCATTTCGTGCGTCACAATGATTTGTGTCATCCCCTCGCGATCCAGATCGCGCATTACCTCCAACACCTCATCCACGCGCGTAGGATCAATGGAAGACGTGGGCTCATCGTACAGCATAACTCGCGGCGACAAGGCAAGTGAACGCGCAATGGCCCCCCGTTGTTGCTGGCCTCCGGACAAATTAAAGGGATAACGGTGTGCAAAGTTGCGCAAGCCCACTTTATCCAAAAATTTCATAGCGAGGCACTCCGCCTCGTCGCGTCCTTTTTTTTGAACAATCATGGGCGCCAACATGACATTTTGCAATAAGGTCTTGTGTGGGAATAAATTAAAGGACTGAAAAACCATTCCAATGTGCTGCCTTAAATCGTGGGTTTTATGCAGAAAATCACTGCCTAAAGACACCCTTGGAGACTTACGTTCCAACACGATCCCATCAATTTGGATGTAGCCTTTATCCAAACTGTCCATTCCGTTTAAGCAGCGCAAAAAAGTAGATTTGCCACAACCGGATGGCCCAATAATGGACACCAAATCGCCCTCATCAATATTAACACTCACTCCTTTTAAAACAGGCTCTTCGTGATAATACTTAACTAAATCTCTAACTTGAATTATTGACCCTCGAGCATCCATAATCCGTTCGCTCCGGGTTTTAAGTCAGCATACTCATGCATCGCTTATCCTTATAATCTAAATTTATCAAACCTGGAGCGAGCGAAGGGATTCGAACCCTCGACGTCCACCTTGGCAAGGTGGTGCTCTACCAACTGAGCTACGCTCGCAATCTATGTATTTATATTCATAAATATTCTCACCGTAAGTCAAATATTTTTTTCATTTATTTAACTCAATCGGCCTCAATGATGATCGCAAGCGTTCTCACGGCAGCCCCACTTCGCCCAATAAGCCCGATCCAAGGTCCACATTTATCCCAAAGCTCGTTGAAAAATAGGCGTAAACCTTCATTGACCCAGGTACATTTTTATCTTCAAATTTGTTCAGCATGCGTAAGATTCACCACACGAACCTACTTCAGAAAATTTTTCTCTGCTTAATTTACCTGCTCTTAAGGTTGTGGTATTGCACCCTGCGCCTTCATTTCACCCAAGGGAGCCAACGTACTTTAAATCAGTATCTCGATAAACCCTGCATCATCTACTTCTGGCACAACTGCCTCTTTTTCGCCCCCAAGCTGCATCTTCGTTGTAAACGTCACAACAAACCCATTTACGGACTCATAAGTGCGAGTAAAGACGGCGCACTTTTGGAAACTTTGGTCTCTTATTTCGGCGTCCGCGTCATAAGAGGCTCCAGCAGCTGGCGTGGCCAATTAGCCCTTAAAGAACTTAGTCAAAAAATCGAAGACGAAAATTGTGACATCATCATTACACCAGATGGCCCTCGTGGCCCTCGCTACGTGTGCAAACCGGGCTCTCTACGATTAGCCTGCAACAAGCAAGTCCCCGTCATCTTTTTATCGCTAAAAATGAACGCCTGGAAGCTTAACTCTTGGGATCATTTCCGCATCCCCAAGCCTTTTTCCAAGGTGATAGTTCACGCCACGAGCTGCGAAAAAATGCCCGTTTTATCGGACGAACAATTGATTCACTTCGCCAACGAACAACTCAATCAAGTGCATTAGAAGCTTGCAAATGATGACCGAGCTCGACGGCAAATAATTGCCAAAACTCAACGGGTAAAGATTCTGCTCGACTCGACAAAGGCACATTGCGACTCGTTAAATACGACAATAAATAACGTGATAGGGCCGTATCCAAGCTCTTGCAAACATGCCCAATTTGTTGCCGACGATGCACAAAGATATCCCTGATCAACTTCTTGCAATCTGATTCAAAAATAAAAGGATGCTCGCGCCGTGACAAATGCAGAAGCACGGAATCAACCTTGGGTTGCGGGTAAAAACAATTTTTGGAAACCGTGCACTTGTTTTCAATTTGATAAGCCGATTGAAAAAAAATAGACAAGGGGCAAAACTGTTTGTTCCCTTCCGATGAGAACCAACGATCCGCCGCTTCCTTCTGTACCATCAAGACCATACAGACTGGGAGTTGGGCCAATTCCAAGATGCGGTCCCCCCAAATACTTGCAATTGCGTAAGGCAAATTCGCCACCACCTTGTACGCATCTGCACTAAAATCGTACCGTCCAACGGGGCTTTGCAAGGCATCATCGCACACGAGCTCAACTTCTGGCAAAGTTTCAGCAATGTGAGCGTACAAAACACGATCTTTTTCCACCGCGTACACCTGCGCATTGGCGGCAACCAACGCCGTCGTTAAGGTTCCACATCCGGGACCAATTTCCACAACAACATCGCCCAATTTAACCTGCGCCCAGTCTAAAGAACGCACTACATAAGTCGAATTAACGAGGAAATTCTGCCCCATCTTCCGCTTTGGAAGTAATTGTAAGCGGTTCAACAAAGACTTTGTTTGTGCCAACGTCAACATACGGTAAAAGTTAACCCACTAATTTAATTACTTCCAAGTCTAAATTCTAAGAATAACAACACCCATCCAATTCTTTCTTTCGAGCGCCTTCCGAGCATTCCACGGCTTAATTGCATGCGGAGCTTAAAAGTCTCAACTCACCTTGCAAATCCAAAGGATTTTATGCCCCTATTCACCTCTCCAACAGCTTAGACAATCGTCGACATTCATTTCAATGGCTGCGGCCCACTTGCATTCCAACTGTAGCTCAAGCCACAAAAAAAATTTAGAGCGCTGAGTATAAAAAAACGTAGAGCAATTACCCCTCTAATTGCTCTACGCCCACCATTAACTATATAACCAACAAAATTCTTACGCAATATCATGCTTGTGGCGCAACATATTATTAAATGCAGCCACCTTTTCTTTTTGACGCCTTACTTCGCAAGGCTTTTCAAAATAACGTTTTGCCTTTACTGCACGTAAGATGCCCTCGCGGTCCAACTTTTTCTTTAAGCGCCGCAGTGCTTTTTCTAAGGGTTCACCTTTACGCATTTTAACTTCTACCGACATTTGTGTTCCTTAATTTAAAATGACAATATAAATATATGGAGCTTTCTAAAATCTCGTCAACTCTTTTTGTCTTAAATTTTTATAATTTTAATGAATTACTAAATTGCATAACGCTGGACACAATTCCCAAGGCCAATACAGCCACGAGGAAAAATGCAAAGCCCAAGGCCGCCGACGTAATAAAACTTGTCAGAAAACGGAAACGTGCGTCCAATTCTTCGTTGAGCATCTTATAAACTTCGTTAAAGCTGTCGTGCATATTGCCCGTATTCTCCCCCACGGTAACAATATCGAGGGCAGTATCTGTGAAAAATCCAAGGCCGGTCGACTTAAATGCCACCGACAAAGACACACCGTCATTGACCTTACTGCACGCATTTTGAAACAGCTTTTTTAGATAAACATTTTTAATTACCTTTTCCGACAAACGCATGCCCTCGGTTAAGTTGACCCCACTGCCCAATAAAGTTGCCAATAAATTTGACACCCGGCAAATTTCAACACAGCGGATCAAGTGGGAAACTACGGGGATCTTTAATACAAAAGTATCCGTTTTTAGCCGTCCCATCGCCGACCGTTTTCGCCATGTTTTCAAGGCAAAAACAAATAAGAACAATACCACCAGGCCTATCGGAAGGCCGTACAACAGAACATGAGAAAAGACAATTAAAAGGCGTGCAGGCAAGGTCATTTCACCGCCCAGACTGTGCAACATATGTTCGATGCGAGGCAATAAGAAGAACAGGAAAAATCCAACGACAATCACGGCCACGGTAGAAACAATCGCGGGATAAGCCATCCCATTCACAATTTTCTTTTTCAATTGCTCGCGGTCCGTCAATAACTGAATGATCTGTTTTAAAACGGGGACTAAATTTCCCGTAATCTCCGCGGCCTCAATGGGTGCCGCAATATCTTCATTGAAAACGTGCGGATAATTTCTCAAAGCCACGCCGAAGCTTTTACCCTCACTCAGATCGCGCCACAGCGCAATGGCCAACTCTTTTTGAGCTTTGTCCTGCACACGCAATTGCAAAATCTTCAACGTATCACCAATGGGCAAGCCCGCACTGTGGAGTTGGAATACCCGTTTCAAAAAAGGTAAGGCGACCTTTGCATTCAACTTCTTCAAACTGCCATCGGGCGACTTTTTATCATTGCCCAGCCCAACGATTTCATCCACGCGAATGCCCTGCCGTGACAGCAACTGCAGGGCGTGGCCCTTGTTTCTGGCAAAAATAAAGCCTTCCTTTTTCCCAGCATACTTGTACTTAAATTTCAACATGCCTACCCCTATTCAGCTGCCGTTTCATCCAAATCAACTGCCGCGAAGTGCAGGACAGCCTCCAAGCTTGTCAACCCGCGTTTGACTTGATTCCACGCCGATTGTTGCAAAGTACGCATGCCCTCACGCAGGGCGATTTCCTTGATCTCATCCGACGACTGATTTTTAATGATCGCCCTGTGAATTTCTTCGCTAATGTTTAAAATTTCAAATACACCAATACGGCCCTTGTAGCCCAAATTTCTGCACTGATCGCAACCCACGGCCTTCTTCAATTTACCCGCGTACTGACATTCAGATTCCGGAATACCCAATTGCTTCAATTGTGCCCTCAGGGTCCTTTCAGGGATCTCGTCCAATTGAGCACAATGCGGGCACAAACGGCGAATAAGACGTTGGGCAATAATCATTTCAACCGAGGATGTGATGAGAAAGGGCTCAATTCCCATGTCCACCAAACGGGTTAATCCGCCTGCCGCATCATTGGTGTGCAGAGAGCTTAGGACCAAGTGTCCCGTCAGAGAAGCGCGAATGGCGATATCGGCCGTTTCCTTATCCCGAATTTCACCAATCATAATCACATCCGGATCTTGCCGCAAAATATGCCTCAACGCACTGGCGAAATTGAAACCGATTTCGCTGTGTACCTGCGATTGATTAACCCCCTCAATCTCATATTCGACCGGATCTTCCACCGTAATAATACGTCGTTCTGGCGTCCGAATGCGACGCACAAAGGCGCTGAGCGACGTTGACTTACCGGAACCCGTGGGCCCCGTCACTAAAATAATACCGTGCGGCTTGTGGATATTATGATCGATGAGTTTCAGATCTTCACTTGTCAGGCCCAAATCTTCCAAGGTAACCGGCCGACTGCCCTGATTTAAGAGACGCAAGCTAACGCTTTCTCCGTACAACGTTGGCAAGGTCGACAAACGGATATCCAATTCAACCGGTCCGGAAGTAAAACGAATACGACCATCTTGAGGCCGACGCTTTTCAGAAATGTTCAGCCGCGCCATAATCTTTAAACGCGAAATAATGGCTGCCTGAAATTTTACTAAATTCTCCGGCAATTTGACAGAAACCAATTGCCCATCAATACGATAACGAATTTGTATGGAGTTTTTCTGCGGTTCAAAGTGAATATCCGTCGCCCGATCCGTCACCGCCTTGGCAATAATTTCATTCACGAAGCGGATGATGGCCGCATCCTCATCTTCCTCGACCTCGGATTCATCCTGCACGGCGTCTTCCAGGTCACTCTCCGACAGGCTGTCAGAACCTACCCCAAAATTTTGAATAATGGTGTTGGCAACATTTTGCGCAAAGGTCAAGTACCACGTCGCCTTACGCCCACAGGCAGCTTCAATCCAGCGAATCATGTCTTCATCGGGAGACCACACCGTAACCAAATGCAATTGATCGGCCACCAAGCCCTTATCGCTGACAATGGGCAAGCATTGGTATTCATGAATGAGCCTCAAAGGAATGAGCTCTGTCGCGTTTTTACACACCGTAAAATCTTCCAAAAATACAAGGCCGTGATCCTCCGCAATCAGACGCCCAATCACATTCTCCGAATAATTAAACAACTCCGCCAGACGCCCCATGCGCATGTGCCTTGGTAATTCAAACAAGGAATCCTTCTGCCTGTCGTCTAATCGTTCTAGTAACTTCGGAACCTTAATCCTATATTTTTGTAAATTCATAAACTCTTATTTTGCTCAGCTCTAATCGTCATCCTCATCTTCCAAGACATCCACACCAACGTAACCCCCTTGGCTCTTGTTGGCCGATTCCTTATGTACCACTAACGGAACTCTCACCAAGCCTTCTGGCAATTCTATCACCAGGATGTGCTTATTCTCATCATACGTGTAAAATTGGATATTTAACGCGGGGTCATTGTTCTCTCGCGTTGATGAAATCCACAATCCTTTTGAGCTTTGCGTGTCCGTCAAACCAAACTGATAACTTCCGTCAGCCATCTTTACCACACTGTGGAATTGATAGTTGGCCGTTGTTAAAGTCGATACAGGCACCGTCGAATGGCCGCTTTGCTTGTAGTAATCGGGGATAAAAGGAGAATGCTCCACCAATTCTTGCGCATAACGCTTAATCTCTTCTTCGGGATGAGTATCCTCTGCGTTTGCCAGCAAACCCAGGCCCAGGCCAAAAATCCAGATACATTTTTTATAAAATAAATTCATCGCAAGCCGGCTATTTTCCTAGTTCTTTTTGCTGAGTTACTTGTGCCCTCAAGCACTTACGTTTCCCATGTAAAACGTGTTTTTTTACAGCACGCCTCTTCCTGGACTCGAAACGATCATCCTTCAAAAATTGACCTTCCTTAAGGTAATTATTGACCTCCTCTTGCGTGGAATTACTCAACTTATTAATGTATTCCTTAGTATCTTGCGTGGCAGCCTCAGGATCGGATAAGACTTTCGGACGAATAAAGATGATGAGCTCCTTAATTTCCTCCTGCTTAACCTTGCTTGAGAATAAGGCATCTCCCAACAAAGGCAAATCGCCCAGTAAAAACATGCGCTTTTTAGTATCCGTCATCTCCCTTTGCTTTAGGCCTCCCAAAACCAGGACGTCTCCCGATTGTACAGATACGAACGACTTAGCCTCACGACGTCGAATGTGTGGCATGCTGAGGTTACTGGAACCCACGCTGGTCGATTCCTGTGAAAAATTATCCACCTTTTGTGAAATTTCCAATTGAACTACACCGTTTGTGCCGATCAACGGCTTAACTGTCAATTCAATACCCGCGTCTACCTTTTCAATATTACTGTTGCTAACCTCAGGTTCATTTGAAGAGCCGATCTTCGTTTGCACGCTGCTCAAGTAAGGTCTCGTTTCCATAATCTTAATAACCGCCTCACGCGCATGTGTCGTCAATAATGTGGGCGATGACAGGATCGAGATGTTTTCATTGGACTTGGCGGCATTTACAATCATATCCATCGACAACTTTCTAAAAGTCAACGAATTCAATGAAAACGCAGAGGTACCACTGGCCAAGGAAGGCAACTGAACGTCCTTTAAGGTATTGACATTCCCCAGATGGGAATAGCCAAAGGACTCCAATCCACTCACTTGTCCTTGTTGCAAGTGGACTTCGGCAATCACCACTTCAATGCGTACCTGTGGAAGCACAACGTCCAATTGCTCGATGAGCTGTTGAATTTGTCTGATATCCGTTGGGGTTCCATAGACGACTACCGCATTTAAACGTTCGTCGCACTCAATGCTTAATTGCTTGCTGAATTGAGCCACTTGATCGCCCTGTGTGGCAATATTCTCATCACGGCGGTGCGTCGAACGGTCTTGTTGATTTTGTTGTTGGACCAACTTCTTTACCAGCTCCGTTAACTCCTTACTAGATCCATGTTGAATTCTAAACACGTGACTGCGGGACAACGAACCTATATTGACGTCCAAACGTGCCACAAAATCTTCAATGATGGATTCATTGCCAATCGCCGTAACGACAATGAGTTGATTGGTCCTCGGATCCGCTTCAAAGGAGGTGTTCCCCAACAAGTAACGTTTTAAAGCCCCTTTTTGTAAGTCTTCAAACTTTTGCTTTAATTCCTTGGCGCTTACGTTCTTCACGTCGAAAAACATAATCTTTTCTTGGACATCCCCCACTTTATCAATTTTATCAAAAATACCGCCCAAACGTTGAAGATTGCTCAGCGAATCGGTGATCAACAACGCATTAGATTTATCCAAGGTCACGACGGATGATACGATAGGCGTTAAAAATGAATGCACCATGCGGACCGCCTCGCGCGCGGTTAAATTTTTAAAAGGGAAAATACAACTGCAAACTTCCTGGCTGCTTGGACGAGATTGAAGGTCCTGAAAAGCAATCAGTTCCGGCGCACTGTTCTTGGCGCGATTGACAGGAATCACACGTAAGTATTTATCTCCCATTGGAGTAACGCCAATTCCATTCGCGTTCAAAACACTCTTCAAGCTTGCAATTGCCTCCGCCTTAGACAAAGGATGGGGAATGTTTAAGTTGATGGAGACTTTTGGCAAATTGCTCGCTACGATCAAAATGCGATCTGTCAACCTTTCAAGTAACGACAACACCTGCTGCACCGATTCATCCACCAAAGTTAGGGATTCGACCTGCGAGTCTGCGCTGTCCCCTATCGGATTATTATTCAGGTCATAGTTCTCCGATATTCCATCACGGGCCAAATCATTTTCATCTTTAGCGGCTAAGACGCCCACGTAAAGAGTACCCATCATTAGCGTACTGATACAAAAAGGCTTTAACAGTTTAGTTTTACAATTAGATAGTTTTTCCATTCTCTTTTACAAGTTCTTCAGTTGTAATGCAATTAAATCAAAATTAACGTCCAGCAAGGTTGGATTAAAGTTGTTGGCTTGAATTTTTACCTTTTCCAAGCCCACATAAGGCTTTTTCTGATAAATTTCGTTTTCAAAGGTAATTAAATTCTGCAGAGTTGCGTTTTCACAGCGCAATCTGACCGTATGTGCGTTGAAAATATCGCCCTGCCTCGTTTTGGGCGTTGTCATTGAGTAAGTGAGCTGATTGTTACGCGCTATGGTTTCGACTTGCCCGGTCAATTGAGTACCCGAATAAGTTTTTTGCGGATCGATCCACGTCAAAATTTTATCCAAATTACTCTTAACAATGCCCTCGTTCTTAATCCAAAAGTTGTAACATTTCAACTTAGACTGCCCGAGCTTCCAATCCTGCTTAAACTGCTTGATTCGATGCATGCAAGTTGTAAGCCAAATCATCCCCAAGAGCCAAACGAAGATCAGGCAGAGTACCTTCTCTCGACAATTCAACTTAGCAAACGCATTAAAAATTTTATCTGTCAACTTCACGACGGGTTCTCCAATGTTAAAAATGAGGTTGGTTTTCTTTCTTTAAAATCACAGAGCAAGGTAAACTTGGTCCCCTGATAGGTGGTGGTAATATTCTCTATACTTACGGATTCAAAATAGCCGCTGTTCGCCAACTGCTGGCGATAATCCTCCGCAGATACGGCCGTTTCGGCCATGGCCTCAATTACCACGTTGTGCAAATTATCCACCAAGGCCGATAAAAAATAAATCGATTGTGGGCGGAAGTTATTCATTATACCCAACAATTCAAATGGACGTATTTCTTGCTCCACCGTTCCTTGAATTTTGCGGACTAAAAAATCCTTACTCTCAATGGACAATGCCTTGGCTTGCAGCTTGTTTTTAACACTTTCCTTGTACATTAAACACGCTTTTGCGCCCAACAAACAGCATTCAAATGCAAATAAAAATATGAAAAACACACAAGCCGCCTTAAATCCAACTTGTGAATACTCTGCCAGCTGTTGTTGTCGCTTAAGGGACTTGAGCAATGACTTATCGCGCACATCGGCCCACCAAATCACATTGGCACTCAAATTTACCTCGCGTTGCTTAACCGATTCATCCAGCAAATGATACTCCAAAGTTAATTTTACATCACCCGCATAATTCCTCTTCGTCCCGATTAACTTAATTTGCATCAAGTTTTCATCGATCAATTTATGGGCATCCAGTAAACATTGATGCACATGCGTAAAGCTCGCCTCCTCTGCCTTGTAAAAATTAAAAATCTGGCCGTCTACACATACCGAGGCGAATTTCCCATCCGTAAAGATCTGTGCACCCTTAGTGGACAATAAAAACGCAAGTGCGAAGTAAGGGATTGGATGCAAATGCTCATCAAACGCCCCTATGACGCTTAAAATACGTTCTTTTAGGCCCGCGTACCACAAAACTTGCTCGACGCCTTTGGCATTTGTACGCGTTACAAAGCCCCATAACAACTGGTCTATAGGGAATGGTGCGCTTTCCACAATCGCGTTATACACCCATTCTTCCAGGCGATTTTTTGATAAATTTTCTACAAGATCCATCGACTTGTAGAAAAACAAATTGTCGGGCAAAAAAGCAATCTCACCTAAAGGATCCAGGTGCACTTCTTCCGCATTAAGAGCCATTTTTTCTACCATGCAATACTTACCCTTCTATTCTTCCCTCTTTCATCAACACTAGATCCAAACCGACACCTTTAATTTTATTAAACTGAGTTGTTTGATTATATAACGTTTTGTCATTATCAGTCAATGTATTTTTTTGAGCCGCAGATTCTTTCTTCACGGAATTGGCAGACGGGTTCATAGAATTAGCGGGTTGGGAGCCACAAACATTAAAAATGGCGGACAACAGAAAGCTTACATCCGCTTTTTTTACTTCAACTTCCACCAACAGGGTACGCGCATTTACGCCTATACTTTTGTTAATTTCGCCCACTAAGGCATTCTGTTTATCCTTTTTATCCGTCTTCCCCGACGCCACGTTCTTATCAATCGTAAAATTCGCATGCCCCTTGTCATTTATCTCACGAAGGGACTTGTAGTACTTAGCTTTTCCGCGGAATTGTTCGGACTTCCCCAAAAAATTAGCGAGCTGTTCCAAATCCATTGGATACGCTTTATTCAAACATTTCAATACGTCCAATGAAGCGGTATTAATGTTAACGGGTGTCGTCCCCCACAAGGTTGTACACTTTTTCAACAAGGCTAAATCCTTACGATGCTCCTTCCCCTCAAAGAATCGCTTTCTAAATACTTCTATTTCAGCCAATTGTTGATAATTATTTAAGCCGGTAGAGAGCCTTTGTTTCCCATTATTTGAACGTTTTTCAACGTTATTGTTGGCTTTTCCGTTATTTTTCTCTTCAACTTTGGTGGCATTCTCTTTACTACGCTCTTGCGCCTGCAGAGTCACAATGAGACCAACTTCAACAGGCTTACGCCGCAACCATTGTAAGTAAGCTTGCATCAACTCTTGCGCTTCGAATGAATTGCCAAACAAGCCGAACAGGCCCATTAATAGCTTTTTATCTTGATTATTATTCAGGGCGATTTTCCCCGATTCATCCTCAATATTTACGTTGATACTTATCCCTTGAGGGACTTCCATGCGCGAGATTTCCAAAACACGAGGCCACCCCTGTAAAGGGCTGAATAAGCCTCTACGCACCGCCAAAATTTCTTCCAAACCGGACCACGTGACGTTAAGCGCATTGTAAGCGTAATGTTTTAACTCCGCGTCCCCTGCAAGCTGCGATTTAACCTGCATTTCTTGCGATAAATTTTTCAAAAAAATGACCACCAGGCTGGAGAGCAGCATAATCATGCCCAAGACCAGTAAGAGAATCGCCCCTTGATTACGATTTTGCTGACGTTGACTTTTCATCGCGAACTTCCTTTTTATTTGGCAATGGATTTGGCAATGGCTTAGCTAAAGGATAAAAATGACGCCTTAAAAGCGGGACAAAACGCTTTTCCTCCCATCCATTTTTCTCAAATGTTATAGAAAGGCCTTCCGGGCAAGGTCCCTCTTCCCGTTTACCTTCCACCGACTTCCGAAGCCCATCGTACCAATCCGCAAAGCGCCAAGTCCCTTTTTCTAAATCTAAATAAGCGCATTGAATTTCCTTAATGCACTCACTCAGGATCATTTTGTGTGTAACTACATTTTGAGTCTCTTCCATCCCCGAACCGAAACGTTTTTGTTCCAATGCACGGCCTTGCCACAGCCAAAACAATTGATGTTTATCGTATCCCAACAACATTGCACAGGGGCTGTAGCTGTCCTCACAAAATAAAAACGGAGCGGCCATCTGCTTGGCCAGACCATACAGGACAAGCCCATTCAAGTTGCACTTACAAGCGGTAAATTGTGAGCCTACGCACCCATCGTGTGCGAGCAAAGGGGTCGTATCATTCAAATGAATTGACAAAATTCGTGTGCAATTTTCAACGTGTTCAAAAAACGAACGCTGCTCTTCAGGCTCATTCCAAACTTGAACAAAGCTGACAAAGACCGTCATCAAGGTGGACAGAACCAATCCGCCCAGACCTAAGGCCAAAATAACTTCCAACAGCGTAAATCCGGCAAGCGTCTGATGATGTCTTCGGCAATTACGATGCTTCATCATGTGTATCAACGTCATTCTCAAAAGATTTTCTCAATTGTAATTGCTCTGACTGTGTAATCCAATCTTTACGGCGCATGTAAAAATCATACGATTCCTCGTCCCCTTTAAATTTAACCGCGATCCGATAAAGTCCCAAAAATGGCGTCGTTTCCACCGCACCCGACCATTGAACGGATTCCTCGCTACGATCTGGCAGATAAAAAGAATGCGACGAGGCGACCTGATCTCTCTTCAGTTTGCCAAGCGAACAACGGACCACATCAAAATATAATGCGCGAGGTGAATTTGAAAATAAAGTGCGTTTACACATCAATCCGTTGATAAAACCCTGCGAAAGCAGAAGAATTGAAACGGCAAACAGTGACAAGGCGACCACCACTTCAATTAATGTAAAGGCCCTTTTACAAGACTTCTGCACTTACCAGTCCCCCCGTCAAGCTATCCACACGGAATAAGTCCGTCATATCGTGCCATTTTACCTTTATGTAAGCGTTCATTAAAGAGGCGTCTTGCAGGGCCATTAAAGAGCTCAGTTTTTGGTGCGTTATACGCGGACTTCCTTTATCGGAGTACTCTCCCTTGTAAAATTCGACAGTAACATCGTTTGCATTAAAGGACTTAGGAAATGCGAAGGATTCAATGAGCTCAGCATTTTCATCTGTAAGTTGCAAGCCTTGTTCCGTCCACTCCAAGCGTACATCTCGGTGCCCCTGTGAAGCCAAGAAGCGCATCTTTTGAATTCCTTGTTTTAAGATCCACACCGGATTGCCCTTATAGCTTTCGAACGCCATTTGGATTTTATCAAAATGAAAAACAGCCAAACTAGAAAGTAGGCCGAACAAGGCCAAAACGAGCAACAATTCCACCAAAGTAAACGCGTGTTTACCATCTTTCAAGGGACTGGCCATGGGATCTCTACTGGACTCGATTAATCTTCGGAGCTGTCCTTCCAATTTCCGATATCATCGCTGTCTCCACTTTGTCCGCCCGGGCCCATGGACCAAATATCATAACTGTTCTTGTTATGAGAACCAGGATAACGATATTGGTACGGATTACCCCACGGATCTACGAGGTCATCTTTCGTTTTAATGTAAGGGCCTTGCCAACGACCCGATTTACCTGAGGGTGCCACGAGCAACGCTTGCAGGCCCTCCTCTGTGGACGGATAATTTCCCACATGCGCCCGATAAGCCATCAATGGGACATCCACCACTTTTGTAACGAATAAACCGGCAACTTTCTTCTGGCCACCGCCGAAAATGGATTCGGAATTAACCACAATTAATCCCAGAATCATTCCCATTAATGCCAGGGCAATCAAAATTTCTATTAAAGAAAACCCGCCGCACTTCCTATTTATATTGTATCTCGACATACGTCTATCATGAAGGATTACTCGCTCGATTTCAACCTTTTTATCAAGTCATGTAAAAAAACAAATTTTATCTGTCACTTCAGGGCTCAAAAGGCATGTACAAAGATGTGTGCTCAAATGATTGCAAAAGGCATTTGCCTCTCCTCCCTATTTAAACACCGAGCTCGCGATACGTTTTAACTAACATAGCAAAAGAGGCCAGCAGCAGCGCCACTGACCCCTTTAAAAACATTTAAACCACTTTATTTACTGTACTCAACCGTACAAGCTGAGGGAATTCTTAATCTATTTTTTTGTCCTGAAATCCTGCCGGAAGTTTGATACTCCTCAAAGAATCACAGCCCAAAAAAGCATCATCTCCTATGCTATTTACAGAATCTGGTATGGTAATACTCTCCAAGGCCCAACAGCCCATAAAAGCCTCATATCCTATGCTCGTTACAGAATCCGGGATTTCAATACTCGTCAAGGACTTACAGCCCTCAAAAGCCCAATTCCCTATGCTCTTCACAGAGTTCGGGATAGTAATACTCTTCAAGGCACTACAATCGCTAAAAGCCATATTCCCTATGCTCGTTACTTCTCCTTCAAATTCAATGCGCTCAATTTGTCCGCGATCATTTCCTCCCTCTATTTGCAGATCTTCGCCGTCATAACGTCCCACCACTTCTGCATTTAACAAGCTACTGCACAACAGTGCCATCGGCATTAATAGAGTTTTCATTTTACACACAGATTTTTTCGTCTTTGTTCTCATAACTTTTAACATAAATGGTTAAAGCCAATTTAACTGATCTTTATTACTACATTTGTAAAGAAAATTCTGTCACTTTTTATAATTCGTTCGCGTCCTTACCACATTTCCACAGATAAAATCAATGAACGTTAATACGCAGTCAAATGATCAATTCCAATCACGTTATTCAATTAAATGCATCCAATTTCGCACCTGTTGGCGATTTCCGCAGACAGAGGCCACTCAAATCACCCTAGCGCTACGCTTTTACTCCAGCTACCCAATAAAAAATAGCGTAGGGCAAAATCACTTTGCCCTACGCATCATTTTATTAAATAATAATAAAAGGAAATAATTCTAAAAATTACAACAACTTTGACAACTTGCGAATTACATCCACACAACGGTTACTGTAACCCCATTCATTGTCGTACCAGCTGACCAATTTAAAGAATCTGTCATTCAACTCAATGCCTGAACCTGCATCGAAAAAGGACGAGTGCGAATCGTGGATAAAATCGCTCGAAACAACCTCATCCGTCGTGTAACCCAAAATTCCTTTCAGTGCACCTTGGGAAGCCTCTTTCATTTTTTCGCAAATCTCGGCGTAAGACGTAGACTTGGTCGTTTTTACCGTGAGATCGACCACAGATACTGTAGGGGTCGGCACGCGGAAGGACATACCCGTCAATTTGCCTTTAACAGCCGGCAAGACCAATCCAACGGCTTTAGCGGCACCTGTTGTTGAAGGAATAATATTAATGGCCGCCGTACGTCCACCTTTCCAATCCTTCCTGGAAGGGCCATCTACCGTTTTTTGGGTTGACGTGTAGCTGTGAACGGTCGTCATAAGGCCTTCTTCAATGCCAAAATTTTCCAAAATAACCTTGGTGATAGGTGCCAAGCAATTCGTTGTGCAGGAGGCGTTGGAGATGATTGTATCCGATTTTGACAATTCATGGTCATTGACGCCCATAACCACCGTACGAACGTTATCTCCCTTTGCAGGCGCAGTGATCAACACCTTCTTCGCTCCCGCCGTCAAGTGGCCTTGCGCCTTATCTGAGCTTGTAAATAAGCCCGTTGATTCAACGACAATATCAACGTTAAGATCTTTCCACGGCAAAGCTGCAGGGCCCTCTTTGATTGCCAAGCACTTAATTCGGTGGCCGTTGACCACTAAAACATCGTCACCCTCTGCCTCAACCGAACCCGAAAATTTTCCTTGTGTGGAATCATATTTCAACAAGTAAGCGAGATTATCGGCACTTACCAAGTCATTGATAGCAACGACTTCGAAATCCTTTTCCAAGAGACCTTGTTCAACCATTGCACGAAAAACTAAACGTCCAATGCGACCAAAACCATTAATTCCAATCCTTGTTTTCATAAGTAGTTGTAGTATACTTTTCGAATAAACGCTTGTAAATATTAATCTCTTACTTTTTCCAACTTAAAAGTTTCCAGGTGCAAGTTGTCGTCGGTCACAAATTGCAAGTTAACGTTCAATTGCTTGCCCAGGGCACTAAATTCCGCCTTACAAGACTCTTGAATGTACTGATACAAGCGCGGATGCAGTCGTATTTTCAAATGGGTCTCTTGATGCTCTTTACGGCTAAGCCAAAAACTGAAAATTTCCCTCTGCAGGCGCATTGTTAAATTGTGATACGACTTCAGCACACCCTCACCATTGCAATAAGGGCAAGGAGAATACAAGCGGCTTAAAAAGCTTTCCCTATGACGTTGACGAGAAATTTGCATAATACCCAAGGCAGAAATTGGCAAAACATTCGACTTCGCCTTATCCTTGGCAAATTCATTCTGTACAAACTGATGCAGCAAGCGACGGTCCTTGCTGTGTTTCATATCGATGAAGTCAACAATAATCAAGCCACCGATATTGCGCAATCTGACCTGACGTGCAATTTCTTTCGCGGCCTCTATGTTTGCCTGAAAGATGAAGTGAGCGGCCTCATTGTCAATGCTCCTGTGCGAAGACGTATTGACATCAATCGAGGTTAAAGCCTCCGTTTCTTGTATGACAATTTCCCCACCGGACGGCAAAGGAAAACGGCTGGCAAAGGTTTGTTCGATCTGCGGTTCTATATTAAAACGGTCAAAAATAGGAATCGAATCCTGAAACAATACAATTTTATTCTGAACATGGGGCGCAATCTTTTTGACCAAATTGCTAATAAGCGCGTGATCCGTCTCATTATCAACGAGGATGCGATCAATGTCTTCCGTTAAAAAGTCCCTGACGGTACGTTCAATTAAACTGGGCTCGTGATACAACAAGCAAGGTTTTCTACTCGCATTGGCCTTATTCTGAATCGTTTGCCACGTCTCAAGTAGAAATTGAAGATCTCGCGTAAATTGCTTGATGGAATTACCCGCGCTCGCCGTCCTAAAAATAATGCCCATGCCCATCGGAATGGCCATTTTCTTGAGAAACTTCTTTAGACGTTCACGCTCCTTACCATCCTCTATCTTTCGCGAAATACCACATTGATTGGAATAAGGTGTCAATACCAAGTAACGTCCTGCCAGTGAAATATTGGTCGTGGTCCGCGGCCCTTTGGTTCCAATTTGACTTTTGGTCACCTGCACCATAATGTCCGAGCCGATGGGGAACAAGTTGGGAATTTCTTGAACACCGACCTTGGGCTTATTATTCGGCGTATTCCGATGAACAACCTCAATACCCTCGTCCCGATCCGTTTCGTTAAAGCCCTCTCCATTCACGAGTGGCAATATGTCCCAATAATGTAGAAAAGCATTTTTGTCCTGCCCAATATCCACAAAAGCAGCCTTTAGCCCCGGCTCTAAATTTTGGATTTTTCCTTTAAATATAGCGCCCACCATGTGCTCTGAGGATTGCGACTCGATGTCCAAATTTTCCAAAAGACCATCACAGAGCATGGCCACCCTCTTTTCGGGTAAAATGCCATTGATAACCATCTCATAATAATGCTTGTCTTTTTTAAACAAGTTGAGAATCTTTTGGAAAAAGCTCTGTTCTTTCGCACGCGAATCAGCGTCACTTTTAAGTGTTTCAGGGTTTACAAGTATATCGTTATTCACCTTCTTTGGCGCTAATTTAACGCCATCCACCGGTTTTTTACGTTTAAAATCTATCATTTTATATTCAATAAATTAACTATTCATTCGGCAAATCTGAATCGGTACACGCTTTGTACAATGCCTTGACTAAAAAAACAAACTAACATGAAGGATCCTCCATAGCTTAAAAATGGTAAGGGCAAACCTGTAATTGGCATAATTCCAAGTGTCATACCAATGTTAATCCAGACGTGTGTTAACAGTAAAATGGCAACACCCACCGATAAATAACAACCAAAACGATCTTTTGACAGCGAGGCAATACGAAATGTATTTAAAATTAATAACATGTACAATGCCAGTACAAATAACGAACCCACGAGCCCCGTCTCTTCCGCCAGTACGGAAAAAATAAAATCATTCAACGAAGCGGCCTTGGGGAGATAGCCCAATTGAGCCTGCGTGTTCTTCGTCCAGCCCTTTCCCCACACGCCGCCGGAGCCAATGGCGATCAACGACTGTTTCAAGTGCCAACCAATGTGCACCCCGTACGGATCAACACTGGAAGGCGCCGCAAATGCTAAAATGCGTTTACGTTGGTAATCTCGCAGTGGTAAAAATGGCTTAATAAATTGCCCCGAGCTTGCATTTGCCGTTTTCGTTTGTAAAAAGTACGCATAAGCATCCAGCGCAATAATTCCCACGACAAAAACAGAAACAATGCTCGTCACAAAAAAGAACCTCAACGACAAACGTGAAATAAACAGTAATGAAAAAACGATACACGGCAATACCATCGCCGACCCCAAATCCGGTTGAATGAAAATCAATAAAAAAGAAAGCCCACTGCAGAGGGCAATTTTAATCAAAGTATGGATGGATTCCAAAAAGGATGACATCTTCGAACGTGTTAACAAGCTCGCGACAATCAACAAAGTAGAGAGTGTACTCAAATCGGAGGGCTGAAGCCCCAAGCCGAAGATTTTGATCCAACGGCGGCTGCCTCCCAAGGTCTGTCCCAAGGGCGTCCACAACAGCAGTAAACACGCAATTGATCCCGCGTAAAACCAATGCGCCGTCTGCAAAAAAATTTTGTAATGGATGCTCGATACACCGTAATAGACGCAAGAGCCCAAAAGCATCCAAACCAACTGCGACTTCCACTTCACATGCTGCGTACTTCCACTTTGTACCGCGTACATAAAAGCAATGCCTAACAAGCTCAATATAAACACAATCAGCGGGTTAATCCACATGAAAGCCGCCCCTTGCTTTCTCAATTCAAGCAACTTGCGATATCTCAATGAAAGCCATTGTAAAAAAACACTCACGGTCTTTAACTTTGTATAGAAATATAAGTGGAGCGGGAATACAAGCTAATAAGTTCTTCTTTATAAAAACATTGACACCATCAAATCAAAGCCGGTCCATCTCCAATTGCCACAAAAAGGAAAATAAACAATCCGTAAAGTCTCCATTTTCAATTTCCACAAAAAATCAATGCATTAAGCACATTCAAATAAACTCCATGGATCACACAGGTTCATACTTGATTTTTAAGAGTGCAGATAAAAAAACACACAACAGGTTGACAATTTGCAATTTTCAACAGCCGAAAAATAGTGCACTTTACTCATCCGTGACACCCCATATGCTTTTATAATTGGAGTCCTAAGTTCAATAAGCACACAAAATTAAAGCTGTCATCACAACACTATCCCGCTTAACACTAAAAAAAAGTCTACATCTAAGCCGATCACAACGATCCTCAGCATGCGATAGGCTTATAAAATAAAAAAACTCAAGCGAATAAAGCGGCCCAACATCCGAGGGCAGCGACAAAATCTAATTAAATATCTCGTCGCTGAAAAATAACGTAGATTTTCTAAAAAGAAACGCAGAAAAATTATTCGGCCTTCGTTTTTGCGTTGATTTCGGAGCTGGGCATTCCCTCATTGACAGTGGTGCCAATGGCACTTTGGGCATCCACACTGCCAATGTCTCGCTTTAACTGAAAATCAGATTTTATGCGTTCTTCTCGGTCATAATCACGAGATGAATTTTCCACCACCAATTGGCTCACGGGTTTTTTCAAAGGGCCGACGGCATCGTTACTTACCGCAATATCGCTCGAAACCTGAGCGGTCCTGGCAACATCCTGTGTGGGCGCTTTTAACGGATCTTTCTTCTGCACAGTGACATTTTCAGCTTGTTTCGCCAAGTTGTTTAATTCTTCTTGATAGGCGATCGATCCGGTCGAGATATTCGTATTAATAGGGCTAATCATAGTTATAGGTATTTTGATTGTTATAATTCTACTAAAGCTTTATAAAACAAGGTTTGTTGACAAATCTACAGCGGGGATTGCAAATGACCACAAGTACTCCGTCCCTTCGTTTAAAATTTGCGAAAGGTCACCTAATGCCTCTAAGAAAAATTTCGAGGCTTGTTGGTAATCCTCATCACCTCCACAACGATAATAATATTTTCCAAGGCGCTTTTCTGACAAATATCGAAATACCAATGCACAAGAATCCTTATCCTCGATGAAACTGACGTATATGGGATAAGCATCATCAGAGCAATTTCTTTTTTCAAGCTCCACCGCATTAAGGAAATAAGCAATATCGTCATTAAAAGGAAGCAACCAAGAACTAGGAGGAAAGTTTTTAAACCTAGTTAATAAATTTTTTGTAACAACAAGTGGATATTTTTGCTGAACAACGTGCTTAAAGATACGCAAAGCACGCAAGAACCAAACGGAAGCTTCCTTATAATTTTCGCTTCGATAATAGCGCAAGCCCAAATGCTTGCTCGCGAAATAACGCACTTCCGGCTTAAACATCAACTCCTGCTGTACAATCCAATACAAAATTTGGCGCGCTTCTTCATTTTTACCTTCAGATAAAAAGCGATTTACAACATCAAATACGGCTTCCTCGCACTCCCCATTCTTTAATTCAGCAATGATGGCCGTCTTAATTTCCTTGTTTGAAAAGTAGTTCTGAACGTTTTGTAAACAATACCCCCAATAAAGACCTTGTTGTGGTATTTTATTAAAACGCTTCCCACAGGATTTCGAAACTGCTTGGCAATTCGTTAAAAGCGTTTCCATACCTAAACTTGCGAAAGGATATCCCGCCAAACAAGCAGGCTGATAATATTCCTTAGCGGCTTCAAAAAACTCAAGCTTTTGACTTCCCTCTCGTAATTCTGTCTGCGACCTGTACAACTCGCCTAAATAAAAACACGCCAAAGTCGGCCAACACCCCTTGTCTTGGGCTTGCGACAACGTCTCAAAAAACTTTACACAGTCCTTATTCTTTAATTCATCAACTGTTAGTATTTTACCCGACAAAAGCTCTGTCTCTCTGACACTTTTAGCAAAAGCTTCCCTAACTTCGGCATATTGAGGATCATACCGACTATCATACGAATCATCTGCATGCAGGCAACTTGCACAAAGTACGGCGACAATTGAAAAACGCAATACGTTCATATAAAAGGTAATTTTATACAATAAGTAATTAAAATACAATAAAAATTCATTTAAAATACTCACAAATAAAACTAAATGAATTTACTTGATTTAGCTTGCAGATGCGCACAAGAGCATCTTTAATTAAGCCGTTTATTTATGAGTAACGTCGATATGAAGGAATTAGTTGCGTTTTGTAAACGCAAGGGTTTTGTCTTTTTATCTTCCGACATCTATGGCGGATTAAATGGTTTCTTCGATTATGGGCCATTGGGCGTTGAACTCAAACGTAACATTAAGAATGCTTGGTGGAAGGCCATGGTCCACGACAGAGAGGATATCGTTGGCTTGGACAGTTCCATCATTTTGCACCCTAAAGTTTGGAAAAGCTCCGGTCACGTGGACGGATTCTCAGACCCCATGGTCGATTGTAAGTCTACAAAGATACGTTACCGAGCCGACAATGTTTTTTACAGCCCCGTTTCCATTCAAGGTACACTGTTGGGATACATCTGCGTTCTGGATTCTAACGAACGCGACGCTGAGGCTATGAAAAAGGCCCAAAAGCTTCAAAAGAAGCTCAACCGTACGCACGAAGAGCTCGATTCACTCCGATTAAAGGCGCTCACGGAAGCGAGCCCAGACGAATACAAACTTATTCCAGCACCTGAAACAGACATTGTCGGGGACTTGACACCTCCGCGCGATTTCAACTTGATGTTCAGTACCCACGTGGGAGCCGTTGAAAGCGAATCGAGTGTCGCCTACCTACGGCCAGAGACCGCACAGGGCATTTTCATTCACTTTAAAAATGTACTCGACTCAACGCGCGTAAAACTACCATTCGGCATCGCCCAAATAGGTAAGGCATTCCGCAACGAAATCACACCACGCAACTTTATTTTCCGCTCGCGCGAATTCGAGCAAATGGAAATTGAGTACTTCTTCAAAGCCGACGATAACTTATGGCCCGACCTGCACAAGCAGTGGATCAAAACGCGTTTTGATTGGCACTGCTCCATCGGCATTAAGGCTGACATGCTAGATCTGCAAGAGCATCAACAAAAGGATCTCGCGCATTACGCAAAAGCCTGCACAGATATTCGATTCAAATACCCATTCGGTGTACAAGAACTGGAAGGCATTGCGGTACGCGGTAATTTTGATCTGCGACAACATCAAGCGGGCAGTGGCAAGTCCTTAGAATACTTTGACGAAAGTACTCAAACACACTATTTGCCCTACGTAATTGAACCTTCCGTGGGTGTTGATCGTACACTGCTGGCCCTGTTAGTTTCGGCTTACGACGAAGATGAAATTAATGGCGAAAAGCGAACTGTACTGCACTTTAAGCCCACGATGGCCCCCATCAAAATGGCCGTATTTCCATTGGTCAAAAACAACCCTGAGCTCGTCAATAAAGCGCGCACCCTTTTCCAACGTCTTCACAAACAATGGCCCGCGTCTTATGACGAAGCTGGCGCTATCGGCCGCCGTTATCGTCGGATGGATGAAATTGGAACACCTTGGTGCATCACGGTCGATTTTGATTCTTTAGAAAATAATACGTACACACTTCGCGATCGCGACACGACACAACAAGTACGACTAAGCGAAAGCGAGTTGGTATCATTCTTCACAGAACACCTTGCACAACAATGAAAAATATTCCCTATTCCCGCCAAAGCATTGACGACAGCGACATTCAGGCGGTCGTCGAAACGCTAAAAGGAGATTTTTTAACCCAAGGTCCTCAAATAACGGCCTTTGAAGAAGCGCTCAAACGCTACTTAAACGTCTCCGAAGTCATTGTTGTTTCAAACGGCACATCGGCACTGCACCTTAGTTATTTAGCTTTGGACCTCAAGGATGCCGTCGTCTTTACATCCCCCATCACCTTTGCAGCCACGTCAAACATGCTTCACGCCGTCGGCGCGCAAGTTCAATTCGTGGATGTTGATCCACAAACAGGCCTCATGGATGTTGAAAGCCTAAAAGAAAATTTGCAGGCTTTACACACATCAAAGAGACTGGCCATCGTCCCCATTTCTTTGCAAGGAATTTCGGCCGATTTGCCCGCCATCCACGATTTAGCTAAGCAGTACAATGCATCTGTTGTTGAAGATGCCGCCCACAGTTTAGGAGCTGAATACACGGTGCAAAACAACACGTACAAGAGTGCTTCGTGCGCCCACAGCGATTTGGCCACACTCAGTTTTCACCCTTTAAAATCTATCTGTTGCGCAGAAGGCGGAGCCGTCACGTGTAACGATGCGGCGCTTGCACAAAAAGTACGCCTTTTAAGGAATCACGGGCTCGCCAAGCAAGACAATTCCTACGCGCGTACACAGCTGTACTGGGGGTACAATTATCGTATGACCGATTTGCAGGCGGCACTCGGCATATCGCAACTAAAACGTCTGCCATTTTTCCTGAGCAGGAGAAAATCAATTGCGAATCGTTACTATGAACGTCTCAGCGAAGAACCTTATTGCCATTTTATAAAAGCGAGTCCCATGGTGGCCGGCAGCGCTCATCATTTATTTGTCATTCACTTCAACGACGAAAAAGCCCGCGATTTTGCTTATCATTTTTTACACGACAACGGCATTGAAACACAAGTACACTACCAACCACTGTATCAATTTGATCTTTACAAACAATGGTTGAGCGAAATGCACTTGCCCGGCGTGGAACAATATTACCGCGGCTGTTTGAGCATTCCCATTTATCCAAAACTTTCAGAAAACGATCAGGATTACATCCTCGACATTTTAGCAAAATGTTGCAATCAATTATAAGCGTATCATGACACAAGTAAGAGTTCGATTTGCCCCAAGCCCCACCGGCTATTTCCACATTGGTGGTGCTCGTACGGCCCTATTTAACTGGCTTTACGCAAAGCATACACACGGAATATTTGTTTTACGCATTGAAGATTCTGATACAGAGCGTAATACAAAGGAATCTTTAAATTCACTATTAACGAATTTAAAATGGCTCGGGTTAAATTGGGATGAAGGACCCGATGTGGGAGGCCCTTACGGTCCCTATTTTCAAAGTGAACGCGGAGACATTTACAAGGCATACCTTGAAAAGTTACGCCAACAAGATCGCATTTACGAAAAAGATGGGGCCATTTGGCTTAAAGTATCCGGTCAAGTTCAAACGATCGACGACGTCATTCACGGTCCCGTCCAACGTCTGGAAGAAAAAGACTTCGTTATTTACAGGTCTAACGGGACGCCCGTATTCCACTTTGTAAACGTTGTGGATGATATCGCCATGAAGATTACGCACGTCATTCGCGGTGAAGATCACCTTTCCAACACCAGTAAGCACTTGGAATTGTACCAAGCCTTCAACGCACCTGCACCCAAATTTGCCCACATTCCACTCATTTTAAAGACGGACGGACCCGGCAAAATGAGCAAACGCGATCGCGGTTCGCTGGTCGAAGAATATCAACATAAGTTTTTTCTGCCAGACGCGCTCATCAATTACCTCTCGCTCCTGGGGTGGTCGCCAAAAAACGACAAAGACATTTTGTCCGTGGCAGAGATTATTGATGCGTTTGATTTATCCGGCATTAATAAAACACACGCTCGTTTTGACGAACGTAAGCTCAATTTTACGAACGCGGAGCATTTAAAGCATCTGCCGCCCGAAGAATTTTATCAACGCAGCCGACAAATGCTTGAAACAACGCAACACACACAATACCTGAGCGACGAAGCGTACTTGCGTCAGGTACTGAGCATTGTTCAAGAAAAATTACGTTCGCTGGAGGAATTACCCAATTTTATAAGCTTCTTCTTCGACGACAACTTTGCATACGAAGCGCACGTCGTGACGGCCGACGAAAAAGAAAAACTGCACGAGATGCACGACTTGCTTGCGACGGCGACCTTCGAAGCAGGTGCGCTCGAAACCGCGTTAAAGGCGATGATCGCACAAAAGCAGGTGCCGGCCAAGTATTACATTCACGCGCTACGATTTGCGGTATCTGGCAGAAGTGTAGGCCCCGGACTGTACGCAATGCTTGCCGTGTTGGGTAAAGAAAGGGTCCTCAAGCGTATTCAACGCTGCATGCAATTGGCTCAATAATGCGAATTACGGGTGGAAAGGCACGTGGCATCCAACTTTCCGTCCCCAAGGAAGGGGTACGTCCCGCAACAGATTTTATACGAGAACGTATTTTTAATCGCCTTGGAGATGCCGTACGGGGAGCTCGCATATTAGATTGCTTTGCAGGCACGGGGGCCTATGGGCTTGAATGCGTGAGTCGTGGCTGTCAATTCGCCTATTTTTTTGAAAAGCATCCGCAAGTATCCAAGCTTTTATCAGAAAATGCCGCAAAAGTTTGCAAAAGTGCGGGCATTGATGCCTCATCATGCATCAAAATTTACACAACCGACGTGTTTCACATGCGCTTTGAGGGACTGCACGACATTCAATTCATTTTTATGGATCCCCCCTACCCTCTCTGGGAACAGATGTACGATTCACTCGTTAACTTACTTAAAAATTTGGCTCAAACATTTCCACGCGCTTTTCTTATGCTGGAGGCTCCCACAAAATTACGCTTAACGCAAGAAACGCTGTGGCTCACGGAAGACGAACTTGTTGAAAAAAAATGTAAAAAGGCCAACGCTCCGTCAATCCATATCTATCGTACGGCCGTTTTATAACATTTAACGCATTATGCGGGTAAATTAACGTCTATTATCCTTGTTTTATTCATTAAATAGGGCAAAACCTGCTGCGTAAAATCCGCCGTTAAATTTTGTCCGAATGAGAAGAAATAGGGAGACATGCCTCCTTTCAAAATGTACTTCCACAACTTACTGGCATTGATGTTCTCATCCAGGTGCGTAAATACGCAGTGCGTCAACTTTAACAGGTCAACTTTGGAGAAACATTTGTCTAAAAATTGATGATCGTACAAGGCATTCAAGACCAAGACTCGCGTATCCACTTGCCATTGATCCAGCTTTGCGTTGAAAGAAATAAGCTCTTCATCATCAAAAAAGTTAACTCCCTCGCAGTCAAAAAAAAGATCGCAATTGGCCAAATTGCTTGGCACGATATCAACGCCCTCTTGATAGTAAACCAAGCCCAAAACTTCACAAAAAATGTTCAACGCCTCTTGGCCTTTTGCTTTCTCGCTGTCCAACTTAATGACAATGGGCCTTCTGCCAAAAATAAACACTTCCTGCGCCAACAACTTGCATATCCCCAATGTTTTCCCCACGCCGGAGGGCCCAAGCAATGCGATCCTCCGTCCAACAGGCCTTAACGACAAGTGCTCGTACGACTTTTGTAAAAAATTGAAAAACAAATTCAGGCCCTGCTGCACCGTCAAATTATCCGCCATTGCCTCGTTCTCCAAAAATTCTTCAATCAACAACTTGGCAAAGCCCGATTTTTCCAGAATCTGTTCCATTCTCTCCCTTAGGGTTCCACCGTTGTAGTGGTCCTTTTCGTCAAAACGCTTAACTTCTTGAACCAAAGGCTCCGCTTGCACGGGCACAGATTCCTTCTCAATTACTTCGGGGGTCGACTCCGTCTCCACCTCACGATCCTGTCCCAAAACGGCAATGATCTCCAAACGCGGTCTGCACAAAAAACGAGCGAGGCCCTTCCCTTCAACTTGCTTCACAGACACCACCCGGGCTTTATCGCCAAAATTCTTTTTCAAAAGATGAACGGCTTCTTCCGCCGATTTAACTACTAACCTAAACCGCCTTTCTTTCTCCATAGAGGACAGTTTATAATAATACGTCCATCAAGACAATATTTTATTAACGACTTGTAATTTTCGCTCAATAAGCCCTTGACTTACCCCCACTTACATCCAAAACTATTTCGTGCAGTTGGGTTCTATGCAGTTAAACTTTTTCGAACCCCGTCAGGACCGGAAGGTAGCAGCGGTAGATAAAAGTTTTCGTGCCGTAGAGTGCCTGGCTGCATTTTTTTAAAAGCTCGGGCGCGTGTAATAAACTCTATTATGATAAGAATAAGGTTGGTGTGTGAAAACCGGCGCTGATGGTTTTTAAATTACCGGCCGAGCAGCTGTGTTTCTTATTTTTAAAGGCTTAATATCATCTTGCAAAATTGTTCAAGGGCCAGCAGGTAAATGACAAATAATGCTCTTAAGCGTGGCCATCGAAGAGCTGCGCGACTTATTCGAAGGAGGCACAGGTATTTTTTAAAACCTAAGCGCCATGAATCAGCAAGCCCTAAAACCCAATGACGATTCGACACATTGTACAACATTTAAATTAAAACAACACGTGCGTCATTGATCTCGGCACTATCAGCGTTCAAAGGAGTCGAGGAAGACAAAAAATACCCCTTCTAAAAGCTAGCGCAGAGGGCTCGTGTCCTGTCTCATCATTAAACCCATTTAAACCCATTTTATCACCTCACCTATGGAGCGGACGAAATGCACTCGAATGTCGAACTGCCGCCCCTTAAGAGACTAAAGCTCGACTAATCATCAACAAATTATGTTTTTTCGCGAGTAAAATTCACTCCTTAATCCACCCTCTTAAAAGACCTACGCGGGTCCCAAATAAATGCTCTAAGCGTTAAATAATCTGACTAAAATAATGTAAAGAATTTTACTTCTCATCAGTTTCTCCCACCGGCGCAACGTAACAACAATCTAAGACAATTTCCTTGCCACAATCACAATGAATAATGATTTTCCGCAAGACATCTCCCTCATAAGTTGTCTCAAGTGTCACGTGGTCATCCCCTTCTTCCGGCACGAGCACTTCCTTGGAAAGCGTTAATTTCGTTCTAGATTCATCTCCATGCTGATCATCAAGCGGAGCAGCTAGCTTGCTTTCTTCCGTCTCAGAATGAGACAGCCCACCATCTATTACATCCTTACGCGTCAAATCAGCCCTACCTTTTAGGAAACTATCCATATAAAAATTATAATTATTTAAAATAAATAGCGCAATAAAAATAAAAAACGCCCAATAATGCCTTGTAAGTTGATTTTGGCAAAGAAATTGCTTTCAATATATTTCATTATCGATTATTATTCAATGTATTGAACCTCTTGCTAAAAATGAAAGAAAAATTTACCCTCTTGCTTTGTCTTGGAAGTTTCATGGCACCCGCTTACGCGAAATCCGAGTCCAGTGAAAAAACTCAAAAGCTGGAGCAGATATCTGTATCGGATCAAACAGATCTTCTCAATTTAGAAAAAATCTTTTCCGATCTAAGCTCTCAAAAAAAAGGTAAAAAATCGTCGGACAAAAAATCATCGAGCGACGTTGAACAATCCGCCGACGTCATTTGGGATTTTGATGACAGTCCATTTGACGAAGTAGACCCCTGGTAATTTGAGCCTTAAGCGCTTAATTTAAGCCCTCATTCATCCATTTCGATTTTCTAAAATCTCTTGTCGGGAATGGTGTAATATCAATCGGCACAATCTCGACACCGTAAACAGCGGGATGCTTTCTGAGTGTTTGCAAATTTTCAAGCGACAAGTACGTCTTGCAACAAGTCGGCATAACCCCTTCTAAGGCATAGGCGTCGTCCAAATAAAAGCTGACCTTCATCTCCGTATTTCCTTCTTTGTCATGGATGAATGTCTCCAGACGATGGATAAAATCTTCCGCATTTGCATTGGGATACAGCAACCAGTGGCATTGCTTAATTAATTTCGGAAATTGTTTATCAAAGTCAAAAACGCGCAATATATTAAGCTGATATCGATCCGCCGTTTTTCTGATTTGCCCCTCAACACCCAGCAAAGCGCCCTCTTTAACAAAAGCGCCGTAGGTATCAAATGCCTCTGAAAATAATTGCAAATCGTACCGCGTTTCTCGAGTCGATAAAACAAATGACAGCCACGGCCGATTCGTTTTCTTCGAAATACGCTTGCTCACTTCCTCAACAACCCCACACAAACGGAAGCTCTCGCCACTGGGAACCAAGGGCATTTCCTCTGCGGTAAACGTTTGAAACAATCGCTCAATGCCATTCCACTCGTCTAACGGATGACCCGATAAATAAAACCCTAGCAATTCGCGCTCATAATTTAATTTCTCAAAAAAAGGCATTGCTTGAGAAACTTCTGCCGCGTCGTGTCCCGTGCCCAAATTTTCAACCCGTTCCTCAATATCCACACCCACGTCAAACTGGTCGAACAAAGTTGTTTGTCCCTTTGCGCGATCGACCTGAACAAGCGAGGCCTCTTTGAGAAATGACTCCATATTGTCGAGCAAATAACGCCGATCTTGCCCAAATTTGTCAAAAGCTCCGGATTTAATCAGGCATTCAACAACACGCTTATTTAAGGCCTTTGCATCCACACGTTGAATAAAGTCCGTGAACGACTTAAATAGCCCGTGCGTTTCCCTCTCCTCCAAAATGTACTTGGCAGCGACGTCCCCGACCCCTTTGATCGCAGCCAGGCCAAAACGAATCTGCCGCTTTGCATGTAAGTCTTTCCCGATGGGACAAAAAGATCCAGTCGATTCATTAATGTCCGGGCCCAGGATGTCGATACCCAGGGATGAACGACAATTTTCAATGAAGAACGCCAACTTATCTGCATTGCCCAATTCCGAAGATAATATAGCAGCCATGTATTGCGTCGGAAAATTGGCCTTCAAATAAGCAGTTTGATAGATAATAATCGCGTACGCGTCCGAGTGAGATTTGTTAAATCCGTAGCCGGCAAATTTTGCCAAAATGTCGAAAATTTCATTGGCCTTCGCTTCATTAATGCTGTTGCATTCCCAAGCTCCTTTGACAAAAACCTCCCGTTGCGCGTTCATAACGTCGACTTTCTTCTTGCCCATCGCTCGACGTAAGATATCCGCACCGCCCAAACTGTAGCCCGCAATGACACGTGCAGCCTCCATGACCTGCTCTTGGAACACAAGCACACCGTACGTCTTCTTGCACACAGATTCCAGAAGTGGGTGCACATAATGCACGCTTTCAGGGTGCTTTTTACCATTAATGTAATCGGGGATCCACTCCATCGGGCCTGGACGATTTAAGGCACTCAATGCACTGATTTCATCGATGGAACTCATTTCAAATTGTTGACAAATACGTTGCACAAATGGCGATTCCAATTGAAACACGCCAATCGTTTCTCCCGCATTCAACATCTTAAACGTCTTCTCATCGTCAAAGGCAATGGAATGGATGTCAAAATTCTCAAAACCGGGCAATAAGCGAATAAATCGTTGCGCATCGTCAATAATTGTCAAGGTCTTAAGGCCCAGAAAGTCCATTTTCAACAACCCGAGAGCCTCAACAAATTCCTTGGAATACTGGGTTGTCAACGCTTCATCCTGCAAGGTGGTTGGCACAACCTCCGTTAGGGGCTTATCGCTAATGATAATGCCACACGCATGCGTACCCGAATTTCGAGCAATTCCCTCTAAGATCTGGCCCTCTGTAAATATTTTTTCCGCCAATGGATTGTTATCGACCTCGTTCTTCAATTCGTACGACTTGTCAAGCGCCGAGGAGAGCGTGATTTTCAAATCATCGGGGATCATTTTTGACCATCGATCTGCTTCACTGTAAGGGACATCGTACACACGCGCCAAATCCCTGACCACCATCTTCGCCCCCAAGGTTCCAAACGTAATAATGTTGCTTACGTTCGACTCGCCATAACGACTGCGCACGTACTGCACTACCTCTTCCCGACGACGCATGCAGAAGTCAATATCTATATCCGGCGGCGATACGCGCTCTGGATTTAAAAATCGCTCAAATAACAAATTAAAGCGTATGGGGTCTGTATCGGTAATCGTTAACACATAAGCCACCAACGAGCCCGCCGCAGATCCACGTCCAGGGCCAACTGGAATCCCCTGAGATTTTGCCCAGTGAACAAAGTCCCAAACGATGAGGAAATAGTCCACAAAACCCGTTTGCTCAATGATGCTCCACTCGTATTTTAAACGATCGATCACCTCCTGTGCACTCAACTTAAACACAGACGGCCCCATACCGGTGTGGAAATCAATGCCATAACGTTTTTTCAAGCCTTCAATACACAGGGTGCGGAATAAATCTAAATTCGAACTGTACTTTTCGCGCATGGACGCTGAAAGATGAAATACCGGGTAATGGTTTTCTCCGAAAGGCAGTTCAACATTGCACATCTCCGCGACCAACAAGGTGTTATTTAACGCCTCCTCGTTGTCTGGAAACGCCTGCTGCATTTCTTGACGAGACTTTAGATAAAATTGATGCGTAGGCATGCGCATACGTTGTTCATCTTTTATCTTACTGCCCGTTTGGATGCACAACAACGCATCTTGCGCTTCCCAATCACTTGGATACACGTAGTGCGCGTCATTGGTCGCCACACAACGTACTCCAAATTCCTTTGACAGTGAAATTAAATGTTGGTTAATTTCCACCTGCTCAGGCATTCCATGGTTCTGAATTTCAATAAAAAAATGATCTTTGCCAAAGATATCGACAAAATCACCCAACGCCTTACGCGCCTTTGCCAGGTCATTGCGCAATAAAAACTGCGGCAAAACACCACTCAAACATCCCGACGTCGCAATAAGTCCTTTTGAATGCTGGGCCAACTGCGACATGTCCGTACGAGGCTTGTAGTAAAAACCGTGGACATGGGCCTCAGAAATTATTTGCGTCAAATTTTGATAGCCTTCCCAGTTTTCCGCAATCAAACACGTGTGTGCAAGTTTTAAATTTTCACTTCCCTGATGACGTTTTTTCTCCAAATAGGAACCCTCGTACAACACGTATGTCTCACAACCCAGCAATGGCTTGACCCCCACCTTGTGGGCTTCTTTGTAAAATTGAGGGATCCCAAACAAATTTCCATGATCCGTCAAGGCCAACGCCGGCATCTCCAATTCCTTCGCCCGCTTTAACAAGCGGTCCATACGACAGGCTCCATCCAACAAACTGTACTCGGAGTGAACGTGTAAATGCACAAACTGTTTCGCATCCATCATAAGCAATTGTATTCATGCGGACTCTACCTGCTTCGTCCACAAAAAAATGCTCTTTTATAACTTGTACCCTCTTATTCGTTGAAAGATAAACAGGATCTACATCCAGAGATCCCACTCACCATAACGCCGCTGCCCCTCGATCGACTTTCTTGAGAGGACGGAAATCACAAAATTTTTTTAAAAAAACTTGCACTCAAGGGCAATCACTATAAGTTTATAGAAAAATAGTATTTCTATGGTACGCATTTGTTACATTACACAAAAAAAGCGGGTAGTTGGGTCTCGTATTAGTCGTAAAGGTCAATCCAAGAAAAGCGGGGGTATTGGAACTCACGTCACCAAGAAGGTTACCCGTATTTTCAAGCCCAATTTGCAAAAAATTAAAGTTAAATTGCCCAGTGGCCAAATTAAACGCGTTTGGGTCGCCGTAAAAGCCATCAAGGCCGGACTCGTCGAAAAGGTACTGTAACCTTTCCAACATTGCACAAAACAGTTCGTTAAGAGCTGTTTTTATTTTATGCACGTTAATGAGGCATTGTGTCAATTGACACAGTTCTTTCAGAGAAAAGGAATTGAGAATGCGGGCGTGGATGCCGAATGGTTGCTTGCACATGTGTTACATTGCAAGCGCTTGGAATTATTTCTAAATTACGATCGCCCTCTAGCTCAAGAGCAAGTAAGTACCTTGAGAGAACTGGCTAAAATGCGCGGCCGTCGGCATCCGCTGCAATACCTCATCGGCTCAGTGCAATTCTATGGACAAGAAATAATTGTGGATTCACACGTATTAATTCCTCGTCCAGAAACAGAAGAGCTCATCTATCAATTAAACGAATATTTTTCAAAAGCAACCCCACCCGCTCGCATCATTGATCTTGGAACGGGCAGCGGATCCATTGCAATTACCCTCGCGACATTATTTCCGAACGCCCAAGTGGTCGCCAGTGACAAGCACAAAGACGCACTGGACATCGCGCATAAGAATGCCGTCGAGAATCACGTCGAGAATCGCATTCAATTTATCCAATCCGATTGGTTTGAAAACATTCACGACACATTTGACTGCATTGTTTCCAATCCACCCTATCTCTCGGAAAGTGAATGGAATCAGGCACAGGCTGAAGTAAAAATTTTTGAACCGAAACACGCACTGGTGGCCAATGACGAAGGCCTGTCTGACCTGAAAATTTTACTTCAACAAGGGCAAGCTCACCTTAACGCGGGCGGCCTTATGGTACTTGAAACGGGGATAAATCAACACAGCTTTTTGCATCAATTTGCAGAACAATGCGGCTACAGTCACACCCAATCAAGCACAGATCTAAGCAAGCGGGACCGCTTTTTTTGGGCTTGGCTGTAATTTAGTCAGTCGATCGTTACAACTCACAATCGTAATAACTAAGTTGGAAATTAGTCCCGAACTAATTCTTGAAATGCAATGGCAAATCCCACGGATGGAGTTGCTGCTCGAACAGCGACACTTTAGTCCACATTTGATGGATTAAAAATAATTGTTGTGACGCCAAAACGGCTCTCGTCTAAAAACAAGTAAAGTCACATTAAATGGCTGACGAGATAAGGGCGATTAAAGCCTTCGATGAGGTACTTGAAAGGCCTGCCTGTGTGATAAAAAATAAAATAAAGCGCTGTTATTTTAAGAAACGTCCATCGTCGATCACAATAAGGACCAGGAACGTCGCCAGTAATTTAAGTTGGCAACATAAAAAAAGGGGTAAAAAATGATCAAACTATCACTTGAATGACGGTAAACTCACACACGAAAAATTACACACGGCCGCGAACACGACCTCCCAAGGTACGATCACAGACCACCTTATATCTGTACAAAAATTACTTTAATGCTTCTGGGCCCAACCCACCCTACAAGTTGGCGAACGACTTTGAAGCGACTGTCACAGCCCCTTGCGTTTTTTCGAATGTGGCCTTAGTGCTTCCGTTTTTGACAATGAGACTTACGGAATAGCCTTTACCTTAGTCTTCTTAGCAAACTCAAAACCAATCTTGCCATTTTCTTCCAAGACCAAGTAAGCCGCAAATAATTTACCGGTCCGTTTAGAGCGGAAATGATCCAGCAAATCTGTTTTACCGGCTGACAACAATTTTTCAAACTGCTCGTTGTCGATCACACGTCCAAGCAAGGTCCTCGACACACGAAAAGAGCATCCGTTTTGATTATTTTCACAAACAAAATTACTGTCCGTTACACGTACAACCCCGTGGCATACGGGACAAACGCCAACCGCTGCGTACTGAGAGAGGTCATCTTCAAGCTCTTCTCGGCCGTCTTTTTCGTTAAACCTAAACTTAACTTGGTAATCATCCGTTAAGTCAAGAATCGCATTAAAAGTTTTACCGGTTTTTGAACGAAAACCTGACAGAGGCCCTATTGATTTATTCTGCAATAAGGTTTTAATCTCCTCTTCGCTCATCTTACGGTTGCCTATAAGCTTAAAAATAACGATTTTCCCGTCCTGGGAACGGAAGCATCGAAATGTTTCAAGCATCGGTAATCCGTCACTTGGAGCAATGAGTTGTGTTGTACGACCCTCTTGGTCATTTTCTTTAAAAGCAAGAATGCTCTCTACAATTTTAGAGGTCATTAATCGAATATCCGACATAAACTGCGTCCTACTGAGTTGTCCATTTTGGATCAAAAGCAAACGGTATTCCCATTCTCCCGTCAATGCGGGACTCGCCAATTCTTGCACCTTCACAACTTGCAAGAAATCGAGTAACTGCTCGGCCTTTGAAGTCGGGACCAACTCTTTGTCTTGACGCTCGATGTACCGAGTCCCAATGAGATTCTCGATAATCTGAGCCCTCGTGGCAGGTGTTCCAAGTCCCTTCTCACTCATCGCTTCAGCGAGTTCATCATCTTCTACAAGTTGCCCGGCACGTTCCATACTGGCCAATAAAGTTGCTTCCGTAAAACGCGCCGGCGGACGTGTTACATCTTCCAGGCGTTCTATATTTACAACCGTTGCACTTTGATGGTCCTCGGGAACTAAAACAGGCAATACTTCTTTTAGATCCGTTTTATTGACGACCTCTAACCATCCTGGATTAACCAAAACCTTACCTTCCGTTTTAAAGGTAAAGCCTGCAAGAGAAGTTAAACGCGTCGTCATTAAAAATTCTGCTGGCGGGAAAAATACCGATAAAAATCGTCTTACGACCAAATCGTACACTTTCCTCTCAAATTCACTCAAATTCTTCGGACTTGTTTCCGTCGGAATAATTGCAAAGTGATCTGAGATCGCCTTGTTGTTAAAAATTGTCTTTTGGTGTGGCTGAATCCACTGATTCGTCAAAATCTTTTGAGCCAAACCTTGATAAGATGCTTCCAGGTGCGTCATCACAGAAGCGCATACCGGCGCGTAATCCTCCGGGAGAGCCCTCGAATCCGTACGCGGGTAAGTTAACACCTTGTGCTTTTCGTACAAACTTTGCGCCAAATCCAAGGTCATTTTGGCCGAATACCCGTAACGTTGATTACATTCGCGTTGCAGAGACGTTAAATCAAAAAGCCGCGGCGACGACTGTCTTGTTTTTTTGACCGTCTCCGTCACTTGAGCCACCTGCCCCACGAGGGCATTCAAAGCTTCCACATCTCGTTGAATGTTTTCTAAATCCCAAAAACGATCGCTACGGTCATGTGGATTCATCTCACGCGCAACTTGGCTAGGATCCTTTTGTAAGTAAGCTTCATAAGTCCCTCGTGTAATGTGGAATTGCCCCTTGACACGCCAAAAAGTTTGCGGAGTAAAATTGTTGATTTGCGCTTCCCTTTCACAAATTAAAGCCAACGTCGGCGTTTGCACACGCCCCACAGAAGCCACTTCACGACGCTTGTACCCGAATAAGCGTCCTGTCACCGCACGCGTACCGTTAATTCCGACCAACCAATCGGCCTCCGCCCTACAACGCGCGGCATCTTGCAAGGGCTGCATATTTTCCGAAGTTCTCAGATGCTCAAACGCCTCTCGGATGGCTCCCGGTGTCATGGATGACAGCCACAAGCGTTGTTGAGGTTTATTGCAAGCCACCAGTTCGTACAGGTAAGTAAAGATCAGCTCTCCCTCTCGCCCCGCATCGCACGCATTGATAAAGCTCGATACCTCCTTATTCGTCATAAGCTTCTTCAATAAGTCAAATCGCGCTTTACTCTTTTCAATGGGCTTTAAAAGAAATTTTTCAGGCAGTATAGGCAAGGTACTCAATGTCCACCGCTTGTACTTGGCATCAAAATTTTCAGGCATGTACAGTTCAACAAGGTGACCCGCTGCGGATGCAATGATCATGTCATCACGTTCAAAATATCCTTGTTTATTTTGTTTAAAATTACCCAACGCCTTCGCCAAGTCTTTGGCAACACTCGGTTTTTCAGCAATCACTAACTGCTTCATACATTACAATAAAAAAGTCTCAATCTCCTATTTCACAACCTTTAATTAAACTAATTTCGCCCCCAGCTTACATGTGGCTTATTATTTAATAGAAATGCAAGGGAATGTGCAATAGTTTTGTTAAATAAATTCCCTTCTAACACGTCATTAAGAACAAGCTCTCCCCTCTTTTCTACAGCATTGTACTTACAAGCCACGTACTTCCTTTTTGCAAAATTCAAACAAACCACTTGCTTAAGCCGAGTAATTTGATTAAACTAACATAAATTATGGTCGTCAATGCACCTCAAAAATCCAATCTGTCAAAAACGCTCAAGCGATCTTTGTTGCTAAAGATTATATCCAAATCTACACCGACCAAAGAGGACTTAGATTCCATTATTGAATTGACGGCCACAAAAGTCATTGACGAATTAAGGGCCCAAAGTATTACATTGTACTTAATCGAAGGTGACCAAATTGCCTTTAAATACGTTTATTACTCTCCATCACTTTGGGAAGAACAACCCAATTTGGAAAAAAAATTTAACGATAAAAAGGAACAATTACTCAAGCTACGCATCCCACTGGGCACAGGTCTTGTTGGTAAAGTCATTCAAACAGGCGAAAGCAATATTTTTACCAAGGATGACAATGGGAATGAATTGTACACTTTAAATAAAAATTCAGACTTTGAGATCACCTCCATGTTAACGGTTCCACTCAAGGATCAACGTGTCATTGGAGCCATTCAAGTACTGAACAAAGAACCAAATCAGGAGTCACCTTATTTAACGCAGAAAGACCTCGAATATCTGCAGGAAATTGCCGAATACACCTCCTCTTTGCTCCTGCGCATCTTAGATCCAAGGTATGAATTAAATGAAAAAGATACGGCTCGTTACATCGCAAATTTCACCGACACACCGCTTGTAAGCCGCATTGAAGACCTCGAGATCGACAAAGATTTTGTAGAGACAATTAGCGGGGACATTGTCGTTGCAACAGGTGTTTTCCCTTACAAATTGTTGTCCGACCGAAGCGTGGGTGTGGTCATGAAAAACCCACTCGATTATCAAAACCGCGAGGCATTTAGCTTCAAGACGCAATTTATAATCGATCAAGTGATTGTTGTTCCCGCCTCCTTATTTGACGACTTGTGTCGCGAATTTTATCCCGACATTTTTAAGGACAACGACAATCAAAGCGTTTTTGAAACGGGGCAAACAATTAACGCGATTACTTCTCAAATTGAAGAAGAATATAAACAACTAGAAGCTGCCGCGAATGTTAATATCGACGACCTAAAAGCAGAAACAGAAGCAAGTGCACCGGTTGTCCAACTTGTCAATAAAATCATTGAAGATGCCTATTACGCGGGCGCCAGTGATATTCACATTGAGCCACAAGAAAATCGATTGCTGATAAGGTACCGTATTGACGGTATCTGTGTCGAAAAACTCAATCTACCTATTAAGGCATGTGCAGCCATCGTTGCGCGTATAAAAATTATGTGCGATTTGGACATTGCGCAAAAACGCTTGCCACAGGACGGTCGTATTGATTTTTCAAAATTTACGCCCAAAAAAATAAATATCGATTTGCGGGTTGCAACATGCCCCTCCATGTTCGGGGAAAAAATCGTCATGCGTATTCTCGATAAACGCAAGTCGGCCTTGCCCATTACGGCACTCGGTTTCTCTGAACACAATTTGCAAACGTACCGAAAGTGTATTCGTCAACCGTATGGCATGATCTTACACTGTGGACCAACAGGTTCCGGTAAATCAATGACCCTTTTTTCAGCTTTAAAGGAAATTGCAAGTCCCGAAATAAACATTCAAACAGCAGAAGATCCTATCGAATACACCCTATCTGGTGTCAACCAATTACAAACCCATAAATCGATCGGACTAACCTTTGCAGCAGCGCTAAGATCATTCCTTCGTATGGATCCGGATGTTATTCTCGTTGGAGAAATTCGTGATCAAGAAACTGCCGAAATCGCCATAGAAGCTGCTTTGACGGGACACCTTCTATTGAGTACATTACACACCAACGATGCACCTTCAACAATCGCACGTTTTACTGATATGGGTATTGACCCATTCATGATTTCTTCATCTTTATTAGTGGTTTGTGCCCAAAGATTAATTAGAAGAGTATGCAACAAGTGCTGTCAACGCTGTGCACCAGACGAAACAGAAAAAAGGCTGTTGGAAACCGCCATTAATTGGACAGGCGACATCCCAAAAGCTTCAACCCAAGGATGCCCTTACTGCGGCGGATCCGGCATGAGAGGCCGTATCGGCATACATGAGCTCATGGAAAATACATCCGAAATTACATACGCGATTAATAACAAATCCGACACGGCTACGATCAAAGAAATTGCCATAAAAAACGGCATGTTAACGCTTCACCAGGATGCACTATTAAAAGTCAAAGAAGGGATTACGACACTGCTAGAGGCAGTTTCAACCGCTCCTCCCGATAAAATTGCATAACCCATTACTTGAAGGTTCCCTAAAATTATTTTCAAAAAATTTCTTAGGGAACCTTTATTATTTTTGGACCTCTTCACTTAAGCTTACCCATGAGATAGCATTTAGGCCTCATCAAGCACATTTATTTAACTAATTATCAACAAATATAAAACATCAAACAAAATCGTTTGCTTAGGCCCCAATAACTTTCTTAAAATCAGTAAAATCGATCTAAAATACAATTAAACAAAGCTAGATTTTTCAAAATAATGAGCTTATCACGAACAAAAATCAGCGGTCAAGGCAGCTAATATAACTCATACAATGGCAAATATAGCCTAAAATTGTTCACCTAAGAGAATATACCCATTAAAAGCCGCACAAATTGGGCTTGCATGCTCGAGAATGGCATGCAGAGAACATTGTCAATAAAAGTGCGAACAAAGCTTTGCCAATCATCGCCATTACCTAAGCCTAAAACCCTTCCCCGTATTAAACGATACATCTTGACCCAACGCGATAATGATTGTGAACTCCATCAAACGGTATTTAGCCTGTAAGCGGTCATTATATCACTAGCTTAAAAAAGCATTCATGTGGCTTAAGCTGGTCTTTTTCGATCTCCATTGACTAATTATCGAAGCGGTGTCCAATTAAGTGTCTAACGTACGGACAAGCTATTCATCGTCATATTCCTCTTCATCATCCTCATCTTCATCTCCATCCTCATCACTGTCTTCATCGCCCTCTTGATCAGACGCCTCTTGGGCTTTTTGTGGCACAAAAGATTCACTGGCTTTAAACATAGGAGATGGCGTCTCAAAGAATTGCGAATAATGATCTGCTTGGCTGGCAGACAGGTGGATAATCGTAGGCGTGATCAAAAATAAACGCTCGCAAACTTGCTTATTTTTCAACTTATTTTTAAAGGCATATCCCAAAATAGGAATATCCTTTAAGAAAGGGATCCCTTGTTCATTTTTATTAAAGCTTTCATTAAAATAGCCACCAACAAGCACACTTTGGTTCTCATAAACCACCGCTTGTGTTAAAATTGACGAAGAACTTACGCTGTATTTATCCTTTTCTTTCGTACTTGGCATAACAGATTCGTCCTTAATATCTAAGAGCAATTGAATTTGTCTACGGCCGTTCTCGTCACAAATAATATGCGGGGTCACACTTAACTTCGTACTTCCCGTAACGGAATACATATCCGAACTTTTTTGCGAAGTAATCGGCAGATAAATTGTTTCACTTCTATCCATAACCGCCGTAATATTGTCCATCGTAACCACGGATGGGCGCGCCAAAACCTTTGACAAACTCGAATTTTCCAAACACTGAATGGTGGTTAGAAATTCCTTTCCGTTTACAATACCACTCAATTTCCCTGAAAAATCCAAACCTTCTCCATCTGTTTTTAAAGGTTGAATGGTAATTATATGCTTTGTACCGTCTCCCGCCTTAATAAAATTCGTTCCAATGCCCAAGCCCATATTGCGATCAACGTTGACAATGGCCGCTTGAATTTCAATTAATTCTAACGGCACATCCAATTTCGCAATTAACTTTTCGTACAGGGGGAAATTTTTTCTGACATCCTTAATTATAAGTGCATTTTGTCGCCCATCTGTCGTAATAACCCCCCCTTGAGGCAGCGCAGGTTCTTTTTTGTCATCTATGCCTTTTTTCTGTTCCTTATTACTTACATCCGCATTACTTTTAAGATCTTTTGTCTCATTTGCTAAGCCTCCAATCGCTTGCACCTTGTGGGCAATTTTCGTATCTATAACCGACTTATTCGCCTCTTCTCCTTGTTTTTTTGCATTGCCCAAAATATCATTTAACAAAGTCGCCACACCCGGCACCTGCACACTACCAATGGTCCGATCTAAAGCCCACGCATGCTTCAACAAGAAAACTCGGACATCCACGTCGTCCGACATGTTTTGCTTATAAAAGCGCATGTTTTTTGTGATTTCCTCCAGAATTTGAATAAACTTAGGTGTTCCACTCGCAATAATAATGCCGCCCTCTTTGAAAGTTGTTAATCCAATGCGAGAGCTGTAAAATCCCAACTGATTAATAATGGAGACCAAGGCATCCACTTGATCGGGGTGCACCTGTAGGGTTTTCGTTTCGCATTCTGTGGAATCATAGACGTATAAAACATTCCCATCGTAAAACCACAACAAGCCGTACGACTTTGTCAATTGAGACCACAATTCAACCGGATATAAATCCTTAAATGAGCGGTGGACCGTTTTATCGCTGCTGAGTAATGTCTGACTTAAAACCACATTGATATCTTGCATGCTGCAAAAGTCTTTCAACATGTTGGGTAATTTTTCTCCAAAGGAAAAATGATACACCAAGGAATGCGGCCAAAACAAGTGATCTACTTTTTTAGAGCCTTTCTTCGGACGGGCAGAGACTTTTTTTTCAGATTTATCTTCCTTTTCAACAAATTCTTTTTTTTCTGACGCAACAGGATTGTCGTTAATATTCACTGCATCTGCGTATAAGTGCGTCAACAAACACACTCCGTAAGCGCAAAGGCAGTTGAATAATATCCTCATGTGCAGTTTAAAGTAAAAAATCTGGATTCATACGCTCTTGCGTAGGTTTTTCTTCAAAAAAGCGCTCTTCAATAATTTCAATATTCACCAAAAAATCATCAAAAACCTCCCACGCATTCTTTTCATTTAACGTCTCCGGATCCAAGAACTTGCGGCAATATAATTGTTGCGTGTCTTTGTCCAAACATACAACTTCATCCATAACACGCATCGTTTTTAGTTTAAAATCCAACAGATTCATGAGTAAATTGCGATTCTCTTCTTCGTGCGCAGGCGATAAAGGCTTCCCTACCTTAGCTTGGATTACAAAATGTTTCTGTTGAACGTATATGGACACAGCCCAGTGCTCATCTACAATAAAATCATATTTTGATTCTTCATTAACCTCCGGGATGGGCATCCCTAACCGTTTATAAATAAAACATACAAAAGCGTGTAATAACATAAGCCCTCTACTTCATTATGAAAAATATAAAGCCAAAAGTCCACATTTTGTTTGAAAAATAACTGTACCGCCAGCCAACTTTATTTATTAAAGCTGCAGTACAATCACTTACTTAACACTGCCTTACATATTAACTTGACTTTATTTCATATAATTTATCTATTAATGTCATTGCCAGAGTAGCTCAGTGGTAGAGCAGAGGACTCATAAGCCTTTGGTCGGTGGTTCAAGTCCACTCTCTGGCACCAAGTTTATGCATTTCAATTGAAGACCTCGGGGAAGTAGCTCAGTGGATAGAGCAGCGGTCTTCTAAACCGAAGGTCATGGGTTCGACTCCCATTTTCCCCGCCAGAACAAGGGGCAAAGCCAGAATAAGGCGCAAAACCGGGACAAGGGGCAAAAAATTATAAACATCCGCCAATTAAAAAGGGCGCAGCATTTAAAGGGGCAAGCACTTAAATAAGTACAGAGCTTAACTGGGGGCAAATATTCAAGGGCAAGCGTTCAAGTGTTGTAGCGCTTAAAGGGTGCACGAAGATTAAAAAGATGCACAAGTACTTACTTAAAAACATTTAAAAAAGCACACAGGTCTCAGGAGCAAAGTTACTTAAGGGGGCACTTAGAAGATACACGTCTTTAAAGAACTAAACTATTTAAAAGAATTTCAAGAGATTAAGAGCGCAAAAGCCATAAACAACTAAAGGCCCAGGGATACACCTAAAAGAAAATTAAAAACTGCGAAAAGTTCAAACCACACAGCTCCCAATTCAGATATCAATAAATAAAGGGAAAGATTTGTAGCGAAGTATTCAGTCTAAATCAACCGCCCAAAGCTGCCTCACCACACATCCATGACATTAAGAATGCATGAGGCCGTCCAAAGAACAGCTGCACTTATTAAACGGGGGATGGCTTTAAAATTTTGAAATTCGCAATTAATTCTCCCATTCACAAACTCTAAGCTCAACAGTAAAGCAAATGCATTGGCTTTCTTTGCTCATTATCCAAACAACCACGTACGACCGAAACTACCAGCAAAATAGATTCCGTTACATCGAATCCGCCTTCACTTCCACGCAAGGGCTAATGCAATTTATCTGCTAATTTGCAGACTCTTCGAGCACAACACCCTCCAAGACACTGGAGCTGGCCTTCTCGACTTTAACATTCTTCAATGTATTGATCCAAGTTGCAGGACCCGTCACAATAACCTTTTTATTGTACACATTTCGACCAAATAATTTATCCTGGCCTCGATTGGCCTTGCCTTCAATCAAAACCTCTTGCTGAGAACCGACAAATTGATCGTTGTAAGCCTGCGAACACTCCGTTAACATTTTCAGTAAACGTTGATTTCTCAACTCCTTAACTGACTCTGGAACCCGCATTCCCGAGGCTTCTTGGGCAGCGGCTATCGTCGATGGACGTGCGCTGTATTTGAATATGTAGGCCATGTCAAATTTAACCGCGTCGAACAAATCAACCGTCGCCTGGAAATCCTCCTCACTTTCACCCGGGTATCCAACTATCAAGTCGGTTGAAATGGACATGTCCGGATGAATAGATCGCAAATCCTGAATAATTTCGAACACCTTTTGCTTTGTGTAAGCGCGATGCATGGCCTTCAAAACCCGATCCGATCCGCATTGAATGGGCAAGTGCAACGCCGGGCACAACTTCGGCAAAGATGCAAAAGATTGAATCAAACGTTTTGAAAAAAAGGCCGGATGTGGTGACATAAAACGAATGCGTTTAACGGCCTCAATTTCATGAATAGCCTCCAACAAATCCACAAAATTTTTTGACGAACTCGGATCTCGGTAAGTATTGACAATTTGCCCGAGCAACATGATCTCTTTTGCCCCACCCTCCTCGCTTACGCAATGAACCTCGCGCAAGATGGAATCGAACGAACGATTTTGCTGTGAGCCCCGTGTCTGCGGAACAATGCAATACGAACAAGCCATGTTGCAACCGGTTTGAACAGGGACCCCCACGGAAGCCTTATGCGTCAAGCCTGGCAATTCGTAACAACTAAAATCAAATGCCTCTGGGAGCGAAAATGACGGCTTTTTCCCATCGCGAAAGACTTGCTGAATCAACTGAGGCACCATTGACAGCGCTTGAGGCGGCACGATAAAGTCTATTCCGGGCAATTTTTGGGCCAGCAAATTGTGCTTATTGGCGGCCATACAACCGATCACACCTACTTTATAATCTGGCTTCTGCCTCTTTTTCTTCAACAAGCGTCCCGCCTTACCCAAAGCCTTCAATTCTGCCAACTCACGAATGCTGCAGGTATTCAAAATAGCCACATCCTCTTCACCCTCATCGACGATAACGTAACCTGATTTCGACAGCATTGCCTGCAAGGCTTCTGTATCGCGTTCGTTCATCTGACAGCCGTACGTTTTAATCCAAACTTTTTTCCTTCCTTCGCTCATTTTATGAAAAATAGGACAGTTTTTATATTTATTATATTGTATGTTGTAAAAAATTTTGCTTGTTTCGAAGTAAAGTCATTGTTTAAACTTAAAACTATTGTTATAGCAATAAAGAACTATGAAAAAGATCAGACTAGTCGTTGAAAAGCGTGAAGAAACCGGATCAAGTGCTTGTGGCCGTTTGCGGAAGCGTGGTCTCATTCCTGCCGTCGTTTACGGCCGCGCAGGTGTAAAGAATTTGCAAATAGCCGTCGGAAATTTCCGCCAAATGATGCAAGCAAAAGGTGATGGCGCGTCTCTCATTGAACTTGTGTGTGACGGCGAAAGTTCGTTGGCCATGCTGCAAAAATATCAACGTGATGCGCGTACGGACCACTACACACACGTGGATTTCAAGGCCATTGCCGCGCATGAAACCCTTAACACAACGCTACCAATTCGTATCCTAGGCGAGGCCGACGGAGTTAAAAATTTCGGAGGCATTTTGGACGTATTGAATCACTCCATTGCAGTCGAGTGCTTACCCGAAGATTTGCCAGAACACATTGAAATCGATGTCAACAATTTGGGAATTGGCCACTCCATTCGCGTAAAAGATTTGGCCCCCATCAAAGGCATTACTTACAAAACACACGCGGATGTCGTCTTGGTATCCTGCGTAAAGGTTGAAGAAGAGGAAGAGCCTGCAGAGAGCGAGGCTGAGGAAGGCGCTAAAGAATCTAGCGATAAAGCAGCTGAAGAATCCGCCGATAAGGATAAGGCTAAAGACAATTCGTAGGGCTGAAGAAAGCCTGTTGTCGCATGGCACTTTTATTTTTTCGAGTAACAACCGTGAATATTTTATTTACAAAATATTTTGCCTACACAATCTAACGAAGAAGGAAGTGCCATCCAACTCATTGTTGGACTTGGGAATCCGGGTGCCGAATACGAATTGACGCGCCACAATGTTGGTTTTTATCTACTTGATGGGCTTGCAGAAGCTTATCAAGCACATTGGCAGTTCCAAAAAACGTGGAATGCGTACGTGACTGACATTGTCATAGGACGGAGCAAGGTGAAGCTACTAAAGCCACAAACCTTCATGAATTTAAGTGGACTTGCCGTCCGTGCCGCTTGTCAATACCTTAAGCTGACGGCCCAGTCTGTTTTGGTTATTTGCGACGACATTACAATCGATTTCGGTAAATTTAAAATCTCGACCATCCCAGGTTCTGCCGGGCACAATGGCATCAAAAACATTATCGAACAACTCGGTTGCGGCTTTTCTCGATATCGGATCGGAGTCGGCGGCAAAAAAGATGCTAACTTGCCGCTCAATGCATTTGTCACGGGCAAATTCTTCCCCGAAGAACAACAGTATTTACCTTTTGTCTTGCAAAAATTTAAAAAGAACCTTGAACTCCTTATTGACAAAGGGATCATTAAAGGCATGAATTTTATAGAAAGATAATTTTAATTGAAGGAACATATACGATGAAAAAAGATTATCAAGCAACATTCATTTTGGACACGCGCAAGTGGAATGAGCCAATCGAGGCGTTGGTCAATCAAATTAAGCAAACGGTTGAAGAAATCAACGGCACTATCACTTCCGTCAAGGACTTGGGGCTTAAGAGCTTTTCTCGACAAACACGTCGCGACTTCGTCGAAGGGTACTATGTGTGCATTCAATGCTCCGCGGATTCCGAATTTAACAAATTGTTGCAAAAAAGAGTTGGATTAAATCCCTACATCAATCGTGCCATTGTTGAAGTCCTATAAAGCTTTTCATTATGGCATCATTTAATAAAGTTTTATTGATGGGCAACTTGGTGCGAGATCCCGAGTTGCGCGTTACCCCCAGCGGCCTTTCTATTTGCCGGTGCACCTTGGCCTGTTCACGTAACATTAAAGCGGAGTCCGGCATGCGGGAAGAAGTGACCTTTGTCGATGTCGAATCCTTCGGCAAACAGGCAGAAGTGGTCGCAAAACATTTCGTAAAAGGCAAGCCCATTTTCATTGAAGGCCGATTAAGGCTCAATGAGTGGCAAAATGCTTCCGGAGAAAAGCGGAGCAAGCTCATGGTCGTCATGGAAAATTTCGTTTTCGTCGGCAACAACCCAGCCGCAGGTGCAATCAAGTCCGATTCGGAAGAGGCAAAAGCCAATTTTTCTTACGAACACGTGAACAACAAACCCGATAACGTTCCACCCACAGAGAATTACAATACAAGCGTGGACGAAGATATTCCATTTTAAATTAAATCAAGACGTAGAAAGTTATCATTATGGCAGTCGTAAAAGTTTTACTACTCAAACCAATTAAGCATGTCGGGAACGAAGGTGACATTGCAAGCGTGAAAGCCGGCTATGCACGCAATTACCTATTGCCACGCGCGCTCGTGATTCCTTTGAATCGCGCCAATCAAAAGCAAATCGAAGCCCTACAAAAGGCACGCGTATTACGCGAGGCCAAAGAATTAGAAGCCGCCAATGAGCTCGCAAAGCGCATCTCGGCCGTCAAGTTGGTGGTTGCCGTTAAAACAGGTGCAGAAGGAAAATTGTTCGGATCCGTTTCATCTACAGATTTGTGCAAGTGCTTTAGCGAACAAGGCATTGAAGTAGAAAAAAGCACCATTCGCCTACCTCAAGCGATTAAGTCATTGGGTCATCATCCTTTTCAAGTTCGTTTACACAAAGACGTCACCTTGGATCTTTCCGTAGAAGTTGTCTCAGAAAATCCAATTCAATGATAACGTGCTGTTGTTACAACAGCACTCAGCATTAGGTTAGCACGTGGCAGAAATTAAAACGCAAGCCATTCCGTCAAAAGAAGGGTTCCGCGAGCTTCCGTACAGTGTTGATTACGAGCAAGCTCTTCTGGCTGCTTGCATGCTTGAAGGGGGTCAGGATAGCATTGTAAAATGCATTGACCTTAAAATTTCTCCCGATTCTTTTTATCTTCCGTCACACGCTGAAATTTTTAAAATCTGTCTCAGCCTTTACGAAGCGGGCTCCCCTATCAATGAGCTTACCGTCAGCGAGCAATTAAAGGCAAACGGCAAATTGGAACGCATCGGTGGGTACGCGTACCTCAGTGAAGTCAACAATCGCATTGAGACGCCCGCGCACCTGAGCTTTTACGCGAAAAAGATCAAAGAACTCGAATTAACGCGTCGGCTGATCCGATTTTTTCTCAACAGCCTCGAAGAAGCCTACGGAAATGCGTCCGACATTGATCAATTTCTGGAAAATGTTGAGCAAAAGGTCTTAGAAATTGGCGAAGATCGCGTGGCCGAAACGGCCGCCTCCATTGACGTTTCAATGACACAGGCGGTCAATACGGTACAACAACTGCTCAATGCAAAAGGGTCCATTAACGGCATCAGTTCGGGCTTCAATGATCTCGACAGCTTAACCTTCGGTTTTCATCCGGCTGAAATGATTGTCCTAGCCGCTCGACCGTCTATGGGTAAGACGGCCCTGGCGCTCAATATTGCCGAAGCCGCCGTTCTAGGAACAAAGCAAAAGAAGGAGCCGGTCCCCACATTGTTCTTCAGTTTAGAAATGAGTGCCGAACAGTTAGCCTTACGTATGTTGTGCAGTCGGGCTCGCATCAACATGAGCAAATTGCGCGAAGGCTTTTTGAGTAAAGAGCACTACCAAGAGTTGGCCGCCACGGCGTCTGAAATACGGAAAGCGCCCCTTTGGATTGACGAATGCACCAACCTTACCATTTTGGAAATGCGAGCCAAGGCGCGGCGAATTAAAGCACAACACCATTTAGGCTTAGTCATAGTAGATTACTTACAACTGATTGCCGGCACCGATTCAAAAGTTCCTAGGGAGCAACAAATTGCCGAAATTTCTCGCGGGCTTAAGGCCATGTCAAAAGAGCTCAATGTGCCCGTCCTTGTCCTCAGTCAGCTCAATCGTGAATCCGAAAAAGAGCGGCGGCAACCACGTTTGTCCGACTTACGGGAATCGGGTGCCATTGAGCAAGATGCCGATTTGGTCCTTCTCCTCTCCAAGAAAATAAAAGAGGACGGATCGGAAAATCCGACCGATACGTGCGTTATACGCGATTTAATCATCGCCAAACAACGTAATGGTCCTATCGGGATCGTCCCTTTAACATTTTTAAAACCTTACACACGATTTGAAAGTTACACAGAAACGACTCATGATTAAGTTCTCGTTAAAAAAGTTTTCGTTAATTGCCTGTTGCGTATTGAGTTCAATCAATGTGCTATGTGCTCAAAATACCACTAAAAGCATTCATAAAATTCACATTCAATGTGATGGTCCCAAGCACGTTACACTCAATTACATTCGCGCCCACCTGGGCATTCAGGAGGGACAAGAATTTAACGAAGAACAAATTAACACGGCGCTGCGGCATCTTTACAAAACGGGCAAATTCAAAAACATTCGTATCTCAAAAGAAAACGAAACGGGCACAAGTCTCGACATCAGGGTCTCATTACAAGTTTTGCCCAAAATTAGAAAAATTGAATTTGTTGGCAATAAGCGACTCAAGGATAACGCCTTATTGTCGGAAATTAAGAGCCGCGTTAATCAATCTTACAACGATGCCAAACTTTACAACGATTGCGAATTATTAAAAAAATTCTACGAGTCCAAAGGCTACTGCGATGCCAGCATCAAATGCGTTTCAAGCACATTTGACGGCAATCAGTTTTGTAATATACAATTTTTAATCAAAGAAGGTCTACCCTATCACTTACAAGCCATCAACTTCCAAGGCATCCACGCCTGTACCGAACAAGAGTTACGCGATCTGATGAAAACGAAGCCCTGGGATTGGCTCTCTTGGTTAACCAAAACCGGCATTTACCGCAAGGATCAAATTCAACGTGATTTGGACAGCATTGTTGAATATTATCAAAATAAGGGTTACCTTGATGTCGACGTCCAATGGCAAAATGTGCTCCTCGAAAAAGGGACGCGTAAGCTCCGAATTACGATCCCCATTTATGAAGGGGAACTGTACACCATTCGTAACATTACGCTGAGTTCGGATGACCAATTATCTCCGTCGCTCCTGATTCAAAAATTAAATTTAAAAACGGGGGATCCGTGCTCTCCCGAAGCCATCGAAACGGCTTGTGAAAACTTACGTGATTTTTACGGCCGTTACGGGTATATTGATGCCAACATTCAGGTCAAACGCCTGTGGGCCGATCAGCATAAATTTGATTTACAATTTACCGTTCAACGCGGCATTCAATCGAGGGTAAACTCAATTTACATTACGGGTAATATCAACACTCAATCGCGCGTCATTTTACGAGAAACGAACTTTGCACCCGGCGATATTCTCGATTTAACACGCATCAAAAAAGCTCAACAACGACTCAGCAATACCGGTTTTTTCAAATCGGTCTCCGTGACACCAGAAGACACCAATTTGTCCGACAAAAAGAATTTAAAGATCAATGTTGAGGAAGAAAAAACGGGCAGCATTTTCTTTTCTGGCGGCTTCAACAGCGAAGAAAAAATGACATTCGGCATCACCCTCAGCCAAAATAATTTTGATTACCGGAATCGGAATAACTACTTTCGCGGTGCCGGCCAAAAATTCCAAATTGATACGAGCATCGGCAAGTACTCAAATGCGATTAACATCTCTTTTGAAGAGCCGTGGTTGTTTGAGCGGGAGCTACGTTTTGGCTTCAATCTGTTCCGCACGGTCAGCAAGTACGTCAGCGACAATTATTCCGAACAACGCTTGGGTGGCGAATTTTATTTTGGCAAACGCCTGTGGGAACAAGTCGAAGGTAAATTGTACTATCGGATTGAAGAATTCAACTTAAAAAATGTCAATCAATCTGCGGTTTCTCAAGCCATTTGGAATGAACGTGGCAAGCGCACCTTATCACTGATTGGATTCACCATGGCGCGCGACACGAGAGACCAATTAATATATCCCACCGAAGGAAGCTACTTGGAATGGGACAACCAATTGGCGGGAGGTCCATGTCTAGGGAAAACAAAATACGTGCGGACTCGATTCTCGGCGGCAAGGTGGTTCTTAGTCAGCCCGCAAAATGAACAAACCTTTTTAATAGGGGGACGCATCGGCACCGTTAAAGGATTTGGTGGTAAAGAAGTTCCACTTTTTGAACGCGAATTCTTGGGCGGCCCCGATGACTTGCGCGGATTTGATACGAGAGAGGTGGGACCCAAGACAAACGACAAGTACCACGATCCCTTGGGCGGTAAAAGTTTTGCGTTTTCAAAGTTTGAATACGCGGTCAAGGTGCATCCCATCGTACGCTTGGTCGGATTTTTCGACGTCGGATTTGTGAACTCAAAAACCTTTGATTGGAAGGCCACCAACTACAATTGCGACGGAGGTATTGGCTGCCGCATTCACATTATGGGAGCACCTTTTCGTTTAGATTTTGCTTTCCCTTTAAAAACAGATGCATATAATAAGAAAAAAGCACCTCATATTTCTTACTCATTTGGGGTCTCTTTCTAGGAAATAAAAAACAACCAATAGACAATACAATGAATAACATCGTAAAATATCTAGGATTAAGTGCTGGGATTATGTCAAATATGTTCGTGTGTGCCGCGACAAAGCCCGCAACTGCGAATAAAGAACAAATCACAGCAGCACAAGCTGTCATCAGTAAGGCCAATTTGAGCATATACACCGTAAATTTTTCAGAGGTTTACAACAAATTCTACAAAGCCGAAGAAGCCGAACGTAATTTCAATTCGACCGCGCAACAGGTTCAAAATGAGCTTGAAAAAATGATGGAAGAAGGCCGGCATCTCATTGAAGAAATTCAAGAATTGCAAAAAAAGCTCAACAATGACGTCGCGTTGGATGAAACGGCCAAGTCAAAAATCAACGCGGATCTCAATGCAAAACTCGAATCTTTGCAAAAAAAGGAAGGTGAAATTAATCAATTCCGCCAAGAAAAAGATGAAAAATTGGCACAGCAACGACAAGCGGTGTTATCAGAAATCTTTAAAGAATTAAATACGTACGTTGAAGTCATCGCCAAGCAACAAAATGCAGATTTCGTCATCAATTCTTCCGGTGTGGGTATTCTGTACGCAAAACCCGAGTACGACATTACTCAAAAAGTAATCGAAATGAGCAATAAGTCTGCACCGCATTCGTCCATTAGCAAAAAGTAAATCGCACCGCCATGCTCGCCATTCAATATACCTTACCAGAAATCATTGAGCTCGTTAATCCTTCAAAAATTCAAGGAAAACTCAATGTGGATAAGCTGACCGGCATCGCAAGTTTATCCAATGCACGTACGGGAGACATTTCGTTCTTAGGGAACCAAAAATACAAAGTCGAGGTGTTTTCATCCGAAGCCTCCCTTATTTTGGTCCCTGAATCCTACGTTGGATCTCCACGTCTGGGTCAAGTTTTGCTCATGGTTGCAAATCCATCAAAAGCGCTTGATAACATTTGCCAAGACGTCGAAAAACAAATCAAGGTCCCCGTGCATGCCGGCATTCACCCGACAGCCGTAATTGATCCCACTGCGAGCGTATCTTCGAAGGCCTATATTGGCCCACTGTGCGTCATCGGAGAACATACAGTCATTGAAGATGACGTACAATTACACGCCCATGTATTTATCGGCAATGGCGTTCACGTTAAGTCGGGCACAATTATTAAGGCCAACAGCTCCATCCTAGATCAAACTGAAATTGGGCATAATTGTTTCATCGATGCCGGCGTCGTCATCGGCTCAGAAGGATTCGGTTACGAAACCGAGAATGGACGTCATATGCGTTCGCCGCAATTAGGCCGTGTTATTTTGGAAGATGAAGTGGATGTCGGTGCGAACACAACCATCGACCGTGCGCGTATCGAAGAAACACGTATCGGAGAAGGCACAAAAATTGACAACCTCGTACAAATTGGTCACAACGTCACGATTGGAAAGCACTGTTTCCTCGTCGCTTTTGTGGGAATTGCAGGGAGCACGAAGATAGGAGATTACGCAGTTGTGGGAGGACAAGTGGGCATCGCCGGGCATCTCAATGTTGGCAATCACGTCATGATTGGCGCGCAATCGGGCATTAATCACGATCTCGATGACAACAGCTTCGTTCGAGGCACGCCGTCATTGCCGTACATGTTGGCCCACCGCATTGATGCGCTGAAACGCCGTCTTCCTGAATTATTCAAGCGCATGGACAACGTTGAAAAAACGTTTGCCTACCTGACCAACGATTCTGCCAAGGCCTGTTTTTTACCCAAAGATGCAAGGCAAGATTAAAATCTTCTCGGGAAGTGCTCACCGCACACTGGCCAAGGGCATCTGCGAGCATTTAGGACTGAATTTAGGACAAGCGACGCTTTCTCGATTTCCAAACGGTGAAATTTTTGTACAAATTCAAGAAAACATCCGTGGAGCGGATGTTTTCCTCGTTCAACCCATGGCAGATCCAATCAATTTCCACTTGATGGAATTGTTCATTATGATCGATGCCGCCCGTCGTGCTTCCGCCGAACGCATTACGGCCGTCATACCTTTCTACGCGTATGCGAGGCAAGATCGGAAAGACCGTCCAAGGGTCCCGATTACCTCCAAGCTCATTGCAAATCTCCTCGTGTCCTCGGGAGCAAATCGACTGCTCACCATGGAGTTGCACGCACAACAGATCGTAGGATTCTTTGATCTCCCCGTAGATCACCTGTACGCCAGCCCCATTTTTTTCGAATATTTAAAGACGAAAGCGTATTCTAAAAAGGATCTCTGTGTATTTTCCCCCGACTTGGGTGGTATTAAGCGGGCAACCGCGTACGCAGATTTCTTAGGCTGTTCGGTCGGGATGATTGCAAAGCGACGCCTCAACGCGCGTGATGTGGAAGTGCTCAACGTTATCGGCAACGCTCAAGACAAGTATGTGATTCTCGTGGACGACATATCCGATACGGGAAACACGTTAATATCCGCCGCACAAACGCTCAAACGGCAGGGAGCACGTGGTGTCATTGCCATGATTGCGCACCCGATTACCAGCCAAGAGACGATCGACAAATTATCGCAAGGAGACTTAGACGAATTGGTCATGACCGATTCTTTACCAACAGGCTCTTTAGATTGGTCTCACGCTTGTCCTCATACCACTTTATCGGTTGCCAAGTTGTTCGCCGAAGCGATCTTACGCATTCACACCGAACAAAGTATAAGCGAGCTCTTTAGCGTCAAAGGCTTCTAATCGTTGCCTTTAGGAGGGCTTAACACGCCCTAAGCACAGCATTCACAAAAAACTTGCAGCTGGTCACACATGCTTGCACAACAAGAGGGCCAGCAGCTGCAGCGCCACTGGCCCCATTTTAATTATTCAGGAATACTTATTCCCTGTAATTAACAGTGCACTGCGTACTGTCAATCCCCATTCTAGCATTTTCCGCATCCTTGTCTTTTCCCTCGTAAAATTTCTCAGAAATTTTGATGGCCTTCAAGGAAGTACAACCTCTAAAAGCATTGTCTCCTATAGTCTTAACAGAATCCGGAATTACACTATATTTCAATGAACTACAATTTTCAAAAGCCTGGGCCCCTATGCTCTTCACACCCTCAGGAATCTTGATCGTTTTCAACGAACTACAGCCTCTAAAAGCACCCTCCGCTATCACCAACAACCCCTCCGGGAGCTCAATCGTTTCCAACGAATTGCAGCCATCGAAAGCATACTCCCCTATGGTCAACACACCCTCAGGAATCTTGATCGTTTTCAACGACCTGCACCCCGCAAAAGCACCATCAACTATACTTAGAAAGCCCTCCGGGATCTCGACACTCGTAATTTGCGCAAGCTCAGCGTCGCTAGGACTACGTCCATTCTCGTCATGCAGACCATTTAAGCCGTAATACCACTCTCCACGAGCACTCAACAAGCTGGTACCCAGCAACAGTGGCATTAATACTTTCTTCATTTTACACCCGGATTTACTCATCTTGATATTCATAAGATTTAATAAATTAGAAATAATTTGTTTAAATATATTAAGTTTACAAGCAAGGGTTTGTCGTTTTTTACAATCTATCTATTTTATTATTTTACAGCAGGAGTATTAAAATAATTAAAAATGATGTTACTTATTCATAATTAAATACGATGCTTTGTAAATATAATAATTAATTGAATGTTATTCACTTATTCAAAATAGCCCTACGATTTCAAAAGGAAAATGGCACGCATTTACGCACCAAATAAGAAAAGCCGGCAGGCAAATGCTGCTGGCCTTTCTTCAGAATTAAGGATTCAATCTTAGCGCCTTACGATTTGACAATTTTTAGGGAATGCATTGCTCGCAACGCATGCATCCGCCGAAATCGTAACACGCTTTAACAACTCACAATCGAAAAAAGCACGCTCTCCTATGTTTTTTACACACTCTGGAATTATAACGTTTACCAATGAACGACACCCTTGAAACGCACGTTCCCCTATACTCTTCACAGACTTTGGAAGCCATATGTTCGTTAACGCACTACAACCTTCAAATGCCTGCGAACTTATTTCATTCACATCACCCGATATCATAATGCACTGCAACGACTTACAATTTTCAAAAGCACCTTGCTCTATGCTTGTTACGTTACTGGGAATTACGATATTTGTTAACGAATTACAGTGATAAAAAGTGCAATTCTCCACGTTCGTCAAATTTTCCAACACCCACGTATTCGTTAACGAATTACATCCATCAAAAACATGACTACCCATATTCGTCAGACTGGCAGGTATCCATACATTTACCAATGCGCTGCATCCTTTAAATGCGCAATCCCCTATGCTCTTTACCCCCGAGGGTATCCACAAGCTTGTCAACGCACAGCAATTCTCAAACGCGCTCTCCCCTATACTCGTCACACACGCCGGAATTGAAATGTTCTTTAAAGACCAACAACCTGCAAACGCGCCATCTTTTATGAGATTTACCTCGTCCGAAATTGTTATAAACTCAATTTGTGCAAGTTCATTTTTGGAAGGCGCCTCTCCATTTTCATCGTGCAGCCCATTCGCGTCGTAAATCCACCCTCACAGAGAGCTCAACATGCTTGCGCCCATCAAAATCGCCGGTAATAACAATTGCTTCCTCATATCGTCATATAATTTTTGTTTATTGTTTTACTTTATTATAAAAAACAACGTATTATCGCTTATGTAATAATACTATGTTTGTAAAGTAAAAATTAATATATTTTTAAAAATGCATTTAATGTCACACATGCAGGCCTAAAGTATTTGCAACAAATATCTTCTTTTTTTTTAAAAATGAGTTTATAAATGAGGCAATTATGCTAAAGGTAGGTATCGTTGGACTTCCCAATGTCGGGAAAAGTACTTTATTTAATGCCGTTACACGGACACACAAGGCAGAAGCGGCCAATTACCCGTTTTGCACTATTGAGCCGAACGTGGGCATTGTTGAAGTACCCGACCCACGACTCAAGGTACTCGCACAACTTGTCCATACCGAAAAAACAGTTCCAGCCGCCATTGAATTTGTTGATATTGCCGGACTTGTAAAAGGTGCCTACAAAGGTGAGGGCCTCGGCAACCAATTTTTAGCCAACATTCGCGAGGTTGATGCCATTATCCAAGTTGTACGCTGTTTTGACGACCCCAACATCGTACACGAGGGCTCCAGCATTGATCCCGTTCAAGACATCGAAGTCATTAATACGGAATTACTTTTAGCAGATTTACAATCTGTTGAACAACAAGTGGAACGCTGGTCAAAAAAATCAAAATCCTTCGACAAAGAAGCCCTGCAAACACATCAACTCTTGCTCAAAATCCAGGCCCATCTCAATCAAAACAAGCCTGCATACACCCTCGCATTAGACGAAGAAGAAGCAATCAAGATTAAACAATTTTGCCTGCTGACTTGCAAACCAACGCTGTACGTTTGCAACGTGCCAGAAACTGAAAACGCGGCCACCAATCCTTACGTCCAACAGGTGCAACAATTTTTGGCAAAAGATCCCCACAGTGAGTACTGTACGTTCTCGGCAAAACTCGAGGCAGAGCTATCGGATTTATCCCCAGAAGAAGCCGCCGATTTCCTGCAATCGCTCAATTTGCAAGACAGTGGCGTCTCCCACCTCATTCAAAGCGCGTACCGCCTACTCGGCTTAGCCTCTTACTTCACCGCAGGGCCTCAAGAAGCACGCGCCTGGACATTCAAGTTGGGCATGACCGCTCCAGAGTGCGCGGGGATCATTCACACCGATTTTCAAAAGGGTTTTATCAAAGCCGAAGTCATTTCTTACGAAGATTTTGTCGCCTGTGGTGGCTATGTGGAAGCCAGAAAAGAAGGCAAAGTGCGACTCGAAGGCAAAGATTACCTGTTTCGCGAAGGGGACGTCACATTATTTAAGTTCAACGTCACTCACTAAATTATAACACCCACGTAACTGATTTCACCATTGCCCCACTGCTTTTGTGGATCAGATCAGTTTACGAGCAACTCAACGAGGAACAATCCATCGGGCATTTTTCACTTATCGTCCTTTTATTCTTTAATAAACAACAAAATAAGTAAAACCATGCCAAGCGAATCGGAGGATGCGTGGTCTTGCCGACAGATCACATCTTTTCCTCATTATTTAGACATAAAAATTCATAACACCCCATAAAGCGCAAAAAAACAAGACTGCTTCTATTGATTGAATATCAAATAAAAATATTTTGTAAATTCATACCCATCTGCTGGCACCCCCTAGATCCTTCAGCTTGAAAAAAACGAAGAGGAATGCACTTAAGAAATCTACCCAACACGGCAAGCATCACAGCGCTGGCTTCACACTGACTTTTAACGTCGCCCTTTTCACTATTTTATAAACCGGCAAGCTCAATCAGCTTGTGGGTCGAATGCTCCCCAGACGCAATGCGAATCGATTGCTTTGGACATTTAAAATAATCTGCCAAAATTTCAATCAACTGCCTATTGGCTCTCCCCTCCAAGGCAGGGCACATGAGCCTTACCTTTAAGTCGGTTTTCTCCTCATTAAGCGCCAACACCTCACATCGCGAAGCATTGGCAATGACCTTAACGCTCACCTTCACCCACGCCTCCACTTTGCCGTAAAAATTCCTCTTCATTCCAAATCGGAATGCCCAGCGCCCGTGCTTTCAGCAACTTATCACCCGGTTTATTGCCACAAATCAAGGCCGTCGTCTTTTTATTGACCGTATTGCCAACCATTCCCCCCAAGGACTCGATGAGTTTTTGCGCTTCAGAACGTGTCCACCGGGCCATTGTTCCCGTCAAGACAAAGGTCTTACCCTGCCAAATGAGTGAAGTGTCAAACTCCGTTGAAAGACCCGACTTAGCTTCTACACCCACGTGAATTAATTTTTCAATGATTTGCCGATTGCGAAGATTGCTGAAAAATGAGACAATCCCATCAGCCGTCAACTTACCGATCAAAGGAATTGCCTGTAATTCCTCCGAAGAGCAGTCCATTAATTGAACCAAGGTGTACCCACTGGCCGCCAAATTTTTTGCCACTTCGATCCCCACGCTCGGGATGCTTAGGCCATTTAATAAGCGCCACAACGCTTGCTTTTTTGAAGTCTCAATGGCGATGAGCAAATTATCCACCGATTGCGTTGAAAATCCCGGCAATTGTATCCATTGCTGGCGCTTTCCAAGTAAATTGTAAAGGTCCGCCACGTCATTGATCCACCCTTGTGACACCAAGACGTCAACAACCACGGGACCCATTCCATCGATATCCATTGCCTCCTTCGACGCAAAATGCACAATTTTTAATTTCAATTGTGGAGGACAATTCATCGACGTACAACGTATGACGACCTCGCCCGGAACCCTCACCAGAGGCGCATGACAAACGGGGCATAGCGTCGGAATCTCCACCGGCTTAAACGATGCATCGCGTTTCTCTTTTTTGACTCCCACAATCGCCGGAATCACTTCACCCGCCTTTTGAACAACGACGATGTCCCCTACTCTAACATCTTTACGTTGAATTTCATCAAAATTATGCAGTGTGGCGTGGGAAACTCGAGAGCCCGCCAACACCACCGGTTCTAATTCCGCGACCGGCGTAATCACTCCCGTGCGGCCCACCTGTAATTTAATGTCCTTTAAGCGCGTTTCCGCCGAAGCCGGTTCAAATTTGTACGCGATGGCCCAGCGTGGTGACTTGGCAGTCGCCCCCAATTGATCTTGCAAGCGCCTGTCATTCAGCTTCAGGACAACGCCATCTGTCCCATAAGGCAACTGCATTTGTCGGGCATGGAACGCTTCGATAAATTGCCAAATTGACTGCAATCCACATCTCAAGTCGATGCTTGGAAACACGGGGAATTTCCACTGACTCAAATGCAAACGTACGGCTTCCTGCGTTTCTATTTTAATGTCATCGCTGACAAAACCAATCCCGTGCGCAATAAAATGCAAATGTCGCTCCGCGACTTCCGACGGATCCAACAATTTCAAGCTTCCGGCGGCCAAATTTCTGGCATTTGCGTACAATTCTAAGCCCAAGCTCTCTTGCTCAGCGTTCAACGTTAGAAATTGACGCTCCGTCAAATAAATCTCCCCTCGCACCTCCATCTGTTCGGGGAAAGGCTCCGGCAAAGATAATGGCACTTCCGGTATTGTCTTAACATTATCCGTCACCACATCCCCCGTTAACCCATCGCCTCGCGTCAGGGCCCGATCCAAGATGCCTTTTACGTAAACCAAACTGATGGCCACGCCATCCACCTTCGGCTCCAATACGCAAGTGCCGTCTCCTCCATAGCCCTCCATACGATTTAAAAACTCAGCGAGTTCCTCACGAGAGTAGGTGTTGCTCAAGCTCAGCATGGGAGACAAATGCGGCACCGTCAAAAAATGAGCTCCCTCCAGATCACTGCCCGGCCCTTCATTTTCCTCCCACTCGGGGTACAAATTGAGTAAAGCTTTCTTTTCCGCCTGCAGGCAATCGTACTCAAAATCAGAAATTTCTGGACGATTTTCCTTATAGTATAGGCGATTGTGCCTCTCAATTTCCAAGCATAAAGCACGTAATCGCTTACGTGCTTTTTCTCGCTGTAATTTGTTTACACTCATCGTGTAAAGATTGGAAGATTCTTTGACATCACTCGCTTAATAAACGGCAATTGTGGGACATCGGGTAAAAAATTTGATACAATAACCAAATTACTGTACCCCTTTTCGAACAAAGTACGCGCCAATTCGATGCCACTGAATTTAGATTGTGGCAGGTATTCGATGAAGAAGCAGGTGTCCTTCCTAATACCGTCAAGCTCATTCAACAAGGCATCTGGCGTGGAATAAGTTTTCAACTCAACCCCCGCCACAGCGGCAGCCGATTTGCACGATTGCTGGTAATCGAGGCTCGAATCCACCAATATAAAGTGTGTGGCCATTTGAGGATTGTACAAATTGCTCTTTCCGGCCAAAGACTCTTGCGTCGTATTCGCGATTTTACCAGATTCCGTTTCTTCTTCGATCAACTGAAAATGCGTGTTGCTGGGTAGCAGCAATGTCACCACTGTACCTTGCCCTTCCGTCGAGACTAAGTCAATACGACCATGCCAAGACCACATAATGTCACGTACTTCCCGCAGACCGATACTTAAATTGAACTTTTTATTGCCCTTTTCCGTGTAACTAAAAATACGTTCTAATTTTTTGTACGGAATGCCACAACCGTTGTCACGAATCGTCACCTGTACATTGCCCAATAGATCCTTACCCACGGAAATTACCACTGTACCCGTGCTGTTTTCGTCCATGGCCTCAATGCAATTATTAATTAAATTAGAAATCACACGGGCAAACAGTAAGGCATCCACGCGGGCCTTTACCTCTTCTCTGCATTCGTAACGTAAGTTCAGATTTTTGTACAAAAACTTCTTCTGCGCCACACAATTTTCAACAATTGGATTAATCGCTTCAAAAGATAAATTCTCATACCGCTTGGAAACACCCGGCAAAATAGAATCCACAATGCCCGACATTTCTTTAACACTGTCCATAAGCAAAGACTTTTCCCGCTCTGTGAGACCCTCTTGCTCAAACTTTTTTAGGATAAAGCGCATCACCATCATGGGCGTCATGATATCGTGGGAAACACTGCGCGCCAAATTGTAACGCTCTTCCATGACGGCATTTTCCTTTTCAATCGTAAACATCTTGCTTCTGAACCAGAGGGAAAAGATCATCAGCATGAATCCGATCAAATACAAAACGTGGAACCAGCGAACTTGATCCGGAAAGTTCAACTTGTAATTCAATTTAAAAAACGCCACGCCCCCACACACCGTTAATAATACCGCCAAAAAAGTCATCCATTCCCTGTATTTCACTTCAGACAAGGTGATGATCAGGACCAGCGACATCGCAAACGTCAACACGTGAAAACCGCTGTAGGATGGATCATCAAAAAACATCAAATACAATGACGACAGCGGCAAACAAAAAAGCAGCGTTATGTGCTTAAATATGATGAAATGCTTCTCGCAAAAAATCCTCAAACTGGGACCGAACATGAGCAAGATCGCCATTGCACCGTTGATGAGGACGAGTGTCGCTTTTGATTTTGTGATGGCCCCACTAAAAAACAACATCGGGAGGATTTGAACGCATACGAGGAAAATGCCGAGTAACAAATTGGTCTTTACACGGAACTCTTGCTCATTGAAGGCCGTTTGTGTCGGTTCTTCGTACGCGCGGTTCATTCTTGCCAATTCAGACGGTTGGAAAATCCTTTGGCCCCCGCCTAAAAGGTAAAACAGCGTAAAAGCAATAAAGTTCGCAAAAAATCCGGGGAATAATCCGTCAATTTTTGTGGGTGGCTTTATGTATATGTTCCACAAGAACATCGTCAAAAATCCGATGCTAACGCTGATGAACAAACCTTTTTTAGAAATCTTTCTATTGAACAGTGAAAAGTACAAGGGGACCACAATAATGGGGAACCACAAGCTTCTCGCAATAATCTTTGTTTCAAAAATACCCTTGCATTGCGTGGCAAACAGGATTGCGAATACCCCCATAAATAATGAAATGAACCTCGACAAAAATAACTTCTTATGTTCCGGCAAAGGCTTTCTTATGCAAGGTAAAATAAGGTCATTGACCAAGCAAATACTGCTGGCATTTAACAGTGAATCGGCCGTCGACATTAAAACCGCCAAAAGTCCCGCTATGACAAAGCCGTAAATACCTACCGGCAAGTACTTGCTCATCATAATGGGCAACGCTTGGTCGGCATTCTTTATGTCAGGATGCAAAACGTAGGCAGATAAGCCAATCATCACGACGATGACAACGATAACCATGTAAATGCAGCACGATCCCATGTACGAACGGAACCCTTGCCGCTTATTTTTTGTTAGGAGCAAACGCTGCGTGACCGTTGGAGACAATGACGGCAAACAAAATGTCCACAAAATCAACATATAACGGTGCAGATTTGCGTCGCTGATCGTTAGGTAAGAATGCGGTAATTTTCTAAAAAGTTCCTGGCATCCGCCCACCTTATAAAGCAACACACTCAACAGGATGGGAATTGCTATAATTAAAACCACAAATTGTAAAACATCCGTAAAAGTTACGGCCTTAACACCCCCACGCCCCGTGTAGAGAAAAATAATTGTACCAGAAATGAGTAAGGATAAGTTGTAAGATAAGCCCGTAAGCACGCTCAAAATTGTGCCCATGGCCATGAATTGCAATCCTACGTTCAAAGATTCGTAAAAACACGTGATGAAGCCGCCAAAGACCTTACCCGGCGTTCCGTAACTCTTGTACAAGATGTCACCGATGGAAACACAGCCGTAAAAATTCCTAATTCGACCGGACACAAAAAAAGCAATTACGACATAAGATATAGGCGTTCCGATTTGCGCCAACACTTGCGTGATACCGATCTCGTACACTTTCCCGATAAGACCGATCGTCGTATTACCACCGATCATCGTGGCTGCAACCGTGCAAAAAACAACAAAATCGGAAAAATTCCGATTACCCAACGCGTATTCTTTAAACGTTTTAATGTTTCTACCAGCTCGAAAGCCAATAAACAGGGTGATGCCTAAGAAACCACCTACAACAATAATATCTATTAAAGACATATGGCCTGCATTTTCAGGACCTTTTTACTTTCTGTCAATGGCATTTTACACTTTATCGGCCTCTCAATTAAGACTTTTTAAGCAACTTCATTATCCATCCCAACAAACCAATAATTAATTGATTATCAACACAATAAATGTCCATAAAGTCTTAATCCACTAACAATCAATCAAAAATTATTTAACAAAATGAAAAATTTTTTGCAGATTTTTGCTTCAATTTCACGCAAAAAACTCAGCTCAATTGGGCCGCCTGTCATCATGCAAAATTCGACAACAGTACGATGGCATTACACATTGTCAACATTGTATGCCTTATCGATCTTATCTTAAAAAGTCTTTTTTACAATTGACCGAAAAAATACTCAGATATAACTTTAACATCATTTTGTTAAATATCATAAAGATAAATAAGCATGTTATAGGATCTTGAGAGACTGAAACATTTATGGCTTCTAAATTGACCCATTAGGCTATTTACAATTTCAACTAAAGGCATTCGTTATATAAACATACCGAACTTATAAAAACAAGCGACATCCCCCGCCAACTCATCAAAAAACGGGCCACATTTACAAAATTTCATCGACGCATCGATTTTCAAATCTATGTATTATATAACTTGACAAGCGTTATAAATCCCTAAATCCTTTTACTTTTCAGTAAAAAGAAACAAAGTGGATTCACATCACAAGCAAACTAATTTTTCTACATTACGGAACATTTTTTTCCCCATCTACCGCTACGAACTTAAAAAATTCCTTCCGCTGAGTGCCATCTTATTCATATGCCTATTTAACCACTACTGTTTAAAAAACATAAAAGATTCACTCATCGTAACAAACATTGGGGCGGAAGCGTTGTCCTTTATTAAACTTTTTTGTGTCCCCCCCGGAGCCATCATATGTATGTTGCTGTACAACAAGTTGCACGATAAGATCAGTAACGAAAAGGTGGTTTACGTAACGCTCACGTTTTTTCTCAGCTTCTTTGTCTTATTTACATTTTGTCTTTACCCGCATCGTGCCTTTTTCCACCCGTCGCCCAATACAATTGTAAAACTCCAAGTTTTATTTCCAAGTGCATTTTGGCTATTTGCGATCTTAGGCGTGTGGAGTTATGCCGTATTTTTTGTTTTAGCAGAGTTGTGGAGCAGTTTTATACTCACCCTCCTGTTTTGGCAATTCGTCAATCAGATTACGCAATTGCACGAAGCAAAACGCGTGTACGCCTTTTTGGCCTTGATTGGGCAAAGCGCAGTCACTTTGTCAGGCTTCGTCGGGGCCATGGCCTCCAACATCCAAACTACAGCCAACGCATGCAAAGACCATTGGCAAATAACCCTCAACTACCTGACGACCATCATAGTAATTGGCAGCTTGGTTGTCATGTACCTGTACCACTGGGTGTATAAAAACGTACTGACGGATCCTCGATTTTACAATAAACCAACTTTGCCTGGCATTCACATGAAGAAGAAGAAAAGCAGCGTATGGCAAAACTTAAAAATGGCGCTCACTTCTCCTCACTTAGGCCTCATTGCACTCCTCGTTATTTGCTACGGTATCAATGACAACATTGTTGAAAATTTTTGGAAATACTCGCTCCGCACCCGATTTCCCAACATTAATCAATACAACACATTCATGTGTGAATACACCATGACTTACGGCATATTATCAATGTTTATCCTTGTGTTGGCCGGCAATGTCTTCCGCTGTTTTTCCTGGGGCGTCGGTGCTATGATCACCCCTTGTATCGCCACCTTGGGGGGTACCATTCTATTCAGCAGCATATTGTCAAAAAATTTAGGGCCCCAATTGCTTGGTTCGATGTACGCCTACCAAACGTTTATCGTCTTCGTGGGCGTTGCGGTCATTATTCTCATCAAATCCTCCAAAGCCTCCTTTTTTGACCTCAGTAAGGAGATGGCCTACATTCCCCTCGACGAAGAAATGAAAATCAAAGGGAAAGCAGTGGTTGACGTGTTAGGCTACCGCTTCGGAAAATCCGGCGGCTCCGGTCTACAAGTCATATTGCTAACGGCTTACACACTGATAACGGGGGTTCAAGCCGATTACGCGTCCATCGTCCCCTATGCCTTTAGCATATTTCTCATCATCTCCCTCATATGGATCATTGCCGTCGTAAAATTGAGTCGTAGAATTAACGAAAATTCAAATGCATCAAACGATGGATTGGATCAAAGATAAAATCGCCGATCGAATTGGAGGTCGAGCGTTCGACCAATCGGGGGCGTATAAATTTGAAGTTATTCACCAACTCGAACTAAAAACCGCGCATCACGCGTTAACGCGCCTGGATTTTGGCATTGGAGAACCCGATCGCGTTGCACCTCACTGTGCCATTGAAAGCTTACGAAAAAATTGCGCTAGGGCTGAAAACCGGTTCTATGCGGACAACGGAGCCGATTTTTTCAAGCGTGCGGCGGCTCAACACATGCAGAGGTTTTTCAATGTACAACTGGATCCAACCCGAGAAGTACTCCCTATTATCGGGATAAAATCAGGGCTCGGATTGTTGGCAGGCACACTCATTAATCCCGGCGATTACGTGCTCTGCACCTCGCCCGGCTACCCCGTATTCCCGACACAAACACGTTACTTCGGCGGCCAAGTCATTGATTTGCCGCTAGTTCCAGAAAACCAGTTTCTACCCGATTTTTCATCTGTCCCCGACGAAATCAAATCGCATGTGAAGTGCTGCGTACTCAATTATCCCAACAATCCGACGGGAGCAACTGCGAACAAAGCATTTTTTGAAAAACTCGTTAAAACCGCGCTTAAGTACCGATGGATTCTCATTCACGATGCCGCCTACGCACCATTAAGTTTCACAGAACCCCTCTCGCTGCTAAGTATTCCTGCGGCACGCACTTGTTCGGTTGAACTCCATTCGATGTCCAAGGGATTTAACATGACGGGATGGCGCATTGGTTGGATGTGCGGCAACAAAACGGTCATCCAAGCGTGCACAAAATTAAAAAGCAATTCCGATGCAGGCCAATTTTTGGCCATTCAAAGGGCGGCAACAACGGCCCTGGAACACGCACACGAAATTATACCAACAAATGTTAAGCGCTACCAACGGCGCATTCGCAAGTTGATAGCTTGCTTAGAACAAGTTGGCTTGCACGTCTACGAGCCTCACGGCGGCTTTTTTGTCTACGTTAAGGCCCCCAAACAAGTCTCAAATCAAACGGGAAAAGTGATCGCACATTTTTCCAACGCCTTTGCCTGCACCTGCTGGTTATTGGAACAACTCAACCTCGTAACGGTCCCCTGGGATGAAGTGGGTGCATTTCTCCGTTTTTCCGTCACCTTTGAAGCCCCCTCCCTTCAAAAGGAAAATGAATGTTTCATTCAATTACGGAACCGCCTGGCAGCTTACGTGTTTGCCTAATCAATCCCATAGCAATGTGTCTATTGCAATCTCCCTAAAGAGGAAAGCCTTAACCTGTATGCAGTCAACAATCCCAGTGTACCCATTATTCACAATTAGACATAAATAAATAAATATGTTAAAACATAAAGAACAAGTGCACGAAATTCTATCCGCTTGCTCACTAACAGAACATACAAATGACTAACTAAAGCCACACCCCTCTTTCAGTCAACATCTATCCCTCACATTGATTTCCTCAAAATTTTCCTCTGTTAAGCATCTTAACACGCCTAAAAGTCGCATACGACTTCCATTAACATGATATTTCTCCATTTTTTCCTTTCTCTTTAAAGCAGACTCACCTACACTGGCGGCTTATGAAAGCACATTGGCTTAAGTTTAACGTAGGATTTTATACAATCTTATCACTGATTTCTCTAACCATAGGGAATCACTTATTCGGGCAAACAAATGATCAAAAATCACCACAAGCGGCGCCAAATCCGCTAACAATTAGCATTGGATTTTTCCCGAACATCACACACGCGCACGCGCTGATTGCACAAAATTTTGCAAGAGACGGGCAAGGCTGGTTCGAACGTTACCTTCCCAAGCACGTTCAACTCAAATGGGTCTTGTTTAACGCAGGCCCCTCGGCGATGGAAAGCCTGCTGACCCACACTTTGCACCTTACCTATGTGGGCCCCAGTCCCGCTTTAAGCTTGTACTCAAAGACAAAAGGTGAAGAAGTACGCTTATTGTCAGGGGCCGTTAAAGGAGGCTCCGGTTTGGTCATTCAACCCGATTTAAAAATTGAAAAAGACCAAGATTGGATCGGCAAACATATTGCGAGCCCTCAATTCGGAAATACTCAGGATATAGCTTGTAGAGCTTGGTTCAACCAAAAAGGCTTGCACGCCGGTTTTTCAAATCAAGACGTCATCATTTTGCCCACCGCAAATCCCGATCAGCTCCTCTTATTTAAGAAAAAAGAAATCGCCGGAGCGTGGACCATCGAGCCTTGGTTGTCACGGCTAGTTCAAGAGGAAAATGGAAAAATATACTTCCTCGATCAAGAAAACTGGACAACGATCTTAGTGGGAACGCACACATTTTGTATCCAATACCCCGAGATCAGGGCTGCTTTCGTTCAAGCCCACAATGAACTCACGCAGTGGATTATTGAACACCCTCAGGAAGCGGCACAACGGCTTCAATCAGAGCTCAAGCAGCAAACGCACCTGTCTTTTTCGCTTGAACTTATTTTAAACAGCTTTAAACGGCTCACTTTTTGCCACAACATTACACCGGACAGCCTAAAACTTTGGATTCAATTGGCAAAAGATAGTCAAATTTTCAAAAACACTTCCATCGAATTGAATGGTGATCTCACCCGCTTGTTCCAATTTGTTCGCCCCTCACTTCCGTAAGTGATTGCGATGTTTACAAAAAAAATCGTTGAGCAATTCAAAATATGAGTTATGTTTACTTTATATTTCAAATTGCTAGAAATTATTATAGCAAAAAATAAAGTGTTATATGATACAACAAGAAGAAACAACAAATAATGAAGGTACAAAGCAACCGACAAGTGCGAGTGTAGAAAACAATAACACTGCAAAATCGGTCAACCCAAATGGAGGTAAAAAGCGTACTCATTCGAATTTAAGAGGACGGTGGAAGCGCAATGTCGTTAAAGAAGGTGTCAAAACGAGTGGACCTCAAGAAATAAAAACAAATGAGTTAAATGCAGCAAGCTGCTCTTGCAATAAAACACAGGAAAAGCCTTTAAATATGCAAACTTCATTTCATAAGGTTTGCTCATGTGAATCAAATTCCTATCGCTCATGCTCGCATGATCATTGTTGCGATAAGCACCATTCCTGCTGCTTCCTTTCAAAAATTAAGCGGTTTTTTTGCAAGCTCTTTGGCAAAAATACTCCGAAAGAGCAAAATACTCGCGGAAAAGCTTATCCAAGACGCCGTTTCCACGGTAAGTTCAACAATAATCACGGAAGACGCCCACGCAGTCCTAGGAATTAATGGATAGTGCGATCATATACGGGGGCCCTCAACTAAAGGGCCATGTCGACGTTAGTGGGGCAAAAAATGCCAGCTTGCTCATGTTGGCTGCCACATTATTAACGGAAGACGCCTGTATTTTGCGCAATATTCCAAATCTCCGAGATGTGCAGTTTTTCATCGAAATGCTCCAATTGCTTGGAGCTGAAGTAGAACAATTAGAATCCCACGTATGGCGTATCCAGGCCAAACAAATTCATTCTTCCGCTCCTTACGACTTAGTCAGGAAAATGCGAGCCTCCGTCTGCTTGCTGGGGCCGCTCGTGGGACGACTCAAACAAGCCTCATTGCCATTACCGGGAGGCTGTGTCATTGGCAACCGTCCCATCGATTTGCATCTACACGGCTTACGTAAGTTAGGTTGCGAGATAGAATTAAAAAATGGGCTCGTGAACGTTCACACAACGGGGTTGCACGGAGATCGTATCTTTTTAGGTGGACGCTTTGGCAGTACCGTCACTGGAACGGCCAACATTCTCATGGCAGCGGTATTAAGTGAAGGAACAACGTACATTGAAAGCGCTGCCTGTGAGCCTGAAGTCGTTGATCTGTGCCACTTTTTGCAAGGCATGGGTGCCAACATCGAAGGGATTGGCAGTCCGCAATTGATTATTCACGGGCAACAACCGTTGCACGGTACCGATTTTACGATCATTGGAGATCGCATTGAAGCGGGAACATTTCTCATTGCAAGCATCATCACAAACGGGCACGTAAGTATTCACGGATGTAATCCTCAGCATTTAGGCTCACTCATCCACGTCATGGAAAATGCCTGTGCCAAGATTAAAGTGGATAACACGTCGATTGAAGCGTTTCCTTGCCTCAATCAACTCAAGCCTTTTGAGATCACCACCCTCCCCTACCCCGGTTTTCCTACGGACCTTCAAGCACAAATGTGCGTGCTTGCCGCCTGCATTCCAAATTTAAGTCTGATCACCGACAGAGTTTATCCGCAACGTTTTATGCACGTGGCCGAACTCCAACGCTTGGGCACAAACATTACCCTGGAGGGGAACACCGCAATTATTCAAGGCGGTCATGCGTTGTCGGGTGCCGATGTAATGGCCTCCGACCTACGGGCGAGTGCGGCACTCTATCTGGCCGGCCTCATTTCTCAAGGCGAAACACACGTGCACCGCATCTATCACTTGGATCGTGGCTACGAAAATTTTGAATCCAAGTTAGAACAACTGGGTGCCAAAGTACGTCGTATTCACGATTGACGAGCATACGGGGCCTCATGAAAATCCTCTGCGCTAAGGTGGGGGCATTTATTTAACACACCTACTCAATGTCAACAAATTACATTCGCCTCAGCATCTTAGGAGCGGGGGTTGTTAAGTTTTTTGATGGACAAAAAGTAACAATAACTGCAATATGTGATGTCCTTTTATCATTACAGGCATTCTTTATTGGACTCGCCCAGTGGAAAGCGCTAGCCGTCCGACAAACACGCACCTATTTACGGGTAAGATGCTCTATGCGAGTGGCAGGTTTTAAAAATTCACCCTATATACCGTTTCTAAATTTTTAAATTGCAAAATAACAAACGCGGAGATTAGACGCGCGAAATGGAAAATACGTTTTTAGCTGTTCTACTGAAAGTACCCTAAAATCGTTTCGCAGTAGGCTTATTGAATAAAAGGCAAAGCATGCGTAAATCTCAACTAGTTGACCTTCAATGCATAAAGAGAAGACAACTCACGCCTTAGCTAAAATTACCTCGCCTCGCTGAAGGAAACTCGCCCCTCCATTAAACCTACAATCTAATTAGACCGAGGCGCATCGTCGCAGAGACCGACGCGTTCTCTCATTGATCCGCTTCAATCGCCTTTAAAAATGTGTGCCAAGCGAGTGTCGCACACTTCAAGCGAGCTGGAAATTTCCTTACCCCTAATAACGCTTCCAACTCTCCCAAGTCATTCGGGACAGAAGGATTATGATCACTCAATAGCTGGATAAAATCCTTTGCTTTATGGGACGCCATGTCAAGGGTCAATCCCTCCAAGGCACTCGTCATTAAAGAACCCGATGCCTTGCAAATGGCACAGCCCTCACCCTTAAAGCTCAAGGCCTTGATCTTGCCCTCCTCTAGCTTGACGAAAATGGTCAATTCATCGCCACACAGCGGATTATTACCATACGCCTGATGGCTCGCATTCGGCATTACTTCAAAATGATGGGGATGTACGTTATGCTCGAGTAAAATCTCTTGATAAAGGTCTTGTTCACTCATTTTTCAAATACGTTTATGGCCGATTGTAACGCCTCAGCCAGGCGATCCACATCTTGAGTCGTGTTGTATATTCCAAAGGAAGCTCTTACAACCCCACCCTTGCAGGCGAGTCGACGCATGAGTGGCTGACAACAATGGAAGCCCGCTCTTACGGCAATATTTTTTCCATTGACGAGCGTTGCAATGTCGTGCGGGTGAATGTGATCAACTGTAAAGGATACAACCGCCGTCTTTTTCAGCGGATGGCCCACAATAGAAACTCCTTTAATGCCTCCTAAAACACGTTCCGCATACGCAACCACTTCATCTTCATAACGAACGAGGGCATGCCAATCAAATTGTTGAAGGTACTTAATCGCAACCCCAAACCCAACGATATCGGCCACCGGCGGTGTACCCGCCTCAAAACGGCCCGGAATGGCCGCCGGCGTAAATGAATCCATGAACACGGTTTCCATCATCGTTCCGCCCCCATGATAGGGAGGCAACTCTTCCAAAAGCTCCTCTTTACCGTAAAAAAATCCGGCTCCCATCGGCCCATACATTTTATGGCTTGAGCCGACCAAAAAATCACAATCGAGATCTTGCACGTTGATTTTCAAGTGAGCAATGGCTTGGGCCGCATCCACCAACACCCTGGTACCATTGGCATGTGCCTGCGCGATAATCGGTTTTAGCTCAGGTGTTGTTCCCAACACATTGGACACCTGCGTAAGGGCCAATATTTTTGTCTGAGGCGTCAAAAATTTCTCCAAATTTTGCAGATCACCTTTTTCATCGATGGGCAAACACTTTACACGAACCCCTCGCTTATCTTGCTGCATTTGCCAAGGGATTAAATTCGCGTGATGTTCAAGTTCCGACACAAGGATCTCGTCACCCGGCTTAAGATAACGCTGTCCAATAATCTCGGCCAAGCAATTAATTGCCTCCGTCGCCCCACGTGTAAATACAATTTCTTTCGGCGAGCGCGCCCCTATAAATTCAGCCAGTAAAGCACGCGTCTCCTCATACGCTTCTGTAGACCGACGCCCCCATTCATAGAAACTACGATGCACGTTGGCGTTCATGTTATGATAAAAGTCGACCAAACTGTCTATCACGCATTGAGGCTTTTGGGTCGTTGCAGAATTGTCTAAATAAACGATGGATTGTCCTTTTTCGTCGCGAAAAGAAAGTGCGGGAAAATCATCTCTAATACGTTGGAAATCTTGCACTTTATTCATGGGAATCTACCGAACAAAATGGCTGCCCGGCAAGGATTCGAACCTCGACAAAATGGACCAAAACCATTTGTGCTACCATTACACCACCGGGCAATTAAAAATATGCTTATATGGAACGACTCATATCCGTATAAGTCAATACGAAAATAAAACAATTAGCAAAAATTCCACTGGGTTTGAAAAAATGTTTGCGCATTGTTTTTTTCACTTTCGCACAATTCATCCAAGCCAATACCCCTTAATTCTGCCACCAATTGCGCGATATCTAAAAGGAAAACGGGTGAATTTTTCTTGCCCCGATGTGGGACCGGAGCCAAAAACGGGCTATCGGTTTCAACGAGCAATTGATGAAGCGGTGTTAGCGCAAGGCTATCGCGCACGACCTGCGCATTCTTAAAACTGACAATACCACTGTACGACAAAAAGGCGCCCTTAGAGACAAGCCATTCGGCCGCCTGAGGCCCCTCCACAAAACAGTGAAATAAAACACGATGGAAATCAAACTTTACGTACTGCAACACTTCGATCAAAACCTCAAAGGCCTCTCGACAGTGGATTACAACCGGCAAATTAAACTGCTGAGCCAAGCGCAATTGCTTCTCAAACACAAGCATTTGCGTCTTCGCATAAACGGCGCGTTCAAGCTCATCGGCGGGCATGTCGTGAAAATCCAAACCAATTTCGCCAATCGCCACAGCCTCCGTCAAAAATTGCGGCAATTGAGCCAATTGTTCCTCCCAGTTTTGGCCAATTTCTGTGGGATGAAGCCCAGCCGTAAATTTAATCATCGGATATTGCAGGGCCGTTGATCGATAAAGCGACCAATCGTACGGACGCGTGCCAACCGTCACAAAACTTTTTACACGATTCTGGGCAGCAGCCTCGAGGAGGGCATCCAGTTGCTGTGCTTGAATCCAATCTTCCAAATGGCAATGTGAATCAATAAGCATCTTCATGGTACAGTGACCTCAATCGATGATGCGAAACATTCTCAGGCATCGCACTCGCGCGTTGACGCATTTGAACTTCTAACAACATTTTTTCATTCTCACGATCCAAGATCAATAATTTCATGAGCCGCTGTTGTAATTTTTGAGCCCGTTTCTTGTCTTCAAGGCAGAGCGTTTCTACGTGCTTCATCTGTTCCGTCAAAGGTTCCAACTGCCTTAATAATTGACGTTTACATTCAAGTAAACTTTTCGTCGGAATTTGTCCCTGCTTGAGCAAATTGTTTTCTTGTGACAAAACAAGTTGAATTTCATCACTCAAATGCTGATATTGCCCTAAAAAATCCATGATTAAATTTTAAGCCAACACAACAAGGGATCAAGCCATTTCCCAATAATTTATCCCCCGCCGTCCTTACCTTAATTTTAAGGACAACAGCCCAAATAAAGCGCACAACAACGAAACGATCCAAAACCGAACGATGATCTTAGATTCCGGGATTCCCATTAATTCAAAATGATGATGAATGGGGCTCATTTTAAAAATCCTCTTCTTACAAAGTTTAAAGCTGAGCACTTGTAAGATGACAGAAAGCGCCTCCAAGACAAAAACTAAGCCAACAAGTATCAATGTGAGAGATTGTTGCGTCATGAGTGCCACGCAACCCAACCAGGCCCCTAAAGATAATGAACCCGTGTCTCCCATAAAAATTTCAGCGGGGTGCGCATTAAACCATAAAAAGCCAATACAGGCCCCTGCAATTGCAAAGCACAATACACAAAGCTCGCCAACATCAGGCAAATAGGTTAAATGCAAATAATGACTGAGTTGCACATTGCCAGCCACATAGGCGAATACCGCGTAAGTCAAAATCACGGTAATGCAACAACCTACCGCCAAGCCATCAATTCCGTCCGTCAGATTCATGGCATTGCTCGTTCCCGCCAAGACGCTAAACCAGTACAGGAATAGACATGCAGGAGGCAATGAATAACACAGCGGGTGCTTTAAAAATGGGGCGTACAAGCCGTCGATTTTGGGTCCAATATGCGGCTCTTTTAGTAAAAAATACAAAATTACCAAAGTGGCCACTCCTTGCGCAAGCCACTTCCAATGGCATTTCAATCCACGGCTATTTCTGTATCTAATTTTTTGCCAATCATCACAGATGCCAACAAGCGCCAACAATAATCCCGTTGCCAAGGTACACAGGCTGTAACAATTAAATCTCAACCACAACAAACTCGCTACGACAACCCCCGAGACAATGGCCAAACCGCCCATTGTAGGCACATTCGCCTTTCCCGCGTGCAAGTGTGCAATCTCTCGAACCTCCTCGGCCGTTCGCAAAACATCTTCGCATTTTTTCTTTTTTAACCACCTAAAAATCTTCGGCCCCACGACAAAAAGCCACAACAGAGCCGTCAAAAACGCCATGGTACTTCTGAAGGTAATATAGCGAAATAAACGTAATGGGCCCCAAACACCCTCCCAATGACACAATAAATATAGCATAATGAGTTGTTATACAATAAATCCTAAGCAGTGCAAAAACATTTTTTATTTTTATCGTAAATCCAAAAAATGCAGTTCCGTTGACACACTTATTTCACTGATAACAATAGACAACCGATTAGTATTCATCAATTTTCTATCACAGGATATCACAGGACCATTAGAACGTCTCTTTCACAGAGTATATTGCATTAGCCAATGACAGTCTATGCAGCGAATCATTTTATAAAATGTAGGCTAGCTAAGCGGCAGATTATTTGACAAAAAGGATAAAAGCCCAAGTTCTCAATCACTCAAAATTAAACAATTCGCAAAACACCGTGATACAACGACGCAGCTTCTCAGCGTTCGTACGGGTACTTACGTTGTTTTAGGAAGGCCCTTATCATTGCATCCCCCATGTCAGCCGGATGCATGGCAATTTCGACCCCCACTTTGGCAAGTGCTTCAATTTTTGAAGCAGCCGTACATTTTTTACTAGAGATAATAGCGCCGGCGTGCCCCATGCGTCTGCCCGCAGGAGCCGTCTGTCCGCCGATAAACGCGGCCACGGGTTTATTTACGTGCTTTTGAATGTATTCGGCGGCGCGCTCTTCCCCCGAACCACCAATTTCTCCAATTAAAATAATGCCGGCCGTTTGCGGATCGTGGTTAAAGGCCTCTAAGACTTCAACAAACTGGGTCCCCACAATGGGATCGCCTCCAATACCAACGCAGGCGGATTGTCCATAACCGCGCGCTGACAGTTGATCGATCGCTTCGTACATCAACGTGCCCGAGCGAGACACAACGCCCACATTGCCCGGCTTGCAGATGGAATCCGGCATAATGCCCATTTTACAAACCCCTGGAATAATGATGCCGGGGCAATTAGGTCCAATTAAGCGTGTGTGTGAATGAGTTAATTTCTGTTTTACGCGCATCATATCGTGCACGGGGATCCCCTCTGTGATGCAAACAACGCAATCAAGTCCAGCGTCAATCGCCTCTAAAATGGAATCTGCCGCGCAGGCGGATGGAACCAAGATTAAAGATGCGTTGGCCGCGGTTTCCTTGACGGCTTCCTTGACCGTATTAAATACGGGTATTCCATTTAGTACCGAGCTATTACCTTTGTGAGGCGTTACCCCCGCCACAATTTTACTGCCGTATTTCAAGCAATATTCAGCGTGGACAAGGCCACTCTTACCCGTAATTCCCTGCACCAAAATGCGTGTATTTGCACCGATAAAAACGCTCATAATTGCTCCTTTACGCGTTGTACAATTTCCTTTGCAGCGGCCTCCAATTCATGAATTGAAATGAGCGGCAGATGACTGGCCTGTAAAATTTCTTGTGCCCGTTCGACATTTGTTCCACGTAATCGCACCACCAAAGGCAAATTCAACTGTACAGCGCTGGCCGCCTTGACGATAGATTCCGCCAACAAGTCGCACTTCAAAATACCGCCGAACACGTTGATAAAAATACCGCGGACATTGGGATCTTTTAAAATTATCTTGAAAGCAGCCTGCATTTGTTCGGCATTCGCCCCGCCCCCCACGTCGAGGAAATTAGCCGGCTCTCCGCCGAAGTGCTTAATGATGTCCATGGTCGCCATCGCCAATCCCGCGCCATTCACCAAGCAGGCGATATTGCCATCCAAAGCAACGTAATTGAGATGCGCCTTATCCGCCTCATTTTCTTTATCGTCCTTCTCCTTCGGATCCATTAATTGTAAAAAATCTTTATGCCGGAAGAGCGCGTTGTCGTCAAATTGGATTTTTGCGTCCAAGGCGAGCAGTTGATCTTGTTCATTCAACACCCACGGATTAATTTCGACACAAGTCGCATCCGTCTGAACGAACAAGCGGTACAAATTTTTCAGCGTACGAACAGCCTCTTCAAACGCCTTTAGGGGCAATTGCAAAAAAAACGCAACTTCGCGGGCCTGATAATCCTGAAGACCTATGCACGAATCGATAAAAACCTTCAAAATCTTTTCAGGGGCCGTTTGCGCCAATTCTTCGATTTCGCCGCCGCCTTCAATCGCCGCAATCAAGGTAGGGCAATTATGTTCGCGGTCCACCACAATAGAGACGTAAAATTCGCGGCTGCGTTGAACCCCCTCCTCCAAGTAAACGTTGTGCACACGTTTCCCGCGCGGACCGGTTTGAACGGTAACGAGCGTTTGGCCGACCATTGCCGCAATACAATCGTAGCCCTCCGACTTTGTTTTAGCGCATTGGACACCATGGCGACCATTCTCAATAAAATGACCTTTTCCACGACCTCCGGCATGGATTTGCGCCTTAACGATCACGGGCTTATCATCCGCAAAATTCTCCAGAATTTTATCGACGTACGCGAGCTCATTGGTCTCTAAGAAAAAGCCCTTGGGGGTAGCGACTTGGAACTGTTTTAACAACGATTTGGCTTGGTACTCGTGAATATTCATACTAGTCATAGACGCGACGCAAGAAAGTAGGCGGAATCCCCAGCAATTCGCGGTATTTCGCGATCGTTCTGCGGGCGACTTGCACATTATTCTGCGCCAAAATTTCAACAATTCGCTGGTCACTCACAGGAGCCTTTTTGTCCTCCTGTTCAATAACTTTTTGAATTTGTCGTTTTATGATAGTATTAGCAATAGCAGCTCCACTGTACGAATTCAATCCATTTATAAAAAAATATTTAAAGCCGAACAAGCCGTGAGGCGTCTGTACAAATTTATTGGCGACCGCACGGCTTACAGTGGTTTGATGGACATCGATTTCTGTCGCAATGGTTTGAAGCGTCAACGGTTTTAACGCATTGGGTCCATTTTCAAAAAAATCCCTTTGTTGTCGAAGCAAGGCGTACGCGATACGTTCGATCGTCTTTTGGCGATGTGCAATGGATTGAATCAAAAAGCGGCCCGAACGCATTTTCATACGCAAGTACTTTTTGTCCGAATCGTTCAAGGTACTGGAGCTCAAAAGCTGTTGATAATGCGAACCGATGCACAGGCGAGGGATGTAATAATTATTCATGCTAACGACCCACTCCTGCAAATGGTTTTTATAAATCAAGACGTCTGGAATAATGGACTGGACGTGTTGCACTTCGAAGCGCCGACCGGGCGCCAAATCCAAGCTCGCAATTTCACGAATGGCACTGTAGACCGCCTCAGCCGAAATGGAGAGATCTCGAGCGATATCGAGCACACGATTGTGCAAAAATTGCGAGTAATACTGGTCTAAAATTGTAAAAGCCAATGAGTTTTCCCTGTGCCGCAATCGCAACTGTTGCAAGAGGGATGTACGCACATCGCTGCAGCCAACACCCGGTGGATCCAATTGTTTTAAGACATCAATGGCAGACTGAATCACCTTTGGAGAAAGCAGCATTTGCCTTTCAATTTCCTCATTCGTCAAAGTTAAGAAGCCCTTATCATTGAGGCTGCCGACCAAGAAATTGAGCACTTTTTCGACATCTTTCGACACGGCCAAGCAACCAATTTGTTGACGCAAATGATCTTCCAAAGAAACGTCTGCCACCAACGAGTTCATTAAAAAATCATGCTTTGAGCTATCTGCCACATGATGCAACTTTGCACCCACGTCATTATCTTCGTACGAATCCCATTCGTCATCCGACAATTTTTCATTCGGTTGCACGTCATCTAAGCTCACTTCATTAGGGGACAGTTCCTCGAGGGTTGGGTTCATTTGAAGCTCTTCCGCAACCACATTACGCAAGTCAACGGCAGACACCTGCAACACCTTCAACGATTGTCGCAACTGTGGTGCCAGTAACTGTGACTGCGTTTGGACCTGTTCCAGTAATGGAGCCATGATTTTATATCATATGATAAAAATGCTACAAAGAAAAGATTTTTTTAAACAAGGCACGTAATAAAGTATTAAAAATTGCAATCAACACGCCAAAAAATTACTTCACCGTGCATTTACCCATCCGCTTCCACCCATTAAGCATAAGAACGTAGCGCCGTCAGTAAAATTGTCCGACTTACATTGAAAATATTTAAGGGCAGGGTTACGCTCAAAAAGATTACAATCCTTCCATAACAAGCCCTAAGCCCTTGCTCTCCGCTAAAATACAGGGATTTAGTGTCACCACCATTGGAGATGCGATCCAAAAACAGCCCCAATCCATCAAAGCGATATGATCTGGCACCCTTAAAATACAATCGCACAAACCGTTATTATCATTCAGGCATAAGGTAGAGAGATCTTCGCGCCAATAATCAATGCAGACGTTCAAGGGCCATCCAACACAACACCCCCTAGGAAATAAAAACCGCCGCAGATGTACACCCTCCTCAGGAACACATCTGCAGCGGACAATACTAAAAAAATATGAATGTAAAAACTGAAAGTAAAAAAATTGTTTCTACCAGGAATTATATTAAAAGCCTCAAATCTTTTTTTGCAAGAAAAAATAATATAAAAAACACTAACAAAGCTAAAAACTTTTTACCTTATCTCACTCGATAATTACAAAGTCCTGCCACGGCGGGTCTGCTCAGCAACGAGATGGTTAATTTTGTCCATAAAACTTAACCTTTTATGAAAGATCGCATCCCTCTCTGGCAAATTACTCATAGCATTTTCATACTTGTTATCAATAGCTTCCGAAAGCCCCTTCTCCAAAGGCACAAGTAACTTTTCATTTAATGCTTGCTCATACGCGGCACGCAGCTCGGAATTTGCATGATTGAGTACGCCATCCGCATAAGATTTCGCCGCGCTGTAACAATCTCTTATGCTGGCCAACGACGGTTGAGTCGCATTTCGAATGCTATTCATTTGCCCTGTAAACAGCTTCAACTTGGCATTCAAATCAGCGATCTGCGTCTCGCTTTCATTCGTTTTTGCAATTGTTTTGTCGGTATCAAGCTCACGCTGTGGATTGGGCTGCAGATCGACAGAACTGTGGGCGATTGGCTTGGCCTCTAACTTCGTTTGCACGTTCGACGCAAGACCCGGAGCTTCATTCGAAACCACATTTTGCCCGGCAAGATTAAACGCCTGCCCATTAGACACATTCAATGGACTATCTGTCGAAGTTGCAGTTTCTGCCGCAGGTACATTAGCATGCTCCTCTTTTGATAGAGACCTCAATTGCTCTTCCAACTGATTCAACAAATTCAACAGCTCACCATCCTGAGCAACCGATTGAGACTTTAAGTGATTGACGGCACCCCGTAAAGACGACGCCTTTTCACGTGACAAAGCAGATCCCGGCTGGTTTTTAAGATTGGACAACAATTGTGTAAGTGGTTCTGTAAGCGCCTTAGCCGCACCTAAATTGTCCTGCGAAGACGCATTGAGCGATGCATCTTGGCCAAGGCCCTTAAGTGCTGTTGAAAAATGATTGAGTGCTTCCAATAAATTATCGGATGCATCTTGTCCAACGCCAGGGCTTGTAACAAAATTTGCGTCATTAACGTTTGACTGCGGGAGCTTAACCTCGTGCTGCGGATTGGGCAGCAGATCCACGGTATTATTGGCAATAGTCTTGGCTTCTAACTTCGTTTGCACGTTCGACACAGGCCCCGAAGTTTCATTTAAAACAACATCTTGCTCAGCAACAACTTCATTAAATGCATTTAATAAATTGTTTATTTCAGCATCAAAATCATCATGAGCCTCCACGTGATCGGTGTTAAGCTTGTAATCCTCCCCCTCAATTGGCTCATTCGAGATATGATCAAATGTTAACGGATTTTGGGCCGGAGTTAAATTCTCACGTTCGGGGTTAGTCAATAAGGCAATGGAATTGCCGACAAGCGGCTTAGCTTCTAACTTAGGTTGTGACGTTTCAAGCAAGCTTAAGTAATCGAACGTTTTCTCCCATAAGGTTGTCTGAGCTTTGAGGCGTTCAGGATCATTCATCGTATCTTTACCGGAGGCCAATAGCGCATCCCAAGTCATCGTAAACGGAACCGCCGCCTTATAACTACGTTCCTTCGGCAACAATGCGCACCCCGCACGCCAATCAGACCAAATACCACTTCCATTCACAAGTGCCCGATTATCGTTAAAGGGCTTCCCTTCAAATACCGACGACAGCGGAATTTCGCACGAAGAACTTAAATGCGACAGTCGGTTATCCATCACGGCTATATTTAATCTTCCGTCCGACTCGTTTAACCTTGGATCTACCACAAGCTTCAAGGTTTTTTTGTCACCAACGGGCTTGTAGGTAATTTGCCCCCCCGACTGAAGGACACTTAAATCTTCACTGCTGGGCGTCTTAACCCCCATGCTGGGAAGATTTAATGAAAGTTGACTTGCATACGGTTCTCCATCCGCCCCCGGTGCCGTAAACGCCTCTACCCTACTCTTTAATGCCTCAAGTATTTGACTGGCCGCATCACAGCATACCCCCGAAATGCTCGTGCTCAAACTGCCATCGCTTCGTAAGGTAAATGTACCCTTAATTTTGGCCTGCGCGATTGCCGCCATCATCTCCGCATCCGACATTTTAATCTCATCCGGGTGAGCCGCTCTCGCTTGCTGCATCACCTGCAGGAAATCAATCCCTCCATCGGCCTTAATGCATCCTTCACCTTTCAAATAAGTTAACAACGCGTTATTGGCTTCCGCCGAAAATGGCTTCGTTGACAAAGCTTGATGAATATCTCGCTGAAGTTCGTTGTCTTGTATGTGCGGATGTGTACCTCCCGCAGAAACTGTCCCCAACGCCGTCAACTGATTTACATTATTTTGAAAAGGCACCTCCGTGAGCGCCATCGCAGGCATTTCACTACCCACACTTGGCGCTGTTGGCATCTCATGAGAAGGATTTAAAGACAATGCCGCACCCCCTTGAGCAATCCCATTGGGCAAGGCTTGCTCATGTGTCACCCTATTCGAGCTTATCGAAAAACTCATCGATGCAAAGGCCCCTCCATCCGGTTGAGCAGTTGTTCATGCGTGCAAGACATAAAGAAATCTTATGATAAAAGAAAGGCGAAGTAAATAAAAAATGCCCTATGTGCCTAAAAATTCATTCACCGAATCCACGCACAAATTTCTTTTACATACGCGTGCTTCAACAGTTGGTTGAGTCGGCTGATCAACAAGGTTTTATGAAATTGCAATTTTTGTTTTACGATCGGATTGGGCACTCGTAAAAATAATGTTCCACGCTTATCTAATCTTTCAGGCCAACAATCAAGCCACAAGGATTGCGAAAACCAAGATTTCCAACAAGATCTCATTAAGGTAATGGTGCGTAAATCTTCTGGCAACGGCATGGCTTTTTGCATACATAAAGCCAACGCACGGTCCAAAGGAACTGGAGCTTTTAGGTATTTGCCATCCACTTGAGAAGGATGAATTCCCCTCATTGAGGAAACCAAGGAGAGAAATTCTCGTGAATGCCTGTAATTAAGCAACACGTTCAACCACCAGCTCAGACAGAACGGGACGTTTAGGCGCCAAACGATAAGCGGCACGCAGGTATTCTAACGCGGTATCTAAGCGCGAGTGATCGTTATAATGGATCATCATCAATGGATCGCCCTGCTTAATCTGAGCCCCCACCTTTCGTAATTGCGTGATACCCACCGAAGTATCTATCGGGCCACCCTCTTCAGGTTGAGACAAGATATCAACACCCTTTGCCAACATACCCGAATTGATGGCGTGAATGTAACCACGCTTTGGAGCCGGCAGCTTACGAATGTACTTCGCTTTCGGAAATTTTTCCGGATGATCGATGTAACTGACATCGCCCCCTTGCGCCTTGACCATTTCCTTAAAGCGCTCAAACGCGGAACCATCGTTCAAATGCCGTAAAACGGTTTGTTTGGCCGACAAAGTGGAACCTGAGACACCGGCCAGGCGGACCATTTCCATGCCCAACTTCAAGATTAACTCTTTTAAATCTTCGCTGCCACGGCCGTGCAACAATTCAATCGCCTCCTGAATTTCCAACGACGTTCCGATGGAATCGCCCAACGGCTGATTCATATCTGTCACTAAAGCCACACAACGACGTTGCACCGAACGGGCTACACGCGTTACCGTCCGAGCGAGTTGCTTCGCCTCTTCGAGGTCTTTAATAAAGGAGCCGTTGCCCCATTTTACGTCAACCACCAAATTTTCGGACCCAACAGCCAAACGTTTACTCAGGATGCTACTCGTAATTAAAGGCAAACTTGCGACCGTCGAAGTCTCTTGACGCATTTGATACAAGATGACGTCCACCGGTGTAATCTGTTTAGGTTGAGCGCAATAACAGCATCCGACCTTCTTGAGCTGCTGAACAAACTCTTTCACAGACAACTCCGTTTTAAAACCCGGAATGGCACTTAATTTTTTTAAATTGCCAAAAATAAAGCTTTCATCCTCCCCCACGACCGACGGAACAACGACGCCACAGGCCGAGACCAAGGCCGTCAATACAATGCCCGCCTTATCACCGACACCACCCGTCGAATACAGAGAAATCTTAGGTTGGCCAATGCCCGTCAAATCGACGACTTCCCCCGACAGCATCACCTCTTCGGACAACACGGCCGTCTCCTGTGCCGACAAGCCCTGAAAGTAAATGGCCATCACCAAAGCGGCCAACTGATGACTTGGAATTGTGTTTGATAAAATAGCTTCGACTAAGTAACGAACCTCGTTATCAGCGAGTTCCTCTCGCTCCCGTTTTTTTTCAATTAAGTATGTAAAAGAAGGTTGAATTCCCTTGGCTGTTGTTGTTTTTTTATCGCTCATTCACTACCTAAAATTCAAAATTATTATTCGCACAAAAGATAAGCACAATTTTCGCACCTTCAATAAAAGTTTATCTTATCTTGACAATCTTTAATAAAATGTCCAGCTATTTCGTCAAAAATGTAAAAACAAGCGCCAAAATCACTCGATAATAAGCAAATAAGCGCAGTCCTCGGTGTTTCAAGTAGCTAAAAAATAGTCGTATCGTTGCCATACCCACCACAAAAGCCACAATGATTCCGGCGCAAATGGGTAAAAATTCCATCGTCTGCAACATCTCTGCACCGTGCTTCAAGCATTGATAGCTCGTAGCAACCGTCGACGTCAACAAACCGAGCAAAAAACTAAAATGAATGGCCTGAACGAGCGATAAGCCGCATAAGACTCCGCCCGCAATCGTCACCAAAGAGCGGCTCAAGCCCGGCCACAAGGCCAACATTTGCAGCAATCCTATGCCGAGAGCCACCTTAATGGGCATGCTAGATAAATCGCAACGAATTCGAGCACGCGCTCGATGAAATTCAATCCAAAAGATCACCAACCCGCCCACAAAAATGGCCGAAATCACCGAAATACGATTGTACAAGTACAATTGAATCCAATCGCCTAAGAAGAAGCCAGCCAACCCAACGGGGATAAACGCCAGGCACACGTTAAGGCCCAAACGCAATCCGGCCCCATCATGACCGCAAACACCTTTAATAATGCTCCAAACCTCACGCCTATAAAACAACAAAAGCGTCAAAATCGTTCCCAACTGAACGCACACAACGTAATGATTCAACAACGAAGCGTTGCGCGACTGTTCTACTTTACTCATCGTAGACGGCGGTCGAAAAAAAACGTCATTGAGTAAAATCATGTGGCCTGTCGATGAGACGGGTAAAAACTCCGTAAAGCCCTGTACAAAACCCAAAGCACACGCGTGCTTCAAGTCAAAAGTCGTCTTTGTGTCGCTCGCCTGGAGCCAAGACCACTGAATACACAGTAAAAAAAAGACAAGCAGCTTGCTTACACGCATTTAATCACCTCACTAAACTTTAAAAATGGCGCCAAAACTTTTACCCAACAGGACAGACGCACCTATAATGGTAACGGCTAAAAATGTCATGGCCCAGACACCTAAAGCGCAAGATAAGAAGGTTCCGTGTCCCAATAAATTCAACAACTCGTAGATGGACTTCGTGATCGGGTAAAAAGCCTGCTTTTGCGCAAGTATCAGGGAATCAGAGACTTCCAACATGGCTTGGGAAAAAACAAGTATCGAACCTGCCATGATATTGGCCATAATCAACGGCAAAGTAATTTTGCGAATGGCCTTGAACGGCGGGCAGCCCAAATTCTGTGCAGCCTCCTCATACTTGGGTGAGGTTTGCTGTAGCCCCGCCACACCCGATCTTACCATAAACGGCAACTTACGGATGGCGTAGGAGATAATGAGCAAAATTGTCGGATTTTTGATCGGATTCAAAAAGGCAAAAAAGCGCCCCTCTTGCGACATGGCCACAAAGCCAAAAGCCATGACCAAGCCGGGAACCGCCAATGGCATCATGGCACAGGCGTCGAGTAAATTTCGACCTGGCAAACGCGTTCTCACGACCACAAACGCGATGCCAATCCCCAAAACGCTGCTGAGTACGGTTGCAAAAGAAGCGTACACAACGCTATTCTCAATGGATGGAATGGTCAAGGCGTTCCCCAAAGCCAAACGGTAATTTTCCATCGTCCAGGTGTTCGGCATAATCGATTGATACCAATCATTTGCAAATGAAAACAAAACCACCGTCAAATGAGGCAAAAGGGACGAAAGTGTCACCAAAGCAAAATAGGCAAGGCACAAAAATTGCAAGCCTCGCGGTAAGACCTTACACACACGCCCCTGTGAGGCCTTGGCAAGCATTGCGTAATTGTCTTTGCCGAACAATCCCTTCCCTAGTAGATAAAACACAACCGAAAGAATGAACATAACGGTCACCAAAGCATAAGGGAAAGGATTACCTCCAATTTCCTTTAAGCCATTAAAAATTTGCACCGAGGTCACGCGATTAAAATTAAACATGAGCGGCACTCCCAACTCCGTAAAAGCCCATATAAATACAATGGTACAGCCCGCGAATACGCCCGGACGGATCAATGGGAATGTAATGCGCCAAAATCGCTTAAAACCACGACAACCTAAATTAGAGGCCGCCTCCTCCATGGCCGGATCGACATTGGCAAGCGACGCCACAATATTGAGGTACAAAATCGGGTACAAGCCGAGTGCGTTGACGACGATAATGCTCGTGAATTGCCACGTCCCCAACCAATCGAATGGGCTTGTGATCCATCCCCAACGTAATAACAAGGTATTAAACACCCCGTAAGTTCCCAAAAGTTGCTGAACGCCAATGGCCCCCACAAAGGGAGGCAGCATGATCGGCAGGAGCACCAAGCTTGAAAAAATCTTTTTGCCGGGGAATTCATAGTAATTAAACAAGTAGGCCAGTGGGATTGCCAATATAAGGGCCAAAATCGTGGAACCAATACCCATGACAAACGAATTAAACAAGCCTTCTCTGTAAATAGGATTGGCGAACACGACCTTAAAATATTCGAGCGTAAAGCCCTTCTCATAATCCCAAAAACCGCCCCTTACGATCTCTCCAATAGGCCAAATAAAAAAGCAGGTAAAAAATAATATCGATATTCCGTAGACTGAAAGCGCCAAACGTTTTGACATGGACAATACCTTTGTTTGCTAACTATAGAAATGGCATTTTGTGAAAAAGCAATTGCATTATACAAGTAATTTTAACGTCCTTATCCCCACTCGGCTCTTCCACTTGAAAACGGCTTGAAATTTTCTCGAATTATGATTCAATGAATAGGCACTCATGAATGTCGAAATTACAATTGATCTGATCCACCAACTGATTTTAACGGCCATCGTGTGTACGGGCCCATTTTTATTGTTAACCATGATCCTTGGAACGCTCATCAGCCTTGCCCAAACGATCACCAGCATTCAGGATCAGACCTTGGCATTCGTCCCCAAATTACTGGGGAACATATTACTCGTATGGTTGCTGTCGAATTGGCTTTTTAGGCACCTCGTTGAATTCTCAACCCTCATCATAGAACGCGCCGGCGAACTTGCCAAATGACGATCTCTCTCCCAGCTATTTATCTGTGCTTCCTCATCTTGTGCCGCGGCTCCGCCTTGCTGTACAATTTTCCATTCGGCTCAAGCAATAACGTCCCCAACACGGTTAAAATTGGGCTCAGCGTCGGGCTCAGTTACACTTTATTTTTAACGCTCTCGCCAACAACCACCCTACCCCTTCCTTCGGGCTACCTTCCATTTTTACTTCACATCGGCAAAGAAATCATGATCGGCTGGGCAATGGGAATTACTTTACGCATCTCGTTTGCCATATTTGAAACCGCCGGCTACTGCATCGCCAATGAAATGGGACTCAACAACAGCGAAATATTTAATCCAAGCAGTGAGCAATCTAACAATTTCATCAGTCTTATGTTCTCCCAGCTTGCCATCGCCATTTTTTTTATCAACGGCGTTTACTTAGACTTATTGCAATGCTTTGTCGACAGTTACCGTTGGTCCCCCATTCAAGAATTATCCCTATCAAGTTCACAATTCCTACTGCTCATCCCCCTGACACAAAACATCTTCACGGTGGCCTTTAAGATGGCCGTACCCCTGATTGCACTGAACCTGCTCGTCACTTTTGCATTTTCGATCCTCGGCAAAACAAGCCCCAAAATTAATGTGTTTTTTCTCAGTTTTCCCCTGCGTATCTTACTTGGATTGAGCCTGTTGAGCTTCATTCTATACCTTTGTTACTCCTACATCACGAACGAATTCGCACGCATTCCACCCACGATGAATCAAATCACCCATGGCTAAAGATAATAAAACCGAAGCACCTACAGAAAAAAAGCTGCGCGAGTCCCGCGAACAGGGACAATTCGCACGCGTGGAAGAATTCGGCATTTTATTCCTCCTCATGAGCAGCTTTTGCTGGTTTTTATTCTCGATTGAAAAGCACGCGCTCGCCGTCGCCGATTACACAAAATACCTTTGGACGCACTTCACAGAGTTTAACGGAAGCGAAACAAATGCCACGTTCATTCTTAAAAACTTTCTCTCTTTCGGCACAAGCACCATCATCATGTTCTTATTGAGCTGCGTAATGGCAGTCATTATAGCCGGCGGGATTCAATCGGGCTTTCAATTGACCCCCAAGGCCATGCGCGTCGATTACAACAAGATCAACCCCATCGAAGGACTCAAGCGATTAATATCGGTCAAAAAATGTGTCCACGTGTGCACCGACAGCTTAAAACTGATCGCCGTCGCCGTTGTCATTTACCTTGCCTTCAAGAACATTCGCATGGATCCCGTTTTCTTTACCCCCGTCCCCATCGAACGTATACCCTCACTTTTTTTACACATCATCTTAATTTTTTTAGGGCGCCTCATCCTGTGCCTCGGAATTATCGCAATGATAACCTACTTCTACGAACGCTATAAAACCTACCAAGATTTGAAAATGACGCGGGAGGAAGTTAAAGAAGAACAAAAGCAAATGATCGGAAGGCCTGAAATCAAAATGGCCCAACGGCGTCTGGCCCAAAAGTTACTTCAAAAGCAAATGCTAGATCAAGTTCCCACCGCCGACGTTGTCATTACCAATCCGACCCACTATGCCGTGGCCTTAAAATACGAACGTAAGATCGACAAAGCTCCCATCATACTCGCCAAAGGTGAAAATTTATTTGCTCAACACATAAAAGGCATCGCCAAAAATTATGAGGTCCCCATCGTGGAAAACAAGCTGGCCGCGCGTTTACTTTTTAAGCTCGGGGCCGTTGGCAAACCCATTCCCGTTGAAGTCTACGAAATGATTGCAGAAATCCTGGCGTACGTTTACCGAACGCACAAATATTATTTTTACACGCTCAAGCAACGCCGGCAAAGTAAAAAATAAATCTGAACATTACGCTTCCGACACACTGTATTGCTTTAACTTATCGCTCAGCGTCCGCGCACTAATTTTCAACACAGAGGCGGCCTTGGTACGATTTCCATTCGTCGCATTCAAAACATGCAGAATATGCTTCTTTTCAATTGCCTCTAAATCCAACATCGATTCCTCTGGTAATGTCAGTGCCACGTCCGCTTCACCATTAATGTTCAAAGTATTCAAGTGAATGAGCTCTTGATCGCTCGATAAAATAACCGCACGCTCGATCGTATTCTGCAATTCACGCACATTACCGGGCCACTTGTGCGAAAGTAAGGCCTGTGTGGCTTCATCCGAAAACCCTTTTAGCGCAATGCCATGCTTCCGTGTGTAACGTTTGAAAAAGTAATTTGCCAACAAAAGAATGTCATTTCCACGTTCTCTTAAGGGTGGCAACTCAATGGGGAAAACGTTCAAGCGGTAAAATAAATCTTCACGAAAATCCCCCCGCTCTACCGCCTTACGAAGGTTTCGGTTCGTGGAAGCGATCACCCGCGTGTTAACTTTCAAGGTCTTTGTACCTCCAACACGCTCAAATTCTTTTTCTTGCAGGACCCGCAGCAACTTGGCTTGCAAGTGCGGAGAAATTTCAGCAATTTCATCCAGCAATATCGTCCCGTTATTGGCCAATTCAAAACGGCCTATTCGTCTTTGTATCGCGTGTGTAAAGGCCCCTTTCTCATGGCCGAAGAACTCACTTTCAATTAAATTTTCGGCGATGGCTGCACAATTGACCGTGATGTACGGCTTATTGGCCAAGTGACTGACCCGGTGGATCTCTTTTGCCACGAGCTCCTTGCCCGTCCCGTTTTCTCCCGTAATGAGCACCGTCGCTTCCGTCGTCGCAACCTTTTTTATCAGCGTCCGAACCTGCTGCATCGCCGGGCTTTCACCCAACAACTCCTGTTCACCCTCTCCGCTGTTACAAGAGAAAAACTGGTTTACCTTGACGAGGTGACTGTACGATTCCGCTTTCTTTACCACCACCTCAATTTCTTGCAGAGAAAACGGCTTAATAATGTAATCGAACGCACCTAATTTCATGCATTCAACGGCAGATTCAATTGAACCATAGCCCGTAATAACAACCGTTATGGGTCGTTCGATATTCTCCGGCAATGAATTAAAGTGTTTAAGTAGCTGCGTTCCATCTCCGTCCGGCAATCGAACATCCAAAAAAACCAGATCAAAGCTGTCGTTGCTCAGGACCTTTTCCGCATCTGCTAAACTTGAAACGGTTGCCACCGTATACCGGAAACTACGTAATTGTTCTTCCAACGATTTACGGATTACCAACTCATCATCCACAATCAGCACCTTATCAAATTGCATCATTTCACCACTTGTTAACACATTACGACCCTTTGATGACGATAAACCTTCATCACCAATGGTACACTTCATTCAAAAAAATGACAATTAAATTTTCACAATTGTATATGAAAAAATTAAAACAGACTAAATTCCACTTTCGTTGCAGAGAACAAGCCTCCTTCACGCAGCTCGCCTCCCAACAAAAATACAGACTAACCCTCGATCTTTCTAATTAACACCAATTCAGACATAACACAAAGCTCGCAAAAATAACCACTGACGACAAAATCGACAAGACCATCCATGACAAGCAATGGTATTCAATTCAGCTTATACAGAAATACTCATTACACTCACTTAAATACTATAAAAGATAGAAAATGTATATCCCCCGCTTAGTGATAGATTTACAAAACCAAGCACGTAACGCTTCAACGAAGTACACTTTCAGACGAGTCAGCTTCATCAGATTTATTTGCCAAATGGACATATGTCCCTCCCCTACCGAAGTCCGTGCATCTTTATACATTTACACAGTACCAAATCGCAGCTTTTAATTACGCATCAGTGAGTCACGTTGCACAGACACCCCGAAAAAGAGTCATAAGCTTGCAAGATAAACTGCCGTCCTTCCATTGGCATTCGTTTTCTACAAAAGACAAGTTCACTTAAGCCTCGCCCTTTTATTTACGGCACCAAGACCAAACTTTAGGCCCGTAATAACTGTCGATGGGCTCAAGGAACATCCGTCCTCTCCACTTAAAAACAGAAAGGCCCTCACAAGAGGGCCCAATTATCTATGCAATTAAAACAAGTTCAATTATCAAATTTTACTTAACGTACCAAGCGACGGCTAAACTTACGTTGGAATTTTTCAACACGACCCGCCGAGTCAACAAAGCGCTTTTCGCCCGTATAAATTGGGTGCGAATCGGAAGTAACATCTCTGATGACAATGTAATATTCAACTCCGTCAATAACTTCCTTGTCCTTGGAGGTCATTGTTGAATAAGTTAAAAAGCGTTTACCCGACGAAACATCAACAAAACAAACGGGATGATAATCTGGATGTATATCTTTTTTCATACTGCAGCAATCTATAACAATTAATAACCTTGGCGTGCCTTAAAACGAGGATTTGTTTTGCAAATCACATAAATACGACCTTTGCGTCTGACCACTTGGCACTTAGCATTGCGGCTTTTTAAAGATTTAATGGACGAAACTACTTTCATTGTGAAACCTATGTACTTTAGAATTACAAATTACTCTCCACTGTCAACACGTTTTCACCAAAATTTTCAGCGCAAGCGCACTTATTTTATTCAAAGCTCAATGCCACAATGCATGCGAACACTGGCCATTGAAAACCCGACGCCTCCACTTATTAAGATCATTTTTACCCCTGAACAGACAAAAAAGTTTTGCTACGCGCGAACATTTTCAGGCTCATTGTCGACCACCGACGGCTTATCATCGTCAGATAGGTCCTGATAAATGTGCTTAATTAAGTAGCGCGGATGCTTTTGAATGATCTGATACATTCGGCCCATGTATTCGCCGATCAAACCGATTCCAACGATCGCCACACTGAGCATAAAAAACAAAATGGCAAACAGTGTAAATACGCCTTCCGCTTCGGGGCCCAAGAAAATACGTCGTCCCAAGATGTACAGAACGAGCAAGAGGCTTCCACCTGACAATATAAAGCCAAATAAGGTAAACACTTGCAGGGGGACCAAAGAAAAACCGGTCATAAGGTCAAAGTGCGTCCTCAATAAATAGTACAAGCCGTACTTCGACTCACCTTTAAAGCGAGGGGCATGTCGCATACCCACCTCAGTGTACTTCGATGCGAATTTGTAGGCCAATGCGGGGATAAAGGTTGTGTAATCCCCACAATGTACAATGGCGTCGACAATGGAACGCCGGTACGCTCTGAACATGCAGCCCTGATCGGACATCTTAATATCCGTAATCGCACCACGGATTTTATTGTCTAATTTCGAGGCCCAACAACGCCACTTAACATCCCGTCGCTTTCCCAAACGGTAACTGCCGACGTAATCGTACCCTTCGTCAATTTTTTGCAAGAGTTTCGGGATTTCCTCGGGCGGATTTTGCAAATCGGCGTCCAGCGTGATGGCGATTTCACCCCGTATGTGTTCAAAGCCCGCCAAAATTGCGTTGTGGTGACCGAAATTACAGTTGAAGTCCAAAATCCTAAAATTGTGCGGGTACTTTTGAAACCACTGCAACAATTTTGGGATCGATCCGTCCTTGCTGCCATCGTTGACGACGATAATTTCAAACGTGCGTCCCGTTCCCTGCAGGACCTTGACCAAGCGCGAACAGAGCTCATCAATATTAGGCTCCTCGTTGTACGCGGGGATAACCACAGAAATTTCCGGATTTTTACTCATCGACGATTGGAATATAAAGCAAAGTAGGCGTCATTCGTCAAGTTGTAAAGCGGCAATTCAGACATCTGCCCTTCAAAAACCTGCCGTTGCTGACGTCGTACGAGGACAAAAATGCGCTTACTTAAGGTCCACCTATACCTCAAAGCATCGGAGACAATGTACCTGTCGCAGGGCTCTGAACGATAACCGAGTGTCTGCTCATCCGGAACGTGATTAATTGTACCCACGTAGCGGTGTAAGTAAAATGGCAAATCCTGAAAATAGTAGTAGGCGCAATACACCTGCGCATCGTCATCTCCCTGCTTTAAGATAAAACGACTCATTTGCCCACTTTGATCTCTTTGGAAATAGGAGAAAAAGCAAGGGAACGCGCTGTACAAAAGGCAGGTCAACGTCAGGAGCAAAACAAACGCCCTCGCCACATACCTTTTTATGAGAAATAATAACGCCACCACGGTGATGAGAATCATAACGACCATTAATTCCACTAAAAATCCCACGGGTATGGGTATTAAGGCGCGTTTGGCGGAAATGTAGGGAATACTGCACGCGAGCAATAAGAGAATGGAAGCCCACAAGGCACATTCCAAGCGACATTTTTGAATAAAACCTGGCTTTGTAAAGGCGCAGGCAAGGATTAGGACACCGCCCGGGATGGCTGGCAAGATGTAAGGGATCAGCTGTGAGTGAGAAAAAGAGAAGAAGCCGACCAAACCCAAAGACCAAAATGTGCCCAAGAGTACGATCTCGCGCACCCATTTTGAATGCCACGATTCCGCGCTCGCGCACAAAGCCCTTGGAAAGAATAGGGCCCACGGAAACATACCAAATAAGAAGCTCAATGGTAGGAAGTAAAACGGCTTCATGCGATTGTGATCGGGCAAGAGATAGCGTTCAAAATGCTCGTGCCAAAAGTAAAAATGGCAGAACTCGGGGTATTTTACGGCCATGAGGTAATGCCACGGGAAATTAATGAGGACAATCAGCAAGCAACCTCTGATGAGGTAGGACTGGCCCAATTTTCGCCAGTGCCCGGTTAATATCAACCAAGGCAAACCGACCAAGGCGGGTGCGATGAGACCGATAAAACCTTTGGTCAACACGGCAAAAGCCACAAAAATGTACGCCAAGAAAAAATGTTTACGCGCGTCCCCCGCATGAGGCGTTAAAAATCCCCAGGCAAACGACAATATTGAGGCGGTGATAAAAAAGCTCAGCGTGACATCCAAGGTTATCAACTGGCTCATTTCACACCACAAGAGGCTTGTTCCCAGTATACCGGCGGCAATGTTACCGAATGTTCGGTTAAAGAAATGTGTACAAAAGCGGTACACGCAGAAGCAGGTAAGCAGGGCAAACAAAGCGTTAAAGAAGCGAGCGCCAAAAACATTCGTGCCAAACAAGCGTTCTCCCAAGGCCGTACACCAATAGACAAAAGGTGGCTTTTCGAAGTAAAGTAAACCGTTTAAACGTGGGGTAAGCCAATCACCCGATTGCAAGATTTCGCGCGCAATTTCCGCATATCGGCCCTCATCCGGATTTGCCAAGGGACGAAAAGCGATTTGTCCAAAAAACAAAAAAACCAATAATGAAAATACCGCACACGTACTTTTTCTCATACTATGAGGCAAATAAAAATAAATACCGTACACAAACAAAAACGCCCATTATTTTAGGATAGTTCCAATCTTCTCCTCATTCAAGACGCTCAGCATTTGTAAAACGAGCGAGCACCGAATTAACTTAATAAGTAGTCAAAGAGCATTTGGATTTATTTCAGATTTATCAGAAAGTTTTACGTTCGTAAGTGAATTGGCCTGCGGCTTGCTCCACAGAGAGATTAAGGTCAAATTTTGGCGATTGTGGAACATTTTTATGTTCTGGGTCTGTCGGGATTCGACTGAAACCTGCTCGCGGGACAAAGGCCTTGGCGAAGGAGCCCAGGCAAGTGCTTCGAGCAATTCATAAGATATAAAGGTAAGTGAACATGTTCTTAAAAAAACTTAATTTCTATCCATTGAAAGGACGTTTATGTCTATAAATAATAATACGAACTATAGCAACTATAATAACTACGATACTACCTCTGAAAACTACATGGAGGCTCAAAAATCTCTCGAAAATTCGACCGTCAATAAAATGAATGGGGGATCCAAACAAACGGAGGGTCTAAATACCGAGACAACAGGTTACAAAGCCGATAATTCCAGCTCCTATACATCTGGAATATTAGCAGAACAGTACTTTATAGCCCAATCGAACTATGACTCACCCAAGGTTGTTGTAGCATCGGTTAATGACTCGAGTACAGCCAGTGAAACCACAGCCACATCGGACACAAGCAAGTCCTCTTCCACCAGCGAAACAAATTCAGCGCAGTCGGTCGCGTCAGCAAAGAGCAAGACCATCACCGACGACGACATTCGTTCCTTGATGAAGGAATTGATCAAGGTATTCACCATGTTGGTCAATTGTCAACGTCAGGGCGAACTCAACGACATAAACGGGATTATGGCCGCTCTGGAAGCAAAAATCAGCTCCATGGAAGAGGCCCGCGACGAGGCTTACAAGTCAGCCATGGCCTCCGCCATCTCCAACATGGTCAGCGGCGCCTTCAGCATCGCCGGCGGTCTAGCACAGGGGAATTTGGCTATAGGTAAAATAAAATTAAAAGGATCCAACACAAATTTTAACGGGACAGGTGGTAGAACAACAATTACAGATGCCGCCAAATCAACGCAACAAGATTATTCCAATCACATCCAAGCCATCGGTACCCTTACCCAAGGCTGCCAGCAGCTCGCACAAGCGAGTGGAGGTATCGCTGCCGCTGGCTACAACCAAGATCAACAAGATGCCGAAATCGCCAAAGAAGAGGCCACTGCATTGCTCGAATTTTGGAAACAAAATGAGCAGATGGACGACAAGGAGCAAGAATCCTTCTTCAATTTCTTGAAGACTATCCTCTCCATCTTGCAAGAATACCGGCAAAATACCGCCAACGCGGAAACCAACATCGCTCGTATGAATTAAACTTAGGCTCTGTGGAGGAACTTTTTGTTATTGTTTGTTCGATGTTTTATGGGCTCCTCCACAGAAATTCTTAGTGCGCATAGGCCGCCGCTCTCAAAGCCGACGTCGCATCTCTGAGCAGCTGCTCTTGCCGTATTCTTTCATTATATTCTTGCTGATTTTCTTGTATCTTCAACCATTCGTTGGTCGCCTTGCGCAAAATATTTTTTAAAGACCTGTTATCTTCGTTTGCCCTGGAAAGATTAAATGTCCCTATAGAGGCTGGCGCCGCAAGTATGGGATTTAAGATATCGAACGTAATTTGGTAATAACCCAAGGGCGGCACGATGAAATCTGGATTATTTTGATAGCCACCCTCTTTGTTGTCATTGTACGCAGGGATACTCTCATTCCAATTTACAAGCATCAGTGTAATATAGGCATATAACACACTATCCGTCTTTTGATCGTTTGCGTTCACCACACGGATAAACCAACCGTGCACCGCACGCGTAATCTCATTGAAGCGCTTTTGAGCCCAGACGTATTGTTCTGAATAACCACAGTCCGATTCCACGTAAGCGCGGTACAAATTGAGCACCGTCAACACTTCCTCCAAACTTAATTCCTCAGCCTTCATACAATTATTATTGCACAAATAAAACAGTAAATCTGCCACCGGATCGCAAAAATCTTTCAACCAATACTTGCCACAGGCCTTCAAATCTTTGCAATTGTGCAAACATTCGGCAATCACAGGTCGCACGTACTGACCGATATGATACTCAAATGCCTGCTTCCGAGTCTGCTCCACGTAAGCACTACCACAACAGCAACACCAAAAATCACAACAAAAATCTGCACAACTACCATCCTCAATCCCTTTCTTCTCTGCTAACTGCTGATCGGTCAACATCCAAGCATGCACAAACCTGTTATGATACTCCCCAATCGCCGTTTTTATCCACTTATTTTTTTGGGTGACCAAGCGTCCTTGCTGCCAGCAACCCGTCATAATTGGTGAAGGGACAGCATTTCCTCGAATATCATATCCAAAACAACCACATTTATTGTTAATGCAAGGTATAAAACTACCGCCGACGAAATAGAAACCACCGTTACCGTGATCACGCCAGACCTGACGCAGGCGTGTTTGAAATTCGTCGAAGGCGTTGATATAAAGCTTGGCGATGTTTTGCCAGCGGGCTTCCGTACCCTCTTGTTGCTGCGCAGGACTCATGTACATCGCGCTGAAGTAGGGAAGTACTTTTTCAACGCACTCATCCAGCGCCGCTAGCGAACTTGCGGTCTGTTGTACAGCCCTTCGGTAGGGTTCAAAGGCGGCATTCGCCTGCTCTAACTTCTCTACCACATCCCCCATCAAACATCCCTCTTCTACCATCACCCCACTGAGCACTATCGCACCCATCAGCATTCTTTTTCCAAACGCTTTCATTCCCTTAACTCTCTCAAACTTAACACCTCTGTCAAATACTTTCTGAGCTTATTTCCTTACCATAAACTAATTAAGGCATTTAGCCCTCAGACCAACCAAAAACAATTTTCATTATCAACAAATTAAAAAACATGCTCCGCGAGATATTCCATCCTCTCCATCTTGCAAGAATACCGGCAAAATAGTTAACGTGGACCAACATCGCCCGCATTTTTACACCATCTTCTCTGGCTGATAATTCATAAGCACTGTGCAGAAACGCAGGATAAGGTCATCCCCACCTAAACAAAAATACCGCAGACGCCCACCCTACTCGGGCAAAACATCTGCGGTAAAGGACATCAATAATTATGAAAATAAAAACTAAAAAATACTTTATTAACGGGATTTAAGTTAAAAGTATCACATCCGTCTTTGCAAGAAAAAAATGTCACTCCATGTAAAATAAATCAATTAACTTACAATCAACAATTAAAAATTTAAACTTAGCTTTTAAGCTTCACAATGCCATTGCTCTCCCCTATTCCACTGACCATCGGGCTTTGAGCACGCTTCTTAAAAAATGTTGCGAACCATTACCGACTCACACATTTAACCCCCAAATAAATTTTTTCATTTACACCACACTAAAAGAAGATTAAATTAGAAGTGGCTATGGTAGGCGATACAAAGCAAGATGTTGAACATGGTAATTCTCCTGTGACTAATGCTCAGGAAGTTACAAATTCACTCAACAGCGTCCCATCTCACTATGTATTACGTATCTTATCAGGACCTCACTCAGGTGCCGAAATCGATCTCACAGAAGCGTCCATAAGTCTCGGGAAAGGAGCCGATTGCGACGTTGTGCTCATGGACTCCTCACTCCAAGATAAACATGCCGAACTTTTTGTCAAAGACAATCAAGTCCAACTGAATATCTCAGACAACGCGCATACCGTTATCGATGGAAGCAAGCGAAATGGATCCATCACCCTCACAAACTTCCAAGCCATCACACTCGGCACAACCCTTGTGTCTACCGGTCCGAGCGACGTCACATGGCCCACCATCACCGCTTCCCAAGCCAATGCCACAGGGCCTGAGGAAAGCTCGCAAAGCGATTTAAACGAACCGAGTACTCCGCCTTTAGACTCCGACCCAGCGGAAGAGTCAGCAGCGACAACCGACTCAGATAATAAAAATACTAAGAAGCGCTCAAAGCTTAAAACAACCCTCAATTACCTCATCTTAACGTTAATCATCATCGGCGTTTTTTCTATCTTTGGTCTTGCAATGATGCTTACATCTAACTCCGACGAAACATCGCAAGCACAAGCTAAACCAACTTACAACAAAGCGAGCATCGTCAAAATTTTGGAAAAGAATAACGTCAAATCTAATAATTTTACACTTACCCAAGCGCAAGATAACTTTTCAATCACCGCTTACGTAGAAACTAACGACCAAAAACAAGCTCTCATTAAGGCCTTTTCCTCCATACCTTTAAAAAATTTGCGCGTCTATTCCCAAGAGAATTTAGTGGCCCAAACACAAGAAATTATTAAGCCGCTTAAGACAATCACCGTCCACAAGACAAAAGATCTGAACACTCTCGCACTCAGAGGATACTATTATGCGATAGACCAACTCCCCAACTTGCAAAATAAAATCTTGACCGAAGTCATCGGCCTAAAATCAATTCAAACTACCCTCATGAATCCCGAAGAAGTTTACAACATGGCATCAAATGTGCTTTCTAAACATGGACTTATGGGGCTCTTACATTTGCAAACCGTACCACAGGGATTAGTCATCTCCGGACAAATTCCACCACAAAACGTAAGCAGTTGGAAACAAACAAAGGAATTGCTTCTCAAACAATTTCACGGCATCTGCAGTGTCTCAACCAACGTCTCCGTCCTGCACCATCAATCTGTCAAACGCGCCTTCTTTAATTCCCCCATATTGTCCGTTTCAATTCCCCCCAACGGCACCCCATGGATCGATTTGGAAAACGGCGAACGCTATTTCGAAGGCACGACATTGCCCTCCAGCTACTTTATCCAATCAATTACCCCCAACGGCATCATTTTAACGAAAAATGCAGAATTAATTAACTTTAACTTCAGCGAAATCTAACTATGGATCAAGGTCAAAAAATTACACTCGCCGAAATGGAATCAAAACTTCAAAACGACAACAACGGCAGCTATCGTCGGCAACTACGAGATCAATTGGCACACTATAAATCAATGATTTACCAACTGGTACCAAGCGCATCTGAAAAAACTCACTTTGAAGTACTGGAAAGCCTCAAAACGGCAATACAACACGCAGAAACAATTTTAACACACTGATAATTATGTCATATCCACAACCTCCAAGCGCAAAAGACCTAAACCCAACAAATTATACCTTTACAAGGCAAGCCGACTTTTGGGCAACAGGTGATGTAACCAATATCGATAATGTCGCCAACAGCGTTGTCGGCCTTGTCGCAAAAGGCGAAACACAGATGAACCAAATTTTAACAGAGTTGTCCAGCATTGCCCCAGGACAACTTGACCAAAGTCGACTCATGTCCGCCCAAATGACCATGACACGATGGCAATTGGCCTCCCAATTATTGTCAAACTTTCAATCCGGCGTCTCAACAGGCCTTAAAAACACCGTTCAAAACATTCGTTAAAATAAATTATTATGGACACATTTCTCGAAAAAATTCCGAGCGAAATGCTTCAATTGCTGGCAGAAATTGCCTACGTAGGCGCCAACAACGGTTTTCCAAATGAATCTCGAGCCATCTTCGAAGCAATCGTTCAAGCACGTCCAGACAGCCTCGATGCACGGATCGCTCAAGGAGCCGGGCTGATCTTCTCAAGTAATGTCACAGAAGGCGTTCGCACCTTATTCAGCGTTCTCGCAAAAGATCCACAAAATGAAATGGCACGCAGCTTCTTAGCCATCGCCTTTAAAATGACCCACGTGGATCAGCACGCCATCAGTGCAGCCGAATCCGTCGTAAAATTGGGTAAAAATCCCTCTGCGAAACAATTGGCTCAAGTTATCTTAGATAGTTACCAAAAGCCATTATCGCCCATGGAATTACAAGCTAAACAAATGGAACAACATCTCCATGTAGATGTAAGCACATTATGAGCATTGACAATAGTACCCTTGGCAAAATTCAAGGGCAACCCCATTTCGAAGCCACTGCGCAAGAAACAGAAATTCAACCCGCCGAATTGGAACCTACGTTGGATGTAGACAACAATCTCGTCAGTTCTTTAACGGGAACAGCGATCCCATCATTCGAAACTGTGGCACACACCCCCGGTGACGAGATCTTACTCTCATTGCAACGCGTATCTGAAGCTCAAGGCAGTACCGTAAGCGATATCAACAATACCATCACGCAAATGAGTGCCACTGACTCCATTACCATCGCAGACACGCTCAAATTGCAAAAACTATTGATTGATTATCAAATAACTCAGGACCTTATTTCTAAAAGTGCCGATAAGATGAGTCAAGGGACGCAAACCCTCTTTCGAAATCAGTAATGCCATCATGAATTGGAAAGTCAGCTTTTTATTACTTTCACTTATATGCTGCGGATGCAGCAAACAAACTTTGTACACCAGCATGCCGGAGAAAGAGGCAAATGACATGGTTGCCATACTACTTTCAAATCAAATTGATTGCGAAAAAGTGGCGGGGACAGAAGGCACTTGGGACATTAATGTGGCGCCCCAACAATTTACGGAGGCCGTTGGACTCCTCAACGAAGTGGGATATCCAAGAGATACGTTTAAAACCATCGGAGATGTGTTTAAAAAGTCTGGGCTTGTCTCTTCACCCTTTGAAGAACGCGTGCGCTTCATGCACGCATTGTCCGACAACTTAGCTGAAACATTAACCCACATACACGGCGTTGTAACCGCGCGGGTGCACATTGTATTGCCGGACACAGAAGCTTACGACACGAAAGTAACCCCTTCCTCGGCCGCCATCTTCATTTCACACCTGCCGCAGGTTAACCTTGAAGATTCCGTGCGCGACATTCGACAATTGGTGACAAATAGCGTCGAAGGCCTAAGTTACGATAAGGTCAACGTCTCTTTATTCCCCGCGAGCAACCCGAATGAACGATTGCCAAATGAATTTCTGAAAAAAACAAAGCAATTTACACAAGTGCTATTCATTAAGGTAGCCAACGACTCGGTCGTCAAATTCTGGTGCCTGATTGTTTGCATTATCACCGGATTATCCGCCATTTTCATCGGGGCTCTATTCGTGCTATTTAATAACAACAAAAATGCCAAATCGACACCTACGCCTGAGGCTTAGCCAACTATGGTTAACGTCAAACATCTATGGGAAAATGATAAGCCACTGTTTTTTAAGTTTATAAAATACAGTCAATCTATAATTGACGTTCACGCAAGTACATTGGCCGACCATTTGCCTCATACCATTAATTTACAAAACTTGCAAAACCCACTGCTCGTTCAACACATTCAAACTTATTTAAGGCACAAATTAAACCTTAATTCCTTCCCCATAAAACAACTGGAGTCTCCGCTCAAAGAGTGGCTATTTTTACCAACGAGCACTTTATTAAATTTACAGCATTTCATTGGAGCTTTGCGTTTTTCGCGCAACATCAAAACAAGTGTTCAAAAGTGGCAACACAAGCAGCTCATTGAATTGTTAGGGGAATCCATCTACACGTGTATCTTAAAACGTGCCTCTCTATTTTTCCCACACTTACCCATGCACTTGTTTTCAGAATGTTCTGGTAACAACATGATTGATAATATCCTCTCAACAGGCCAACTCGCCATTGAATACTGCTTATTTGATTGCCATCCCGACCTACTGAAACGCTTTACACTCAAGTTTCCAAGCAACATGACTTGGGATTTTAATCTTCAAGTCAGCACACAGGATCAAATTCAACTCATTTCACTCTGCAATTCGCTTATAACCAAAAAATTAGTATAACACCATGCTCTTATCGTTAATTGCCAACAAAAAATTATGCCCCAAGACCCGCATCATACCCTATGAAGATTACGCGTGTGTAGCCCAGTCGGAAGCTCTCATCAATGACGCCAAAAACAAGGCTAAAAAAATTATTCAACAGGCAAACATGCAAGCCGACCTTATCATTAAGGACGCTCAAGACACTTATGAAAGTGAGAAAGCACGTGGGTTCAACGATGGAATGGAAGAAAGTCACAAAAAACAAACGGTCATGTTGTTTAATATGCTTTCAGGAGGCATTAACTACTTATCAAATCTACAACAAATTCTCATCCATACCGTACAGACAAGCGTTGAAAAAATTTTAGGTGAGTACCCTCCCGAAGAACGCATTGAGCTCTTGGTGAAAAACGCGCTCAAGTCCGTTCCTAATGGGAAATTTTTAAAGATTCACGTCCATCAAGATCAAGCCGTTCTGCTAAAAAAACATATCAAAGAGTTAAGTAACATTCAACCGGGCCTGGAGCGCATTGAAATCGAGATCAACAAAAATATGCAGCTGGACCAATGCATTCTTGAAACAGAGACGGGCATCCTGGATGCCAGCCTTGAAATGCAACTCAGTACACTCATTAAAGCGATCCAATCAGTCCTTCATTAACATGCAAAATTTGCAAAATTTATTGGATAATACGATTCAAACAACAACAACCATATCAACGAAGGGGAAGGTATTACAAGTTGTTGGAACCATCGTAAAAGCGTTTGTTCCCGGCGTTAAAATCGGTGAAATTTGTTCCTTGGTCAATCAAGATAACCAGCAAACCGTATTGGCCGAAGTCGTTGGGTTCGCTCAGGAAGCAGCTTTGTTAACACCCCTCGGCGACCTCAACGGCATCTCCTCCTCCACACAGGTTATCCCCTCAGGAAAAACCCACAGTGTACCGGTGGGAAATGGACTGCTGGGCCGCGTTCTCAACGGCTTAGGACTCGTCACAGACGAGGCCACAAAGGGCCCATTTGTGCCGGAAACCTACTATCCCGTTTACGCTGATCCCCCAAACGCCATGAGCCGCAACCCCATTGATAAGCCCATGTCCCTCGGGTTACGTGTCCTCGACGGCTTGCTCACTTGCGGAGAAGGTCAACGGCTGGGTATATTCGCCGCCGCAGGCGGCGGTAAGAGCACGCTGTTGGCTCAAATTATCCGAAATACAGCGGCAGAAATCGTCGTGCTCGCGCTCATCGGAGAACGGGGCCGCGAAGTACGAGAATTTATCGAACGAGATCTGGGCGAAGAAGGTCTACGTCGTTCTGTACTCGTCGTGGCAACCTCCGATCGCTCTTCTATGGAACGTCTCAAGGCCGCTTATGTGGCAACCAGTGTGGCTGAATTCTTCCGTGATCAGGGCAAAAAGGTTTTGCTTATGATGGATTCCGTTACCCGATTTGGCCGCGCACAACGTGAAATTGGCTTGGCCGCCGGTGAACCTCCCACACGTCGCGGATTTCCACCCTCCGTATTTTCCACACTCCCAAAATTGATGGAACGTGCCGGGCAATCCGATAAAGGCTCCATTACCGCACTCTATACCGTCTTAGTTGAAGGCGACGACATGACCGAACCTATCGCCGATGAAACCCGTTCCATCCTGGACGGACACATTATCCTATCACGTAAGTTAGCGAGCGCAAACCACTATCCCGCCATTGACGTTCTTGCCAGTGTCAGTCGTGTTATGAGCGCCATCGTGCCCAAAGAGCACATTAAGGCCGCGGGCAAATTTAGAAACATGTTGGCTAAGTACCAAGAAGTCGAATTACTACTACGCATCGGCGAATACAAAAAAGGAAGTGACGCAGCGGTCGACGAAGCAATCGCAAAAATGCCACGATTAAACCAATTTCTTCAACAAGGCTTGAACGAGAAGTCTTCTTACGACGAAACTGTCGAACGCATGATTGCATTGGTTAATTCCTAAGTCGATCTTCCACAGTACCCATGAAATACGAATTAGAAGATCTACTGCGCGTCCGAAACCTCAGAAAAGATCGGGCTACAGATGCGCTTGTAAAGGCTAAAAACGCGTGGCTTGAAGCACAAAAAACAACGGAACAAGCCTCCCTTAATTTGAACGAGTTTATTCAAAAAAAACCCATGTTTATACAAAAAGTTTATGACAAGCTCGTTAAAAAAAGCCAATTTAAACGCAACTACCTAGACTTAACAGCATTTAAAGTGGGAAAACTCGACGAACATCAATCGAAGCTTGCAATCACGCTGAAAAAAGCACAAACTATAGAAGCAGAGGCTGCGAAAAAATTTGAACAATGCAAGCAAGAGTTAAAGCGCGCCACAGTGGAAATGAACAAAATTGAAGAACACAAGGTCACTTGGAAAAATGAAGTCAACATTTTGGAACAACTTGCCCAAGACCTGGAACTGGAAGACTTTAAAACAAAACCTAAAGACTTATAAGTATTATGAAGGAACTCTCAACAGCAACAGATTTATTTTCTAGCACAATTGCAGAAAACCCCGATTTAGACCATACGGCCGTTTCTACAGATGTGCCACCCGATTCATCCACCGTTGATACCTTCAATAAGCTCCTACAAGACCCGAATATATTGAACGAACAAACTCCTCTCAGTTGCAACGCCAACCTACTTGTGCCAACCCACTCTAAATCCATTCGCAGCACCCCTATCAACCATCACAACACTAGCACTATAGACAATTCTCCAGAACAAAAAACTGCCTCCAAAGTTTTGCCAGCGGCGAACGAGTTAGTGCACGCTTCTTCTCAAAAAGCGACGCACAACTTACCTTCCCCCAGCATTACAAGTTCAACAACGGACAAAGGGTTGCCCTTACCAAGTACCATCACGGCCCATAATTCTCAAAATTACAGCCAGAAGATAACAACAAGCGACACCGACAGCATTCAAAACATCCAAGCAGTTCCTGTTCCAATTCAAACTCAAGGGGACAAAATTCTTCACAATTTACAAATGCTTTCTAACGCGTCCACCGTAAGGTCGTCTGAAGCAAGCCCACTCATCAATGCAATTCAGGAAGAACTCGTAAATCAAATCTTAGTATCAACAAACGCATTAGATCATAAACAAAATGTGAAAATTATCTTTAACCCCCAACTGCTTCCCAATACAGAGGTAAACTTGCTCAAGCAAGGACAACAATTAAACATCACCTTTGTGTCTCATCATCCACAAACAGAAAATTTCCTCATTAACACGCAGGCTAATTTACAGGCTTATCTGACCGACAAGTTGCAAAATTTTCAGACAATTTCGGTCAACGTACGTGCGCAAGAAAACAACAGTCAGCCTCATGACGGCCACTCAAGAAACCGCTACGAGTATCAAGCAGCTGAAGACGACGAATAATGGAAAAATTCATACCGCGTGTTCAATTGACAACTTCGTACGTTAATTTAATTAACGCGTGGTTTTCTCCATCACAATTGTCGACCTCATTTAATAATGAAACGTATCATCTTGAAATCACCCCACCCGAACAGCAAAATGTGATTGCCACGTTGAGCTACCATTACGACGAAAGTTTACTTCAACTCGGTTTATTGGAAGACAATTTTCTCAACTTTTTAGACCCTCAACTGGCTTCCATCAAGTGGGCTGACTGTGATCAAGACTTTCAAAATTGCCTGTTGGACGCGTACCACGAGACCCTTGCCGAAATACTCAAGCCGCTTTATACAGGGACCTTTTCGAAAGCTGACTTGCGCTTAGCGCCCCAAGAAAACTTTGCTGCATTTGCCACCCTCAGCGTCGTGGGGACGAAGAAAAGTTCCCTATTGATAATGGATGACGAGCCGTGCATTTCTTTTTTCCAAAAAATCCTGCAAAGCCATCCGCATTCGCAAGATTTATTTAACCCCAACGCCATCCCATTTTTATTCAACATAGAGAGTGGGTACGCCAAGATAACGCTGAATGAGCTCCATTCTATTCGTGAGGGGGACATCGTATTAGCTCAAGAGCAAGTGTGGGCAAAAGATAAACTCGTAAAATTTCATACAAAGGGCTTTGCCTTTTGGGCCAAGAATGTGGCCTTGAACAAATTCGAAATACAAACTTCGCTTATGGACGACACAAATGATTTACCCGCGGGTATTATTCCAGAAGATGATACACCGGAAATATCGGGAGACAATGGCACCGATACTGCTGCCAACGAAGCTGCAGAAGAGACGACGGACACCCCACCTTCCATGGTTAAGGTAGCCGACGTAAGTCAATTACCCGTGCTCATTACTTTTAACGCCGGACAAAAGGCAATGACCTTTGATGAGATCAAAAATCTACACGTGGGATACACGTTTGAAACCGATCACGCCGTCAATGACTTTGTCGAAATTAAAGCCAACGGCAAAACGATCGGTATGGGAGAGTGGGTATGCATCAATGAACATTTCGGCGTTCGTATAACTCAATTAAATTCATGAGCCTCGATTCTTCATTTATCTACGATCCCATTGCGATCGTTCTCTTCCTCGTCTCCCTTTCACTGGCCCCGTTTATCATCTTGATGATAACCTCGTACGTCAAGTTGGTTATCGTCATGAACCTGATTCGACAAGCCATGGGGCTGCAACAAATCCCTCCGAATATGATTATCAACGGACTGGCCATCATATTGTCCCTGTACATCATGGCACCCATCATGCAGGAGAGCATCCATCGCGCGGTTGAAATTAATCAGCAGTTCAAATTACGTAAACAAAATCCAAATTCATTTTCCTTGCCCGAGAAATTTAAGGCCTACCATGATACAAGCCAGCTTAGTAACACGCTGTTGTCCGCGCTCAGTTCCGACAATGAACAAGGTCTAAACGATACCAAGGCGCTTCTAAATTACCTCAAGGAACCCATTACTCAATTCTTATTGCAACACACAACTCAGAAACAATCTCAATTTTTTATACAAGTCGCCAAACGCCTTTGGCCCAATCAGTACAAGCAAGAAATCAAACGTGACAATTTGCTCATCTGCGTTCCCGCTTTCATTCTGTCTGAACTGACATCCGCATTCGAAATTGGCTTTCTCATCTACCTGCCATTTATTGCGATTGATCTCGTGGTATCAAACATTTTGTTGGCAATGGGAATGATGATGGTATCCCCGATGACGATCTCATTGCCATTTAAGCTCATGCTGTTCGTCCTCGTAAACGGTTGGTCAAAATTAGTGGAGGCGCTTCTCTTAACCTACGCTTGAGGTCTTAACGATTTTTCAGGCTAAATCGCTTAATAATTAACTGGCATTCCACCGCCAACTAATTAGCGTATAGGCATGCAAGCAATACCACTATTCGACATTAAGCCCATTCACGCCGATTTACACGAACAATTTCTGGACGCATTCAACACAATTGTGCGTTCTGGCAACTACATCTTAGGAGGCGCCATTGAAACCTTTGAACAGGCCATGGCCCGCTACCTCAACTGCCAATTTACCATCGGCGTATCGTCCGGAACAGACGCGTTATTAATTGCCCTCATGGCGCTCGATATTCGCCCAGGTGACGAAGTTTTATGCCCATCGTTCACATTTTTTGCCTCCGCCAGCTGCATCGCACGATTGGGTGCCACCCCCATTTGGGTAGATGTCAACGCGAGCGATTTCGGCATCGACCTCAACGACGCTGAAAAGAAACTCAGTTCGCGGACAAAAGCCATTATTGCCGTCCACCTGTTTGGACAATGCTGCGATTGCCAGGCCATTCAAGATTTTGCACGTAAGCATCACTTGTATTTCATTGAAGATGTCGCGCAAGCGCAAGGGGCTCTCTACAACCGTCAACAGGCAGGCACCTGGGGCGACATGGGCACATTTAGCTTTTTCCCCACTAAAAATTTGGGCGGCTTTGGCGATAGCGGCTTGGTCTCAACTAACAATCCCGAGCTTGCCAAGAGATTGAAATGTCTACGCGTTCACGGTGCCGAAAAGAGGTACGAACACACGGATTTGGGCGGTAACTTCCGCATGGATACACTTCAAGCCGCCCTGCTGAACATTAAGCTTCCACAGCTAAACACGTGGATACAACTGCGCCGTCGAAACGCACAATTCTACCTACAAGCCCTCCAGCATTTACAAGACCATCTCACCCTGCCCAGTGAGCTCGCTCACCGGCAACACACGTGGAATCAATTTACCATCCGAGTGCATCACGGCAGACGCAATGAATTAAAAACTTTCTTAGAACAAAATAATATAGGCTGTGCCGTCTATTACCCGAAAACGCTCGACTTACAAACGTGCTTTCAATCAATTGCAAGTGACGTCGGCCATCCCACAAAAGTTGCACACAAGCTGGCAGAGGAGGTCTTAAGCTTGCCCATATACCCCGGTTTAACGGAAGAACAACTGAATTTTATTTGCCAAACGATACGGCGTTTTTCGAAAATCATTAAATCGCAAAGTTAAATATTAATGGGCCCAGTGCGTTGAATAATAAGCCCATAAAGACAGCCCACGATAGGCAAAAACTATTGTAACGGCTTCCAAATGTACGTTCCCAAATGATGTTAATCCAAACGCCAAAGCAGCCCCATCCCAATCCGCTGCCTAAAACATACAACAGCTTTCCAAAGATGCTGGACAAAGACACTAAGCCCATCAACCATGCTATTTGTGTGCTTACAATAAAGATCAACAGTGTTCTCAATCGCCAGGTCCTCAGTGAAGACAGAAGTCCCCATAAGATGTGGGCGCCCACAATGCAGAACATTTGCGGGATCCAAAGTATTTGTAAGCTAGCGAGGCCTATCGACCCAGTTTGACAAAAGGCTTCCAAGTGGACAAAAAATCCTGAACTGAGCAAAATGGGCAGATTGACGATCAAATTAATGCACCAAAATCGCCCATCTTTTAATAAAAACCACGGGGCACCGTCCCATTTTTCAACCGCTGGGGCTTGAGCTTCAACGGCCCTCAAGCTCATCAATGCCGCAATGATAAAACAAGTGCCTTCCACACACATTACTGAGCGCCATCCGAAGAGTCTGATACAGTGCAATACTAAAAAAGGAAGCAAGCTCACCGTAATGGTCCCTAAGGATTCTTGGACACCTGCCCACAAGCCCTTGGCTTTCACACAACTTATCAATTGACTCCGGCAAGCGACGAGGAGAAAGCCTTGGCCCAGCCATTGCATTATGAACAATAAGGCAACAAAAATAAACTTATGGTCCCCTACCAACCCACTTATGCCCATCAAGCTTAAGCCCAAAGCTAAATTTGACCAAAAACAACTCTTTCGAAAGCCCAACTTTTCAAAGACAATACCCGCAAAAACAACCGTCACGGCAACCAAGCCCATCGCACAGCTGTACATCTGACTTAACTCCAAACGGGACCACCCAAATGAATCGAGCCAAGACTCGGTAAAAGCGCCCAACACCATCACATTAGTCAGCGCACTCAATGTGTAAAAAGCGATGCAAGCGATGGCTCTTACAACCCCCATTATATGACTGCCTTACACTTCCATCGAGCACATATCGCTATGATAAGCAAAAGAAAAAAGGTGCTCCAGGCGTCTGTCACATTCATAAATTCATGAGAACTTCCGATGGCCACATAATATCGCCGAAAGCACATAATGGCGCACACCAATCCGCCGTGCAAGCCGATGGAACTCAAGAGCGTCTTTTTGCTCAACACACACAAGCATAATAAGTAACTTAAAACGTACAAAATACAGAAGTACGCCCATCTTATTTGATAAAAAATTCCCAAGGTGGAATGAAAAGCGCACTGCAAGCCTTGCCAAAATAATGGGCCCTCCTCCGGCTCTGTAATATGAGAAAAATGCAAACACGCGAAGATGAAAGAAACGAGGTGCACCCCACAAAACTTGGAGCCCGTCACCTTACGCACGATACGGAACAGCAATCCCCTAAAAGTTATCTCTTCCAAAAATGCAATCGTCAAGCTGGCTACCAGTGAACTGCACAACGCCATAAGTAATGAAGGGCAAACTTCTCTCTGACTCAATTGTACAGCTGGCTGTACATACAACAGACACGCGCTCATGCCCCACAGACACAAGCCACCGATAAAAAATTGTAACCCGATTTTACACGTCTCGCGGCTGAATTGACAACGCAACTCATGCCAGGTAATTTTAAAAAAGCGTAAACTCAAAGGAATCACACAAAGGATTCCCAACAAACGAAATCGATCAAAATACTGCCCAAAAGGCTTATTCGCGAGGTAAGTTAGTAATTCACAGGGAAGATATTGATTGAGCGCTTGTACAACGATGTATCCCAATGGACTTAAGCATGCCGCTATGCCCATTACAATTGCGTAAATACCACAAATATATAAAATACACCTACCAAACATGAAAAAATGGTGGGAGGTACTGGATTCGAACCAGCGACCCCTAGCGTGTCATGCTAGTGCTCTAACCAACTGAGCTAACCCCCCGTTTAAATTTAGCATCCTTTCAATGATGCTTAGCTTTCATACGACTCAACACCGTCAAAACACTTCAATTCAACCCCATCAAGCACTTCAAAATTATAGTGCCCCACCCTAGTTTGAACATCATACACAAGCCAATAAACATCAAAGAACAAACAACGCCACACGCGGCATAAAACCTTCCCCTATAAGTTTACCTCCAAGCCGCTCTTTCCACAAGGCCCCTCGGTTGGCTCAAGGACATCCTCTTTTACACAAGCTTACTAATTTAATTTCTCTTTAATAAGCTGAAGAAAAATTAAACAGATATTCCAGCTGTAGGCAAAAAGAATCCAAAACAACCCCTTCACTTTTTGATCATTCGATCCCCTCAAAACGAAAGAACGGGCATCAATAACATAAAAATGATGGCTCATTTTTAAGAAATTGTGGCTGCCAATTTGCTTGAATGCAAGAAAAAAATGTGACTGTCTTCCATAGTAAACAGAGGCAATCGCCTCCTTAGCACGAAAAATTATTTATTGTTTTAAAATAACATGCCCAAGCAGGCCGAGCGGGGTCTAAAAATCTGCTTTTCAAACAACCCAAGATGAGATGCATGCAAAAGCCTGAGCACCTTTCAAAATGTACACCCTGCTTCGACGGCCCTTTACGACCTCTACAATATCCTCCCTTAAGCCAATCCATTTAACTAAACATCAATAAATCATAAACGCATCCGTCTCATCAGTGGGATACCCAATCAGACTAATGACATGCCCCACCAGATCAGATACAAGCTAGCGCGCTCAGCTATTGAGCTTCGTCTCGCTCATGTGTCCCATGCACCGAATTCACAGGATAGACCTTACAATGAGGGAATAAACAAGTTCCCGGTTGCGCAACCGCATTGCAACCCATTTCCGCATAATCCCCCAGAATGGCCCCCAATTTTCTCAGGCCTGTTTCATAAACCTGTCCATGAGGCCCGTGAACGCGCACATTTTTTTTATCAAAACGCACATTGGACAAGATCACGCCTGCCCCCAAATGTGCGTAGGAACCCAAGACCGAATCTCCTACATAATTAAAATGAGGTGCTTGCACGTGATCCAACAAAATCGCCTGTTTAAATTCACAAGAATTACCTAAGACGCAATGAGGCCCAACGATTACGTTACCACGCACATAAACACTGGGGCGCAATACACTGCCTTCCCCGATGTAGGCAGGACCTTGAATAAAGCCATAGGGCGGCAATTCGACATTTTTACCGATAAAAACATCACCACGGATACAAAGATTGGGCGGAACCTCAACCTGCAATCGCTCCTCGCTTGGACAATGCTGAAAAAAGTTGTCGAGCGCATCCGGCAGGCGCTTGAGCCACTCCCAAGGCTCAACATCCAAGGTCAAAATATTTGCAAATGGCCAATCCTCCGTGACTTGTAAAAAAAAATCCCTCGCCAGCATAATTTTTATATTGCTCGGTTTTCCACACTAAACTAGAATAAAACTATGGCAAGCAATATCAATTCAATTTCCTCTGTTACTCCATCAATTACATCGGCCTCGGTCGATGAAAACAATTTTGAAACGTCTGACCAAATGCCCGAAGCGCTTCAGGCGACAGACAGCTCTTCAGGCACTCGTGCTGAAAAGGATGAACAAATGAGGCGCACGAGTAATGAATTCTTATTCCAACAAATGATTAGTTCAATGCGCAACGCGACACAACAACAGCTTCAAGAGTTGCAAAAGCAAGAAGAGGATGGGCAATAAACAATCTCTGAAAAGAATCTCAGCCGTATTTGTCTAGGCATTGGTATCCATTATTCCGCTTACAAACCGATTCCCCCCATTCAAAAAACTTTTGCCGCTTAGGCACACGGCCATTACGTAACATTTCTAGAGGAGTTCAATGTACGTTTGCCTTTCTGCATAAGATTGTTGCGTGAATTTAGTTAAGTTCACCTAGGAAAACTCAGGCTACAATGCCTAACAGAAGCTCGTGCAACACATCTAGGCCACTTATTGAAGTGTGAAAAGCAAACAACATCTCGTTCCTTAAAAGCCCACGGGCGAGTGGCAGCAAAAAGCATTAAGCCTGTAAACGAAATTCTTGTCGGGCCCCCTGCCACTAAGATTTTGAGCGTGGCAATATTTTGTACCCAGTTTTATCGTCCAAAACTTGCCAGCCTTCATTCCACAAGATGCTCCTTATTTCATCGGCCTCCTTAAAATTACGCGCCTGCTTGGATTGCCAACGTTGTTCCGCCATACGACGCACGGGCAACGGGATCACGCAATTTTCCAAAGAAAAGCTTGACGGCAATCCCAATGCGTACATGGCACAGCCAAGCTCTTGTAACATCTTTTCGAGATTTACCGAGTCAACTTCACACGTATTTATCAAGGTAAATAACGTGCCTAAGGCCTTTGGCACATTCAAATCGTCACACAGTGCTTCAAAAAAATCGTTTAAATAGAGGCACTCTCCTACACGCGGACGCGTCAAAAACCGAGTTTCAAATTCTTTTGCGTTCAGTTGGGCCCTTGACAACAAATGCGTCAGAAAATTGTAAAACTTCTGTAAAGCGCATTGCGCCGCATTGAGCAAAGCAAACGTAAAATTCAAAGGTTGTCTGTAATGGCCGGACATCAAGGCGTAACGAATGGCCTCTCGCGTGTAATTTTTTTGCAACAAGGAGTCAATCGTGTGCAAGTTCCCGAGCCGCTTGGACATTTTCTGTCCCTCCACTTGCAAGTGGGCGATGTGCAACCAATGGCGCGCAAAAGTTCCTCCGTAGGCCGCCTCCGATTGTGCAATTTCATTTTCGTGATGAGGAAAGCATAAATCAACGCCCCCAGAGTGTAAATCAACCGTATCCCCCAAGTACAAGCGCGACATAGCACTGCACTCAATGTGCCATCCAGGACGTCCTTGGCCCCACGGGCTTTCCCAAAAAACTTCTCCATCTTCAGGCTTTCTCGCCTTCCACAGGACAAAGTCGCCAACACATTCACGTTCATACTCGTCGGCGTCATTTAACAATCCTGCACTGTTGGTGGCCTGTGTCTGGCACTGACGTTGATCTAAGCGCGACAAGCGTCCATAATTCTTAAAAGATGCGATGCGAAAATAGACAGAGCCCTTTGACACGTAAGCATGCTCACCTTTAACAAGCGTACGTATGAGGTCTTGTTGCGCCTGTATGGTTTCCGTAGCCCGCGGTTCTACGTCCGGTGCAAGTAAATTCAAATGCTGGCAATCCGCTTCAAATTGTCGAATCCACTTGGAGGTAAACTCCGACAATGATTGCTTGTCCGTCTGGGCACCGCGAATTGTTTTATCGTCGACATCGGTCAGATTTCGGACATAACGCGTTTCCATGCCCAACACTCTTAAAACGCGCAAGACCACATCTTGAACAACGTACGTTCTAAAATTACCTATATGGGCGGGCCCATAAACGGTCGGACCACAACAATAGATGCCGAAAGGGGCCCCTTCTCTCTTTGCGAGCACCTTGATGGTGCGCGTCAATGTGTCGTACAAATGCAGTTGCATAAACTAAATACGAAGCATATTGCCGTCTATCGTATTCGCAGCTTCTCCAAGGGCTAAATTTTGTAAAAAAGACTTCCAATCTTCCTTAATACGACGGACTCGATCGATAAAATTATTAAAAACATTTAAAAAAGTTTGGCTGTTTAGATAACTAATATCAATGGAGTAATGCATAATGATGCGATTTGTATTCTTCTCCAGACCCAATGTACAATATTGCGTATGCAAGCCGTACAAGTTCCATTGTAACAAACGCTCTAAACACGCCGTTTTACCTTGCTCGGGCAGCTCAGCGATAGGCGCACAAAAGTAAACTTGTCGCGTTGCTTGCGGGACTTCTACAACAAATTCTTGCCCTTCAGTATCCTTTGAGACAAAAACACCCTCTGTATTTAAACGGAACAACTTACCGCATTGGGCACTTATTTCTGCCAACCAATGATTAACTTGTTCACGAGCATCTAGCATCATATTATTTATATAGTAGTATTTTTAGGCTTGCATACAAGCTTTTTTGCCTTTGTCACAATAAATTTTAATTGATCCAACTTCACGTCGACATCAAATACAATTTTTTGCCCCTCACTTAATTTATATTTGAGTAGGGCATCGACGACCGCATCCTCAACGTAATGTTCAATGGTGCGTCGTAAAGGACGGGCTCCATACTTTTCGTCAAATCCCTTATCCACCAAGAATTGCTTGGCATCCGCAGAGATAAACAGGCCTATCTTTTTAGCGCTCAAACGATCGGCCACTTTTTTGAGTTCAATGTCTACAATCTCCTGCAGTTGCTCGCGTTCCAACGGATGGAACACGACAATGTCGTCAATCCGGTTCAGGAATTCTGGCTTAAATACCGACTTACTCGCCTCTTGCACCTTACTTTTTAATTGCTCGAATGCCAGACCGCCGGAAGGAACGCCAAAGCCCAAGCCAACCGTATGTTGCAACGATTCTGCCCCCACGTTGGAAGTCATCACCAAAATTGTATTTTTAAAATCAACCGTACGTCCCATGCTGTCGGTCAAACGACCTTCTTCCAGTACTTGCAACAAAATGTGCAAAACATCCGCATGCGCCTTTTCAACCTCGTCGAACAAAATAATCGAATACGGCTTACGTCGAACGGCATCCGTCAGTTGACCACCATCTTCATAGCCCACATAGCCCGGAGGGGATCCAATAAGGCGAGCAACCGTATGCTTCTCCATGTATTCGGACATATCAATCTGAATAAGCGCATCTCTGCTACCGAAGACCTCTTCCGCCAAGACCTTTGCCAAATGCGTCTTTCCAACACCCGTGGGTCCTAAAAATAAAAATGAGCCGATGGGGCGTCGCGGATCTCTTATATCGGTACGCGAGCGTTTCAAAGCCTTGCAAACTACATTGACGGCCTCTTTTTGCCCAATGACTTTCGAGCTCAACGTCTTATTTAAATTGACGTAACGTTTGATTTCCTTCGTACCCATCCACTCCAAGGGAATGCCGCTCCAATCAAAAATAATTTTATGCAAGAGGTTCTCTTTTACATCTACCACCTGCGAACGGCACGCTTGTTTCCAAGCCTCCATCCGGGCGAGTTTGACTTGCCTCAACGATTGTTCTTCGTCACGCCAATGAGCGGCCTCTTCAAATTTTTGTAAGTTGATGGCCGCAGATTTTTTACTTACCACCTCACGGATGTGCTGATCCACATCCACCGTGGACAAAGGCTTTCTCGACAATTGCATGTGCGCCCGTGCCCCCGCTTCATCAATTAAATCAATGGCCTTATCGGGAAAGTAGCGATCTGAAATATACCGATCTGCCAAATAAACAGCCTTTTCAATCACCTCATCCGACAAACGAACTTTGTGGAACTCCTCATAGCACGGTTTCAATTCGTGCAGGATGCTAATGGTATCCTGCGGGGAGGACGGCTCCACCAATACCGATTGGAAACGACGGTTTAACGCCTTATCCGTCTCAATAAATTGTCGGTATTCGTCTAAGGTTGTTGCACCAATGCACTGGATTTCACCGCGCGCCAACGAGGGCTTAAGTATGTTAGAAGCGTCCATCGAGCCCTCTGAAGCACCCGCGCCTACAACGGTGTGCAATTCATCCAAGAAGAGAATTGTATTTTTGCTCTCCTTGACTTCTTGCATGACCCCCTTTAAGCGCTCTTCAAATTGGCCCCGATACTTGGTTCCCGACAACATCAACGCTAAGTCTAAAATAAAAATACGCTTATCGAGCAAATTTTCAGGGACATCTCCCTTAACAATCCGCTGAGCCAAGCCCTCCACTATGGCCGTTTTACCCACGCCCGCCTCGCCGATTAGGACGGCATTGTGCTTGGTACGTCGGCATAAAATCTGAATGACATGATTAATTTCTTTGTTGCGTCCAACGACGGGATCCAAGCGGCCTTCACGCGCTTCGGCCGTTAAATCAACGCCAAAATTTTTCAATGCAGCTGACTTTTCCTTCAGCTTTCGTGGACTTTGTCCAAAAATATCCTCTTCATCTTCATCCAACGCGTCATCTTCGCCATCGTCCCCCACATCCGGCGCCAATTCAGACAAAATTTCCTTACGGCACTCTTCAGGATCAATATCCAGGGTCTTTAAAATTTTCGCCCCGAGGCCATCGCCCTCTTCCAAGAGGCCCAGCAACAGATGTTCCGTACCAATGTACGGGTGATTTAATTCCCGCGCAACTTTTCCGGCCAAGCTTAAGACCTCCCGCGCGCGCGGCGTCAATGGGATGTCATCCGTGTCTCCGGCAGGATTGGCATCACTCACAACCTCACCCTCTACGGCCTTGTTAATTACGATGTGCTTTTGTAAAGCATCGTGCACCGTTTCAATATCCAAGCCCATGCGTTGTAGCACACGCACGGCAATACTTTGCTTGAGCTCCAACAATCCCAAGAGCAGGTGCTCTGTCCCCAAATAATTTTGATGTAAACGTAAGGCGACCCTTTTTGCCAACGCCAATACTTGTTGGGCGCGTGGCGTCAAATTATTAAACATGCCTCAGCTCCTTTCCTTGTATTTTAAAATTAGGTTCCGAAGATTTTGAAAAATAAGCGCGCAAAAGCTTTGCCCTTTCATAGCTTAATGCTTCTACACTCAGTCTTTTCTTTAAAAATAATTGAAGGTGGGCCGGTTGTATCCGTTGCCTTAACACGTACAAATTTCGACGCTCCGAGGCCTGAATAAAACCAAGGTCCAATGCCAGTATGATCACCGACAACAAATTACTCGCCTCTTCCGCATTGATTTCAATGCACGAACGTAAGATTCCCCAAGCCCGTCCTATAAGATCACAAATTTTGCGAGCGCTGTTGCTCAACAATTGTTCCCGCGATTCCTTCTCCTTTTGAATTAAAGAATAAACCGTCTTTTCCACCGAATCAAGTAATTCAGCCTCACTTGACCCCAAACTCGTTTGATTAGAAATTTGAAAAATGTGGCCAACCGCTTTCGATTGCTCCCCGTAAACACCACGTAATACCATTCCCATCTCCATCAAAGCACGACAGACTTGCACGTGTTGATTATTCAACACAAGCGCAGGTAAGTGCAACATCGCCGACACACGCATCCCCGTTCCTAAATTGGAAGGGCATGCGGTCAAATACCCCAAGCGCGGTTGAAACGCATACTCTAAATTCTCCTCAAGGAGTGAATCGATCCGGTCCAATTGTCGCCACAAGGTTTTAAAGTTTTCACCCCCCAAGATTTGTAAGCGCAGATGATCTTCCTCATTGAGCATAAAAGCATAATGACGCTTTTTGTTAACGATCACCCCCGCCTCTTCTTTGTTCTTAATTAAATCTACACTCACCTGGTGAGATTCCATCAACGCGAGGCACTCGACTTCATCGAGATCTTCAAAGCGCAAACAAACGGAAGTCCCTTCCGTATCGAGGTGCATAATTGCATCCGCGCACAGACGAAATATTTCCCTCTTTTGTTCACGCGTGGCGTGCTGCGGAAACGGATACTTTGCGAGGTTTCTCGCCAAGCGCACACGAGATCCGAGAAAAATGGGATCCTTTGCGTTCGTTGTGGGCAACAGGGCAGCGATGTCAACTTGTGTATGCATAAACCTCACTAACTGCGCGTATCATGTCTCCTTTTATTTTAACACGCAAGTTTTTAAAGAATATATCCATCAATTTGAGCTTAAAAGCGGCCAAGATGTTCATTTTCTGAAAAATACTGAAGTAATGCAAGCCCTTTGCCTGCATTACTTCACATCTTTTATTCAATAATACACAATATCAAATCAAGGCAGATTACATCATACCGCCCATGCCGCCCATACCACCCATGTCAGGGGTTTGAGCCGGTTTTTCTTCCGGTAATTCTGCAATCATGCACTCCGTCGTTAACAACAATCCGGCTACCGAAGCTGCATTTTGTAAAGCGGTACGCGTTACTTTGGTTGGGTCTACGACACCCGCCTTCAACAAATCTTCGTACGAGTTTGTCGCAACATTGTAACCATAAGCGCCCGAATGATTGAGGACCTCTTGAACAACGAGTGAACCTTCAACGCCCGCGTTTTCACAGAGTTGACGTAAAGGAGCCTCGATGGCACGACGAACAATGGCCGCTCCAACCGCTTCTTCATCTTTCAGGTTCAAGGCTTCAATCGCTTTAGCGGTACGCAACAAAGCAACACTGCCACCCGCAGAAATTCCCTCTTCCACCGCAGCACGTGTGGCGTGTAAGGCATCTTCAACACGAGCCTTCTTTTCCTTCATTTCAGGCTCTGTGGTAGCTCCCACATGGATAACGGCTACACCACCGGCCAATTTAGCCAAACGCTCTTGCAATTTTTCGCGATCATAATCGGAAGAGCTCTCTTCGATTTGATGGCGGATTTGTTTTACACGCGCTTGAATGTCAGCCGACTTGCCTGCACCTTCCACGATGGTCGTGTTTTCCTTATCAATGGTGACGCGCTTTGCACGGCCCAAGTCACTCAATTGAACATTTTCCAATTTAATGCCGAGATCTTCTGTAATACAACGGCCACCTGTCAAAATTGCAATGTCTTCCAACATTGCCTTACGACGATCACCAAAACCAGGCGCTTTAACCGCACAAACGTTCAAGGTACCCCTCAACTTGTTAACAACCAAGGCCGCAAGTGCTTCACCTTCAACCTCTTCTGCAATGATTAAGAGGGGCTTGCCAGTTTTTGCAATGGATTGCAAGAGTGGCAACAGGTCATTTAAGTTGCTGATCTTCTTTTCGTAAATCAAAATGTGGGCATCTTCCAAAACGCATTCCATTGACTCCGAATTGGTGACAAAGTAAGGGCTGATGTAACCTTTGTCGAATTGCATTCCTTCGACAACGTCCAAGGTTGTTTCTATGCTCTTATTGTCTTCAACCGTAATGGTTCCGTCCTTACCCACTTTATCCATGGCTTCCGCAATGATGTTACCAATTTCGGCATCCCAATTGGCAGAAACGGTGGCAACTTGGCGAATTTCTTCACGATTGCTTACCGCACGGCTATTTTTGGCCAACTCTTCCACACCCGCGGCAACCGCTTTATCAATACCACGCTTTAAGAAAATTGGATTGGCGCCCGCGGCAACATTCCTCAAGCCTTCACGATAGATGGCTTCGGCCAAAACTGTCGCTGTGGTTGTTCCGTCTCCGGCATTATCTGCCGTCTTAGAGGCAACTTCGCGCACCATTTGAGCGCCCATATTTTCGAACGGGTCCTTCAACTCAACCTCTTTAGCGACCGTAACACCATCTTTCGTAATTGTTGGAGCTCCAAACTTTTTATCAATAAGCACATTACGTCCCTTGGGGCCCAAGGTTACTTTAACGGCCTTTGCCAAACTTTCTACACCCGCCAAAATTTTTTTACGAGCGAGCTCATCAAATTTTAATTGTTTTGCTGACATAATAAATTTTCTCTCTTTCTATTAAGCTAATACGCCTAAAATATCATCTTCACGCAATAGGGTAAACTTAGCATCTGCCATTTTAACTTCAGTTCCCCCGTATTTGCTGATTAATACACGATCGCCAACTTTAACTTGAAAAGGCACTAGATTTCCATCTTTGTCTTTTTTACCTGTTCCCAAAGCAATAACCTCTGCTTCTTGTGGTTTTTCTTTCGCGGAATCAGGAATGATAATTCCACCTTTTACTTGTTCAGTCTCTTCGATCATCTTAACCAATACACGATCTCCAAGTGGTTTAATTTTTACTGTCATAATCTTTTATTTTTGTTAAGGGTTAAAATTATTCCTTCTTGTCATCATCGACAACTTCAAAGTCGGCGTCAACAACGTTAGATTGATCTTTTTTATCCGTCTTTGACTCCCTTTGTCCTGCATCGGAAGACGCGCTCTCCGTCTTTGGGGCATTAGCCTGCGCATTAGAATACAGGATGTGGCCAATCTCTTGCAACGAATTCATCAAGTCCGTTTCTGTCGACTTTAATGTTTCCAGTTTGACTTCCTTGTCCTCCAACAGCTTCTTGGCGTCCGCCAATTTTTTCTCAATAGCCTCTTTTTTGTCAGCGGGCAACTTGTCGCCAAACTCTTTGATTTGCTTTTCAGCTTGATAAACCAAACTGTCCAAACGATTGAAAGCCTCTATGCGATCTCGCTCGGCTTTATCTTGCTCGGCAAATTGTTCTGCCTCCTTACGCAAGCGCTCCACCTCTTCCTCGGAAAATCCCGAAGAGCCCGAAATGGTAATCTTTTGATCTCTACCGCTTGCGACATCTTTTGCCGTTACGTGCAAGATACCACTCGCATCGATATCAAAGGTGACCTCAATCTTAGGCTCGCCTCTGGCTGCCATCGGAATGCCTTCCAAGCGGAACGTACCCAGCGTCTTATTGTCTTTCGCCAAAGGACGTTCTCCTTGCAAGACCTTAATGTCAACGGCCGTTTGATTATCCGCGTAAGTTGAAAATGTCTGCGTTTTCTTTGTAGGAATGGTCGTATTGCGTTCAATCATCGGCGTTGAAATGCCTCCGGCGGTCTCAATACCCAAAGTCAACGGCGTAACATCCAACAATAGTACATCATTAACTTCACCACGCAGTACACCACCTTGAATGGCAGCACCCACCGCCACAACCTCATCAGGGTTTACACCCTTATGTGCGGGTTTTCCAGCTAAGGTATTGGCAATCTCAACAACTTTTGGCGAACGCGTCATTCCTCCGACTAAGACCAACTCGTCAACGGAACTGCTGTCTACCTTGGCGTCGCGCAAACAAGCATTAAACGGATTCTTCATGCGCTCGTACAAATGATCGCAAATTTGTTCCAATTTAGAGCGCGTCAATTTGACGTTCAAGTGCTTTGGTCCACTGGCATCTGCCGTTATAAAAGGTAGATTAATGTCCGTCTCTTGCGCAGAAGAAAGTGCAATTTTCGCCTTTTCAGCTTCTTCTTTTAAACGTTGGTGAGCCATTGGATCCTTGCGCAAATCAATGCCATTCTCCGCCTTAAAGCCATCGGCCAACCAATTAATGATCGCCTTATCCCAATCGTCACCCCCTAATTGCGTATCGCCATTCGTCGCCTTAACTTCAAAGACACTGTCGCCAATTTCCAGGACAGAAACATCGAACGTACCGCCACCTAAATCGAAAACGGCAATAGTTTCTTCCTTCTTTTTATCGAGACCATACGCCAATGAGGCCGCAGTAGGTTCATTGATAATCCGCAAGACTTCCAATCCAGCAATCGTACCTGCGTCCTTTGTCGCTTGACGTTGAGAATCATTAAAGTAGGCGGGCACCGTAATAACCGCTTGCTTAATAGGCTCGCCCAAGTAAGCTTCTGCATCTGCCTTTAATTTTGACAAAACCATCGCAGAGATTTGCTCCGGCGCGAACCGCTCTGTCTTATCCCCCACTTGACATTCAATCCACGCATCCCCATTTTTACCTTCAACCACCTTGTAAGGGAAATTTCCAAGGGAGGATTGTATTTCATGGAACTTACGACCGATGAGACGCTTGGCTGAAAAAATCGTATTTTGCGGGTTCGTAATTGATTGTCTTTTTGCCGCTTGACCCACTAAACGTTCACCTGTTTTCGTAAAAGCTACAATGGACGGAGTCGTACGCGCACCTTCTGCGTTTGGAATCACCACAGGTTCCCCTCCCTCCATAATTGCCATACACGAATTGGTAGTACCTAAATCAATTCCTAAAACTTTACCTGTCACTTTATTCATACTTTCCACAATATGATGCATAAACCGTGCCAACTTTTTTAATAAACTCAACATCAACGACTTAAGAACAAAAGCCTGCAATACGAACCATAGACACAGTAAAAAACATGTGCCACAATGGCACATGGCACGACACATGCTATCACAGTATCTAGCACACGATTGGGCGTCACAAAAAATGACTTGCCCACGAATAACGTAACAACTAGAATAAATTTATGGATGTTTTTCTTTCTATTTTACCTAAGCGCAAACAAAAATTTATTTATGCTTCGGAATTGTATTGTTTAACGGCCACAGCGAACAAGGGGGCCAATAAACTCATTCAATTATCAGATTTAAAAGAACTTCCGAACAATCCTTTCAAAGAAAATGCTCATCTAGATGCAAATATTTTAAAAAAAATAGCGCGGACCAAAGACGTTATTTGCATCACTTCTCCGCAATCTCGATTTATTTACAAAACAAAAATAGATCCAAAGATAAAGAGCAAAGGCATTCAAGGGCTCACCTACTTATTAAAAGAAAGGTTCAGCATCGACCTTAAAAACAACCGCATTGCCGTATTAGACGCCACTACAGGTAATGAAATTAAAGAATCGACCAAAGAAATTCCCAATCATCTTTGCTTCGTAGGGGCTCAAAAGCAAAACATCCAATCCATTCAAAATGAATTGATAACCCACCAATGTATTCCACAAAAATTATTCCTCTCCACCCTCTCAAATATTAAAGGATTTTTAGCTTACTTGGAGCACATAAAGAATAAGGCGCCTGTTTTATTCATCGATTTCTCTATCGACCATTCTCTTATTTTTATGTTGTACAACAACCAACTTGCGGCCACTTACCCACCGGTGTGCGGCTTAAAAAATTTAATCAATCTCACCCGAAAGTCGTGCAATTTACCCGACGACATCAGCACTTACAAGTATATTACACAATCACTTGCAGACGACGTTCAAGGAAAAGAATCTGTCATGCAACGTATGTATACAGACATAAAATCTTACATTGACTTCTTTGAAGTACAGGCTGGCGCCCCCATTGAAGCCCTCTATGTTCAAGGACTAACACCTTCCTTAGAATGGATATTTAATTACCTCAGTCAAAAACTTGAGCTCCCGCCCCTGCAAATAAACTTTGACACATGGCTTAAAGATCAAATTCAAATTCCATCCGACAAACAACAAGTACAAATCACCAAGCCCCTGTGGGTTGGTATGATAAATGCTATCTTAAATTATTACAAATGAACCCACGCTCATTTAACTTTACGTTCAAACGGAAAACACCTGCCTGGGAAGTTGATTTCCGAGATGCGTCCATCGTGGCACACGCACAAATGTCGTCAATCAAGACGTACACATTTATCTCCCTCTGCGCGCTATTGGCAATTCTAACATGCATCAGCCTCTTTACAGAATTCGATTACAGACGCCAAAACACAAAACTCAATACCCTGCAAACATTTCTCTCCAAGAACACAATTGTTCACAAGAAAATGATGCAATACAATAAAGAATTTTTAGAGCTTCACAACACTGTACAAGCCATACTCAACGCCTATACACTCCCCAGTAACCTGATAAATTTTTTAGCAGAACTTTGTAAAACCAAACCGCAATACATTAAGTTTAACACGATAACAGCAACTTATTTAAAATCTTCAAAGAGTAAGCCCCTTAACATACAACTTTATGGCGTTATTAATAACGATGTTGCCCTTCTCGAGAGCTATAAAAAGCAACTTACTCAATTTCAATCCTTAAGCCCATTCAAAGATCAGCATAAGTGTTTCTATAATTTTGATAAAAATACGACAACTTCAGTAGATCAGAAAACCAACAATACAGTCTTCCAACTTACGTTTCAACACAATGTCTAATCTAGATTTCTTACATTCTTTAAAATTCGCACAAGTTAAAGACTTCGTTCGACACAATTGGACCCTTCTCAGTTGCATTGCCGCAAATTTGATATTGTTTACATTTATTTTCCACAGACAAGAGGCAACAAACGCTGTAGAACGCCAAATTGATTCGTTAAACATAAAGTCCAATCTTATAACAAAACAAATGGCAGATTTAAACAACATTTCTACCGACTTGCAAAGTTATAAAAAATTATGGACAACAATTAATCAAAAGTGCTTCGATTTTGGCAATAAAACAGCCCTGTACAAATTCATTGTTAAAATGGAGAACAGCTTTGGGGCACAATCCGGTAACATTTCCATTTCAACGGCCTACGACCTTACCAATAACAAAGTGATCGTCTTAAACCAAGACGTCAGTGAATACGGTGGACACTATTTGCTCGTGGATTTCAAGGTCACATTCCAATCGTCTTTTTCTACGCTCACTTCGTTTTTACAAACATTGCAAAGCCAAGATTACCTTATTAATGTTAAAGAATTGGAAATAAAAGACAGTAGTAAAGTTCAAACAAATACAACGGATGACACAGATGACACAACTAAGTCTTCTGTAAGTACAACAATTACGTTCACAATGTTTGGCAAAATTGAGCAACCCGGAGGCATTCATGCATAAGCATATTTACGTTTTCCTAACAATTCTTACCGCATGTGCAATCACATTAAGAGCCGCACCTCGTGGAAAAACATCAAATGCGAATACAATTATCTCCATTAAAGATCGCCAACAAGCGCTGCAAGATCTTGAACATCTCTTAAAAATTAAAATCATAGATTTTGAAGATTTAGATTCCCCCTTCTTTTTTGATGAAAAAGCAGAAACAACAGTAGAACCCATTATCACGGAAGAACCAGAACCTGAACCTGTCATTAAGCCTCAAACGGCCAACGAACTTATTATTCTCAGTAATGTGGGCCGTTCTTTACAACCCTCTGGATGCATTGAAAAGGATGGTAAACTTTTCCTCTGTATCGGTGGCAAACAAGTGATCAGTGAAAAGACCATCTTACAAGTTGAATACAAAGGAAAAACATTTGAAATTTCCATTAGAAATATTCAAAAGAAGTCTTTTACTCTCAAATTAAACAATTACTCATTAACCTTTAACTATTAACAACATGAAAAATAAGAAGATCTCGTTATCGAACCAACATCAAGCAATAAAGGTGGCCTTCATAATCTCTTTCTTTTCTCAATGCCATTATGCTTTCATGGATACGCAACTCCCATCAAATTTTAAATTAAAAGCTCCGCTGCCTTCTTTTGCTGACCTTAATCAAACGATTCAAACACCGAAAGATAATGCACAATCTGACATCTCTTCGGATGCCAATTTAGACAACAATATTGTAGTTACTTTTAAGGATAATCCACCTGCGACAAAAACAAATGGGGATTTTATCTCCGTAGATTTTGTTAACGAAGATATAAAACAAGTATTACGCTACGTGTCCGAATTGTACGATCTCAATATTATTATTCCATCCACCCTGAAGGGAAGTGTCACAATTCGTCTAAAAAATACCACTTGGGAATCATTATTAGAGTCCGTCTTAGGCCCTGTAGGCTGTACATACACAAAATACGACAATATCATTCAAATCTGTTCACTTGAATCCATAAACAACGAACCTCTAAAAACAGAAACATTCCTATTAAAGTTCGCAGATGCAAAAAAAGTAGCTGAAGAATTAAAGGATTTTGTCGATAATGACAATGGTGGTAAAATTACCTTTAACGAACGCTCCAATGTCCTCATTATTACGGACAGGTCTAAAAATATAAGCGTATTACACTCAATCATTGACACACTCGACAAGCCAGAAGCACAGGTTATGATTGAAGCAAAATTCGTCGAAGCCAGTAAAAACGTCTCTGATAGTTTTGGCTTTTCATGGCCAAGCTCTTTAACAGCCTCCATCAATGATCCAGAAAGCTCGAGCAGTAGTAGTACTTCTACCAATAATGGTTCAAGTAGTGACTCGAGCAGTAGTACGGATGGCACGATCACACGTAGGTTAAACAACAGCAAAGCCTTTAAGCCACAATCGTTGGTTATTAAAACACTGAGCTCCACTTTCAACTTTTCTCAAACGGATAATATTGGAAAAACATTATCCAATCCAACCATCATTACCATGAATAACGTACCTGCCACTATGTCCGTTGTTGAAAATTATCCTGTCCCCAACTATTCTTACAATTCCGACCAAGCTTCATATGAGATCAGCGGGTTTGAAGAAAAGCCTATTGGTCTTGAATTGAAAGTAACACCTAAAGTCCAAGCAGAGTTTATTACACTCAAAATAGAACCGTCTTTGTCAAGCCAAACCAAAACAGTACCGTTTGAAACAAAAAGCAGTGGAGGTACCAGTTCTATTAACTACCCTCAAATCAGCCAAAAGAAAACTGACAGTATGGTTACAATTAAAAGTGGATACACTATCGCCATCGGAGGTCTTATGACACAAACCAAACAAGATAAGGTAAATAAGGTTCCATTCTTCGGTGACATTCCGCTCTTAGGGAAACTGTTTTCCGATAAAACATTGAAGGACGATGTTACAAATCTACTAATTTTCTTATCTGCGACACAAATTGCCTACGACGGTACTATCTTGTACCCACAAAATAAGGAAACTAAAAATGTATCGTCTAAGAAATTGCACGATTTAGGTTTAACAAAAAACGATTTGCCTGGCGAAGATTTATCTGAACAAGAACAAAAGATGTACGCAGAGATTCAAAGCTTAAAGGCACAACTCGAAGATATGGTTGAGCACAAAAAGATTAAACAAGATATAGCAGAAACAAAGGAAAGCATTTCTAACTTTGTTCCCTATCAAAGCGTAAAACCAAGACATAAATACCGTACAAAGAAACATAGCACGCACCAATATATTACAAAAAGTACAAAGACAAATAACACGAAATAAAATCTTCTAAACAAGTGCAGGGCGTTTTTACCCCTGCACTTGTTTATTTTAAGGCTTACAGCTCTTCAAAAAAATTCCAATTAAACGAAGGATTGAAAATGAACAAAATACAAACAATTATACCCCCTCCAAGTTGTCTTGCCGGTTATTGAGAAAAGTACGCCGGGCTCGTTTGACAGAAGGGACAAAGTATTTTATATTTTTAGCCTTAAGCAAAGTTTGAGCCTTGAATCTTTTTCAGAAAAATAAACGACTCAACAAAACACCAAAATTATCTATAATTTCTCACTATTGATTCGTCCGCAAAGTTCGACGAACAAGAGCAAACGTTTCCACGTAACACCCAACGCCAAAAGTTCCTTGATTGCCCAACCAACCGGCTTCGCATTAACTCCATTACAGACCAATTAAATCTTCACAGGCCCGCCCCCTCTTTATTGTGCAAGACTTTTCAAAAGAGGGTCTACGGATTGATGCGACACCATAAATTGTCGGATTAAGCTGCAAGATTCTTCGCAGGCATCTTCCAAAACATAATGTCCCGCATCGTGAAGGCAATGGACACTTGCATTCGGTAGGTAAGACCGCCACTGCTCTAAGAAATAGGGCGTAAAACAAAAATCTTGCATTCCCCAGACCAATAAGCTCGGCTTGTTTTCCAAGATCCACAAATCATTTTGAATTTTTTCCAAAACGCTGTAGGAAGGGTGCTTCGCGTTCATGGGAATATCTTGCACGAAGGCATTGATGGCAACACGGTCGCGTGTGCATTGATAAGGGAATAGATAACCCTTCTTCGTCTGAGCATCTAATCCATTTTCCGACGCCATGTACAAGGCAGCCCGCACAAACACGTTGGCGTGTTTGATCGCCCAAGCGCCCAGCAATGGGAAACGGCACAGAGCAATCCGAAACGGAATTTTATCTGCCAAAAAAGCGGCCGAATTAAGGATCGTCAAGGTCTTAACACGCGCTGGCCAACGGGTTGCGACCCCCATGCCTATAGCGCCTCCCCAATCGTGCACAACCAAGTGGAATCGACCTATTTTGAGTTGCGTCAGCCATTGTATCGTATTTTCAACATGCGTTGCCAAACAGTAAGGGTAATGCCGTGGCTTGTCCGATAAACCGCAGCCGATATGATCGGGCACCAAACACCTGCAGCAATTCCTTAAATTTTTAACCAGGTTTCTGTAAAAAAATGACCAGGTTGGATTCCCGTGCAGCATGACTACCGGTTCTCCACGACCTTCATCCAAATAATGCAAGCGTACGGGCTCTCGACCTTGCGGCGTTTGCAATGTAAGGTATTTCCCTTTAAATGGGTACAAAGATCGAATGCCGTCAAATGGAATCATAACTGCCTATTTTTGCCATTGAAGCCCTAACATGATGGTACTGAGGCCACTTCCAATCCCCAAGAGTAATACGGGCATCATGTTTTTAATACGTTGATTTTCAACTGCCTTGCACAGTGTAATTGGCAATGCCACAGAGCCGGTATTGCCTAAGAAAGGAAACGTAGAATAATCTTTCGTCGGATCTAAGCCCAAAGCCTCGTACAACTTCTTTTGATGCTGACGTCCCACCTGATGCGTGATAATGCATTGTGCCGTTTCATTACTCCAAGCCATCTCTGCTTGAAATGCGTTCCAAGCCTCTTTTGAAAGCTGGATACCCGCCGTGAGTAGCTTATCTGCCTCCGTTTGCATCGTTAAATGATCCCCCGCACCTACGCCACCTTCACACAAGGTACACGCGTCTGAATTTGTCTTAACAATACCACCCAGTAAAATAGGCTTGGGCACATTGACGTATTGTCGGTGACACAACAACAGGCCGACGGCACCGGAACCGATGGTCAAATTTGCAAAAAACGGCTTAATTGTTTTACGGGTGAGGGACTTATCTTCCATCAAACGCGACAAGGTCCAATCCAACAGAGGTCTTCCATTTTCTCCCGAAACAATGAGCACCGCACGCGCACTTCCACTTTCAATCATAGAAGCCCCCACCACCATTGCATTAAGAACACCCAGGCACGCGTTTGATAAATCAAAAATCTGCGTATTTGAAGGCAAATGTAATCCACGATGCACGTACGCCGCCGTCGACGGCTCCAGCCGATCCCTGCACACAGATGCGTGAATTAAAACATCAATGTGATCCAGCGGAATGGCAGATTGCTTCAAGACCTGCTTGCCGGCCAAGATAGAAGCTTCCGAAGGTAAAAAAGAACGTGACCAACAGCGGCGTTCTTCTATGCCCGTCATCATTGCCAAACGGCCTTGCGGCAACTTAAGACGCTCATAAAGAGGCTCAAGGCAACTTTCAATGTACGCAGAAGTCCAACATTCGTCGGGCAAAGCACAGGCCATTGACTCGATGATTACATTTTTGAAGCGCATTAACGTACAAGATATCACTATTATGGTCGGGACGATAGGATTTGAACCTACGACCTCATGCTCCCAAAGCATGCACTCTAGCCAGACTGAGTTACGTCCCGCCTTAATCTTTTACTACCCTAGGAGACTTTGACTCGAAGTCAATGATTTTTCAACAAGAAACGTAAGCGTTGATACGTGGATATCACGCACATCACGGCTGAAAATGCAGAATTTTCTTTTGTTCACAATAGCGCGACGAGAAAAATTGCTCCAAATCAAAAACATGGGTCTTCTTAACCAAGGCAGGAGGCAGGTCAACCAGGGCATCTCCACCTGACCAATAAAAGATGCCATTGTTCTTCCGCTTCAAGTGTGATTGTGTCATTTGAACAAATTTATCAAATGACGTTACAAAACGTCCCACAATTGCGTCGTACTTTTGAGTATGGTTCTCGAGCCGCTCACAACATGTTTGTACATTCTTCAATTCCAAACGCGTGGCAATTGATTGAACAACCCGGATTTTTTTCTGAATAGAGTCCAACAATACAAACTGATTGTCCGGGTACAAAATAGCCAAAAGAAGCCCAGGAATGCCACCGCCCGTTCCGACATCCAACACGCGCAAAGAAGATTTCCAGCGCACCAATTCCCAAAAAGCCAACACGGGCAGCATATGCTTTTCCTCCAAATTATCAATATCGGAACGCGCGATGAGATTAATCTTCTCATTCCACTCCCTCAGGTACGTGGCGTAAAGTGATAATTGTTGCCAGCAAAGCTCCGGCAAGTTCGGGAAATAAGCTCTAAAACGTTCCATGCTCAATAAGTTTGATCATCTACAAACGACTTACGCATTTCAACAACTTGCGCTTTTACGGCATAAGAGTTTTCAAAGGGCTTGATTTCGTAAGGTGCGAACAAACGCTTCAAGAAAACCTCATTGCCCTCTCGAATAATTGTGCGCAAGGCAAGATTTCCATCGCCCAAGTCGGCTAAAACAATTTGCCCATCCAAAACCTCGCAACAAGCTTGGACATTGAACAACAGCAAACAACGTCCATTAAAATATTCATTTGTCGACAACGGGTTATAGCTGGCAAAGGAACCCTTATTTAAAAATTTTTCCGTTTTAACGTACTGCGTAGCACTGTCCTTACATGTATTGGTCTCCAACCAAGTCGTAAGATGCTCCCAGGGAATAATCGGCAACACAGACCCCTTAAGCATACGGACTCCGGCATTCAGGACCAACGGCTCGACGCCCATAAGTTGTTCAATGGTCACATCAAAAAATTTTGCGATGGCGGCCAAGGTACTCATGCGTGGGTCATTTGTTTGACACGATAGAAGCCGATTGATGGTCGTTTGTGGTAAATTTACCCCCCTGCACAATTCGGCCTCGGTCATCTGCAGCTCATCCATAAGACGACGAATGACCTTGCCAACAGAAAAATCTGTAAGTGCCACATCGATCTTTTCATCGCTAACCCCAGTACCTATAAACACAACTACATTGTCTAATTAATTGTTAAAAAAGTAAAGTCTTTTTGTATAATAGAAGCGAATTATATGCAAAAAACGTTTATTTTTTATAAAAAAACTATTTTTTAGTTGATTTTTTAAAAATTTCATCCACTATTAACTTATAGTTTTGTTATAGACGTCGCAAGGGGCATATGAAAATATGCAAGTGTTCGTTTAAACAGCAAGAGAGTGTCCTAGGGAAGTAATTGGATTTATGCAAGGGGTCCATTACTTCCCTTAAAAATAAATAAGTATATCTTTTGGCTAAATAAAAACTGATTTGATTGCAAGTAAGTTTAGTATTTATGTTGCCAAGATACTTTTACACACAATCATAAAAAACTGTCGCTTTTACAATTTATAATAAACAGAAGAATTGCTAAAAAATACAGCCGTTTATTTTCACAGGCATCGAAAAGATGCATGCGACTCATAAAGCAAACTGAAGAAAACAAGCATCGTCCTCCAAATGCGTAAGGACGCAACATCCTAAATCTTAAACACTCAAGCGCATTAACCATTACAAGTCATTCCGTCAATGCAGCATCAATTGAAATGGAATTTTTTATTAGATCTCTTGGCGTAAAACGTAATCCAGCAACTTAACCAACACTCATCTTTAAAAGGGCACGAAGGATTGAGCGTCTTCCACAATACAAACCCCCAATGATCAGCCAAAATAAGTACCCCCTACCCCATCGAAGGAAACAACTCTAAACGACATCAAACAGCCGAGAATAAAAAAACAAGGCCCCTTCCCGTGAGAAGAGGCCCGTTTTTAACTAACTAACCTAAACAAATTTACGCTTTGTGCGGATTCCGCAAGGCCGCTTGAGCACACGCCAAACGTACGATAGGAATACGATTGGGCGAGCAGCTGACGTAATCCAATTGAACGTCGTGAAAGAATTGAACAGAACGAGGATCGCCTCCATGTTCACCACAAACACCCAATTCAATATGTTTTTTGCCGCTTCTAGCTTTTCTAACCGCCAACTTGACCAATTCGCCAACGCCCTCAACATCGATTGACGCAAACGGATTTTGTGTAAAGATTTCCAAGTCGGTGTAGGCCTTGTAAAACTTGCCCATATCATCACGGCTGATACCCAACGTCAATTGAGTAAGGTCATTCGTACCAAAGCTGAAGAAATCTGCAATCTCGGCAATTTTATCCGCGCAAATTGTGGCACGTGGATTTTCAATCATCGTACCCACCATGTAAGGAATTTCCATGCCGAAACGTTCACAGACCTTTTTAGCCGTCTCACGAATACAACGGATTTGATGCTCCAGCTCTTTTACAAAACCTACCAGCGGAACCATCACCTCAACTTTTACAGGGAGGCCCTCACGGATAACTTCAGCGGCCGCTTCAAAAATAGCCGTCGCTTGCATCTCTGTAATTTCTGGATAAGCGATACCCAAACGACAACCTCTGTGACCCAGCATTGGATTTTGTTCAGCCAAGGCACTTGAACGCACCTTAATTTGCTCAACACTTACACCAATCACTTTCGACAAAGCCTCGATGGCTTGATCGTCGTGCGGTAAAAATTCATGCAACGGCGGATCCAACAAACGAATGGTAACCGGATGACCCTTCATGGCCTTGAAAATGCCCTTGAAGTCATTCTTTTGCAAAGGAAGCAATTTTGCCAAAGCTGTACGACGGCGCTCTGTCGAATCGGCCAATATCATTTCACGCATTGCGTCGATACGGTGACCTTCAAAGAACATGTGCTCGGTCCGGCACAATCCTGTACCTTCAGCTCCGAAGGTTAACGCCAAAGCCGCTTGTGAAGGTGTATCTGCATTCGCACGAATGCCCAATTGGCGAAATTCGTCACTCCACGTCATAATGGTGTGGAACATACGATACGTCTCGCTCGCTTCAGCCTTTAATTGACCTGAGAGGACTTGCATAACTTCAGAAGGCATTGTCGGAATACCCCCTTGGAAGACCTCACCCGTAGAACCATCAATCGAAATAATATCGCCTTCCTTAATGCAAACTTGACCGACCGTTATGCAGCGCTTGCGGTAATCAATATTTAAGTCACCCGCACCGCAGACGCAAACTTTTCCCATTTGACGTGCAACCAAAGCAGCGTGTGAACTTACACCGCCTCGGCTTGTCAAAATACCTTCGGCGACCAACATGCCTCTCAAATCTTCCGGCGATGTTTCCGCACGACACAATACGGCACGATGACCTTGAGCGGCCAACGCTTCCGCTTGTTCGGCGCTGAAGACAACCTTGCCTGAAGCGGCTCCAGGTCCTGCCGGCAAGCCCCTTGCGATGCATTTAGCCTCTTTCTTCGCCTTATTATCAAAAACGGGAACCAGCAAGCTTGCGATCGATTCGGCGGGGATACGTTGAATGGCCATCTTTTTGTCGATCAGCCCCTCTTGGACCATATCCAAAGCAATCTTAATCGCGGCTAAACCGGTACGCTTACCGTTACGCGTTTGCAACATGAACAGATGTTGATTTTCAACGGTAAACTCAAAATCTTGCATATCTTTGAAATGTTGTTCCAAAGTTTCGCGAATTTTGAGCAGAGATTTATGCGCCTCTGGCATTTCTTGAGCCAATTGTGCGATTGCATGGGGCGTACGAATACCCGCCACAACATCTTCACCTTGAGCATTAATTAAATATTCACCGTAAAATGTATTTTCACCCGTTGCAGGATTTCTCGTGAAAGCCACACCGGTCGCACTCGTATCACCCGCATTACCGAACACCATCGCTTGAACATTAACGGCCGTTCCCCAATCGGACGGGATGTTGTACTTGCGCCGATAAATGACCGCACGTTCGTTATGCCAAGAACCGAACACAGCCCCAATGGCGCCTTCCAATTGTTCAAAGACATCTTGCGGGAATGCCTTGCCAGCCCTTTCAAGAATCAATGCCTTAAAACGCTTGACCAATTCTTGCAAATCTTCCGCTTGCAATTCTGTATCGTACTTGACTTCCTTACGGGCCTTAATTTCATCAATAATGCTGTCGAATGGATCGTGCTCATCTTCTGAACGTGCACCAACACCCATGACGACATCACCGTACATTTGAATAAAACGACGGTAACAATCGTAGGCAAAACGAGGATTTGCGGTAACTTTTGCAAAACCTTCCACCGTGGTATCGTTGAGACCCAAATTCAAAATGGTATCCATCATACCCGGCATCGACTCACGCGCGCCTGAACGTACTGAAAATAATAACGGATTATGAGCATCGCCAAAATGCTTACCCAATTGTGCCTCTACCGCTTGAATGGACGTTTTAATTTCAGCTTTTAGCTCGGGTTTTAGTTTTTGGCCCGACGTGTAGTAATCGATGCACATTTCCGTCGTAATGGTAAAACCTGGAGGTACCGGCAAGCCGATCCTCGACATTTCTGCCAAGTTGGCGCCTTTGCCACCCAAAAGGGCACGCATTGTCGCGTCTCCATCTGTCTTCTTACCAAATTCATAAATCATTTTACGAGTCATAATTCCTTTATTTTTTGTTAAAACTCACTACTGTTTATCAAAACGTAATTTCAGAACTTTGTCAATGCGATTCATTTTTCGACGCCGCTTTTTAATGACTCCGACATTCTGCATTAAACGCTTTTAAAAGCACGTTGGCAATCCTCACGCAGCCCCATCCACTAAAAAATACCGCAAAATCTACAACACAGGCTAAAAATAAAGAGAAAACAATGAATTTGCTTGCCAACAACGAGAAAATGCTTGTTATAAGATTGTAATATTTTTCAACAATTAACCCTCAACCTACTTATCCAAGATTCTAAATAGAATACGGAGAAATATATGGAATTAGATTATACAAATATGATTGAGTCTGGCGTGCATTTTGGGCACCAAAAAAAACGCTGGAATCCTAAATTCAGGCCCTACCTGTACAAGCACCTGAACGGCATTTCAATTATCAATTTGGAAAAGACCTTGGCATGCTTGGAAAAAGCAGGAGACTTTTTAACAGAACGCGTAAAAGAAGGTGCGACCGTGCTGTTCGTGGGCACCAAAAAACAAGCCCAAGATGTCATTCGTGAATGCGCACAAGCCGTCGAAATGCCATTCTGCGCAAATCGTTGGTTGGGTGGATGCCTGACAAATTTCGAAACGGTTAAAACCAGTTTAGCCAAGTACCAACGCTTCTTGCAAATGGAAGAATCTGGCGAACTCGCCAAATTACCCAAAAAAGAAGGCGCCGTCATTAAACGGGAAATGGTACGTATGCAACGCAGCTTCGAAGGCATTCGCAATCTCTCACGCCGTCCAGATGTGCTCGTTATCGTGGATGTCAAAAATGAAGAAATTGCAATTCGAGAGGCCAAACGGCTCCAAATTCCAATTGTGGGTGTCGTCGATACGAATTCGGATCCAAGCATCATTGATTTCCCAATTCCCGCCAACGATGATTCAACAAAGTCTTTGAGTCTCATTTTTGAATATTTACAAGAAGCCGTTCAAAAGGGCATTGAATTGCACAAGCTTGCCAAGGTAAAAAACATTCCCACATCCGTCGCTAAGCCACAACGGGCACAAACACATACCACTAAGGGAAGTAAAAGAACCGGCAAGACAAGCAAAGCTCAAGAAACTAAGGTTGCCCAAGAGCCTAAAGCTAAAGAAGTTAACGAAGCTAAGGCAAAAGAAGCTAACCCTCAAGAAACTGCAGAAAAATGATGGAAATTACCGCACAAATGGTAGGGGCTCTCCGTTCAAAGACGGGAGCCGGTTTGGTGGATTGTAAAAAAGCCCTGCAAGAATCCAATGGTTCTACAGAAGACGCCATCGTTTGGTTAAAGAAAAAAGGCATGATGAATGCCGCCAAAAAAATGGGACGTACCGCTCAAGAGGGTGTTATAGAATCTTACATTCACCTCGGTGGAAGAATCGGCGTGCTCGTGGAAGTAAACTGCGAAACAGACTTTGTCGCACGCAATGAAGAATTCAAGAAATTGGTTTCCGACATTTGCATGCACATCGCCGCGGCAGCTCCCTCTTACTTAAAACGCGAAGACGTTCCGCAAGAACTCATTGATAAAGAGATTGAAATCGCCAAGGCACAATGCGAGGGTAAACCAGCCCAAGCTATTCAAAAGATCGTTGAAGGGAAAATGAACAAATGGTTCGGCGAAAATTGTTTGCTGGAACAAAACTTTGTTAAAAATCCCGATCAAACGATCCAAGAGTTGTTGAACGAAAAAATTTCAAAAACAGGCGAGAATATCCAAATTAAAAGATTCGCACGTTATCAATTGGGTGAATAACTTCATCTCCCCTTCCCTCTCCTCTTTCAATTAATTAGGATGCAAATGTGAGAGATGGGAAAGTTTGATGAATCCAATGTCCTCGAAGAGTGATGTATTACTTTTCGAGGATCTTTTTTTAAAAAGCGCCATTTTTACACAACATAATTATCAAAATACCAATAACTTTGTAAAAATAAACATCGTATAATTGTGACAAAAGCCTAACAAACCTGTGCTCCCAAACGAACTTTGCCAATACTTCAACGATTTATTTCAAATGTACAAGCAAGTTATTCGGCTTAAATTACACTTTATCAAAATTTGCTTACACAACTAACACCTCACTCGAAAAAAGCCTCACTTTTACGACCCAAGATCTGCAGACACCCATTAAAAATTATCCACGTGTCTCTCCTTTTAATGTCAACATTCCACTGCTTGAATCAGAGATTAATTGTTTTATAATCAATAAAAATTTTTAAACCCTAACCACTCAACCGCACACTTATTCTTGCATCCGTTTTCAATCAAAAGTTTTTCTGTAAGTAGAATTCAATGAAATGATGAATAATTACATTGAATACCGTATTCAGACGATAACCCTATTGCCAAATCATAAAAATGACCAACGGCAAGCAAGCTGATCTCGAGAAAGTGATTTTCAAATGCCCCCGTTGTTATCTCTAAGTTTTTATTATCAATGAAATAAAGGGGGTTACGTTAAAAATTATTCCAGAATTTCACACAGATAAATTTGTCCCAACAAGTGCTGCAAATATACTTACGATACCCTCACCAAAATCATTTTTCCATTACATACGGACGGTAATCCACATAACACACTATTTATCAATACATTAAGTTATTAAATTTTCGGCGGCCGCACCTTTGTCTTTCAAAATTATTACACAGATAGCGCAGCGAAGAAACCCCACCTGGTTGTGTGAATTAAGAAAATCCATTCCACTGTAAGACAAAACTTGTTTCTAACTTCGCTCTTACAAAAATTTCCAAGCAAGGTAATTCTTTTCGAAGTTACACAATGAACAAATGCCTCCGCCCAATCACCACGCCAAATAAATACGTTGATTATCAATAAAATAAAAATACTTAAGCGCGCGCCCTCTCCGGGCCTTTACAGCAACTTACCGTCATCTTCCGTATCAAGACAAAGCCACACCAGCTAACACTTCTGCTCCAGTGGTAAAAACCAATCTCAGTTTTATACAATCACTAACGATGTCGATCGGAATTTGCCTGCAATAAGGTCCACTTCTTAATGCCTCCAAAAAAGACGAAAAAAAGCAAATAACAAGGCCGCTCCTCCTAAACATAACTGATTACGGGTGGATACAATTTAAACAAGCATGTTTTACCATTAATGGAAGCACATGCAGGCGCGTAAAACTTAAGCGCACGACGATGGTTCAAATCGCTAAATTTAAAATTTTCTTTAAGTTTTAAATTTCCCTCAAACCCTTCTAAGCTTAACAAAAAAACCACGCTGTTTCATCCTTGTTAGGACGAAACGAACGTGGTTCATTTAACCATTTATATTAAAACTAAAACAAACAGATTAAGAAATTATGCATTGACAGAAACCTTACGATGGGCCTTATCCCACGAAACTGTTCCTGTGATTAGTGCGAATAAAGTAAAATCACGGCCCAAGCCGACATTATCACCGGGATGAAATACCGTACCGCGTTGACGCATTAGAATGGTACCCGCTTTAACTTTTTCGCCACTGTAGCGCTTAACGCCTAAATTCTTACACTTACTATCCCGTCCGTTTTTTGAAGAGCCCTGACCTTTATGGTGCGACATAACGCGTCCTTTCTAATATTACTTAACATCTATTGATTCAACTTTAATCACCGACAACTCTTGGCGATGACCGTACTTACAACGATATCCCTTACGACGTTTATGCTTCCAAACAACGACTTTTTTATCACGCTTGTTTTCCAGGACCTTAACGTGTACAACGGCATCCGACAGCAAAGGAGCTCCAAAACGAACACCCGATTCATCCTCGCACATTAATACATCTTTAATATCGACTACACTACCAGCTTCCGTATTGGGATAACGATTAACTTTTAAGATATCTCCCGGTTGAACCGTATACTGTCTGCCTTGCGTTTGAATAACCGCTTTCATAAACCTCTAAAATATATGCTTTTAATTAAAAAAGAGAGATGTTAACAATAGCAAGCTTTTTTCACGCTTTTTTACGCCCATCACAGAAAAAATTCAACGATGAAGCGGCGTCAGCTCCAACGAACGCAAGCGTTGAATCTCCTTCCGAAAAGAGGCAGGCCAATCCGATTGAAACGCCAACGGGACGTGCGTGATAGGATGCTCAAAATTAAGCTGATAGGCGTGCAAAAATAAACGGTCAGCCACGGTATGTCCATACTTCTCATCCCCAACAATCGCGTGCCCCATCCATTGTAGATGAACACGGATTTGATGGGTACGTCCCGTCTTAGGCTCACATTCCAATAAAGCTTTATGGGCGCTTCGAAAACTTTCTTTCAAGGTCCAATGTGTCAATGCGTACCGTCCCTTACTGCACACACACATGGCCGTGCGATCTTTTGCGCAACGTCCAATGGGCAATTCGATACTCCCCGAACATAACGATGGAATTCCACACACAAGCGCGTGATACACCTTGTGTATTTCCCGATTCGCGAACAAACGCGTCAATTTACCGTACGCTTCGTCGGTTTTGGCCAATAAAAGTAGCCCTGACGTCGCCTTGTCAATCCGATGCACAACACCGGGCCGATCCACGCCGGCAGCCCTACTTAGCGGGCAATGAGACAACAGGGCCTCCACCAACGTTGTTCCAGGTTCAACCCCATGTCCTGGATGAACCACAAGTCCTTCCGGCTTATCCACCACCAATAAAAATTCGTCCTCGTACACAAAAGTGATGTCCCTTTTACAAGGCACAAGTCCACGCACGGGCTTTTCTTCTAAACGTACGTGAATTTGATCTCCTGATTTTACGCGATAATTGGGCTTTAATTCATGTACCCCATTACAAATTACACGCCCATTTCGCAAGGCATCTTGAATGCAGTTGCGGCTCAATTGCCCCGAGAAATGGAGCGTTAAAAATTTATCGAGACGCGTGCCATTTTCCTCAAATGTCGCAATAAAATTTGCCTCCGTATTCATAAAATCTGCGTTACAACGATGCCTTCAATCCTCGGGCCCAACTTCTTCTACGATACCACAAACTAAAAACAATCATGCACAAAAACGCTTCTACGCTCTTCAACTGCAGATAAACAACCGGGTGGAACTGGCACTTTTTAATTAAAAAGTAAGTGGGCAGCAGCACCAGACTCCAAGCCACAACGACCTGAAAAAATAAAACAACTTTCGTCTTCGTCAAAGCAATGAGGAAATTTTGTATGCTGTACACGATGATATCACAACCGAAAAGCACCCATTCCCAAGTTAAAAAAAGATGGAAACTGTGCCTAAAATCAACCTCTGCGTAATACTTTTGATCGACAATAAATTGAACAAGTTTATCGGCGCCCAACAAAATTAATAACAGGGCAGCTCCCATAAAGTATCCACACATACTGATCACCTGCCTAAACAACTTGCCGAATAAATGCAACTGTCCGGCCCCAATGAAATTCGAACAAATGACGCCAACGCCCTTCCCTAGCCCATCCACAACAAAAAACACGAGTAAATAAAAGGTCGAGGCAGCGCTGTAAGCCATGAAACAAGCGGTACTCGAATTAAGTGCCAAAAATTGATAGGCGATGGCCCAACCAAACATTTGACAAAAACTTGCCATTGCATTGGCACCCCCGATCCTAATAATACGCCCCAACGTACTCCACGACCATTGAAATTGATTGGTTAAAAACCTACTGTGATATCGCGGCCGTAAAAAGAGGCACAAAAATATACAAAAACCAACCCCCTGCGCGATCACGGTTGCCAAAGCCGCCCCATAAATTCCCATGCTCGGGATTCCACATCCTCCAAAAACAAACCACACGTCCAACAATATGTTAATCATGTTTGAAATTAACGATATCACCGGCATGCATTTCGTTTCACCCCTGCCGACAAAGAATGAACCAATTACCCCAAAGCCGGCCAATTCAAATGGACAACCGACGAGTAAAATCTGCAAATAGGGTTTTGCGAGTGCCTCAATGTTATCTGCCAACAAATAGTGAACCGATAAGATAACGGGGATCAGTATAATCTCACAGGCAAATGCACAGACCAGCATTTGCCAAATTAACGGTCCTATTTTTTTGTAATCTCCAGCTCCGTTGTAACGTCCAATAAATACTTCTGTAATAATAATGACGGACATCAACGTACACTCTATCGTCCAATACCACGGCTGAGCTGCCGTACAAGCCACAAAGGCTTCAGAGCTGTAATGCGAAACGATTAATCGGTCCAGGAAAACCATTAAATTCCCAGAAAAAGACGCCAACATTAAGGGCCAACTGACCGTCCATAATTCCAAAAAACTTCCAGATTTGTAAGGCGTTAAGGAAGTTTTTTGCACAATGCCATTTGCTTTCATAAGTCAAATCCACCTTCCCTTAGGGCACTAAAGTGCGTAAAGGGTGCCGACCTCAGGATTGAGAACCTTAATAGATGGAATTGCCTTAAATTGCTCTGCAAACCATTGCCTTGCACCTTCATCACCATGCGTGAGGACAAGCTGACGAGGCGATTGATCCGTCACAAAATGGAACAGATCATCTCGATCCGCATGGCCGCTTAAATCAAAATGCTCAATTCTGGCCCGCAACGGCGTTGAAAATTTTATCGATTTAAATGTAAACACCTCATCCGCCGGGGCTCTTAGAAGCTGTCCGCCCGGCGTATCCGGGTCACAATATCCGACAAAACAAATCGAATTTTTATCATCTTGAATAAGATTCGACGCCACTTTATAAGATGGCGTATGCTCAACCAGCATGCCACTACTTAACAAATAGATCGCCGGCGCCTTTAGTTGTGTCTCTGGGCCGATCTTCTTCCGCCCCAAGGACCTGACGTTCATCTGCTTTAAAATTTTTCGATCAAAGCTAACGGCTCGCGTCGTTTTGCCGATGGTATCAAAAATATCAACGAGCGACATGCCCAATCCGGAACAAAAAATCGGGCAATTGGGGATCTTATGGCTATTTCGGGCGTGATACAGCAACATCAACATTTCTTGAACCCGTCCAAGCGCAAAGGCCGGAATTAAGCACGCGCCCCCTTTTTCAATTGTATCGACGATAACTTGCAACAAACGATCTTCTTCTTCCGATCGTTGAGCTTGTCGGACTGTATTTCCACGCGTTGTCTCCAAAATAATCGTGTCCAAGTTTTTCAGCTTGGGGATGTCCGCGCCCTTCAGCACAATTTGATTTTGGAACAGCACGTCTCCCGTAATCAACACATTGCGATCTTCGCAAGAAATCAGTATGCTTGCCGCCCCCAAAACGTGCCCCGCCGGGAAAAACGTAATGTCAATAAAACACCCGTCTTTTTCAAAACGCTGTGTTCGACCAAAACTCATGGGGCACAGGACTTTTTTCAAATCTTCAATGTCGGACTTATCGTACAGAGGGTACTCAGGTATGTGCTGTTCTTCTTTTTGCCGGCACATGACCTTGTAAGAATTTTTGAGCATAACTGGCGTCAATAAGCTCGTGGGATAAGACAACAAAATTTGCGCCTGCGGTTGATAACGACGTAAGACAGGGACACTTCCTAAGTGATCCAAGTGACTATGTGTCAACAAAATGCAATCAATGATGCGATTTTTTAACAAATCAAATTTAGGCAATACGGCGTTTCCAACACGTTTGGGATCCATGCCCGCATCAACTATAAAATGGAATGGGCCTATGCCAAAATACAAGCAATTGGCACCGATTTCTTTCTCAAAATTAAGATCTTGTATACAAAAATTTATCACACATTTATTCTATTTAATAAGAACTTATATTGCAAGTTCTCGCTTTGATTATTTATACAACATTTTCGCCTAATCATTGGCAAGCTAAAACTGATTTCACACTTATAAAAGTCTCATTATCTCTCATTGGCACGGCTCTTGCTTCACTTAAAGGATCATGTCAGGAATAAACACAAATCCAAACGTTGGCCTACCTCTAACTGCAAATAGCCTAGACATATACACCAATAATGAGGTGAAAGTTAACGGTAGTCTAAGTAATAAAAACCTAGAAAAATGGTTCCAACAAGCTAAAAATTTTAGCTTGGGTAACATGCAGCTAGAGGCCAAACCCAGAGAAGTCCAAGAGGCCCTAAAAAAGAACTTTGAACAGGACCTCGAGGTACTTAAGCAGTACACGGAAGCCACATGCAATAATATCGGGCAACAAATTCACTCGATCACCAATCCTAAAGGGCTCCAAAAATTTATTAACGCATGTCAAACCTTCTTTTCTGGCATTTGCAATCGCATCAAAAGCCCCAGCCAACGTCTTGAAAAATTGCAAAACGAATTGGACACAAAATTAGGTGAAATAAGCAAGCTCCAAAACACCTGGTCGGAGCTCTACGCAAGACTAGACAAACTGACAAGGGAACCATCAACACCAGCCACAACCTCCACAACTGGGCACAAACAGACAACAAAAGCTCAAGACACGCAATATCAAGAAACAACTCAGGGGATGGGCCAGGAAATTGTAAAAGATTTAAAAAATTTTCACAACGAAGTCGATAAAACTAACCGTTCCAAACAGTCCGAAACCGCCCAAAGCCCAAAAAATTCGGCAACCGTATCGCAATCTGATAAAAACCCCATTAACCACAAGGGGACCACTTCAACAGTCGCACCAAATACAGTCTCGGCCCCGTCAACTCAAACAGTGCCCAGCGTACCAACGATAACGTCGCAGCAGAACATCCCATCTAATCGTACAGCCGACGGCGCAGCTGTTCCACCACCCCCTCCGCCGCCTCCACCACCAGCTTCAGTGCCGAGGATGGAGACAGTTTCGTTAGAACAACAAGCAGCATCCACCCATAAGACCACTGCTGCGACTAAACCGCAAGCCAATGTCCATGCCAATAATATCTTAGAGGAAATAAAAAATTTTGATCACTCAAAATTAAGAAAG
>CABUVL010000001.1 GCA_902495005.1 uncultured Verrucomicrobiota bacterium | reverse complement strand
CTTTCTTAATTTTGAGTGATCAAAATTTTTTATTTCCTCTAAGATATTATTGGCATGGACATTGGCTTGCGGTTTAGTCGCAGCAGTGGTCTTATGGGTGGATGCTGCTTGTTGTTCTACCGAAACTGTCTCCATCCTCGGCACTGAAGCTGGTGGTGGAGGCGGCGGAGGGGGGTGGTGGAACAGCTGCGTCGTCGGCTGTACGATTAGATGGGATGTTCTGCTGCGACGTTATCGTTGGCCCGCTGGGCATTGGCTCAATTCCACTCCCTTGCCTCGACATCACAAACTCCTGCGTACTAGCAACAGGATCACCCCACATTTCTACAACCCCATTTCCACTCAATGTCAAATGTTCGTCTTGGGAATTTTGCGCATTATTATCAACAGGCTGGTCTTCCGCCGCACCCACACTGACCGTCGCTGAAAACTCAGTTTCCGAGACATCTGAAGTCATGCCCAAATACTTAAAAGCCGCATTCCACAACTTATTTTGAGCGCCCACTCGCTCTGGATTACTTTCATTCGATTGCTTCTGAAGCTTGCTTAATGGCGTGGGGCGGCCCTCGCTTTCCTGTATTTGAGCCTTTGCAAAAAGGTTCTCTTCCCTCCAGTTCGCCAATAGCGCCGTCTTAACTTCTTTCCCGTTATATTCCTTCCCCTCGTAAACAACACTTAAAGGAATTTTTTTCGTTCCATGACCTTCACGCACTTTACCATTTACGTCACACAAAGATACGGACAAACCATCACCTTCGCTGCCATTTCCCGGGTCTAATGCCATTTTAACAACGTTATCACCATCAGCCGGCTTGTACATAATTTGTCCCCCGTTACGCAAAACTTGAAGGTCTTCTGCGCTTGGACCAGCGGCCGTTTGAGGCATTAAATTCAAAGTAACCTTATCGCCCAAGCCATCCGGCAAACCCTGAGAACATTCATGAATCGCAGATTGGAGTGACTGCAATATTTGGACAGCGGCCTTGCCACACTTTCCTGTAATATGATAATCTAATTCTCCATTTCCTTTTATAAACATTTCTCCCTGAATCCCCGCCTTTTTTATAAGCTTTGACAGTTTTTTCCCTTCTATCGTCTTACCGTCTACGCTTATCTTCAATTTATCAAAATTAATTGTACCATTGTCAGCAATAATACCCTTGTCCCCTAAAGCACCGAAGAGAGCCTTGTCTGCCGCCGCGTCAAACGTTTTCTCTGACAATACCTGTTTTACACATTTGTTAATTTCCGGATCATCAATATGCGGATGCGTCTCAGGTGCGCCTGCGTTCGTTGTTTGTTGCAAGGTCAAGCCTTCAACCCCGTTGGTAGGGCTCGAATCCGTTAAGACTTCAGGGACAGCATTGCTGCCGTCACCGCCTACCGGTGGCATGGTGGTGGACGTTTGTTGAGAAATCGTTTCAACCGGAGCTTGGTTAGACAAATGGATATTGCCAAGGTCAGGTGAGGTAGGAGGCAGAGGTTGATTACTAGGAGCAGTAATAGAATTGTTGGGAAATGATAATGACATAATAAATAAAAAGGTTAGAAGTAAACAACAGAGCTAATAATATGCAAGCCCATCATAGTCAGTTTATAAAAAACACAAACAAAAGTAAATAGAAAAACTAAATTCCAACATAATATCCAGCAGGCAGTTATGAACATTACACCCGTACCCATCATTAGCAAAATAGTTTCAGACATTGAAATAAGCAGAACGCCGCCGCACATTTATTAAATATAACTAACTGTAGATAAAGTAACACTACGTCACGTTAATTCATAAAACAGAACTTTATTAAGCCGTTCCCTTACAAAAGTAATTACGATTCAAAATACAACGAGTTAAATAAACTCAACAAGCTAGCGGTCAAAAAGACATCACTTTTTTCGTCCAACTAATGCGCCAATACTCGCCGTAGTATGTAATTAAGCGAGTTCCAATAAGCCATCGTTGCGGCGGAGAATCACACGTTTCAATTCCAATGAAAACAAAATCGCTTGCAATTCCTCCACCGACAACTGTGACATTTCAACAAGGTGAGAACTCCCCAACGGTCCTTGCGTTCTCAAAATCTCACAAATGCGGCCTTCTTCTTCTGTGAGTTCAACCCCCTCCCTCAAATTCTGCAGTTGAGGTTCCAAATCTAGTTTTAAGCTCAACGGCGGTGCCGATTCCAAATCTTCCAAAATATCCTCCACACAGGTCACCAGCGTGGCGCCATTCCGAATCAAACTGTGACAACCGCGGCTCATATCCGAGTCAATTCGACCCGGGATTGCAAACACTTGACGGTTTTGATCTAAGGCAAAGGAAGCTGTCAACATACTTCCCCCTTTTACGTCCGACTCCACAACGACCACCGCCTGGCTCATTCCCGACAGGATGCGATTTCGTCTTGGGAAACTCATACGATCTACCCTCGATCCCAATCGCAGTTCCGATATCAAGCCACCTTTTTGACGTAATTCGGCATACAATTCACCATTTTCCGGAGGGTAAACACGATCGATGGAACAGCCCAAGACACCCACCGTCAGGCCTTGCGCTCGCAAGGCACCTCGATGAGCAGCGGTATCAATACCTCGTGCAAAACCACTCAATACACACCAACCACGCTCGGCCAATTCACAAGCTAATCGTTCCGCCACTTGCAAACCGTACAAAGACGCATAACGGCTGCCAACGATGGCAATAATATTGGCTGAGAATTCTGCCGGGCCGCAGCAGTACAGGCCAATGGGGGGATCGTAAATCGATTTCAACAAAGGAGGATAACTCTCATTTTCAAAAGAAATAAAACGCGCCTTTAACTTGCTCAGACGTTCTTTCTCAACTTGAACCGAAAATAATTGCCGCCAAGAAGCCAAATTGTTACTCACCACCTCTGACAGGCCGATGGCTCGGTAGTCGTCGTACTTGCCCTTGAAGATAGCCAGAGGATCATTGTCGAATTCTTTCAACAATTTTTTCATTGTTACCCAACCAATCCTCGGTAGTGCATTCAACAACATAAATGCATCTTCCCTCGACAATTGACCCAACGCCTCTTCGCTCATTAAGTCATTCGTACAGGAGAGAACTAAAAATTGCAAGCGGACATCTTAACTAATTGTCCCAACATCATGGAACAGCCGATTAAACTTATCTATAAGCCATACCGTCCTCCGTAAGATTCAATAGTCAACTTGATAAAAATGCCACAAAACTGCGATTTTAACAACCATCACAGTAGGTCGAGCCAACACCAAACTTTGAAAAACACGCAATTCTTGCCTATTCTCTTCAACCACGATGAACTTAGAGTGCTCCCCCCACGTAGCAAATATGTGGCTCTAATGCAGGCCAACTAACGACTTAATTGACGTAAAATTTCATACCGAACAATGGCCACGCTCGTCGCAAGATTCAACGAACGCACACCCGCTTTCGGCATCGGAATCGTCAAGCGCCCGCCCATTAACTGTTCATGCAACCAATCAGGGCAACCGTGACCTTCACTCCCGAAAACAATGCCATCCCCTTCCTGAAAACTAACTTCCCAATACGGACGTGTCGCATGCGTGGTTAACAACCACAAACGCTTTGGCCCATCCGACTGTTGCATAAAAGCATCCCAATCCGCATGTTCCCTAACATCTAGGAAGTTCCAATAATCCATGCCACTGCGCTTTACGTACTTATCGGACGTAGAAAAGCCCAAGGGATGGATCAAATGTAATCGCGTTTGGGTACACGCACATAAGCGCCCTATGTTCCCTGTATTTTGCGGAATTTCAGGACGGAATAAAATCACATGGATCATAGACTGTGACGCCTTAACGCCCTTTCCGTTTCCAGCTTTGTGGCTTTTTCTTTTAAACTGCGGCGCTTATCAAACAGTTTTTTCCCCTTGCAGATGGCCAACTCCAATTTAGCCAACCCCTGCTTAAAAAAGATTTTTAAGGCTAAAATGCTCTCTCCCTTACGCTCCAACGCACCTCGTAATTCATTAATTTCGTGGGCGTGCAAAAGTAAATAACGTGAACGATAGGGATCGTGGTTACTAAGATTTCCAAAGCGATACTCACCAATATGGGCATTCATCAATACCGGACGGCCATGGCGATCCAATCGCACAAAAGCCTCATCTATGGCAGCATTCCCCAAACGCAGTGACTTGACTTCAGTTCCTTTTAAAACCAAGCCAGCCTCAAACTTTTTGCCGACAAAATAATTATAACCCACCTTACGATTCAGTATAAACTTGGTAGGCTCCTTTTCCAATTTTGCCATTATAGCTTCTTAATCCGACAAATCGGCAGAAATTTTCTTTTCAATAATCTCTTTTAGGGCAATGTCTTCCAAACTCAAAGTTTCAAAAGAATGCACCAGTGGTTCAGCACCATTTCGCAACTGCTTAACCCGCCTTGAAACCAAATTAACTAAGATATTAGGATTTGTAACAATCTTCGAAGCTTCATCAAGTAAAGCATATTTCATAAATACCTCCAATTAAATTTTACGAAATGACAAAACAAAGAATTTCCTGCGGCCGCGAGTGAAAATTCTGCGACTTCAATTCGTACGAAATCAACAAATGCTTTTAATTTGAGCACTTGGCTTAAACTTAATCGTCTTGGACGCAGCAATTTCCATAGGCTTCCCAGTTTGAGGATTAACCCCCTTACGGGCCTTACGTTCAGAAATTGAGAAAGTGCCAAAGCCGATGAGTTGAACCAATCCATCTTGAGCAATCCCTGCCTTTAAAGCCTCTAAAACAGCTGTCAATGATTGTTCCGCACACGCTTTTGTTGCACCCTCTCCTAAAAGAGATTGAATTTCAACGATTAATTTTGCCTTATTCATATGATTATTATTTTCAAATCTTTTTAAATTAATGCAATAGAAACATTGAACTTTTTCAAGGTCAATGCTATTCTCCAAGAAAAAGGCTGGCACATGGGCAAACGATCAAAATCAGGTAGCACGCTGTTGGAAGTTACAATTTGTTTGTGCATCGTTACTTTGCTCATCAAACTCACCTTAACGAGCCTTCAGTCCGTACAAAAGCGACAGCCTCACCCGACAAAGTGCTTCAATGTTTATGAACGATTGTCCCCTATCATAAGAAAAGGGCAACAGTTCAAGTATACAAAAAACACCTTCTCAGTCATTGACGGACAACACAGCACGGACATAAGCACGCACGATCTTCCCGGGCAGTCCACTCCATCACTTCATTTACCCGCGCACAAGAACGCGCACTGGCAATATTGGTCACGCGGCAAAGCCCAATGGCGCACGTGCGGACCGACGCCCAAGCGCACACGATCCATTAGGCTGCAAATCTTGGAAGAAGATGGAAGCCCCTGCGAAGAAGTTATTTTCACCACTGCATTTTGCAAATTATACCAACGATTGCCCTAAAACAAAGCTGTAGGAACATTTCCCCCTCAACGGAAAAATCGTTTTGACAATCTTGGAGAAATAACAGAAGGAATAACACGGCCGCCGATTTACAAAAAATTGCAAAAACAAATTGGCAAATACAAAGAAAATTTCTAATTTAAACCTTGTCGTGAGAAGATTGTATAAAAAAATTTTGAAGCTTACGGGGCTCTGCCTAGCTTTATCATTAGTAGCTATTTTCGCCGTCCTAAAAGTTGGACCATTGCAAAAATTACTCCTTCAAGGTGGATTAAGACTTTTCTTTCAACAAGTAAATTTTGTTGACTACAAAGGAAATGCAGACGCCATCAGTTTCACCTCACTCGAATTAGTCAACAAAACGTCTTCCATTCAAGTTGCCAACTTTAAGCTCCAATGGCAACCGTGGAAACTTTTACTCGGCAGGGGCCTCCACATTCAAAACTTTGAAGGCGCCATTAACTTTGACATTAAAAACTTGCCCGACAGGCTCAATAAGCCTCAAGTACAAGAGGCAAGTTTACTCCCCAGTAGCCTCCCGCCAAAATTAGCCGACGGACTCTTTGGATATTTACAACTACCGTGCAAGTTTTATCTCCAACACCTATCCATACAGGGACAAGGGCACTACAAAAACATTAAAATTGCCCCCTTCCAAATTCAATTAAGCGACTTGTGCCCAGAACAAATCTGCAACGGCAAGTACTCCGCTCAACTTGAGATCACGCAATACGCTCCCATTTCTCAGGTTAATCTCCACGGAGACATTCAATTGTCCGAAAATTTAAAAGGAAAATTAGATAAATTGCGCGTCCTTCATCAAATGAGAATTCGCAATAAAGATAAAATTTACCCGCTCTGCTCCCTTAACATTTTCGCAGAAGAACAAGACCAAAAACAATACCTTAAAATAGAAGGTCACTACGGTTCTGCCAACGATCTCCTCATCACGTGCAACTTCTTTCGCAAGGGCTCAAAGGCCATCTCCGCACATTGGCAGGGATTATTTGACCACACTATTCTAAAAACATTTTTGACAGGTGCCGTACCGACACTTTCCGTCATGGCAGAAGGCCAAGTCAATGTCTTGCGTCCAAAATTAAGCATTGAAACGCACACTTATGTCAGCACATGGGTAAAAGACTTGGGTAAAATTAATCCCACCTTGGCACAATTACCCGTACTCAGCATAAAGACAGAACTCGGCGCTAACTTTAATAAAGACAGCATCGTATTTAAGCAGTTCAATTGTCTGTTAAAACAAAAAAATACACACAAGGTCTTTTTTAACAGTAATTTACTGCATCCACTTACTTATTCCACAGATTCCCAATCCATTAAACCCTTGCAGGCAGATCAACGTGTGCTTTCTCTCTCTTTAAAAAACATACCGTGCACAATTTTTGAGCCTTTCTTGCACGATTACAAATTACAAGGGCAAATTGAAGACAGTAATCTTGAATTTTCCTGGGATAAAAACGAATGGAAAATTAGCGCCCCACAACCCACACGCATTACACAAATTACTTGGCAAAACGCTACCACGCCTATTTTTGAAAATTTACAAATAAAAATTCACCCTCAACTGAGTTGCAATTCAACCCTAAACCATTTTCGCTACGTTGTCGACTTACACATCCTGGACAACAAGCACCAACAGCTTCTTAAGACGTCCCAATCGGGCGAGTTTAGCTTTCAAAAAAATCATTTACAACGGATCAAAACCTCCGGACAAGGTAAAATTTACGGACAAGGGTGCGCGCAACAACCCTACTTCTCAAAGTACACCTTCCTCAATTCCATGGCATTATCGCTCCATCACGCCTTCGAATTTGATCTAACAAAAAAATCCATGTCGCTTTCGAAATGGGATTTAAACCTCTATGATCCGTCTACAGATCTTTCACTCTTAACGGCACAATTAGGTAATCCATTCGCCTGCAATTTAAATGAATTGTACGCAGGTCGATTACCGCAAAACAAAGGCAATTTACTGACGATTAAAATGGATTATTTGCCCTTGGCCATTCTCAATCCCTTTCAAAAGTACGGGCAATTCTCAGGACTCTGCTCGTGGGAAGGCGGTCTCAAAATACAAGACAATGCCTGGCAATTTTATACCAACAAAGAACTATGCGTAAATCAGGGGGCATTTTCTTCTCTCAACGATACGCCATTACTCCATTGCCATCAGCTGAAATTATGCCCAACTCTCACCTACACCCCCACAAAAAATCTGTCGTTTAAGTTAGATTCATGTTATTTGCAAGGTGAGCCCGACGGACAAGCGCTGCTCAACGGGGACTTATCCCTCTACTGGACCCTACAAAAAAATCATTTAGAACTTGCAAAGAGTAAGGGCAAAATCCAATCGCAGCTGGATGACCTCAGTCTGCAAGGGCTTCTCGTCGATCTACCCGGCATCATAGGAAACGGATCAATTCATTGGGATTTCGATAAGCAGTTAAACGCCAACTATCACATTAATTTATCTCCCGTTAAAAGCCCCTGCACCCTGGACCTACAAGGCAGTATCGATAAAGACAATGGCGTATACCATTTGAAAGGCCCAATTGAATTACGTCATGCACAGCACCTAAGTGACGCAAATATTGCTCTTGAATTTAACGAAATTAGCAAGGAAGTAAAAGCTCAACTCAACAGCCAATCGATTCAAGTGGGCGACCTTCAAGAGGCTTACACGCAGGCAAAACTTTTCAAGGACAGTTTTGAACAAAAACTTGTGCCAATGTTAACCTCTACTTTTAAGGTACAGGCTCCGACCAAGACGCAAACCAGCGTGGCAAACAATGATAACACGGATCAAATTTCAAAAAAATCAAACGTGCAAAATTCCACGCCACCCGCTTCTACAAAATTGTTGTCCTACGCACCTCATTGCATTGAAAATTTAAACACGCAGTTAACCTATACACCGACTACAGCTTCCGTAAAATCCACCTGCAATTTACTTGCCGGCACATTGGACAGCAAAATTACACTCAGTCCGAGCAAAACCATCAAGGCGAACATTCAATGCCAATCAATTGATCTGCAACAAGGTTTGCAACTTTTACAATATTTACAATTGTACACCAAGACCTACCCCCTCATTCAGGGATCCATGGATTTCAAAGCAGACCTAAGTTGTCCGATCAATGAATTATCCATAAAGCAATTAAGTGGCAATGCCCAGCTGGATATCAAGCAAGGGATGATCAAGCCATTCCAACAAAACAACCCAACTTCACAGGTCGTCAACGGGCTGACAAACACGTTGGGACTTTTAGTGGGCGGCCGTGTTTTTGAAATGAGTACACTGGGCGTTTTCGTTTCTTATTGTCAATCGATTCCATTTCAACGCCTATCGGCCCACGCACAATTCACACCGGGTCAAGCCATAACGATAAAGCAAGCTTGTATTAAAAACGATGATCTGTCATTGCACTTTAACGGAACCGTGGGCCTAGATGAAAAAATTGACATGAACCAGCAAGCCGTCGCATTTGATTTTCAGCTCAACGGCAAATCGGGCCCGTTAATGCGTTACTTGCCCTTTGACGAACAGAAAACTGATTTCGATGGCTACTACTTAGGGCCCAAAGTTCATCTAGGGGGAACTCTAGAAAAACTCGATTACAGCGACTTATTACGCTTGCTCAATTACAGCCCAAAACCGAGTAGTTCTTCCGAGGAAATGCAAGATAACGCGCTGGAAAATCTTTCTTCTAAACTTCAAACTATTTTTTCAAATTTTTAACCCATGAAAACTTCCCTATTCAATTCGGACAAACTATTCCTAATCGCCGGTCCGTGCGCCTTAGAATCAACCGCCATTGCCAACGAGGTCGCAAGAGTTTTAAAAGATTTACAAGATCGATACGCCGATGATTTAACCATCGTATTTAAGTCATCCTTTGACAAAGCAAACCGCACCTGTGTCAATGGCATGCGAGGCGTTGGGCTTAAAGAAGGTTTAGAAATTTTGTCTCAAATAAAATCCGATTATCGACTCCCCGTCATTACCGACATTCATCTTCCGGAGCAGGCAGCCATCGTATCATCCACCTGCGATGCCTTACAAATTCCCGCATTTTTGTGCCGACAAACAGATTTACTCAAGGCCGCCGCACAGACAAAATTACCCGTCAACGTGAAGAAAGGACAATTTTTAGCCCCCATGGACATGAAGTTTGTCGTTCAAAAGCTGGAGGCGTTCGGTGCCACGGAAATTTGGCAAACGGAACGCGGTACGACCTTTGGTTACGGAAATTTGGTTGTCGACATGCGCACATTCCCCATTTTAAAAGCAAACGGCCACCCGACCTTATTCGACGCAACCCACAGTTTGCAAATGCCAGGGATCGGCTCTGAATTCACACACGGAGATTGTCAATACGCGGAAACATTGGCTAAAGCCGCACTGGCCGCAGGCGCCCAAGGCATATACATCGAAACGCATCCCAATCCCTCAGAGGCCATATCGGACAAACAAATTCAAACCCCTTTGGCGCAATTGCCCAGCTTCGTCGACCATTGCCTCAGCTTGTGGAAGTTCCTCAATAAGTAGGCAAGTTAAAAACAATGCTCCAAAGGCATGAGGTGCAGTTTAACGTCTGCGCCAAAAAATGGGAATAAGTCCAAATAAGAGGTGAACTTCCGAGTGTAAACTTTCTTCGACTCGATACAGGGGTAGATTAAACAGGCGCTTGTCCACTTTAGTGGCCCAAAAGTTATCTCTGACCTCCGCTTTTTTCTCTTTTAGGAAATTTAAAATATCTCTCTTGGCCTTGTTATTATCCTTGGTGCGTTGAATGACGTGTTCCTTGGTCTTAAGATTAACGGTTGAAGTCGGATTTCTATAATAATAATAATTTACACCAGGAACGGTCACAAGTCCGTTAGCATAATAGACCACTTGTGTCGACAAAAACTTATCTTCACAATACATGCCTTCGGGCCAAGTAAGATGATGTTCTATAAATAAAGTACGCCTATAAATTTTATTGGTAGGGCATTGATTTCTCCATTGATGGCAGGCATCAAATTTCCCCTGAAGCGTTGTAAATACTTCTTCCTTTTCAATACTTAAACGTTTCTTTTGGCCTTTTCCGTCCTCATCGACCCGAATATTGTTTGCAAGCGCGATGTCGACCTTGTATGCTTGGGCCGCATTGTACAATTTTTCAAAGAAATCCACATCAACCCAATCATCGGCATCTACAAACCCCAGGTATTCGCCGCTCGCAATTTTCATGCCATTATTCCGCGCAGCGCCTTGTTTTTGATGGGCCTGCTCAATTATTTTTATGCGAGTATCCTCGGCTGCCAACTTTTTAACGGGATCCATAGAATGGTCCGTAGATCCATCATTGACACAAATGATCTCTATATCTTGCAGCGTCTGATTAACGAGCGTATTTAAACATTTTTCAATGTACTTTTCCGCGTTAAAAATAGGGACAATAATTGAGACTTTAGGCATTCTTAAATTCTTTCAATCAAATAAACGGTTAAAATCTACAAAAATTAACAATCCCCTTCGCACACAAGTTCATGTTAACCTAACCTCAGCCCAACGTATCGGCGTCTCGGACTGGCGGAGAGAGAGGGATTTGAACCCTCGAAGCCCCTTATGAGGACTTACCTTCTTAGCAGGAAGGCGCTTTAGACCACTCAGCCATCTCTCCTATCAACACATAGGATGCTATTAGCAGAATTTATTTCAGCGGAAATGTCAAAGCAAAAAATGACTTGTATTTCATTTAATTACTCTTGCTTGCGCAATTTCATCGCCCCCATCAAGGACTTAATTTTTTGTTTATTTAATTGATCTATATTACATTGAGCATCGGCGTTGGACTCCAAGATACTCTCGTACACTTCCTTGCGAAAAATTTTTACATTTTGAGGCGCTTCAATCCCCAACTTAACACGTTCGTTATCGACACGAGATATGCCAACCGTAACGAGTTCACCGTTCGTGCTGATAATGACAATCGACTCATTCAACTTACGCGTTAAGACAAGCATGTGACGGCCTCCTCGTAAAGAACGTGTTTTGCAGAATACGACTTGTAATTTTCAGGAATAATTTGTTTCCCGATAAGACGCGTGCGATGTATGCACAAAGGGGCCATCGTATTCAACGTAATTTTCCTTTGAGAAACAATTGCCAAAGTTAAAATTAAAATATCGGACACCTCGCTTATTTCCAAAGCTCTTACATCTTCATCGGCAATAGCCAAAGCATAATTTTGGACGCACACGAATGGGTCAATCGACCAAAAGCCAAGATGCGGTTCTTCTAAAGAACGCAATTCAACGAATGGCGTATCCTCACAGCGCTTTAAAATAAAATTTTTATAATCCGGCATGCCAATAAGTCCATCCGTTACAGAAACTTTGGCAGGTAATGCTTGTGTAGCTAATGGCGTATTTTGTTGGTACCACAACATCGTATAAATCCTTTATAAAAAATTCAGGAGTGAAAGGCCCAAAACCTTACTTCCCGTGTGCAGCGCAGCTTGATAGGCGGCTTGAGACTGCGTTAAGTGTAGCATAAAAGTGGCCACATCCGCATCCGTATGATCCGAAACAAGATCGTTGAGATTTTCATTGCGCAAAACATTTTGCTGCTCCAGGTGATCGAGGCTGATCATCTTTGCGCTCAAATTGCCCATGATATTGATCAAAGCATTTTCATTACTACTATTAACCGTTTGGCTGAGCGTACGAATCCGTTCATTATCCAAGTTGGGTTGATTAAGTTCTTTCTGAAGAGCGACTAAGTTCTTTAACACCGTTAAAATCTCCTTATTCTCATCCGGCTCTGCGACGGGGTTTAAGGAAGTATTGGTGCCCACAGCAATGGTATTAACCGTTTCAGATCCTACGTACGACACGTCCGTTATTTGCCCATCGTCACGGTCAACATTGAAAGGCTGTGTCGACAGTTTATCACCTGCGAACAGGTATTGATTTAAGTGCTTTACGTTCGCCACATGCAGGCATTGCTCCAACAAATTATTGAAATCATTCTGCAATGCCGGTAAGGCCGCTTTATTTAAATCTGAATACTGTGTGGCCAAGACCCCCATTTCAACATTGAGCTGATAAAGTTGCTCAACAGAACTGTAGGTTTCATCGATGAGCGATTTTGCCTGCAATAAATTCTGCTTATATTGAGAAACTTGACTTTGCTCCCCTTGAATTTTCAATAATGAAGCCGTTACAGCGGGCGAATCACTCACATTTTGAAAAGTACGTCCACTTGCAATCGTTTGCATACAATGTAATTGCCTCCTCTGTAAGGACTGGACATGTTCAATAAATTGATTGCTAAAACCTAAACTAGATACATTCATCACTTACCTCCGTGTAAGATTAATTGAGAGCTCCATCAGCTCATCCACAATAGAAATCACTTTTGCGGCCGCTTGGAATGCCTTTTGAGACTGGATTAAGTTAATAAGTTGCGAATCAATTGACACTCCAATCATATTTTCTCTTTGATGCGTAAGCAACTTATTGACGGAAGATTCGCACTCCAGCATATCCTGCGTGGCCTTATATTGATTGGCAAAATCGACAATAATCTCTTGGTAATTTCCCTCCAGTGTCCCAGAATCTTGCAGCTGTTCTTCTCTAAGTGACAGCAAAGCATTAATTCGATCATTCGACAGTGGATTTTCGTCATTTAAACTTGTTTTTAGGGAATTTTCATCCACAACGACTGCAAAATCATCCAGTGAATTTCCGGCAAAAAAATTACCGTCATAAGCCCGATTAACATTATCGACGAACGACGCAATCCAGGCATTTAACTTCCCTTGAAGCTCAGGGATTTGTTCCATCTTCCCAAGCAAGCTTCCAGCGACCGAACCACCAGACACATTTAACTGCTTTTCACCCACCTTTATTGTTGACCCATTGACATCAAAAGAAAGGGTTTTTGCCCTATCGCCTTCTGTCAAAATCTGACCATCCGATATAACGCTGAATGTGTTGTCGACTTCTTGCGTGCTAAAATTGATAAAACGTGCCAACTTTTCCAAGCTTATTTGTCGATTTTCACGCAACTCAATCGCCTTATCCGTCCTATTTAACTTCTCAAAATCGGCCACCTTTTTCGATTGATCTGCGATGTCTGCCAACAAGGTATTGACTTCTTGAACATCCTGCTCCAATTTTGCCGTCAAAGTCGCATCGGTATCATTCAGTCTTTGTCCGATGTTTTTACACTGATTAACAAGATTCTGGCTCGTCGACACGAGCATTATTTTATGCGTCTTGGAATCGGGTTGCACACTCAAACTGGAACAGGCATTGAAAAATTCGCACAATTCCCCGCTCAATCCATGTGCCCCGAAATCTCCCCCTGCGGATAAAGCTTGCGTCTGCGTATCAAAAGATTCTCCCAACAAGTTTTCCAATAAGGCAAAATTTTGGACTTTCTCGTTGTAGACCTCCATGCGGGAAATCGACTGAATAAGTTGCTGATCTAATAACGCATTGCGATCGGTGACAACGGCCAAATCCAAAAAGCCACTCGTTCCACCTCTATGGCCGACCGCCACGCTCATTCTCGGAGACGAAGAAATACGTACCTTCCGCGTGGCATAATTGTCACTATTTACATTGGCAATGTTCTGCCCCGCAATTTCGATGGAACGCATGTGAATGCTCAATGCGTCCGATGAACTGTACAAGCATTGATGTAAGTTTACACCCATAATAGCCCTCAATTTAAAGGTAAGGAAGAGACCGTCCCTTTTTTGTTGTATATCTTTGTACTGGGCAACATTTGCTGCAAAACCGAGTCGTTAATGAGCTGTGCCTGCCCCAGCAATTTTTGTTGCAACTGTATCTTCGACTTAATGCGGTACCGAAGCGTCACAATTTCCCCAACTAAAGCCTTAAATAAAGATTTAAATTCTTCGGGGACATATTTGGGGATTTCATTGAGCGCTAAAGTTTCCCGTCCGTTGAGCTCTGCCAATTGGTTCACAAATGCGGTCCGATCTGCCGTGGCCAGGTTATTAAGGGGCAACTGAGCCTCAATTTTTGACGTCGCTTGCAATAGAGAAATGGGATTGTGTTGCAACAAACAATTTTGTTGCTCGTAAATCAAATTAAGTAACATTCCGCTTTCTTCTATTTCCTTACGAAAAGCGCTAATACATTTTTCATAATTAAAAACTGCATTTGAGTTAAGTTGTTTCATGATGGGTGGACGAATTTAATTGGTTATATTGGATAAATTGGTTCATTTGAAGCGGGGAGGCCGTCGCCATTGTCTGCGACAGGACGTCAACAAACAGCGAACGATAATTGTCCGTCGCATTATTTTCCCCCAATAAGGCGCTCTTAAAAATAGGTTTCAACGCCTTACCGAGCATCTGTCGCAATAATAAAGCCTCAAACTGTTGCGATAGTTGTTGATACTGCTCATCGACAGCCAGCTGCTTAAAATGTGCCGACTGTAGATCTTGAGGAAAACTAACTGCATTCACTTCCATACAATTACAAAACAATAAGTTCAGCTTGCAAAGCCCCCGCTTCCTTCATGCTCTGCAAAATTGTTATAATGTCACGCGTTGAGGCCCCAATTTGATTGAGGGCTGTCGTTAATTCGGGCACGGTTGGATACTGATTAAGTGTTATAAAATTCTTCGACGAGTCCTTCGTTTGCACAGTTGTATTAACCACTTCTTTTGTTTCTCCTTTTAAAGCAAGTTCACGCGCTTGACTAACGCTCTTTTCTTCTGCAACGGTAATCGTCAAATTACCATGGCTTACCGCAACAGAAGAAATCCTAACTTGATCAGTAGCAATAATCGTTCCAGTTCTTTCATTGATAATAATTTTCGCTTTTACATCCGGGATGACCTCGTACGAACCGATGCGTGCAATAAAATTAGTCAATTGCCCCACGTATTCCGTGGGGATAATGACGTTCACCGTTGCGGGCGACAGTGCCTGCGCACTTCCTGGGAAAAATTCGTTAATTGTATCGGCGATACGAACGGCGGTCACAAAATCAGGGTTCAATAAATTCAATTCGATGGCATTGTTATTGACGAGTTGTACGGGCACCTCCCTCTCAATAATGGCACCGTTGACGACCCTCGCAACGGTCGTATGATTCTGCTGAACATTGACCGTATTGGTCCCCGCCATAAATCCGCCCAAGACAATGGGCCCCTGTGCAACTGCGTAGACTACACCGTCGACGCCCTTCAAAGGCGTTTGAACCAACACACCCCCTTGCAAGCTCTTCGCATCCCCGATGGAGGAGACTGCCACATCCATCCGACTCCCCACTTGCGCAAACGCTTTTATGTCCGCGGTCACCATCACCGCGGCTATATTTTTAGGTTTATTATTATCTTCAATTGTAATGCCAAAGTGCTTCAAGGTGTTCTTGATGCTCTTAACCGCAAACGTAGGCGTTTGATCACCTTTCCCATCGAGGCCCACCACAAGTCCGTAACCGACTAATTGATTATCTCGATCCCCATTCAGATGCGTTAAGTTTTTAATAATGACGCCCTTAAGCTGAGAGCACACAATCAACTCAGCCAAGAAGAAAATCAATTTTAACCCTCTCATCATACTAATAAACGTTTAAAGCCCCATCGACTTTTGAAACAATGCCTCTGTGACGGGCACTTTCGATAGAATTGCCAGTTCCGTAATCAATGGTTAAATTTGCCAACTGAGAAAATTCCAACTTATTATCTTCGTCAATGTCATCAGGGCGCGCGATACCCCTCACCACTTCGAATTGATACTTGTCAAAAAATTTGTACTTTCGAATACCCTCTAAGACCAAATTACCATTGGGCAAGACATCCGTCACTTGCATCGCCATATCAAACGGCTTATACGTTTCTTCAGGCCCCACATGCGGCGTGGGCAAGTTGACTTTTACTTTTTTCGGCATCCAATCCAAGACCTTGTGCAAAAACGGGTACTTGGCTCTCGGCTCCGTCGTATCTGCCGTCGGCGTAATTTTAATGTCTCCGTCAAATGAAACAATAACGACATCTCCGCGCATGTGTGCCTTTCTATCGACAAACAAGCTCTCTTCACATCCCCTCTTTAACCACAGGGAATCTGCTTTCAGTGCGCACACACCTAAGAGAACAATGGATGCGAAGCTATTGTACCACCTGAACCGTACCATCACTCACAATCTTTCCTTGAAATGTTTTATTCGTACTGATATTTTTTATGGTAATTAACTGATCGAGACGCCCATTTTCCATGGCGACCCCCTTCAATTGCATCGACAGCAGGCCGCGGTTCACTTTGACGTCAACCGTTTGTCCCTTTAAAACGGTAAACGCCATTTCGAGGGCTCCTTCTCCTAAAATTTCAGCTTTTTTCAGCAAATGTTTTAATTTAAAGCTCGTCACTCGGTTGATATCTTGAACTGGCGTAAAGGGCAATGTGAGGACATTTTTTTCAATGCAATCAAAATCCTGCGTTGACAAAGTGACATTCGGCAACAAATTACGTCTTGCCCGCAAACAGGATTGCATTAATTTAACCTGTACCGGCCAATGATCAATCTGCATATAGAGCTGATCATCCACCATCACTTGAACACAAAAATAAGTAATGGGCTTTAATCGCTTTGGAAAATTAATAATTTTTAACGCCACTGACTGCTCGGAATTCAACGACAACGTCGATTGCTCCTGCAAAGATTTAAGCTTCAGTGTTCCCTCTAAATTGAAGTGCTTGACGCACAAGGTTTTAATTTGTTCCAAAAAGTACGTCTCTGTGTACGTAACGGAACCATCGGCGTCTTGCCCGGGACAAACAGAATTTTCGATAACCGGCTCCAGCAAAAGGTCCCAGGTAGACCCATAGGACGCTTTTAGAGGTAAAATGCGTCCCATAATCAGGTACAAAACAATAAAAATTAAAGCAAGGATGTAATTCATAACGAGCGACTAGCGTTTCAATTGATTAACCTTACTCAACATTTCATCCGCGGTTTGCACGGATTTTGAATTCATTTCATAGGCACGCTGGGCAATAATCATGTTGACCATAGATTGGACAATATTCACGTTCGACATCTCCAAATAATACTGACGAATCGAACCATAACCATCCTGGGAAGCATCCCCCAAGGTGGCCTCACCACTCGCCGTCGTCGCTTCATACAAATTATTACCCAGGCTCTTAAGCCCCGACGGATTTGGGAATTTGGCCAATTGAATTTTAAAGGACTGCATGCCGTTATCAACCGTATCGACGCTGACAGTACCATTGGCGTTAATGGCAATGCCCTTACGTGCCGTTGCAATTGTTTGAAAGCCACTACCGATCTCAAGCCCTGCACTATTCACCACTTTTCCGTCCGCATTCACCTTCAATGCCCCGTCGCGCGTGTAAACAGTACGACCATCCGGCAAATTCACTTCGAAAAACCCCTGTCCATCAATGGCCACATCCAGCTCTTCCCCGGTCCTGTTCAACTGCCCTTGCGTAAAAATCTTCGTCGTTGAAACCAATTGCGTCCCATTACCGAGCTGTATGCCCGTCGGCGCATACGTGTTATCCCCAGAATCCGCGCCAATGGGCTTTACATTCTGATACATCAAGTCTTGAAATTCATTTTGCGTACGCTTGTAGGCGGTTGTGTTAACGTTGGCCATATCATTGGAAATGACATCCAAATTAAGCTGTTGAGCTTCCATTCCCGTTGCTGCTGAATAAAGTGCTAATTCCATAAATTATCCATTGTTGTTACCTAATGTCTGTACCACTTCTCCCAAGGTATTATCCAACTGACGAATAAGGCTGCAATTGGCTTCGTGCGTATTGGACACTTGGATCATTGAAACCATCTCGCGCAAAGGTGAAACATTGCTGCGTTCTAAAAACCCCGACTCAAAACGAACGCTTTCGTCGGGCAAAATGTTTTGTGCCTCGTACGCATTGTAATTCGCGTGCGGCGCCCTTTGGACTTGATCACTCAATTTAAACGCGACGAGCGTGCCGATTTGTTGATCCCCCTCAAACACATCTCCGTTTGAATTGATAAAAATCGGATCACCGGCATTTTCAGATTGAATGCGGCCTCCTTCGCCTACAACCGTACGTCCCATCGCATCGCTCAACAGGCCATTGGCGTCAAAATGAAACGACCCATCTCGCGTAAAAGAAAACGTACCGTCTCCGTTTTGCACTTTAAAAAAACCGCCCCCTCGAATCGCCACATCCGTTGGAACATGCGTACACTCGAAGGTACCACTTTGGCGATTGATGGCACTCTTAACAATGGGCTTTGTACGGGCCATTGACTTCATTTCATCAAAGTTACAAACACCATTATTTTTGCCTTCCACGCCCACCACCTGCGCTTGATAACCACGCACACAGCTGCACGCTAAATTATGACTAATAATCGCTTGCTGCTGTTCTAAGGCGTATATGGCCGCTGCGTTTTGTTCTATTCCAAATTCCATAACAGGCTAATTTATTCTTAATAGAGCAAACTTTGTGCCAGTTGAAATTCCTCATGGGACGTCTTCTGCAGTAGCCGTCCGACCTGTATTTAACGAAGGGTAAATGTGTAAAACCGTTCCATAAGTTGAAACATATCGTTAAACGCAATTGATTGAGAAAGGATACGACAAGCTGTTTGGAACCTTGAAGGAAATCAGCTGGCCCATCGGCACCTTAACCCCTTCTAAACATCCATTGCAGCCCATTTTTCACAACTTCACCGCTATCCGCATAAAAATTCCGATTTTTGACAACTCCTAAAACACTCTGTCAACCCCCATGCTTAACACCATAACTTAATTGATTATCAATTGATTTCATCGACTTTCCGATAATAAAAAATAATGCGTAAATTTTACCATTTATTTGCCCATTCACTCATTTATGGGTCAACAAAAATAAGGACAAGTTGAGCAACTTAGGCGATTCAACTTAACGGTACTATTAATCACGATTCCCGGTTTTAAAATTTTACCCTACACGCTCAAAACTCTTCAACAGATTTCCTTGAAAAAACAGAAAAAGCTTCTAAGTTGATTAGGATGCCTTGCCGATCTATACACCCCATCCTAAAAATGATTACGGGAACATTTTGCTCACGTATCTTGGGGTTAGTGCGGGATGCAGCCTTTTTTGCCGCCTTTGGATCCAGTTTACAGGCATCCGCATTTCTCATTGCATTCGCCATCCCCAACCTGTTTAGACGCCTGTGTGGAGAAGGCGCGTTAAGTTCTGCCTTCATCCCCGTATTCGCGCAAAGGGTCGTTCGAGAAAAGGCCTCGACCAGCTTCTTCCTCAATGTGTTTTTTTCGCGCATGAACATCATCCTTGGACTGGGGGTAGGCGTGAGCATGTTGGGGCTATTGCTTTTACAAACTCAACTGCAAAGCGATGACAAGTGGGGAATGGTCACGCGCCTTACTTGCCTGATGTTACCTTACTTGTGGTTCATATGCCTGGCTGCACTGTACAATGGGGCCCTCAATGTATTCAACGCATTCTCACTCAGTGCATTCTCCCCCGTTCTACTCAACCTCTGTATGATTACGGGGCTCGTCGTCAGCATGTTTTACAAAACGCATCCCATTAATATTGTGGCCCTGAGTGTGGTCATCGGAGGATTCTTACAATGGTACCTCCCAAGATGCCAATTAGTACGCCTCAAAGTATGGAGGCCTCAATTTTGTTGGAAAGACGATGAAGATCTGCAACGGATCTGGTGGCTCTTTTTACCCAGTGTGTTCGGAGCAGCGATTTTCCAAATTAATACACTCTTAGGTCGCTTTATGGCTTACTGCATTGATGAGGAAGCGGTCTCCCTGCTTTACCTGGCCAATCGATTCTTGGAACTTCCCCTAGGCTTATTTGCTTTCGCCATCATTTCCTACTTACTTCCGAAAATTTCCTTGTATGAAGCTCAACATAACATCAATGCGGCCAAAGATACGCTTGCGCACAGTCTAAATTTACTGCTGTCCTTTCTTTTGCCGGCCAGTATCGGTCTTTTTATCCTCGCAGAACCCATCTTACAACTATTCTTCTGCTGGGGTAAATTTACCGTGAAAAACGTTCAGGCCGCGGCACCGTTGCTTCAAATTTTTGCCATCGGGCTGCCATTTTTTGGCCTAACTTCTCTCTTCTCACGCGTATTTTACGCTCAGAAAGACACCCAAACGCCCGTGCGTACAGCCTTTTATGCACTCTTGATGTACATTGTAGTGGCCCTCTTATTAATGCCTACACAACAAGCGGCGGGCTTAGCCTGGGCATCTACCTTAAGTGCATTTTTCCAATGTGTTTTGTTGTCACACCTTTTAAAGAAAAAGCACCCACATTACCACATAAAATTACTCCCGCTCGCACTTCACAAGGCCCCGTGTATGCTATTGCTCGGCCTATTTACTTACATCTTATTAAGCTTACTGCCCGAAGATTCGAATAAAATGGAGTTGGGCTTCTTACTCATCGCCATTATCTCACTCAACGCACTGATGTACATCTTTATCCTATTTTTTACCGATAAGACAGCCTTTAACCTATTAAAAGTTATTCTAGGTCAACGGACTCATTCAGTGCGATAACGCATCATGCCGCTCAAGCCAAAGCTGGAATTGCTTTAAATTTTCAACACAAATGTAATCAGTTCGCGTGTTCTGCTCAGGCCCCAACAAGGCCGCATGGATATTCGCCGACAACCCGGCCTGAACATCCGTCAAATTATCCCCAATCATCCAACAGGCATTTCGGTCTAAGTTAAATTCTTCGATACATTCTAAAATAAATCGCGGCGAAGGCTTACGATAGAGGACGTTTTCATCGGGCAATTCCGTGGCCAAGCAAACTTTTTGAAAAAAATGCGATCCGGCGCCCAATAATTCCAACATCCTTTCATTGCACAATTGAGCTTGCTCCAGGGAATAATAACCACGTCCGACACCACTCTGATTAGAGAATAAAAAAAACAGCCACTGATTTTTCCAAAAATATTGCAGGGTCTCTTTGACGTAAGGCAGCAATTGAACTTCCTTAGGGTCGCACAGGTACCCCTTGTCAACAATTAAGGTCCCATCCCGGTCTAAAAATAACGCTTTATTTTTAGAATGCGTCGACATAAGCTAAAATTTCATCTGCAGATACGCTCGCGGTGCCCACCTTTCCAACCACAACTCCCGCCGCTAAATTTGCGAAGTAAGCGGCCTGTGACACGTCATTACACGTGCACAAAGCTAGGGCTAATGCCGCAATGGCAGTGTCTCCCGCGCCAGACACATCGAATACTTCTCTCGCCAAGGTAGGGAAGCGCTTCACCACAAGGTCGGGACTTATCATGGCAATGCCTTTTCCACTTAATGTAATCGCCAGATGTTGAATATCGTACGCAGCGAAAATCTTTTTAGCGAGCTCTTCAATGGAAATCTCCTGCTGATGAGACAAGTGCATCGCCGCCAATTGTAAAGCTTCACCGCGATTGGGCGTCAATAAGTCCGCACCACTGTAATTTAACGTGTGTACCGGCTTCGGATCAATCGCCAAAAAGAAATGCTTTTTTGCCTTCAAACGGACTAAATGATCCAAAATGATCTGCTGAATGGTCCCTTTCCCGTAGTCAGACACAATGACGCCGTCTACGTTCTCCACATTTGCATCCAATTCCCTCGCCAGTTGCGATGCGAAATCCACAGGGAAGGCAGATTCCTTATCCAGTCGACACAGCTGCTGATTTCTCACGAGCACACGCGTCTTAACGATGGTTTGCACGTCCGTGGGCTCAGAAGGGAGGTCGAATTCAATCCCCGCTTGCCCCAATAAATCTCTTAAAATGACGCCCTCTTTGTCGCTTCCGATCCCCCCCATTAACTTCACCTGAGCCCCCAGTTGACGAATATTGGCAGCCACATTGCAAGCTCCGCCCAAACGGTAGAATTCGCCTTCCACTTGCACGACGGGGACAGGCGCTTCGGGTGAAATTCTGTGAGCATCCCCGAAAATGTAATGGTCCAGCATGCAATCTCCCACAACCAACCAACGTAAGTTCCGAATTTCCTGTAAAAGATTATTAATTTGACTTCTCTGTAATAATGCCATGATCTAAAAGTCTCGTGTATTGTTATTACTTGAAAAAATATGGCGCGTCAATCTGGCTTTTGATAATTTCATTGTCCCTGCACGCAATCGAAGCTCGTTGGCCCACCGACAATCTGGCGTTCTTCCAAAACAGACCCATGGAATTTTACCTGCAGGCCACCGCCAGTGGGACGGCCTTGTCAGGTTCGTTCGGCTGCGTACGCAACAATGGGACTCGCTTTCACGAGGGAATTGACGTCAAATCCATCCACCGTGACCGCCGCAATCGCACCACTGACACAATTTACGCGGTCCTGCCGGGGCAAGTCGCGTACGTAAATCATAAAGCGGGCTTTAGTTCCTACGGCTGTTACATTGTTATTCAACACAAAATGCAAAATTTTTGCTATTATTCCATGTACGCCCACTTGAGCCAAATTCACGTCCACATGGGGCAAATGGTCAAGCAAGGCGACAAAATCGGCGTCATGGGCAATACGGCTTGCTACAACATTCCGTGGGCACGTGCGCACTTACACTTCGAAATCGGCCTGTCTCTGGGCTCGAAGGAATCTTTTCAAACATGGTACAACGCACAAGGTTTCAAGCAAGCGAACCATCACGTTGCATGGAATGGCTTCAACCTTATTGGATTAAACCCTCTCGACTTTTTCCACGCGCAGACGAATTTTCTCGATTTCGTCCAACAACAAGCCACCGCCTTTACTCTGCGCATTTATAGCAATCAAGTTCCTCCATTTATTCAACAAAACAAAGCCTTACTCACAACGCCACTCATCCCCAACAAAGAATTAAAAGGCTGGAAAATTGCCTTTACGTGGTTGGGATGCCCCATCCGTTGGACGCCCCTTTATGAAGGACAGAATCATCAGATCTGTGTATGCTCTTACAATAAAACTGAATTGTTGAAGCACGGCTGCCGGCATACACTCGAATTTAATGCGCAGGGGCAAGCTGTCATCGGAAAACTTTTGCAAAAAATTTTACAGCTCTTGTTTAACAATCAATTAAGGCTGTAAGTTTAATCCACTGTAGACAGCTTACACTTGGGAACCTCGTTTAAAAAGATCATTCTTTGACACACCTTGGGAATAATTGTGCTCACACGCCGCAGCAAGCCTTAAAAATAACGTTACGGGCATATTTCATTTTTTGGAAAAATATAAAGCTTCCTTACATTGTAGGACGCAAACTAAACAAACATCGCTCATGTCTTACAACTTACGTGCCGATAGCACCGCAAAAAATATGTCATAATTCAACGAAACTGGCGCTCTATGGGACAACAGGGCCGTGACAAATTGATCACTTTGGTAAGAGGCGTGATGTGCTCCAATATTCCTGAAATGCCTCGCCGCCTCCAACGCATTGTCAAAATCCTTGTGATAAGTCTCGCTTGAAAATACCTCACAATGGTAGTGCTTGATCATACGTTTCATCTGCTCAAGATCAAAGTATTGGAAGGTGGGAGGTTTTATCCCCTTTCGTTCAAAAATAGATTTGTACGCTTGAAAGCTCGAATCTAACAAACTTGAAAACGCAAAATAATCACAAGATCGCAGTACCTTTTGCAAAAACATTTCGAAATTTTGGAACCATTGTACGGACAGATTCGAGATGCACAAATCGTACCGTCTCCTAAAGGCATAACGCTCGGCATCCGCAGCGATCAACTCGGCATCCGGAAATTTTGCCTTTGCCCGTTCAAGCATCTGAGAAGAAATATCCAACAAGGTGTATTCCGCCTCAGGCCAATAATGTCTCAAAGCTGCTGCACTTTGCCCCGTTCCGGCACCAATGTCAAAAATGGTTTTGAAGTTGTGGTTGGCGTAATGCTTAATAAGCGCAGCCAAACGTGCCGACGAACTCTTTTGAACATCTGCGTACGTATCGTAATGCTCGGCGGCCCTCCCAAATTTATCAGCTATTTTAGAATCAATGCTCAAGTCTTTCCCTTATGATATCGGCGATCAATTCCGGATGGCAGTGCCCCATTGTGTGCCTACAATTTTCCGTAAATTTTATTTCAACCTGTGGCAAAGCCAAAAAATTATCTTCGACAACACGCCTGGGTACAATGGGATCATCTTCGCTGGCAATTATCATCGTCGACACCCCACAGTGGGGATAAGCCTTTTTCAGGCTTTCCAAGTCGTCTAACAAGGCTTCTTTAGACAGATGCAAAGGCGTTTCCCCAGTGTAAGAACAACGGGCATAAAATTCTCGCAGGCCCTCCTCGTAATTTTTAGAAAATGAACGTATCATTCTATCCAAAATTTGCATGCGAATTCGCCGCAATCTTTCCGTCTTTCCACAAAAATCCAAAAACCCTTGCAAACCGAACAAATACTTAAATCGTATGCCGGAATTATTCAATCGCAAGAAGCCCAAAGAGTGAGCAACGCCCACGTAGTTTGCATCTGAGTCGGTCGCCATGTTTTTTTGATAAAACAAGACCTCCCCTGGCAACAAATTTTTTAACAAATGCCAATAGTCGTCAGAAAATGCGAACCCATGCGCCAAAATAAACGTCCAAGCCATACATTAATTTTCGCTTAAAGCCCGTAATAACAGGTGAATATGTTCATCCGTATGCCCCGCGTTTAATGCCAAGCGTATACGAGGTGTCGGAGACGTCGGCTTTCTAATGAGAGAAACAATCATCTTTTGTCGCATGAGCTTTTCCTTAACCGCTTTGGCCTCCTGTATCGTTGAAAAAGCAATCGGGATTATGTTGGTTTTGTCTCCCAGGACATTATACCCACCTGTACGTAATCGCTCCCTCAAGAGACGGCTCCTATCCAGCAATGCTTCCCGTACACCCGACATCCCCTTAATTAAACGCCAAGCGCACGCAGCGGCTCCCACACAAAACGGAGACAACGCCGTTGAATAAATAAAACTCTTACTTTTTTGAATCAAATAATCAATGATCGTCTTACCGGAAGCAACGTAAGCCCCCATACTCCCAAGGGCCTTACTAAACGTACCCATAATGATCGTCCTGTGAGGATCCAAATTAAAACAGGTTGACAAGCCGTAACCTGACACCCCTTGTAATCCCGTTGCATGCGCCTCATCCAAGTACAACATCGTATTGTACTGATCTGCCAAACGCGTTAAAACATTCAAATCCGCCCTATCGCCATCCATACCGAAGACGGTTTCAGAAGCAATCAACACGTTTTTTCCACGCCCACTATTTTCTTTCAACAGGTTCTCAAGCCGCTCATAATCCAAATGATTGTAACGCAAGAGCCTCGCCCCGCTCAAAAAAACACCTTGATACATGCTGGCATGATTCAATTTATCAAAAATTACAATTGAATCCTTGTTTAAAATCGCGCTCAAGACTCCCGAATTTGCCTGGAAACCTGAATTAAAAATTAAGGCAGCTTCCGTGTTTTTATCTCTCGCGATCTGCTCCTCAAACGCCGCAAAAATCGATTTATTTCCAGACAACAAACGGGAACCTGTACTACCAGCCCCGCACTTCAAGGCCGCTTCATAACCGGCTTTGATGACCTCTGCATTCTTAGATAAATTTAAATAATCATTACTTGAGAAATCTAAAAATGTATCGTCGTACTGCGGTAAAATCCGATACGTTTCTGCCGCTTTTAAATCTTCTATTTCTTTTTCAAATGTCATTTACTCACTTCTGGTTAAGACTCTTACATCGGCGTAAAACGGCGTGTTCTTATTGATTCATGCCCCACATCCCAATGTTGAAAAAATTTTTTAAATTCCATCGTAGCCCCCGTGAGCACATTTTACACCCAACGTAATGGAGCTAAGCCGCGATCAAGCACGCGCTTTTTCCACGACCTTCACAGACAATATTTTTTCCTGCTGGCCCCGACGAATTTTTATGCTCAAGTTTTGCCCAGGGTGTGAAAAAAACACAAAATTTTTAAAAGTCTCCCTGCTCGTAATGGGCGTGTCGTCAATTTTGAGCAAGATATCACTTACCTTAAAACCGGCCTTTTGCGCCGGGGAATCAGCCTGCACCTCCACCACCTGCAAGTACAACTGCTGCGTCTCTTTTTCAAATACAACCTCCGTTGTTATCCCGATGTAACCATAACGGACGCGTCCAAATAACAACAAATCGCTGTAAATTTTATACAAGGCGCACACGGGCATGAAATAAGTTTCTTTTGTTTCAGCCAACGGGTGCAATAGCATCCCTTGTAATTGCCCTGCCTCATTAAATACGGGCCCTCCGCAATCCGCTCCGTCTATTGCCAAGGTACTGCGCACCAGAGTAGTGGGCCATTCAATGTCAAAATAACGATCATTCAAGCCCGTCACATAACCGTACTGTGGTGAAACATTGAGGGCCAACTTGTAAGATAGGCTGATTAAAACGTCGCCTATTTGTGGGTAATTTCCAACGCTCGGTAAGGCAACATAAGGCAGGTCCTTTGGGCTTGACTCCAATTGCAACAACGCAACGTTGTTCCACGTGTCACCCGCCAATTTTTTTGCGGGATACAATTTTTTATCAATTTCGATTTGATAAGAATCGGCCTCCGAATCGGTTGTCAATAGATGCCCAAGTTCACTGACGAAGAAGCCTGTAGCCAACTGAACTTTGTTGTCTTTTGTTTGGCTACGGACAAGGACCACCTTCTCATTTGACTGACGATAAACCTCCTTTATCGCATCTACGCCCACCAACGCACTTTTTTCGCAAGCTTGTACAACCGTTAACTCTAATCCCCTTTGATTAAGAACACACAAGCCTATAAGCAACAAAGACTTCGTTAAGCTATTCAGCATGTCTAAAAAGAAAAACGATCTCGGCTGCTCATGGCAATCATTTTTTGCGTGCCATCTATCAATTTTTTGACAGGCATTGCCGTAAGCGCATCACAGGCCTTCAATGGAACTTGCCTCAAGTCTTGCACTGGAACATACCTGTCCTCTGCAAGTACAAAACGATTCGTGGGTTTAAGCCCCTGTAAAAAAGCGTAGCCGAAACAAATCAACGCGCATGCCATGGCCGGTGCCCAACGAAATAATAGCTTAAGGTAGTGATAAAAGATTTCCTTGAAATGTAAGCGAGCGGAATTGTTTATCTCAAGCTGCAAACGTTCTTGCAAGCGCCTGTCAAAATCTTGCCAAAATGCTTCGTTCGGCATCTCACTTCTTTTTAAATGCAATAAATCTTCCAAACTAATTCTCAATTTATTTTTCATTTAAGTACCCTGATAAAAAATTCTTCAATTGTTCTTTGGCGTAATGCAAACGTGAACGCACCGTTCCCTCAGAACATTTTAATACTTCGGCAATCTCAGCGTGACTCATACCTTCGATTTCAAATAAAATTATAACCGTTCTATGAGATAGAGACAATTTTTGCAGCGCTTCGTTCAATTTTTCTTGTAATTCTTTTAATAAAACGCGCCGATTTCCATCACTTACTCCTACAATATCATTGATAATATGCTTCGGATCATCGACGCTATCCCAATCTTCCAAACTGTACACAGGCGTCCTGCGGTGCTTTTTTACAAACGACAATGCCGTGTTAAGCGCGATGCGGTACAACCACGTGTAAAAATTAGAGCTGCCCTTAAACGAATCAATCGATTTAAACGCCTTGATAAACACCTCTTGTGTCAAATCTGCCGTGTCCTCCTTATTCGAAGTAATGTTGTAAATGATGGCGTAAATTCGTCTTTGATACTTGCGAACCAACCAATTAAATGCCCCCATATTCCCTTCTTTGACTTTACCGAGCCACAAGAGATCCTCACGCGCCGATTCTTGTGCGAGCGCATCATTTACATTCATCTTCTCATTTGGAACTTGTTCCATTAAATAAACAGATGAAACCTAGGTTAGAATTTCCTTCCCAGCGGTCAATACGATTTATTCAGGAATACCCTATAAAAATACACTTGCCTCCCCAACTTAATTCTCTTATAATTGTTTCATGAACATAAATACTGAAGCGAGTTCTTTTCTCAGCTCTACACGTAATGTTGCGGCTTCTGACTCCGTGCAAATGCCAGAATTCCCAGCAATTGCAAAAGCGTGTGAACGACTGACAGACTTAATTTGCAAACCCCTCCCTCGTGTGTTACCAGAAGGCGTCACTGCTTTTGCAAAAACAGCAGTAGAAAAAATTATAAAAGATGACGTTTTACATTTAAAAAATCTCATTCTTAAAACCATCGACAAGGGCCACAAAAGCTTTTCAAGTGTATGCCAAAAGTTTCGTGAAGCTTCCGGCATTAAGAGTTTTGTCCATGCTCTGGCCAACATGTTACAATGGGCTGTTGGAAAGGGCCTTAGTTTACTCGCACATGCTTGTGCATTGGTATTAGGTATGTTATCCGTTGTTAATAAAGTTACAATCGATTCCAAAGACATTGACGAATTCTTAAGCCAACTTAAGAAAGAGTTCAAAACTGTAGCTAACTTCGAAATTCATCGCGATGCAATTGTGCTTTCCCAAGCAGTTGCAAACGACAGAGAAGTTAACCAAACGGACGAAACGAGTACAGCTATATTACACTCGCAAGCAAATTCAGAACAAAATGTGGATGAAGCAACTCAAGCAACCACTTCCGATGAGGAAACTCAAACGCGTAGCGTACAAGAAAACGACGGAAGTTCTCTCATAGAAGACGCCTTAAATAATAAGAATTACGTCGATGTGGAAACAAGTACCCAAGACCTGATCAACAGTTTTGAAAGTTCTCCTCTAAAAGAACTCGCGACAGTCATCAGTAACAGTCCTACTCTTTCAACCCAACAATCATGAAATAAACCTTGTACAAACGACAGTACCGTCACAATATAGATATCTATGTATTACTTAGTTTTATTGCGTCACGGAGAAAGTGTTTGGAATAAAGAAAACCGTTTCACCGGATGGACAGATGTAGACTTATCCGACAAAGGTAAAGCCGAAGCCATCCAAGCGGCCAAGCTTCTCAAACAGCGCCATTTCACATTTGACAAAGCGTACACCTCTCTCTTAAAACGAGCCATCCGAACCTTGTGGATTGTTTTAGACGAAATGGATTGTATGTGGTTGCCCGTACAACGCGCTTGGCAATTAAATGAACGGCATTACGGCGCATTGCAAGGCCTTAATAAAAGCGAAACGGCCAAAAAATTTGGCGAAGAGCAAGTCAAAATTTGGCGAAGGAGCTATGACGTTTGCCCCCCCGCGTTACAAAAAGATGACCCCAGGTACCCTGGACATCAGCCCATGTACGCAAGCATTCCCAGCGAACAACTGCCACTGACAGAATGTTTAAAAGACACATCTGCACGCTTGCTCCCATTTTGGAATTCCACTTTAGCCCCCGAGATTCAAAATCACAAAAAATTGCTCATCGTCGCCCACGGTAATTCTCTCAGGGCACTTGTCCAACACCTCGATCAATTATCGAACGAAGCGATCGTAAACCTCAACATTCCAACCGGAATTCCATTGGTTTACGAACTCGATAAGGACTTACGCCCCATTAAGCACTATTACCTGGGTGATGCCGCATACATTGCACAGGCACAGGCCGCCGTTGCAAATCAAGGCAAAACCGCTTAACATAAATTCTACATTGAATACAAAACACATAAATGGATTTTCTTTTATTGAACTATGCCTCGTGTTATTTTGCGTCTGCATATTAACATCCAGTTGTGTTTTCAGTATTCGCTACGTACAAAAGTCTCACCGGGCGGAAGTTTTTGCACAAGAGCTCTTACTGCTTCGTAATGCTTTAGCCACCTACAAAGAGATGTATGGGACGATGCCAACAATTGCAGAAGGTAAATTATCCTCCAGCGCTTTTGAAAAGCTTCAACCCTACTGGTACCCATTTAATCCCGACCATTCAAGCCTTGATGGCTATTGGTCGGGTGTAAGTTCGTCGACGCTCAATAACATTTACCTCATTTGGAAGAGTAATAAAAGTGACTCTGCTGCCATTGATTTCGCTCTTGTAAACAAAAAAATTAGCAAGATGTTTGTAATTAATGAAACAACGGGGAAATGTTACATCTTTAAAGAGCCCAATTAATGAAAAAAAGTGTAAGTGAAAAATTTTGCGCTCGGCTAGAAGCCCTCAACAAAGCTGAAATTAATAGCTTTATTCAACGGGTGGACCAAGAACGCCAATTGCTCGAATCCATTTTCAACGTTCTTCAAGAAGCGATTATTTTGGTCAACGCCAACGGCAGCATTGAGTTTTGCAATCAAGCTGCCGGCCATCTTCTTGGATTTAAAGAAAAAGATCACGCCAATACCCCCATCTGGAAATGGCTTCCCAGCATAAAAAAAATATTTTCCATTCGCGAAGATGCCCTCACTCCAAATCTCATTGAACAAGAAGTAGATCTACTGTATCCGGAAAAACGATTCATTAAACTACATTTGCAAAAATTTACCGAAAACAGCAAAAACGAAGAACGATTTATCATTATCCTCCGCGACATTACAAACGAAACAAGAGACAATGAAGAACGACTGGTACAAGAGCGACTGGATTCCGTCGTTCAACTGGCCGCCGAAGTGGCACACGAATTGGGGAATCCCCTCAACTCGATTGCCATTCACTTGCAGCTTATAGAACGTCAAACCCGCGACTTAATTCTGCCGCAAGAGCTTTCAAATTCTTTGCAAGTCTGCATTGCTGAAGTCAAACGTTTGGATGAAATCATCAAGCACTTCCTGCAAGCCGTCAGGCCACAAGCGCCCAAGCTGAAAGAGACCGACTTGGTCAAACTTGTTGAAAAAGTACTCTCTATCCTATCGCCACAATTATCCAACCTTCACATTAACGTAGAACTCAAGGCGCAAGGCTCCTTGCCTTATGCAAGGGTAGACGAAGCGCGCATACATCAGGCGTTTTTCAACCTCATTAAGAATGCCATTGAGGCCATTGGCACAGACGGCTGGATTCGTATTTCACTATTTACGGATGCGAGTGACCTCGTCGTCGCCTTTGCGGACTCAGGCACCGGCATGTCATCCACACAAGCCGCTCAATTATTCAACACACAGCCCTCCAGTACAAAACCGCAGGGCCACGGCATTGGCATGCTCATCGTGAGAAGAATTATGAAAGAACACGGCGGCACGGTCGAAATCGAAAGCAAGACCGGGCTCGGTAGTGTCATTTATCTAAAATTCCCCCTCGACAACAAGTATCGCAAGAAACTTGCGGATCAAACATTGCCCGAGTCGTAGGTTCAAGGGTAAGGGGGCATTTTTGCCCATTTTGCTGAAGCCATTCAATTGATTGTTCATCAAAAATTTAAAACAGCCATCCTACAAGTTACGATTGCATCATCTAACACAACCAGATGTTTTTCCCTAAAAAAATCTCATAATTTACACACCGGCACAATGGCATCTTACGGCATTATTCAGCGCCACGATTCATAAAAAAAGTCATTGAATCACACGTAATTTACTGACATCATCGTGAACATGAATGAGATTGAAGTCATTTCACGCGGGGTCTACGTCCACAAGAATCGTTTACTGACTTGTAAAATCTCCCGCATGCCCTCTTCTTATTACCTACCGGGCGGACACGTAGAATTTGGAGAAACTTTAGCACAAGCCCTGCAGAGAGAATGGCAGGAAGAACTCGCCTGTTCTTGCAAAGTTGGCAAATTTTTACAATTCTTTGAAGGCCACTTCACCGACGCGCAGCAAGGTCCCTGTCACGAGTACAGTTTCCTCTTTTTAGTAGACAGCCCGGAACTTCCAAACGACGATTTTCAATCTCCCACAGAGCCCAAATTAAGCTTTCATTGGATTCCTATTCACGAACTTTCAAGCGCACAGCTTTTACCGCTTCCAGCTCGAGATTACCTCGTAAACGTACTTCACTAGCAAGGCTGACGAGCGCCAATGAGCGCAATTATTCATCAACTTTGCTATTGAAACAATGTCCGTTCATCAACATAATCTAACGCATGAAGAGCTTACTCGTTTGTACCGATGGGTCGTTTCCTTACACGGAAAGTTGTTTTAATTACGCCGCCTGGCTCATGCAAAAGACCCATACACCTGCCAACGTCCTGTACGTGTCTGATTCTCGACAATTTGACATCTCGATGCTGGCAGATTTAGGAGGCAGCCTAGGAGCACAACCCTACAACAACTTGTATACCCAATTACAAAACATCGAAGAAGAAAAGATACGAGTTATTCGATCCAACACGGAAAGGTTCTTTAAAGAACGCGGCCTTCTCGATAGAATCACCTTTTGCCAGCAAAAAGGTTCTTTAATTGATGCCTATCAATCATTTGAAAATAGCGCCATCGGTGTAGACCTAGTTATTTTAGGCAAACGTGGTGAAAACGCCAATTTCGACACGGAACACTTAGGCACCTCCATGGAACGCCTGGTACGAACCAGTAAACGGCCCTGCTGGGTGGCAGCCAGAAGCTTTATCCCTATCAAAAACATTCTGATTGCTTACGATGGAAGTCCCAGTGTTCATCAGGCCATTCAATTTTTACTGCGGACAAAAATCTTCAAAGACCTCTCAATTACACTGCTAACCGTTTGCCCCGATGAGGCGAGTGTTGCGGAAAGCACGCAGTCTATCAAAAGCGTTGAAAAGGCCCTCAGTGATGCTAAATACCAAGTCAATTCTTTTGTTTTAAGCGGCGACGTCAGCGACGTAATTGCCAATTTCACCGTACAAAAACACATCGACTTGCTCATCATGGGCGCCTACGGTCACAGTGCAATCCGGCATTTACTCATTGGCAGCACCACCACTGATTTAATACGCCGTTGCAAAATTTCTGTCTTGTTATTTCGTTAATTTCATGATTAAATAAAAATATATGAGTCTTATATTAGATACATTAGCTAGGGAAATTTTAGATTCTCGTGGAAATCCGACGGTTGAAGTTGAGGTTGTCCTCAAAGATGGAAGTATCGGCCGCGCCGCCGTTCCGTCAGGCGCAAGCACAGGGGTCAATGAAGCCCTCGAATTACGCGACGGCTCTGTAGAAACTTTAGACGAAGCCACACGCAAGCGGTATTGCGGCAAGGGCGTTTTACAAGCGGTTAAAAACGTCAATGAAATCATTGCGCCGGAAATAGAAGGCCTGGACTCGCTCGATCAACGGCTCATTGATCGTACCTTAATCGAACTTGACGGCACTGCCAACAAATCCAAGCTTGGGGCAAATGCCATCCTGGGTGTTTCACTCGCCGTAGCACGCGCGGCTTCTAATTTTCTAGACATTCCTTTTTATCGTTACATCGGCGGAGCCAATGCGCACGTTTTGCCTGTTCCAATGATGAACATCATGAACGGCGGAGCCCACTCTGACGCGCCCATCGACATTCAAGAATTCATGATTGCCCCCGTGGGTGCCCCCTGTTTTTCAGAAGCCTTAAGGATGGGGACAGAAGTATTTCACGCGCTGAAGGCTTTGTTAAAAAAGTCAGGACGCTCCACAGCGGTCGGAGATGAAGGCGGCTTCGCACCCAACTTGAGTGGCAATGAAGAGGCCCTCGATTTCATTTCACAAGCGATTGAAAAAGCGGGATACAAGTTGGGACACGACATCAAAATTGCCCTCGATGTGGCGTCTTCCGAATTTTACGACGCCGACAAGCAACGTTACATTTTCAAAAAATCGGATCAATCGGTCAATACCGTCGACGACATGATCCACTTCTATCAAAAACTACAGAAGAATTATTCCATTTTCTCCATCGAAGATGGATGTGACGAAAACGACTGGTCCGGTTGGCAAAAATTAACACAGGCCATGGGAGACCATACGCAGTTAGTGGGTGATGATTTGTTCGTTACCAACGAAAAATTCTTGCGCAAGGGCATTGAACAAAAGGTGGCCAACGCCATTCTCATCAAGTTCAACCAAATTGGTACTTTGACCGAAACGTTGGACACGATTGAATTGGCCAAAAGCGCCGGTTACCACTGTGTTATTTCGCACCGATCCGGAGAAACGGAAGATACGAGCTTGGCCGATCTAGCCGTTGCCACAAACGCCGGACAAATCAAAACTGGATCATTGAGCCGAACGGATCGTATTTGTAAGTACAATCGTTTGTTGCGCATCGAGCAAGAATTGGGAGATGACGCCGTGTACGGTTGCCATTGCAAGCGAGCTTAAAGCTTTATCATATTTAATTAAACGAGAGACGTATGAAGTTCTTATACGTCTCTGTAAGGGTTTGTGTCGTTTATGAAAATCTTAATGGCAAGTCCAGAATGTCATCCCTACGCCAAAGTTGGCGGGCTTGGAGACGTCGTCGGAGCGCTTCCCAAGTATTTCAAGCGTCTAGGGCACGACGTACGTGTTTGTTTACCCCTGTACGGGTCCATTCAGGTGCAGGACGACTGGCAACATTATGACAATGTCCCCGTCCGCCTCGGCGAACAAATTCACACGTGCAGGTTGTGGGAAACGAAACAAAACGAGATCACTTATTATTTCATCGAGTACCAATCTTATTTTCAACGCGAAGGCATCTATGGAGGACCATTTGGCCCCCATTTTGACAACGGGGAACGCTTTGCATTTTTCAGCAAGGCGGCGCTTGATTTGTGCGATTACTTGCAGTGGCATCCCGATGTGATCCACTGTCACGACTGGACGACAGGGCTCATTCCCGTTATGTTAAATACCTGCGAACGGGATCAGCCTCTGGGCAAAGCGGCAACGGTATTCACAATTCACAATTTGGAACACCAGGGCATTTTTGCGCCTGATTTACTCGCTTATGCGGGCATTCCATTTTCAGAATACCGCGCCGACAGTCTTGAATCCATGGGCTCTGTCAATTGCATGAAGGGTGCCATTTATCACGCCACTAAGGTCACGACCGTCAGTCCAACTTACGCAAGAGAAATCCAACAAGCCCCCCTTAGTTTTGGCTTGCAGGACACATTAAAATTCAAAGCGGCGGATCTCGTTGGCATACTCAACGGCATCGATGACGAACTTTGGGATCCCTCTTCCGATCCCTCCCTACCGGCCAATTACTCCGCGCAAAATTTATTTGGCAAGGCCATCTGCAAAGAGCAATTACAGCGCCAGTGCCAGCTTAGACTCGCGCCACGGACCCCGATTTTTGGCATTATTAGTCGCCTTTATTACCAAAAGGGCTTGGACATTTTGCTCGACATACTTCCGCAGGTACTTTCACACATGGACATTCAGCTCATCGTTTTGGGAAGCGGCGAGGCCAATTGGGAACAACGTTTCCGAGATATCGCCCGTCAGCATCCCAAACAAATGAGCGTGCACATCGGTTACAATGCAGAGCTGGCCCACTTAATTGAAGCGGGCGCCGATTGTTTCATCATGCCCAGCCGCTTTGAACCGTGCGGACTTAATCAAATGTATTCCATGCGTTATGGAACTTTACCCATCGTCCACAACACGGGAGGTCTTGCAGATACCGTCCAATCCTTCGATGAAAAAACGGCCGTCGGTACCGGATTCGTCTTCAATGACCTGACATCCCAAGCTCTCTTCAATACGATCGGCTGGGCTTGCTCCACCTATTACGACAGGCCACAAGCATTTGCCAGCATGCAAAAGCAAGCCATGAGTCAAGACTTCTCTTGGGATCACTCCGCAAAACAATACGAGCAGGTTTACCAATGGGCCATCCAACAACGAAAACGCGCGTAAATAACTTAGCCCATCGATTTTCGATTTCAAGGCCCACGGTCAAAGAATGCCAGCATAAGACGTTGGATTTTATATTCAAGTATTCGGCGAGATTTTCCAAATTTATTCAACGCTCTATTCGACAAACACAATGTAATTGGGGTCAATCTAGCATCTGGCCGAGAAAAATGCTAGAGACACAAAAAATATGATAAATGTATTTTGGAACAAGGTGCATCAGCACTTGACCATACCTCCCTTTTGTGTTATGCTTAATTAAGCTTTATGTACTAAGATGGCAAAATAAAATACATGAATTGTACAAAATAACAAATTTTTCTTTACAAAATTAATAATATATTAAAGCTGATTATTTTTAATTAATTCAATATTAAGATTATGAACATTAAAATTGAAAGAAACCTAAAGGAAATTGTTAACGCCGCTGCTGCTGGGCACCAGCTTGTTGAGTGCTCATGGAGAGTGGATCTATGATAGAAATGGACTGCATGACGAGAATGGAAATAAACCTGTCGATAAGTCGCAAATTACGAGTGTCAAGTTTTCAAACAATGTGACGCACATAGGAGATGCTGCGTTTTATGGCTGTAGCGCCTTGAACAATATCACGATCCCGGCTTCCGTGACGAGCATAGGAGATCATGCGTTTAAGGACTGTAGCGCCTTAGGAAGTATTGTGATCTACAACCTAGTAGACATTATAGGGCGGCATGTGTGGTTTGGAGAAAAAAAGTTATGCGGGATAGAGTTACCAGAATCTGTGACGACACTGAATAACAATAGCTTTGAGGAAAGTGAACAACATAACATTATAATTCCAGATGGATTTGAAGAAATAGGCAATTATGCGTTTAAGGGCTGTAAGGCCTTGGAAAGTATCGAGATCCCGAATTCTGTGACGAGCATAGGAGGTCGGGCCTTTAGTGGCTGTAGCGCTTTGGTCAATATCACGCTTCCAAATACCGTGACGCGCATAGGAGATGATGCGTTTACGGACTGTAGGGCCTTGACGAGTATTACCCTTCCAAGAAGATTCGAGGGCCAAGAAAGACGGATAGGCATTCCCGATAACTGTAACGTACAATACAGCGAATAAGATGCGTAATAACTGATTTTAAGGGGCCAGTGGCGTTGGAGCTGCTGGCCCTTTTGTTATATACCCTGTTAATCGAAGGATATTGTTCAAAAAAAGGCACACCTACTAAAAGTGCACAGCGTAAATTATACGCTTGAAAGTATTTCTAAACGTCCAGTTTACAATCATTTGATCAATAAGCGCCGCTAAAAAAAGCCTATTTATCCGAAAACAACTCGCCCATACAGCTTAAGGCTACAGCTGAACCTATCTTAAAATAAGCACCCAGAAATACGGCTAAGCGCCCGGCGCATTCGGGCCCATTGAAATAAGGATGCCGCTTAAATGTCGTTTGCGGTAATTTGATAAAGAAGAAATACATTCACAACGCACTCAACAACATTCAGCGACCTCCCACGAAAGCCACTGCGGCATCACCGACAGAGGCCTTTCGTCAAAGCCAATCACTTGACCTCATTTAATAAAGGCTTGTTGGCCAAAAAAGCTTGCACACTTTCCAAGGTGCTCGTGGCGATATTCGTCAGCGCTTCTCGCGTAAAAAATGCCTGGTGCGAGCTGACAATCACGTTATTGAACGACAACAAACGAGCGAGTAAATCATCTTGCAAAACGTGATTTGAACAATCGCGATAAAAATATTCCCCTTCCCTTTCGTACACATCCAATGCGGCTCCGGCGATCCGTTGCTCCTTCAAGCCTTCAATCAGTGCAGCGGTATCGACCAACTGTCCTCGACCAGTGTTAATTAAGAGCACGCCTTCCTTCATCTTTCGAATCGAGTTCTCATTGATTAAATAACGGGTCTCGGGGGTTAATGGGCAATGCAGTGAAATGATATCCGATTTTTCCAACAACTCATCCAGCGTCGTGTACCGAACCCCGTGAGCTTTAGCAAATTCTTTATCTTCAAAAATATCGTACGCCAACAAGTTAACCTTAAAACCCTCCAACAATTGAATGAGAACCTTGGCGATTTTTCCAGTTCCCACAATTCCAATGGTCTTCTCGTGCATGTCAAAACCCAACAAACCGTTCAGCGAAAAATTTCCACTGCGTGTGCGACAAACGGCTCGCGTGATTTTACGATTCAACGCCAACATCAAACCGAGTGCGTACTCGGCCACCGCGTACGGCGAATAAGCGGGCACACGAACCACACTCAATTTGCCACGAGCGGCTTCCAGATCAACGTTGTTAAACCCGGCACAACGTAGGGCCAAAAGCCGTGTACCATTCTTATATAAAGTATCAATGACGGCGGCATTCACAGTATCATTGACAAAGACACAAACCACTTTGATGCCTTTGGCCAACGACACCGTCTCTTCCGTCAGGTTTTTTTCAAAAAATTTGAAAGAAAAACCCAATCGATGTTCGTCATTTATCTTGTTGAAAAAATATTTGTCGTAATCCTGCGCACCGAATAATGCAATCGTTTCCATAAAGGTAGTATAGGCCAATTTTTACGAGAAGTCCAGCAACAAAATCAAGTCGACCCGAGCAAAATAAAGGCATACATCGACATAAATGGGCCGTATTGACCCGAGGACTCAATCCGTTTAACGAGCCGAGCAAACCTCTTACACCCAGTACACCTCCTCTTGCATCAGCATTCATCGTTTTTTCAATGATGGAAGTACTCGTAGATTGCATAGCAGAGGGCCCTACACTTACAAAGACGAAGTAATTTTTTATGACAATTAACAAGTTGTAGGCCTAAATGCAAGCGCTCTTGCAATCCCAACCAATAAACGCGATTCTGGCTTCATTTTAATGACTTAACAACTAACAGCACTCTCAATAATATTGCTCGTTTCCAGACAGCTAGCTTATGTTTTTTACGGCAGGTCTCATCTTAAAAAGGATGTAGAAATTAAGTTATCAGCCATTTGAGTTTAATCGCCCACGAAGTATCAGCCCCAACAATTCTGCTGCCCCCGCAGAGGTATCGGATACGGTGCCACAACAATGGGCTTCTAATGCGTCTACCCTATGCGACCCTCATTCAACGTCCAAGTAGTCTTAACCCCAGGCCCCACTCACTCGCCGAAATAATCCTCAAAAGGCCGATAAAAAAATGTGTGTGATTCCGCAGTCCGATTTTGGTGCGCTTGCCCCATGCGAAATTCTTTCAAAAATCCCAAAGGAGAAACCAACACACAATGATAAGAAAATAATGCTTCCCGTAAGCCATTGTCCCTTGTCACGACGGTCACTTGGCTACGAGCCTGAGGCGGCATGGCACGCACCAATTGCAGTATGGTTCCATCCGCACTAAAGCCCCGAGAACTGTAAATCACACGGACGCGATGCCCTATAACCTTATCCGCGATGGGCTCTACGTTGTTATCGAAAACGATGGTTAGCGACTTATCCTCCAGATTTTGGAATTCACTGACCCACGCAATAAATCGGTCTCGCGCAAGTTCAAAAGATGCCATGCCCTCCAACTTGTGCAGGGCGTGCATTACGTTATAACCATCTAAAATCCATAACCCCATCGTTCATTACACGTTACATACAGTTATTTATTGTTGCTTTTTATGAATTCTTTGCAAATCAAAAACAACGGTAATCTCCGTTCAATTCCCTTATCGCCCAAACAAAAACGCCCATTTAATAAGTCATTAAAAAAGGCAATTCGATTCCACTGACACGACGCTTGCCTTTATCTGCACAGGCCTACTTACGTTTTGATTAACTTTCATTGTTTTATAATTGCCAACTACTTTATAGCTAGATTGCTTACTTAAGAAATTTGTAAGCACCGCAGTTACCTTCCCCACCTTATTATCGATAATGAAACATTGTCTTACCTTTTCTCATAACGCTTCAATGTCCAATGAATTCTTCTTCCATCAAAAGTCAACGAGGTAGCAGAGAGGCAAAAACTCACGCACACTAGTAGTCAAAAATTCACTCTATATCAATAAATTAAACAACAAAAAAATAACTTTGGCACGCAATGTGCTATATTATCAAAACTTACCATGACCATCATCACACATGCCTTAGGAGAAAATTACATGTTAGCGAAAAAGCAAATGGATGCCGTGGTCTTAAGGCAAAAAGCCCTCTCTTCCAACTTGGCAAATGCACAAGTCCCCCATTACAAACGTATCGATGTCGATCCATCATTTGACCAACAATTGACCCAATGCCTTGCAGAGGGCGACCTCAAAGGTTTTCAGGAGCTCAGGCCAGCAACCTACACGGACGAAAAAAGTTCCTGTCAGGCCAATGGCAATAACGTCGAAATTGACAGGGAACTACTGCAACTCAACGAAAACGCCGTCAAACATCAATTTTTACTAAAGGTTGCCGAAGAGAATGTGCGCATGATTCGCAGCGCAATTACCGGTAATGCCTTCTAAACTTTACAAGCTATGACACACCTCATTCCAGGATTTGAATCGACTGCCAGTGCGTTGGCCGCTCAAAAAATACACATGCAAATGATTTCTGAAAATATTGCCAACGCGCAAACAACCAAGGACGTCAACGGTAAGCCCTATCAACGTAAAATTGTCGCCTTTGAAACACTCATGGATCACTCCGACCCGAGTAACAATACCGTACACGTCCGGACGATCCAGAAAGACAAGGCCCCCGATCATTACGTTTACAATCCGGGCCATCCACACGCCAATTCGCAAGGAATGGTACAAATGCCAAACGTTAAAGTTTCCCAAGAAATGGTCGACATGATGATGGCCTCAAGACTTTATGAAGCGAACTTAAAAGCTTTCAAGTTGTCACAAAACATGGCTCAAAAAACCATCCAAATTGGCAAGTAATATGCTCATTCAAGGAAAACAAATGCAAATCAATTTTAACGATTCAGCCTTTTTAAAACCCGGCGTCAGTCAAACAACGCGGCCGACCCTGTCTAAAGCAACCCAACAAGCAATTGCAGAGGCAAAGAAAAACCTCATGGGCATAGACGCCGTGCCCGTTCACAAAACATCCTCTCATTCTGTCACGGTTGACCGACCCGTAGAACATTTCATCGACACCATCAACGAAAAACAACAAGTTGCTCAAGACCTGACACGCCAAGGACTCAGCGGTAGCACCGACAACCTCCATCAAAGCATTTTAGCGACCCAGGAAGCCGGTCTCGCTTTCACCCTATTAATAGAAATGAGAAACAAATTGGTTGAAGGGTTCAAGGAATTGATGCGCATGTCCATTTGAGAATTGACCTATGCAATCGTTCGTCAAACAGCTTAAAAAATTTTGGGATCAACTGAGTACCGGGCAAAAACTCTCTTTTTTGGCCTCTACTCTCGCCATTACTTTGGGCTTCGCGACTTTTCTCTTTTGGGTCAATAGGCCTCATTTTCAACTGCTGTACGGCGGATTAAACGCCAAAGATGCGTCCGATATCGTGGCCGAACTCGAAGAACAAGGCATCCCGTATCAATTGGCCAACGGCGGGCACTCCATCTTAGTCCCACAAAAATCCGTTTACACGGTTCGCATGGGATTGGTGGAAAAAGGAATTCCTTCGGGCAAAGATGTCGGCTATGAAATATTTGACCGCAATTACATTGGTATCAGTGACTTCATGCAAAAGACCAACTACACGCGAGCCCTGCAAGGGGAGTTGTCACGAACCATTGCCGAGTTGAATGGGATCCGCAACGCACGCGTCATGATCGTAGTCCCCGAAAACAAACTGCTCGCCTCTCAAGCGAACGTGCATCCAACGGCCTCTGTCTTCGTCGACACCGGAGGATTATCACTCCAAGAATCCGCCGTAAACGCCATACGCTCCCTCGTCGCCAACTCTGTGGAAGGCCTTAAACTCGACGACGTGAGCGTCGTTGACAATCACGGTAAGGTTTTATCGGAAGACCTGGCCAAATCGAGCTCTATGGGGCTCTCCTCTTCACACATCAAAATGCGGGAAAGTTTGGAAAGTTATTTTGGCAAAAAAATAGAAAGCATGCTGCATTCTGTCTTGGGAGAAGGACAAGTCGTAGCACGCGTATCCGTGGACTTGGAAAACACAACCACCACGATTGTTGAAGAAACGTACGATCCGGAAAGTCAGGTGGTCCGCTCCCAAACTTACCAAGAAAATTCTTCTTCCAATAATGAATCTAACGCCTTTCAAGGTTCTGCGGAAGAACGTGAAGCCAATGGCGGCCAAGCGCGTGAAATTTCTTCCAATGAAAATAAAAAAAATAGAACCATCGCCTACGATATCAACAAATACACACGCGAAATCGTGGCGACGCCCGGGACCATCAAAAAAATAACAGCCGCCGTCTTTATCGCACAACAAGCGTCCAAAAACAACCCGGGACAGTACCAAACCCGTTCTGATGCCGAAATTAATTCGCTTAAGGCAATGATTGCAAACGCATTGGGCATCGACAACTTGGCACACGTATCGGTCCAAGAGCTCGCGTTCAACACCACAACCTTGAATAAATTTCCAGCGCTCGATCAGCCCTTAAGTGAACAAATATTTCGTTGGGGGCCCATTGCCAAAAATTTCATAAGCATCATTTGTTGCCTCACCTTGTTCGGCATTCTCTTACGTTTTCTCAAAAAATCTAAAGCTCAAAAAACACCGGCGCTCACACTGCTCGACAACAACACCCCATGCTTAAGCAAATCAACAGCTTCCACACAAACTTTGACCCCCGAAATGCTGAATAACATCATTCAACAAAAGCCTGAGAATGTAAGCAATGCGCTCAAAATATGGATGAAAAATGAGGTATGAGTGAAATGACTGAAAACGAAAATGATAAGGGGCTGACAAAACTACAAAAGTTGGCGCACCTTTTTGTGATCTTAGGGCCCGAGACGTCTGCTCCATTGCTGAAGCAATTTGACGAAGGGACCCTTGTGAATGTTTGCAGAGAAATGGCCCACATCAAATTTATTTCAGCCAGCTTAAGGCAATCGCTGCTGGAAGAATTTTCCAACATCATCGTCAACAACCTAGATGACGTTGTCAACGACGCCAACTTAGTTCAAAAGACACTCGCCTTAACCAAAGGAGACGAAACCGCACGTACCCTATTTTCACGCGCACTCCAAGCGCCCGCCTGTTCACAAGTGACCCAACTGGTTGAAAGCATTGACCCCATTCAACTGTGCAACACGCTGCAAGATGAACAAGAACAAACAATCGCCTCTCTACTCGCTTGCCTACCTCCCTCCGCGGTGTCCCGTTTGCTGAGCCACTTTCCTCAAGAAAAGCGCGTCAGCATTTTATTACAAATGGGCACGATGGGCCCCATTTCCACCCAATGTATCGAACAATTACTCGGCGTCCTCAAAAAACTTTGTGCCCCCCACGACAACCACACAAGTCTCTCCAAGCGTAAGAAAGCCATTGAAGGGGGACCCGTTTCTGTGGCCAACATACTCAATACGTATGAAAAAGAAATTAAGCAACAAATGCTGGCGTTCTTTGAGAAAAAAAATGCCCCGCTGACAAAAGCCATACAAAAGTACCTGTTTACCTTTGAAGACCTCGTTAAGCTGTCGAACTTTGATCTTCAAAAAATTCTCCGCGAGGTCGACAACAACGATCTCATCATGAGCTTAAAAGCTGCACCGGCAGAACTCTTTCAATGCATAACCAACGCCATGTCAAAGCGCGCGGCGGAAACGCTCCAAGAAGAAATTTCCAACCTTGGGCCTCAACGCGTTAAGACGATTGAAGCCGCACGTCAAAAGATTATCGACGTTGTTTATAAGCTTGAAGCCCAAGGCCAACTGAACCTCGATCAAAACCAAGATGAAATCCTCTTATAAAAAAATTAATTTCTTAAAAAACACACCGACTAAAATCCGATTTTCTTACTGTGGGACCATTGAACACAGAGACGAAAAAAAACATGAATTGATGCAGCAACGCATTGAACAACAAGTAAATATAAAACTGGAACAACAAAGCCTTCAACAGGGAGAAAATTTTGAAAAACTCTGCAGCAAAATTCAAACATCGTACGATCACTTCATGGAGGATTTTCAAAATCAATTACCAGATTACCTGATGCATCTGTTAGAAATACTGTTACCCAAGATCAAAATTGAACGCGAAACCCTGCTTGAATTAATCCAACAACTGCTCGCGTCTAACGTTTCCGAAGGTCCTCTGACGCTGTGTATTTCCCTTGCAGATCAAACCATGATTGATGACTTACAAAAACATTTTACGAACAAGTACCCTCAATTAAAAATAACCACCGACCCATCCTTGCAGGCAGGAGACATGATCTTAAAAACCGATTTCGGCATTCTGGATAATCGCCTAAAGAGTCGTCTCAAAACGCTTCAAACTTGCTTTGACCATTGTTGCTAACCATGTCCCTCAACGAAACGATCGCCCACCTTCGCATCTTAACCCAGACAACCCCCTTGTATCAGCATATCGGAAAGGTTTGCAAGGTCAGTGGATTACTCGTTGAATCTCAAGGGCCTCAATGTGCCCTCGGCGATCTTGTCTCTATCGTATCTCCCAACGATGAAGCCCTCATCGATGCCGAGGTTATCGGTTTCCACGACACACACGTCCTCCTCATGCCGCTGGGGGAAAATAACAATATTGCCTACGGTTGTCGCGTCGTTTTAAACAATTACAAGCAATCTGTCCCCATCGGCGATGGACTGAGGGGCAGAATCATCGATGCCTTCGGTGCTCCCATGGACAAGCTGGGCCCGCTTCATTGTCAACGTATAAGACACTTCAACTCCGCCGTTCCAAAAGCACTTGAACGCCCCATCATTACCCGTCCTTTTATCACATCCATCAAGGCCATTGACACTTTCATTCCAATGGGACTGGGACAACGTATGGGCATCTTTGCCGGCAGCGGGGTCGGCAAGTCCACCCTACTTGGAATGTTGGCCAAGCATTCCGAAGCCGACATTAACGTCCTGGCGCTCATCGGTGAACGTGGACGCGAATTGAACGAATTTATTCACAATGACCTGGGAGAAGAGGGATTAAAAAAATCTGTGATTGTGGTTGCCACCTCCGACCAAGCCGCCCCTCTACGCATCAGGGCCGCCTTTTTGGCCACTTATATCGCAGAATTTTTCCGAGACTGCGGGAAAAACGTTCTGCTCATGATGGATTCCATTACGCGATTTGCCATGGCTCAACGTGAAATTGGCCTATCCCTAGGCGAGCCTCCCACGACACGCGGGTACCCTCCATCAGTGTTCGGATTACTTCCTAAATTGCTGGAAAGGGCGGGCCGAACCCACCGCGGTAACATCACGGCCGTTTATACGGTTTTGTCGGAAGGCGATGAATTCAATGAACCGATCTCGGACGCCGTTCGCAGTATCTTGGATGGACACATCATTCTTTCAAGGGCACTTGCCAACGCCAATCACTACCCAGCCATCGACGTACTTATGAGTATCAGCCGTATCGCAAAACAAATTTTATCCCCCGAAGAGAGCAAACTTGTAACAATGGCACGAAATTTGCTAGCTATTTACAAACAGAATGAAGACCTAATATCCGTTGGCGCTTACACCCCCGGCCACAACCAACAATTGGATTTAGCCGTCCGTAAGTACAATGATTTAACTTCTTTTCTAAAACAAAATTACACAGAAATCTTTGAAAGAAATGCACTATTTAAGGAACTTCAAGACATTTTACTATGCAATTAGATTTTGGGTTTAAACTTACGACGGTCCTGGCACTCAGAGAACGGACCAAAGAGGCTAAGCTAAAAGCCTATGCTCGAATCGTTCAACAAAAAATGAATTTAACCGAATCGTTAAAAAAAACCAGGCTAGAACTCAAGCAACTCATTTACAATCAGGAACAAATCAATCAACTCGTCAACCCTCAACAGTACATTCAATTACGCAACAAAGTGAACGAACTGCACAGTCAAGTTGAGGATCTCCAACGACACATACAATCACTCGAAATTGAGGAGAGTAAAAGGCTCAACGAGTTCTTAGAAGCCAAAAGAAATGTAGAAATACTCGAAAAACTAAAAGAAAAGAAAATGCAACAATTCTTGCACACACAATCCATGCTATCTGAAAAACTAATCGACGACTGGTCTCAGTTCAACGCTGGTCAAAAGAAATAATATGGTACGTTATTGGCTGAGTTTTTTGAGCGCATTGTTGCTGTATTTTGGCATCCAAAATTTTTATTTATGGAAAAGAATTAACACGTGTACCACGCAAGCCATCACCCACTTAAAAGCCTCCTTTACAAATCGACAAAATGAAACTCAGGAGCCCCAATTACCGCTGTGGGAAAGGCAAGTAAAAGACTTTTCTGCCCTATTGAGTGCAGTCGATAAAACCGCAAAAGAACAGGCACAAAAAGAACAAGAATTACAGGCCATGCAGGAACAAATTCGTACAGAACGTCAGGCCCTAAATGACTTAAAAAAAGATATCGAACATTTACAAAAACAGCTCACACAATCCGTAACGTACTTACATGAAGCTGAATTAAAAAATCTCAAAACACTGGCTGCAACCTACTCGAATATGACGCCCGACTCGGTCGTTCGAGTCTTTAACGAGATGGAAACTTCTTCCGTCGTAAAAATAATGCACTTCTTATCTCCAGACACCTTGGGCCCCATTTTACAAAGCATGTCCCGCCCCACAGATAACAAAACGTACCACAAAAAATTAAACCAATTAATCGAAAATTTTCGACTAAGCACCAACGAATTATCACAAAAATGAGCCAAAATATTTCCGATTGTACTTGCAGCCCCATCGTTCAGGAATGCGACAATAATTCAACTGTCGATAAACCCAAAGCAGATGCCAAGCCAGCGCCCAAGAAGTATTTTGAGGAAAACTTGTGTGAATTGCTCGTTAACCCTTACCCACAAAACTCCGATGATCTGCCTAAAAAAGTAGATATTGATGGCGCCCTCGTTGAAATTATCGAATCTGATGCTTCCGAGGGCACTGACGATTCCGACGACCTCGACGAACCCCTCACACTCATAGAATCAGCGTCCACACAATCTCTTTTACCAGATGAATCCGACAATCATGAGCTTCCAGACAACTTATTCATCGCCACACCATCACTTCTCAATTCAACTGCAACACCCGCCAAAGAACCCACAAATCACGGTCCTATACAGGCCCAAACACTCACCCAGCATAATAATCCCCAACAGGCATTAAAAAACACTTCTGAGTTAACCGAACAAGAGTCCACTTTAAAGGAACCGCTGTTACCAAATCAAACTGAAAGCGTACAGCGATCCACAAGCTTTTTACCTGCAAGTGAAACGACTTCAGCGGTCAATCAAGTCACATTACCGCATCTACACAACGGACAAAGCCATTCAATCCATCTGCCATTGCAATCACATGTACGGCACTCACAGATCATTCAGTATCTGCCATTATTACAAGTACCTCAAACGAAGGAAACCATGAGTACTTATCTAGCAAACCATAAAGCTTGGCCTAAAGACAACGCATTTGGCACTAAAAATGCTCCTTCTTCACAAAGTCTATTTAGCAAGCGAATGAACAATACGACCTTTACAAGTACCTCAAGAACTCCTACCGCTCAAGCAATTGAATCTCCATTAGCTCATACAACCCCGCGCAATCCATTTTTGCATGACACAGCTCAAGCAAATTCCCTCATACAAAATGCCATTCATCCCCTCAAGAAACAGGCACAGCTACACCTTCCCTCATTGCTCGGGCCCACGAAGAACTCCCTTATATCGAAAGCTATGTCCGTCATCTTACAAGCCGCCGAAGACCTCAAGCGCAACAAGAAGAACGCCATTCCTCTAAAAATAGATCTTGCTAACGGCGACACACTCCATTGCAGACTTAGCTTATCAAAGTCATTCTTAACCGTGTACTTCTCATCCACCGATCAAAAGCTACAAACGTCCCTCAAAAACCAATGGCATTGGCTAAGATCAGAAGCGGCCAAAATGAATTTGCAACTCTCAAACCCATACTTTTTTTAACCCCAAGAAAGCTATGCCTCTACCGAGTGTCACATTTAATCAACTTTCAAGTAGTTACACCGTCGGCGATGAACTCATAACAAGCCATCAAGATCGTTCTCTCAAAGGGGAAGATTTTATGCAATTACTTGTCTGCCAATTGAAAAATCAAAACCCCTTAGAGCCCATGGGAAGCGCCGAAATGATGGGGCAAATCAATTCATTGACGTCCGCCCGCTTGTCCGAATCGTTAGATTTGTTTACCAAGGCTCAAAACAGTCACTTAGGTGAAAGCTACCTGGGCAAAGAGGTAATTGTCCAAAGCATCGATGACCGAGGACAATCTCAAACCGTTCAAGGGGTCGTCGACGCTGTTCAAAACATAGGCGAAGCCAACTGCACTATTTCCATCAACGGTAAATCTTTTCAGGCTTCGGACGTAATCAGTGTCTTATCTTCACACAACTCATCCCCATCTAATTTTACGGATTACCTCGGTAAAATGGTGGTCGGAAGACTGCAAGATTCCACGCCATTTTCGGGTAAAGTCACCGCAATTTTGAATCCCAATACGGCCCAATGCAAGGTACAAATTGGCAATGAATCCTACGATCCTCAATTTATTCAAGAAATACATTTAACCAACAACGCATAAGGAATTATGGCTCTCATTAACGCAATGAACAACGCTTTCAGCGCAATGGATGGATTTAAGCAAGGTTTCGACGTTGTCAGCAATAACATCAGTAACGTCAACAGCATTGGATTTAAGTCCTCCAAAATGAATTACTTGTCTTCATTCAGCACCATTTTACAACGCTCTGCGCCCGCCAATGAAGAAGTTGAATATGGGTCCAACACCGTTGCCATGCAAGTCGGTAACGGCATGCAGGTAGACGGTACAGTCACAAGTTTTTCACAAGGCGCCCTGGAACGAACGGAACAAGAAACGGATCTGGCCATCGTTGGCAGCGGTTTTTTCAAAGTACTCGACACTACCAGCAATACCCCTTATCTAACTCGTGCCGGTAATTTCCGGAAAGACAGCCGCAACTACCTCGTAACCTACCAACAAGGATACCGTTTGCAGGGCACGCAGATGGATAGTACACATATGCCCGCCTTTCGCGTCGATTACGATGCAGAAAAAGGAATTACATTTAAAAATATTGAAGTTAATCAGCCCAAAAACCAAGGTACCGAAGACGACTTGCGCATCCAATTTAATTACGCTGAAGGAGATATAGACGCCACATACAATGATGAGGATAATTATAATAGCAACGAGAAAAACATTACAGGCGGAAAATTGTACCTCAGTCAAAGCGCACAAACGGCTATAACTGCCAACACAATCAACCATGCCGATATCATCGCCAAGGCACCCATCATCAACAGCTTCAGTTTTTCTACGACGGGAGAAATCCACTACATTTTCAACGATCAAAACAGCACGGACGTCATTGGCGGCAAGTTGATATTGGCGTGCGTGGATGATGCACAAGCGCTATTGTACGAAGGTGACGGTTTGTACACGGGTATGGAAGCGGCCGGAACTTCGTACACATCATTCGGCATTACCAACACGTACTTACGTTCTAAGACCTTGGAAATGGCCAACGTCGACATTACCAAGCAGTTCTCAGATATGATCACCCTGCAACGTGGATTCCAAGCCTCTGCGCGTGTCATCACCATCTCCGATGAAATTCTGAATGAAGTCGTCAACCTTAAACGTTCTTAATCTATGTGCGCTGAAAAAATTGAAGAAATAACCAATGCTCAGGTGAACCCTCCTAAAGCCTCAACCTTCTCAACCTGGGCACCTGCATTGGCGGTTCTCATCGGGCTTCCCATCGTATCATTCTTATTTACAGAATACGTCTTGTCACCACGCTTACAAAAACAAATCACACAAGCGCTTCAACAATCGATGGATCCAGAACTCTCACCCTCCGACACACCCACTTCTCCCAATGAAGCAACCGTACAAACGTACGAGCTTAAAGACATTGTTGGCAATCTCATAGGCAGCGGTCAATCGCGTTACATCCGCGTGAGTTACGTTGTTGAGGGCACCCAACCCAACTTCAGTGAATTGATGGAACAACACAAAGCCCAACTCATCGACACAACGCTCAGCATTCTGGCCTTATTGTCCACCGATGATTTGAGTAAGCCTAACATTAAGGACATCGTCAGAACTCAACTGCTACAAAATTTTGAACAAGTACTGCAAAATAAATACATTAAGTCGCTCTTCTTCTCTCAATTTATTATAAAATAACCATTGCATACGCCCGCTTTTCAACGTATTATTTTTCCCATGGGGCTGCAAGCGAAAGGCAAATTAAAAAAGGGGCTAAAAAAAATAGAGACAGGGCATTGGAAGGCAGGGCATTGGGCTATAAGGGGGGTAAATGGGATTTGTCCTTCGATTCTCCAACGAGGAAAGGGCTATTTGCACTGGTTTCGCATGTTCCCTGGTCTGACAGACTGGACTTGTCCCACAGACTTGCTTCATTCAACCCAAGCTCAAGCGGCAACTGGGCTTATACGGCAGTTCAACAAGACAATGACGTCAACCCATCGGCACAAGCCTTGCAATGCTCAGCCCATTAGACAATTGAGTTCAAATAAGTCCGACCTCGTTCAAACAACGGGCACGCTAAAGCCTCCGTTTCCGCTGAATATCCCGGCAAGCATCCACCCATTTAAACTGGCGGGGGTCTTTCACACGGATTCCTCGAAACGACAAACGCGCTCAGAACGAGGTTCAAAACCTTGGTTTGTAATCCCCATGCAAGCTCAAGGCGACGCTGTCTGGCTAACACACCCGAACCACGGTATGGCCAATTAAGTTAATTAAGTCGCATAAAATGTCAAAATTAGCATCAGTTATTGCCCCCATAAGATCCTTCCAAACTCGGAGTATGTTCACCTTAGAAACACCGAAGAACGCGCGAGTGTCGCTTAAATCACCTCTCCAAAAGCTAACAATTTTCACAAGCGGACGAGCTTATGCCAACACCATGGTTGTCCTTGGGGTCAAAAATATCCGCACTCACCAACGAACCATAATAAATCTTGAAAAATCCACGCGCTTATGAATTCCCAAGATCAAAGCACATTCAATCCCCAAGCGACGAGCGCAGGTGATTCTCAACAAAGCCCTCAAGCCTCTGCGCAAGCGCTTCCTCCATCTGAGACGCCCATTTCTCCGGATCTAGACCTCGAAAATCCGTCAAACGGCTGGGACGTTTCACAAGAGACCGACGCCGCCCTCGATGCTCAAATAACGGACATAGAGAAGGACGCCACAATCCTATCGAATGGTACGATTCTGGGCAAAAATGGTCAGCGTTTAGACCCAGACAAAACGCGCGTTGAATCGTATGACTTTCGGGCACCTAAAAATTATTCAGATCTCGAATTTGATTATTTAAAAGAGGCCCATTCGCAGTGGATGCAGTCACTAAGCACCCACCTAGAGCTGTCACTAAAAATTAATGTAAGCTGTTCATTGCAATCTTTCTCTATTCAAACTTACCGACATTTTTTTAACACACTCAACGATCCCAAGCACATCATCCTTTTCAAAATTAATCAATTGCCTGGCATCGGACTGTGTTTCGCCGATATTCCCTTATGCCTGCTTATGGTAAATCGCCTGCTCGGTGGACAGGGGAAAGAAATTCCAACAGATCGCTTGCTCACAGACATCGAGAAGGCCCTTATTAACGAAAACCTGTTGGGAGCACTTCAAACATGGCGTCAGCTGTGGCCGGTGTACTCTGAGGCAAACAGCTTTCAATTGATCGATTGTGAATGCAACAAGCGCTTTGTCCCACATCCACAAAATTTGTATACCCCTTACATAATTGTCACCTTCGATGTGTCCATTGAAGGAAAACCGGAGGGTTGCCTTCAATGTGCCTTCCCTTACAGCCAAATACAACCCATTTTGGCACAATTTAACAAAACCCGGCAAACAACAGTTCAAATTGAACGCAAGCCCACAATTTGGCGCGAAACGTACGCACACATCGATTTACAGGTGACGGCCGAATGGGATCTCAACAACTATTGCGTCAATGACGTGCTGTCGTGGCAACAAGGAAGCGTCCTCAAACTGCCCATGTCTCTTTTACAGCAAACACTCATAAAAATCAATGGATTCAAAAAGTTTGTAGGTGAAATAGGCCTTCAAAATGACCACGTGTCCATTCAAATTAATCAATCAAGCGCTAAAAATAATGAATGAAAAAAACTTAGAACTTATTCGCGACATAAAGGTGAATGTCCACGTACGCCTGGGGCATTGCAATTTACCCATGCAGGAAATAGTCAGTTTGGAACCGGGCACCTTAATTCAATTAGAAGAAAAATCGAACGATTTAGTAAGCCTCTATGTAAATAATAAATTAATTGCCTACGGTGAAGTTGTCACGATTGAGGATCAATTGGGCATACGTATTAAAAAAATGGTCAACACTCCCTCCGAACTTAAACTTACGAATTCATAATGTTCTTCGCATCCACCGCCGCGTGTTCCACACTAACGACGCCACAGCTATCTATCGTTTGCCAAATCATTGCGTTTATGGGATTCGTCATCTTGGGCACTTACGTGTACGCAAAATTTAAGCAAAACAGTTTCCGTCTTAAGCACAACGGCAAGGACCTTCAGCACCTGACCATCCTTGAAACGCGCACACTCGGCAATCGTCAACACCTCATCGTCGTCGCTTACAAAAATCAAAAAATTTTGTTGAGTGCGAGCCCCAACGAAATTCGATACCTGTGTGAACTACGCGACAGATCTTTTCATTCCTCTAAAAAGTAACGCCGGCAAATAAAGCTGCCATTCGCAACATTTTTAAGTTAAGTAAGCCTGCAAGTGACATTACCATTGACATTTGCATCGTTCAAATGTGTAGTGGTCTTTTGTTAATTTTTTAGCGGCTCATGGATACTTTTTTTACGGAACAAGATCAATTCGAGGCAATTATAAAGCAACACCTACCTCACCTCGACCACTTCAAATTTATTAAGACCGGGTGGACAAACATTGTCATTGAAGCCCAAGACGACAGTGAGGCCTATTTTTTCCGATTTCCACGCAATCAATTTTTCGCGCGTATGCTGCTTAAGGACTTTTCATTCTGCTCGTTCATGCGCGACAAAGTCACCTTCCAATTCCCCGACCTCAAATTGTATTACGACGCCGGCCGCCCCTTTAGCATGCACAAAAAAATTAAGGGCTGGTCTCTCACCGAACGCTTTAAGCACTTATCCAGGCAAGCACTCACAAACCTGGCATACGACATTACCAAATTCATGAAAGAGTTGCACGCCGTCAATCCTCAAAACTTACCGAAAGAGTGCAACATGTACCTCTCTACTTTTTTGGACGAATTATCGAAAGTGGACGACAACGAGTACGATTTATCGCGGCACAATCCTCTTCGCGTGTATGAACAGGAGACCCACGTGGTGCACGGCGATCTAAATCCCGGAAATATCCTACTGGACGAAAATGACAAGATGATTGGCATTATCGATTTTGCATTCGCCGGCATCTCAAATGATCACGTCGACATTTCGCGCATCGTAGGACGAACCGACCCTTCTTTCAGTACAATCATATACAACGCTTATCAGGACACGATCGGCAAAACAATTAATAAAGAACGAATTGAAAAACTGATCGACATGTGGAATTACGTCGAACAACAATACATCATTTACATCAAAAACAAACACCCTGAAATCGTTCTACCCTCCTAAGGGCCAAGCAGCACTTCGAGTTGGCATTTAGGCCTGTATAATTGATAAGTTCGAGCGCTTGACCATGTAATTCAACAGGACGCGGGTTGTATCTTCATTTTAGCCCCTGGGCTTGTCAACGACCACAAGGCTCTATAAGGATCATTAACAAAGTGTGACCCACGACCGATCGATCTACGTCCAGTAGCAAACGTACAATGTATTATCACAATGAGGAACGATCTTACAAAGGGCCTTGCTACAAAATATATCGATACCCCTGCTCAACGTGTCCCTTCATCACAAAACTCTCCATTGATTTAAGCCCAAGTAAAAAGGCATATTTTCTCTTATTTGCCCATTGTACACAGGCTCAATCTTCCAACGTCCCATTCACTTCGCTCACCACAATAGGCTTTCTTTTTTAAGCAGTACTGCAAGATGCAACGCGTTCATCCTGTTACTAATTTTGCAAAAGGAAGTTGAATTTTCATTACATTCAATTATGTTGATTATAAGCAAATTATAGAAATAATTTTACGCAAATTAAAATTTTATTATATTTTTTACTTGACTTGCCGAATAATTATATTATATGGCAATTAACAAGGTTTGTTACTACACATTGTTAGGTTGTTTAACCTCCTCTGCAGCTTCATTAGCTACACCCACCACGACCGAAAGCGATCCGGATGGCACGTTGGTTCAATGCATAAATAATGAAAAAATATTGCACCCCTTATTTTCACCGAGCTTTGTAAAGGAGTTGCATTTTTTCATTAAACGTAGTTATCGCATCACGAAACGAGGGGAAGATGCATATGACTATCTATGCGAAGAACAGCTACAAAATGATAGAATCAACACGTTTACCGATACTTCACTTACCGATACGTGGCATTGCTATCGTCCATTTTCAGGGATACATGGAGCAAAATTAAGCGGCTTAATTGGTTTATTGCCCAACACGCATGCCAGTGAAATTGACATGCCTGGATTCGTGGCAGTTCGCCAAGCCACTTCAAGCACGCCGCCGACCATCGTCGTTGTTTTTCGAGGATCTCAGGCTGAAGATTTTCAACCGCTCAATGGTGCACTCGGTCCCAGTTGGCTAACGAATTTCGATGCCGCAAAAAAAGAATGCCCGAACACATTGCAACTTCACGCCTTATTCCATCAAGGCTACTTAAATAAATATCTGTCTGCCCGCCAAAGTGTCTTCGCGGCACTTCACGAGTGCATCAACAGTGTACCGGAATATCAACAATCAGACATCAGGTTTATCATCACAGGGCACAGTCAAGGTGCTGCGGTATGCTTACCAGCGGCCCTCGATATCGTTCACAAAATAGGCCCTGATCTCTTTGGAGAAGACTTTAACAACTTAGAAACACCTCGATTTTTTGTGTACACATTGTCAGGTCCCAATTGTGTTGGAGATGCAGAAACAAAGCAACTCATCTACGATGTTATCGGGCGCGACAATATTATTCGACATTTCAGCACCTTTGACCTTGTTTCCTACTTGTGCCTCGGGAAACAATTCAACGGATGGGCCTGTAAACATTTCCTAAAGGCCCTCATGGGAATGGAAACTGGCTATCTCCCCGTGGGACACATTGCCATAGACGATTGCGCCGATTTAACGCACAAGTGGCTTGAAATCAATCACCGTTCCTACACTCTACAACACGACGAACAACGCATTATCCAACACTGCCTCAACGGCTACAAAGATTCCATTCACGCCTATTTACACAAAGATTGTGTTAACATTCACTACAAGATCAAAGCACTCAGGTGTTATCATCAAGCGGCCGTTTTGTTAGGAGGCGTCAACCAATTTATTGCGCTGCATCACTTTGGTAGCTGCTACGCTTTCGAAATGGACCCAAAACCAACCAATGAAAGCACCCACGACACCACTTACATGTCATTTGATCCACGTCTGCCCGAATGCGACCTCGCCGTTTGTTTAAGTCGTGGAGAATTACACCGACAACTTTATCTAGGCCTTCAAAGCCCCGATCGCATCGATCAAGTTTACAAACAAAGCGCCGATCCAGATTTAACAGATATCGAAGTAGATTACGATAGCGATGCTGAAGACGAAGAAGATTACAGCCTCAGCAAATCTATATCGTAACCGTACAAACGCACATGAGGGTTCCACCGCAGATGAAAGATGGGACCCCAAGTTAGAATCCTAAATTACGCATCACAATGCCCCAATCGGCGTCTTTTTAAACAAATTTTTCTGCTATTATAAAATGACGCCGTGTTGTATTCATGAATCCATTACTACCTTTAATCGCACTCTACTCACATCGGTCACGCTCAAAGCTGGGTAATTAAAAACATAATAAAAATTGGCGCACGTACCATTAGAGGCTCTCCATTCAAAAATTTCATTATCCAAGCATCTGCCGAATATAACGGCACGAGGCGAACAAGTCTATCGCACAATACTCTGTCAATCAATCACCTAAGCTGTCATTGAATGCAAATCACATTGAGGCTTCTAATCTTAATGAGCTAGCTCCCAGCTTTCGTAATAAAATAATTTACAAATTAAAGCAAAGGACCTTAAAATCAGCATTGAATTATGTACGACACAATACTTATATGGTCCGCTGGATTCTTCATTGGATTCTGCCTCATTAGCTACATTCTCCGACGCTTAAAAAAAGCAAACATCTTTGACCTCCTCCCGGCAAATGAACGGCCCAAACGCATCCGTCTCATTTACGCTCACAGCCTCATGCTGTGGTTATTTTTCTCTCTCTTTCAATGGGCTGAATTCAATCAAATGGCCTATGCCACCCATTTGCTCCGCGCCTGTTCCAGCTTTTGCATTTTCCTGTGCTTGGGGGAATGGGGAGGTCTATTGTTGCTGCCCCTCCTCAAGCAAGCCAGCATCCGCAATTTGTCCATTTGGGAAAGTTTTTCACCCACCGCACAAAAATTGATAAACGTAAGTTGCATCGGCATTGGCACCGTTGTTGCGGCCAACAATCTTGGTTACTCGCTCAATGGTCTGATGACAACCTTGGGAATAGGGGGCGCCGCCGTCGCATTTGCCTCTCGCGACACATTCGCGAACTTGTGGGGCACCATCGCCATCTTATTCGACCAACCCTTTAAGGTAGGCGATTGGATTGTCCTCAGCTCCAAAGCTTCTGGCAAGGTCCTCAGTATTGGATTAAGGTCTACCCGGCTGCTCACGCCAACGGGTACCTACTTATCCATTCCCAATCACGTGCTCGTCAACGAATGGATCGATAATTGGTCGGATTTCTCGCATTTGCACGTTCAACAAACGTTCCGGCTCAACGTGAGCTTGCAGGCTGAACAAATGCACGCATTTCTCGTGCAAGCGCGCCAATTCTTAATCGAGTACACTAAAATTGAACACCCACATTTTAGCATTACTGAAAACGTGGATGGCACGCACAATGCCTCACTAAATTACGTTCTCAAAAATACCAACTCACAGGACCTTTCTGACGTTCGCGAACACTTACAACTGTCCTTGCTTAGCTTGTGCGATTCAATCACTCACCATGCGGCGGCTACTTGCTAATTTCAGACCACTTTTTCAGCACTTTTTCTTCCGTCCAATCTCCAGGCAAATGCTGCACACCCACATAGTGGATTCCCACAAAATCAATGTCCAACTTTTTACAAAGCTCTCCGATCACTTGCACATTGTCTTCCAAATCATCCACAAAAAATATGCATTTTGGCAAAAACTTTAGACGTCGCAATAACGCCTCCAAGCACAAACTTTTGCTAAAATTGTGAGTCAACAATACGCCATCTTGATAAGCCGGCGCATAAACCCAGTTTTCGGCCGACGCCTGCACCTTATTGGCGGCCAAAACCTCGTCTAATTGTAAACGTGGGCACGCGTCAAAAGCCCCACTGAAATCTATCCCCAACCGCTTCAATTGATCAACGCGCCATTGGACGAAGTCCCTACCGTCAAGATTACGCACAAGCAGGTACGTCAATGCAATATTGGTAATGTGGTGAGCCTGTAAATTTTTAATCGTCGTGGGGACATCTGGGTGCATTAATACAAACGGCGCGCGGCTCCAAGCATCGTACCAACGTGCACAGATGGCTCGACTGTCGCTAAGACCGTGAGGCTTCGTACACTCAATTTCTTCCGCCAACGTGGTATAGGGATTAAGAGCAATGTACTGCGGATAAAACACGACATCATTGGGGTAAATTAATGTACCATCCACGTCCCATACGAACAAAGTTTTTTCGTCAAAACATTCGCTAAGTGTACGAATTGTGGGCCAAAAGGCCGTTTGTATTACCGTATATTTCATTGAAAACCTATGATCTTTATGCCTAACGATTTCGCCTCGCTTAAAACAATATCCTTATTGATAATCAAAACATTATTTGCCTCAAGCGCGGCCCAAGTAATGCCCGATGCTTTCATATGCTTCAAAGTCTTCAGACCAAAACTGGGAACGTCAAACCGAAAGTCTTGATTATTTTTCGCGAGCTTAATAAAGCCCATTGGCTTGTGACATAAGCTGCCGGCACGTTCCAACATGGCATCCGTTCCCTCAAACGCTTCAGCCGCAATAATCGTACCCCGACATATGACCAACCCTTGCCCTATATCGGCGGCAGCCAAGGCCCTCGCGGCCGCGATACCCTGCTGGAGTTCATAATCCGCAATTTTAATTGAAGACACCGCTGATATCTCACCCGAGTGGGCCAAATGCTCATCCAAAAAACTGCGGGCATCCAAAACCGTAATACCCAAAGCTTCAATTTCACGGACGACCGCGCCAAAGATTGTCGATGCATTCTTTTCTTTCAAGCGGGCGAGCAACCAGATCGCCTTAAAATCTGGTTTCAATTGCTGGAACAATTTGCCCGGTGTAATTTGACCCGCCAAGTACACATAACGCGCCTTTAATTGCTTGAGCAAATGCAACAATTTTCCAATTTGTCCAACGTTGATAAAAGTCTTCCTATCCGCTGGAATGGCGTCCGTCCATACGTTCGCAGACGCTTCCAAGGCAATTACGTGTGCATCCAAACGACATTCGAGCAAGCGTTGCCAAACCAAACGGGGGTAATTTCCGCGCCCCGCCAACAGTACCACCTTCCCAGCAGGATCAAAATCAGCAGGTAAAAATCGCGACAGACTCATACAACCCAATTGACCAATTTGCCCGGCACGTAAATTTCTCGTTTAATGACCTTATCGCGGAGGAGCGCAGAAGCCTTCGGGGATTCTTTTGCTTTCTTTAATATAAGCTCCTTTGAATCATTGGCATCCACGGTAATTTCATCTCTCAATTTGCCATTGATTTGAAGCACAATCTTCAATTGTGTTTTCACCAATTTACTCGCATCCACCTCGGGCCATGAAGCTTCCGACACCGACCCTTGCCCTCCCATACGGGACCACAACTCTTCGGCAATGTGAGGTGCAAATGGCGCCAACATTTGAACAAATGCTTTTGCCGTACTTTTAGCAATAGCAAACTCCTTTTGGACCCGATTCATGAAGATCATGAGTTGTGAAATAGCCGTATTAAAGCGGAGATGCTCGATGTCATCGCCCACCTTGGCAATTGTCTCATGCAGCATGGCTTCCATTTCGGGTGAATTCTTTTCTCCACAAGCTTTTGTTGAAACTGCACCTTCCTCGTCGATAAATTCGCGCCAAACTTTTCGCAAGAAACGGTGGATTCCCTCAATATTTTTTGTACTCCAAGGCTTAGAGGCCTCCAAGGGGCCTAGAAACATTTCGTACATGCGAAGGGTATCCGCTCCATACGTTTCAATAATGTCATCCGGGTTCACCACGTTGCCACGGCTCTTAGACATCTTATTGCCGTCTGTCCCCAATATAATACCTGGGTGAAATAAATGAGGGAAGGGCTCACTTGTTTGTAAGACCCCAATGTCGAACAAGAAACGATGCCAAAAACGTGCGTACAATAAGTGCAGAACCGCGTGCTCAGCACCTCCAATGTACAAATCAGGCGTCTTCCAATAATCGAACGCTTGTGCATTGACAGGCGATTCACTTTCATGCGGCGACAAGTAACGCAGGTAGTACCAACAAGAACCTGCCCATTGCGGCATCGTGTTCGTTTCACGTCGTCCCGAGATCCACGCTTCCGTCAGATGCCCGTCATTGGGCTCAATGGCGCCCGTATGCAAATTAAGTTTGACCTCCAACCATGCAGGACCGGCATTCACCAGTGGCATGGGGGATTCTTCACTTGGTTTAAATGAAGAAACGGAAGGCAAACGTAAAGGCAAATGCTGCGAAGCTAACGGCAAAGCGCAAAACGTCTCATCACCCTCTTTGTAAGTGACGGGATGTTCGGGTAAAAATTCACGAAATACGCATCCCTCACACTCCATCACCCGCTTGTAATCGGATTCTTTAATCCAAACAATCGGGAAAGGTTCACCCCAATAACGTTGACGGGAAAACAGCCAATCGTGCAATTTGTATTGAACGGTTTTATGAGCCTGTCCCGCGCCCTCTAATGCATCAACGATCGCTTGCTTTGCCTCCTCAGAGGTAAGGCCGTTAAAGGCCTCTGAATTGATAAGCCGACCGCGACTGCAATAAGGTAAGGTGTCAGATGCCTCTTCTGATTGTAAAACGGGTTTGATAGGCAAGTGGTACAATTGCGCGAACTCAAAATCTCGTTCGTCGTGAGCGGGTACACCCATGACGGCCCCCGTTCCATAATCCATCAACACGTAATCGGCCACCCAAACGGGAATCCGCTCTTTCGTCATCGGGTGAATCGCGTATCGACCTGTAAATACGCCCGACTTCTCCTTCGCCAAGTCCGTACGTTCCAAATCACTCTTCGACTTAACACTTGCCTTGTACAAGGCAAGTTCAGGCCTACGCTCCTCCGCAACGATGGAATCTACAAGCGGATTCTCCGGAGCCAAAACGATGAAAGAAACGCCGTACAAAGTATCCGGGCGTGTTGTAAAGACCTCCAAGGCACGATCGTCCCCTTCCAATTGAAAGGAGATGCTGGCGCCTTCTGAACGTCCGATCCAGGCACGTTGCTGCATCTTGGTCGCCTCGGGCCAATTTAAATCTTTCAGGCCGTCCAACAACTTATCCGCATAACGCGTAATGCGTAAAACCCATTGACGTAAGTTGCGACGCTCAACGGGAAAACTTCCCCGTTCCGATTTTCCATCAATGACCTCTTCGTTGGCCAAGACAGTCCCCAATTGCGGGCACCACCAGACCGGCTTTTCATCCACGTACGCCAAGCCGTGCTTAAATAATTGTAAAAAAATCCACTGTGTCCAACGGTAATACTCCGGTTGTGTCGTATTAATTTCACGGCTCCAATCAATCGCGAAGCCCAAATGTTGAATTTGCTGACGAAACGTCGCAATGTTTTTTTCGGTGTTGATTGAAGGATGCAAGCCGGTCGCAATAGCATGCTGTTCTGCCGGCAAGCCAAAAGCATCCCAACCCATAGGATGTAGGACATTAAATCCCTTTGCTTTTTTATAACGGCCTAAAATATCAGACGCCGTATAACCTTCCGGATGCCCAATGTGCAAACCGGCCCCCGAGGGGTAGGGAAACATGTCCAAAACGTAATACTTCGGCTTACTTTTATCCTCCTTAACGCAAAACGTTTTGTGCTCTAACCAATATTTTTGCCAATAAGATTCTATGGCTTTAAAATCATACGCGGTACACTTAGCCATTATGCGATTAATCAAACAACATTACCCTCAACACGCAACTTCAAAATACATTTGTTGCATTTAAACGTTGCGTCCATCCCCAAATAACCTACAATAAAACATATGAATGAATCAGCTATTATCATTACAGGGGTGCATTTGACATTAACAGATGCCATAAAAAATGTTGTAACTGAAAAAGTTTCAAAATTATTCAAACATGAACCGTCCATTGTCCGCATACGTGTTGAGCTGATTCAAGACGCAAGTCGTAAGGATCACGGTGAGTTCATCGCCAAGGGCCACATACAAATTCACGGGCCCGACTTGGTGGTCGCGACGTATTCGGAAAACTTGTACAAATCTATCGACATCTTGGTCGACAAATTGCAACGGAAAATCCGACGTCGCTCCCGTTTACTCAAAGTAAAACGCAAGCAAACAATAAAACAATAAACTTTCACTAAGATAAAGAAGAAGAGGGGCACAGTTCCCCTCTTCTTCTGTTTTTGAGCATTTCCATTAGGTCCTTAAAATATATTTCTAATAGTAATGTGTTCTATCGTTCTCCTTTCACAATAGCTTTGAAAGAAGCAACGCACATTTTGAGTTGCAAAAGTTTCATTTTCAATTTCACTAAAGTGAGATGAGTAATTATCAGGTCATTGCAAGACGTTGGCGTCCAAAAACATTTCAAGCCTTGGTGGGGCAAGACAATATTGTTAAGACACTTACTAACGCAATTCAAACGAATCACATTGCACACGCCTATCTATTCGTAGGCCCTCAGGGGACTGGCAAAACGAGTACAGCCCGCCTCTTCGCCATGGCACTCAATTGCGAAAATGGCCCGCGGGTGGATTTTGACCCCGAAAGCCCACGGTGCTCATCCATTTTTCAAGGACAAAACCTGGACGTAATTGAAATTGACGGCGCCTCCAATAATTCCGTCGAACAAATCCGTTCGTTACGCGAAAACTGCCAATATTCTCCATCGGAAAGTCCATTTAAAATTTATATATTGGACGAAGTCCACATGCTGTCCACCGCCGCCTTCAACGCATTGCTCAAAACCCTCGAAGAGCCGCCGGCGCACGTAAAATTTATCTTTGCAACCACAGAAATACACAAGGTTCCAAGTACTATCGTATCTCGCTGCCAACATTTCGAATTCTACCCCTTAAGTCCAGAAATTATTCAAAAGCACTTGCGGCACATCGTGGACGTCGAAAAAATTAACGCCGAAGAGGAGGCGCTTGCCATTATCGCTCAATTGGCTGAAGGCGGGATGCGAGATGCGCAATCCATTCTCGATCAAGCGATCGCATTTTGTGATGGGCCCCTCACGAAAGAGGCTGTTCTGTCTATTTACGGATTAACGCCCTTAGAAACCATCCAAGCATTGGCCTCAAGCATCGAAAAGGGTGATTATGCTCAAATACTCAACATTATCGAATCCATTATAAACAAGGGGCACGATTCTTACCGCGCGCTCAAAAGCCTGTACCGCTGCTTTCACGAACGCTTTACGCAAAGTTTTAAGCAAGCCGGGCCCCTATCTCCCTTTGCCTACACGCAAATTTTAGATGTGTTAAAAGGAGGCGAAGAATCCCTACAAAACGCCTTGTCCATCCGCAGCAATCTGGAAAGTATCATTTTTAAAGCGGTAGAGTGCGTCAAATTGAACTCCGTCGAAACCCTGCTAAAACTCTTAAATGAGTCCAGCACTGACGTAAAAAAAAACGACTGATTAAAGAAGAAGATCACACCCGCGCAGCGGCCACGTCAACTCCGCCATTAAGCTCCATTCCCTCCGTCGATGAGACAAGTCCGATGGAGCCCACGGAAGAGCCAAGTCAACCCGCCGACGATTGGGAAACATTCTCACAGTCACACAGCCATCAAACAATTGCTCAACTGACACCCCCGCCCAAATTTCAAGAGGCACTGGATCATTTTCCCAAAGGGATACAAAACACATTTGAAAAATCGTTGCACGGCAAACTTGTCGGCATCTGGCCTATCAACAACAGGCTACTCATCAAGAGCACGCCGAACAACACTCAAAAATAAGCACTTGCCAAAATGCATTATTATTTTTAGGATAATTTTATGCCTTGGTATCTGTATCGAGTTCTCATTCCGGAGCAAGACAAGGCGGCCTGCCCGGTGATTGAAATACAACATCATTGCGATCAAAAAATAACCGTAGACCCCCTGTACGGCTATCCCGTCGAACGCGTGTACACAGTCCCCAACATCTGCAACAAGTATTCGGAAGGCCAAACGAAGCAATTACTTTCCGACAAAAGCCTTGCCCAAAAAGGTTTTAGCAAATACGTGCGAGATCCCATTTCCAACACCTACGTTAAGACCACCGGCGCACAAGGCCCCAACACGTTTAAGGTACATTGACAGCTCACATAATTCTTGCAAAATACGTCGAGATAACTATGCTCCTAAGTACATATGAAAAAAATCCACTTGTTCAACATCTGCTTACTCCTGTCGGGTTGCTTTAACACCACTCAGCCTGCAAATCCACAACCTTCCGACACTCTCCCCTCGGTCGTTACTCACGTAAAATCAAATGATGAAATGCCCATTCAAACCTTAGAGGAGCGACACAGTGCTCTCACCCTATCCGATCAAAAGGAATTTGCCCGTCTGTACAATGCGCAAGATGTCGCTCTGGCCATCTATTTTGAATTTGACAAATTCGTCTTATCCGACGGCAACAAACACGAGCTTCAATCCATTATAAATTATCTCAATTCGCATCCCGATACAAGCTTACTCATCGTGGGCCACTGTGATTGGTACGGTACCGAAGACTACAACTTACGTTTGGGAGAAAAACGTGCCAATTGCGTCGAACAATTCTTACAAACACAGGGAGTTACGAGAACAGAAGTTTTGTCCTTGGGCAGCACCCACGCGAGCAAAGGATTAAGTAAGGCTGATGCCTGGAAAGATCGTCGTTGCGACTTGGTGTACTATCCGTTGAAATAAGGCCATTATGCTGCAGTGCCTGACACAAGCACTCAAACGCGCAGAATCTTTTGTGACGGACGTAATTTACAATAAACGTCACGACAAAGCAGCACGTAGATTGGCATTTATTTTACGCGCACTTTCCATCCCCTTTACGTGGATTGTGAGGCTGCGCATTCACGCCTATCAAAAACGATGGATGCATTCCCAACACCTGGGCTGCACCATTATTGTAGTTGGCAATTTGACGGTAGGAGGCACGGGGAAAACCCCCATCGTTGAAAAAATTGCACGTTATCTTCACCAATGCGGACGTAATGTGGCCATTTTAAGCCGCGGGTATAAGAGCAAGCAAGAAGCTCGTTGGAAGCGTTGCTTACGTTGGATCACACACACGCCGCCACCCCCACCCAAAGTGGTCAGCGACGGAAAACACTGTTTAATGTCCTCTGAAGTCGCCGGGGATGAGCCTTTTTTATTGGCACAAAATTTACCACACGTCCCCATCGTTGTGGATAAAGATCGCGTTAAAGCGGGACAATACGCCATTCGAAATTTCAATGCCGACGTGCTCGTACTGGATGACGGATTTCAATATTTACAATTAAAAGGCACGCTGTACGTCATGCTGATTGACGCGACCAACCCGTTTGGCAATGGAGCCCTGCTCCCCCGTGGAATTTTACGCGAACCGCTATCGCACATGAAGAGAGCGCGCGTCATTTTTTTAACCAAAAGCGATCGCGTCCCACCCGAACGTTTACGCGCCTTGGAACGTTTCGTACGTCGTTATAATCGAACGGCTAAGATAGCTCCCTGCGTGCACAGCCCAAAGTATTTACAATGCATCCATAAGCCACAAAAACTCGAGCTAAAAGCCTTACGCAGCTTGAAAGTAGCGGCCTTAACGGGCATTGCTTCGCCAAAGAGTTTTGAGCAATTCTTAAGTGAACAAGGGGCACAAATTGTGTACATTGAACATTTCATGGACCATCATCGTTTCACAGACGACGAATTACAATTATTTTTTCAAAAGGCTCAACAGGAGGGCGCCGTTTGTGCTATCACAACCGAAAAAGATGCCGTTCGCATTGACAGAGGCTTTCAATCGCCCTTGCCATTTTACTTCTTACGAATGGAAGTTGAATGGCCTCAAGGAAATCAAATTTTTGAAGAGTTTTTTCAAAAATTCACTTACGATAAAATAAAAAACGCTAGCTAAGCATGGAATCAAATTTGCAATTTATTTTTGGTCCCAACGAATACTTTGTGGAGATCACGGCCCAAGCAACCTTAAAAAAGTACGCGGATGCCTCATTGGAAACAATCGACGGTCAAATGAATACTGTTGCCGAAATGAAACGCACTTTGGCAAATTTAACGGAAAGCTTACGGACCGTTGATTTTTTTTCAGCAAAAAAATGCGTATGGCTGCGTAACACCAATCTGTTTACCAGCACGAGCCCTGCGACGACAGAAAGTGGGCAAAAATGCATCGAACAATGGCTCTCGTATTTGGCAAAAATTCCCAACGACACCTGTCTCATTATTTCCTCCTCCAACGTCGACAAGCGGCTTCGTCTATTCAAAAGTGTCCAAGCGCTTGCCCACTGCATTGAACTTGAGGCCAGTCATCAAGACGCCTACCTACAGGCACTGATCAAAAAATTATCCAGCAAATTTTCCGTCGACATCGCCCCCGATGCCCTTGAATTATTGGAACAAAAACTCAACAAACAAGCCCGCACGATTGCCAACGAATTTGAAAAATTAGCCTGCCTCAATCGATTTCAGGGGACCATTACGAGAGATTGCGTTCTCAACAATACCCCAACATTGCCCAACGACGAGTTTTTCGAGCCCGTAGAAGCTTTCTATGCGGGCGATGTGGAATGGTTTTCAAAAAGCTTACGCAACCACTATCTCATTCACAAAGAAGTACGCAGCATCCTCAGCATGCTACAAAATAGGAATCGCCTCCTCATTCAACTGGCTTACCTAAGAGAACATCACACATTTCACAGCCTCAACAAGCAGACACTCGATACACTTAAGCAACCCTATGAGGACCATTTCGGTCCCATTGTTGAAAAAAACACCTTCTGTCTATTTTCCCAAAACCCCTGGTACCTCAGTCGACTGCAAAGCATTTTCCCTTACGAAGTCTTAAAGCAACTGCAAATCGACTTCGCCGAGGCCTTTGATAAATTATTATTAAGCCCCAAGGACGCCTGCAATATTATGGAAACGCTTGCACTTCTCGCACAAGCACGCATGAAAAATTATCAGCAAAAATAGATTGACACTTCATTCATAATCTTCATCTTTATTCATGAGAGGTTAATCTATTGGGTCGGTAGCTCAATGGTAGAGCAGTGGCCTTTTAAGCCATTGGTTCAGGGTTCGAGTCCCTGTCGGCCTACCAATTTGGTCTTATGGACAAGTTAGAACAAATGTTTGAAATGCAACGTGAATTAAACGTTCGTATTTTAGGCAAGGATGTTGATCAGTTAGACGAAAAAGAAATTGCGGCGTGGATTCTTAACTACGCACGCGCCCTGCAACAAGAAACATCTGAACTCGTGGATTGTGTGCCGTGGAAATGGTGGGCGCATTATCAAAAAATGGATCTCCAAAACGCACGCGTCGAATTAATTGACATCATACATTTTGTTTTAAGTATTGCCCAAGTACTTGGAATGAGCGCGGAGGATATTTTCGAGATTTATAAAAAGAAGAACGAAGTTAATCATCACCGCCAAGATACCGGGTACACCTCAAAAGATAAAACAGATTGCGCCAACATCTAGTAATCTCGCAATTGGTTGTAAGCATTAATTTGCAGGTTCACTTCCGTGGAATAGCTTTTATTTTTTTCCCTTAAATAAGGGATAATGTCTTCCGCCTTTAATTTTTCTATAAACCCACTGGGGCGGCCGTCAGCCACGTTGATCTGAGTACTCTCTTTCGGGCTTTCGGGTATATCGTGTGACTCCGATAACTTTCCTTTATCTATAGGAATCAATAAGTGCCGATCAAAAGGAATCGAGGCCGATTGGAAATACATCTGAGGGATAGCTCTATTTAAGTAGGCGGCACTCACCTCCACACACATCACTGCGATTAAACCAATTCCTATTTTCACCCTCATAAACTTTTTACAAGCCATTTTAATGCCAAAAACAACCGGCCCGCGCAATTTTTAAAAAATCCAGTGAACTCCAATTAAATTAATTAGCTTCATGGCCAAGCAGAATTAATAATATAAGCAAAATATTGATATACAAAAAAATAGGATTGATCTAATAGCATTCTTATTCCCCCATCAAAACTCCATTAACGTACAATTGCGTCGTATTTCGATGATATTTTGATGACTAACTGGCACTTGAGCGATCCTGCAAGTACTAGTCCCTTAAGACAAATCACTTATCTATAAAATCTCAAACCATTAAACAAGCCATCGGACTAAAAACATTTCCATTTTCTATTTTATCATACAGATTTTCTGTTTAACAAACGCCTTACCAACAATGATCTTATGGAAGTAAGATCAAAGCACACGTCGAGCAAATCTTAATTGCTATACGGAACAATTGCCGTAGTGCATTCTATTTTTATCTGTGGATATTATCAGTCGAGTAAATTTAACACACCTTACTCGGGCATTAAAACAAAAGTAACTCAGACAGCGGAAGTCAATTAGGACATTCCACCGTACCCTCACACAAACGCACAACCCCTTACCAAGCGCCTAATTGAGCAAGTCGCGTTCAGGACCTTCGACAAAACGTGTTACACTTGTTGAAGATACTCTAAAAAATAACAAGATATGCGCTCAACACGCATAAACCTGCCCTATTTATTAACGCCACTCCAAATTTTAACAATGAGTCACGCACTTGCCCCCACACCAAATGCAGCCCCCAAAACTTAAATTGTCGTTAATTCCTTCTCTTTTGCCGCAATGTACTGATCGAGTGTATCGATGTACTTATCTGTTATTTTTTGTACTTCTTTCTCAAATTTTTTGGCGTCATCTTCCGAGCAGGCTCCCAATTTCTTGGTGTTTTTAATCTCTTCCATGCCCTCTCGACGACAGTTGCGAATGCCCACGCGACCATCTTCGGCCATCGTGTTGGCGACCTTAACCAATTCTTGACGACGTTCTCTGCTCAATTCCGGTAATGGACAACGGACATGCTCCCCAAAAATAGCGGCGGTAATGCCCAAGTTGGCTTTCAAAATGGCTTTTTCAATAGCCTTAAGATTTGTTTTATCCCACGGTTGGACCTGAATGGTACGCGCATCAGGCGTTGTAATTGAAGCGATATCGCGCAATTTCATATTAGAGCCGTAAACCTCAACAACGACGCCGTCCAACATTTGAGGAGAGGCCTTCCCCGTGTGTAAAGTACCCAATTGATGGAGGGTACGATCAATGGCCTTTTGCATATTCTCCTCGAGTTTTTTACTAAACAACTTAAAATCCATAATTATTTTTCCTTAATGAGGGTTCCTTTGATAGATTGGTCAACTGCTCTTAAAATAGCATCTTTTTCAAAAATATTAAATATAAAAATGGGCAAGTTTTGCTCCATGCACAACGCAAATGCACAGGCATCCATGACCTCGTATTGCCCCTTCAAGGCATCTTTGTAAGTCAAATCTTCGAAGCGCTTCGCATCTGAATACTTCCTTGGGTCCTTATTGTAAACGCCATCCACCTTCGTAGCCTTGAGCAATACGTCTGCGTTTATTTCAATGGCGCGCAAGGCTGCAGCCGTGTCGGTTGAAAAAAATGGGTGCCCCGTCCCCCCTGCAAAAATGAGAACGTGTGTCTTCAAATCACGGCGTACTTGATCAATCTCAAATACGGGCACTTGTGTCCAAGCGTGCGCCCCATACACCTTTGAGGGCAAGCTTTTCGCCTGAAAGTAAGCCTGTAAGGCCAGCGCGTTCACAAATGTTGCCGCCATTCCAACTCGATCCGCCAAACATCGATCAACGGGAATGCCACAATCTTTAGCCCTAAAAATATTGCCCCCACCGACAACAATGCCGACCTCAATGCCCCGCTTGCGCAATTGGCTTATTTGTTCTTGAAGATCTTGCAAGCGTTGAGCCGAATAAACACTTGACTTTTTGGGTACCGCACCATCATTTCCAGATAAAACCTTACAAGCGCGCGCTTCAGATGAGGCTTCTTGTAAGCTCCCGCCATTTAAAGTCACCTGTAAAGCTTCACCGCTCAATTTCAATAAGACCCTCTGCATGAACATTAAAATTACCGTGCAAACAGAAAGACACAAGCTTTTTTCAAAGCACTCTAACATGAAAGACAACAAATAGCCCTACGGAACATTAAGAAGTCCATTAAGACAAAGACACTCATGAAGAAAAAATTGTTTCCGTCAATGCCATCGGCCATGCACTAAGGTTAAACTCCCTCAAAACATTTTGTTTAATAACAGAACAAACATCTTGCTTTTATAAAAATTTTTTATGAAAAAAGTTTTTCATTCCTTTAATGTTGCTTTTCTAATCGCTAGTTTGATCTGCAACATGCTTCCTATTGGGAAGGTATTGGCATCGACTCCTAAGCCCACAAAAAAAATACAGCCTTGGGAACAAAAAGCTCGGCAACGATTTAATGAAGCGAATCAGCAATTCAATGAAGCGAGTCGCCTGCTTAAAGGAAACTGGGTACAAGACGCCGAACAACGAGTCGAAGATATTGAAAAACAAATTCAAGAGGCCGAACAACAGGCAAAAAATGCTGAACTCGCATTAAATCAAGCCAAAGCAAATTATGAAAAAGCGCTTCAGGAAGGTGTAGATCTGCCCAGGGAGGTTTTCAATAAATCAGTTACGGATTCAATAGCAGCTAGCAATAAACGTTATGAAGCTGAACAAAAATTGGAAGAGGCAAAGCAAAGTTTAGCGGACTTTCAAAAGATAAAAACTACATTATTAGGCTTAACTACAGACAAAATTAATGCCCAAAACAGATTTTCTGGAAAACAATGCCAAAAGGATGATCCAAATTCTCTAGTGGATCACTTTGTAAAAAAGCATGTTGCCCTGACGCTAAACGATTGGCGAAGCATATATAAAGATCAAACATATCAGACCGTAATCAAAGGCGAAGATAACGAGACTACAATAGTTAAGTTTCCAACCCCAGAAGGCTATCTCGATTCAACGTTGATACTTATTCAACCCGAACAGAAGAATGAAACAGGATTATACGACGCAGCCACGGCTATGATAATAAAGCTAAAAGAATTAGCAAAGGCTAAAGGCACGCTTATTGTACCATGGTACACTGATCTGAATGGTATTCATTATAAAACATATTTTGAAGCAAACGAAGCAATACGCATTTATGACAGGCAACCTGGGGATACTAATTACCAAGCTATGCTTCTAAAAGGCATTAGGTTCTTCCTCAATAATCAAAATATTATAGAAACCCTTTATCCTATAACAAGCGTAACGTCTTTATCTCCAGAGGAAAGAAAAATGTGCTCGGAGACAGGTTTAAATGCAATTGCCAACACGGCCCAAGCAGATCTAGAACTCAAAAAAAAGGAAGCTCAAGACGCCGGCAACGCCTATGAGGAAAAATTAAATGCACTCAAAAACTCCAAAAAAGAAATAGGAAATACAATAGCGGCCGCAAAGAATGATTACGACAAAAAAGTACTCGAAGCTAATGCAGCAAATAATACCTTAAATAAAGCGCAAAAACTTTTGGAAAATGCAAAAAAAGAGTTTGAACGCAAGAAGCAAGAAAGGAAACAAGCCGTTTTAAGCTTGTAATTAACGCTGTGGCTTCTAAATGGTGGAATACCTTGCTCACAAATCCTACACTAGACAACCTAAATCTTATTCAATACATTAATAAAATTAACAAATTCGTATATAACGGAGATGTAATTCGCACAAAATATCGCAACTTCCCTCAATTAAGCGAAGAATTAAAATTAATTTGCCTCATTACATCAAGTGATGTTTTTCCTAAAGATGCTAAGTCTGTTATCGAAACAGAAAATAACATATTAAAACGAACCGTATATGTACAATATTCCAATGAACTAGTAAAAAATAACACTAAAACAGAAGCAAATTTTATCAAAACAATAGCAGAATACTTAAAAATAGATTTAACCAATGAAATTAATTTCGATGCCATTACAACTGCACAAGATTGCTTAAATGCCTATGTTCTGCTTTTCTTCCGAGCTGCTTCTGATCCAGAATTACCAGAATTAAAGGGCAAGTGTTTAATCTTGCTCCAAGTCCTTCAAACGACATATTGTAAAATGATACAAAAAGTCGATGATACTTTTGAAGAGCACTCATATGGTCCAGCAATTTATTTGTGGATGCAGCAACAAATATTACCCGAGGACAGTGTAAAACCAAGCGAAATAGAAGCACTTGACTTAAGTAAGCCTTTAGAGGAGTTGCAAGAGGCTCTCAACACCCAAGAAAACGATAAAAATTCCACAGAGAAAATATCGAAATTAAAAAATAAAGTTCAAAATTTAATTAACAAATACAACGAGATAAAACAAAAGGGCGAGCCTCAAAAAGCATAAGGCATTCTTCAGTAAAGAGAAAGAGAAGGAGATCGCTAAGCCATCTCCTTCTTCTTTTTTAACCTATAACTGTTGAAAACGTGAATTGTAGATAAAGCACAAAAGCAAATGAGTTCCTTTTGCGGAATTAGCATTTTAATCGACGCAAAGATTAAACTTTTTTCAAATTTTGCCAACGTTCCTACTCCTGCGAAGTGCTTATTGAACGTTTTTTCGATTTAGCGGTTCGACACATTGACCACGCATTGAGGTGCGCAAATTAGAGGTGACTTCGATAACGAAATGAATAGGTCAAACAAACGCCGATGATAGGTAAAGTATCAAGGCACCAACCTTATTACACAACTTCAGCCAACGCTTCTTTAACTTACCTTTGAATAAAGTTACGCCCCCTGTCCATCGCGCGATAACCATTGATCGTATTCTAACCAGGTGCCCCCAATAAAACATTAACTTTTTATAAAACGCTGCCCCAGTTTAAGAAAGAAACGAATGGCGGGATAGACGAGACTCGAACTCGTGACCTCCTGCGTGACAGGCAGGCGTTCTAACCAACTGAACTACTACCCCGCTCAACATTATTGAACGTAAATATTAAGTGGAAAATGTCAATCATTTTATCCATATTAATGGAAATAAAGCAATTAGACATTTGGCTGAATCACGTGGTAATTGGCCATGGATATGCCGCTCAACAGGGCACCAACGATCCCCAAAAAGCCCTGATCAGTGCCACAAATAAACACATTCGGGATCCCGATATCCCCGTTACGAATTTTGTCCGGCGATCCATAAATGGCACCGTCCATATGGCCGGTGTACCTTTCGACGGTTAAAGGCGTAAAAATATCCTCTGCGATGATGACAGGCTCCTGCGCTTGACCGAAAAGTGAAAACACACGTTGACGTGACTGCTCTAAGAAAACACGTTTCATCTCCGCATATGCGTTTTTAGAAAGCCGCTTCCAGTAAAGGTAATTTGCCAAATGGGTTGTCCGCAAGGTCGTGCAGTCATGAAGGCACCCATCTTCGTAATTCTCTGGCACACAAATCACACCGCTGCGCAAATCAGCATAATCCTCAGGGGCCTCATAGTGCATATGCATTGAATCATTGTAAAACACAATCGTATTTTTCAAATGATGTTCTGCAGGCGCTCCACGAAGGGTCGTAATCGTTTCCATAAAGCTCAAACGAGGCCCATTTAGCTTTTGATTTTGTCCGCACAGTCGCATTGTTTCAGCGTATCCAATGGATGACAAAACACTCGACGCGTGCAAAATTTCTCCAGAAAGCAAATGGACATTTACGCCGCTTTGATTCGCCTCAACAAATTCCACGGCCGCCTTAACGCGCAAAGCGCCTCCCAATTGTCGATAATGTTCACGCAACAAATTAAGTAAAGTGCGAACACCCCCACGTGGACGTGCAAAACCTTCCAAGTAAATTGCCTTAAATAAAATGGCGAACTGACGCCAATCGATATCATTGACGTGCGCACTGCCGTAATAGAGCAGCGGGGTCAGCAAGATCTCCGACAACACGGGATCCGGAATAAAATCGCGCAATAATGCTCGCGTTGAAATAAAAGAATTTTCTGTCAACGACGTATCTTCCACCGCCAACACCGCCGCGACCAAGCGCTTAAATGCATCCACTTGGCTCGGAAATTTTTCGGCAATCTCCTCAGACAAAAGCTCAAAATGATTGCTAAAAAACAATTGTACATCGGGGAAATGAATACATGACCTGATTTGTTCTGTTAGTTGTAAATCGTCGTAAGACAGCCTCAGTTGACGACACAATTTCATTAACGGGCTTTTTTTACTCCCCTTATTGACAAAGTTAGTCATGGCGTGCAAACCGACATCGTACTTTATGCCATCCCGAAAATAATAACCATTGAGCCCCCCCACCGAGTTGTGCTTTTCCAATAAAAGAACCTTTTGCCCCGCCAAAGCCAATCGAATGCCGGCGCCTAATCCCGACATACCCGCGCCAATTACAATAACATCCCAACTCTGATCTGACAAATGAGCCATACGTTCCGTGATAATTTTACACGCAATTTTTTTGAAATACGCTCGTTGGATTTTGAATTTTATTCTTATTGTATTGCAAGCTCAATCATAAGTAATTTGCATATTGTCTTATGTCAATTCACCCGACAGCCATTGTAGATCCAAGCGTACAACTCAACGACAAACTGTCCATAGGCCCCTTTTGTCAAATTGAACCCGGCGTCCAACTGGGCGAAGGTGTCGTTCTGGACAGCCACGTCATTTTAAAATCGGGGACTATTTTAAAAGATCACGTCCACGTGCACAGCTTTGTCTGCCTCGGTGATCTGCCACAAATTAGTAACTTTAACGCTAATCTGTCGGGAGGCGTTATTATCGGCGAAGGAAGCGTCATCCGAGAAGGCGCGACCGTGCATAAAGCCTCTCAATCCGACCAAAATACAATTATCGGGGACCATTGCCTACTTATGGCCTACAGCCACGTCGGACACGATTGCCACGTCGGAAATCACTGCACACTCGTCAATCACGTCTTACTCGGAGGCTTTGTCCACGTAGACGACTTTGCTTTTTTAAGCGGGGGCTCCATGGTACACCAATTTGTCAGCATCGGTGAAAGCGCATTCATCTCCGGCAACACCGTCATCACCATGCACGTACCTCCTTTTGTAACAGTGCTGGAACGCAACCAATTGAAAAATTTGAACCTCATCGGCCTACAAAGACGCGGATTTTCCACGCTTGAAGTCGCCGATATAAAGCAGTGCTATCGACATGTTTACGGCCAAGAAAGTAACGCCTTTCAACGTCTGGCTCAACAAGTCCTCACAGACAACGTTCCACAAACAGATCGCGGCAAACAATTCCTGCAATTTTTCTTAAGTGATAAGCCCAATCGCGGCTTCGTGCATCCCAGTGCCCATTAAGAATCTAAATATCAATCGGCTCGCGTGCGCTTTGAAAACTCAGCCTTTAATTCTTCAATCGTGTAAGGTTCAATATACTTATTGATATCTTCTTGTAAAAGATCTTCCATGTACAAAGCTATCGTCGCGCATAATTCTTTTCCTAAAAGTGTATTAGAATTAGTCAAATGCAATACGCCATAGCACAGGATATGGTACTTGGCTTTTAATAGACTATCCCTTGGAACACGTTCATAAGCGGGGATGTATTCAGAAGACTCTTTACAATTATCATCACATAAATAATAAATCTCTGCAACAACGTCACTGTAAACAGTAACAGCCCATCCACTCAATAAATTAGCGAAACGATTAACACCCTCTTGCGTTTGATAACCTTCTCTTATTAAGAAGCTAAGGCAATCTTCTGCATCAGGTAATGAAGCTCCCAAGTGAGTAGTCAATAAAAGTAAAAATGTAATCAAAAAATGCTTCACTGGACAAACTCAGTAACGATACGAAATGCCCATTGAGAAGGAGCACAAGTGCGAATGATGCGTGGCCTCATTGGCGATGGAATACGGACGTGTTCCATCCCGATTGTAAGTAAATTGAGGACCCATCTTGATGCACAGTTCATCGTTAACGTGGTACGCCAGCAGCAATTGTAAGCTCGTGTACCAATAGTGATTTTTTCGATTCCACGCACCCGATCGAACACCGCCAAAAGGTCTTTTAGCTTTTACATAACCCCACGAGAATAAACTTTCCAAGGCCCACTTGTCCGAATCAAAAAGATCAAAATCATGAGCACATTGAATCTCCACGCACCACTGCCTTCGTTCAAGATCGTGATAAAGGTAAAAACTTGGATTCAACGGCAAGTCCGCCTTAATTCCCGTATACAGTTCTCGCCAATAACTCAACTGATCCTTTGGGGCCCTTCTCAATAAATTGTACTGCCCACCGACATCCCAGGTAAAAAATTCCGTTATTTTTTGAAGGTACCCCGCACTAAAAGACCAGCGGTCTCCAAATTTCTGCTTATACTGCGTGGGTAAAAACGCACACGTTTCAGCATACACACCCCGCTTCTCATTTTTTATAATTAATAAAGCATGTGGCTCCACCCCGCGCTTAGCTTTAAGGGCTCCACGTAAAATGTCCTCCGTTTTAAAACAAACCTTGCCTTCAATTCTTACATTTGAATCTGCTTTTTCCCCATACAATAAGCCAAACACACACATAACACTCACGAACAGGAAAGGTGTAAGACGCCTAAACATAACAGAGTAATTTCAACATTTTTATTTAATAATGCAAATGAAAAGATTGCATTCTCCCAAAAATCATTTACATTATCGTTAGTATCTGTGTGGTTAAAATAAAAGGACAGCTTTTGGTGAAAAATAAAATGGGCTTACACGCAAGGCCCTGTGCGCAAATTGTACATACCGCAGAAAAATTCCCCAAAGTCAAAGTCACGTTCTCCATCAATAAAGAGCAGGCCAACGGGCGTAATATTCTAGAAATTATGATGCTGGCCGTCTGCTGTAACAGTTGGCTTGAAGTTACTCTCGAAGGGCCTCAACAAGATTGCAAAAATTTATGGGAAGAGTTGCAAAAATTATTCGCCAATCAATTTTATGAATAATAAATAAAACGCTTGACATATTCTAAAATAATTTTTCTATTTAATACAGAAGATCGGAAAACCTAATGGCAAACATAAAATCATCCAAAAAGGCAATTAGAAAGATTGCAAAATTAACGGCAAGAAACAAGTCTGAACGAAGCCGCTTAAAAACACTTTCGAAGCGCGTTCAAAAAGCCAAGACAAGTGAGGATAAACTTGCCACTAAATTAAGTGCAATTGAGTATATGTCGGCCTTAGATAAAGCTGTTAAGCACAACGTCATTCATCACAATAAGGCAAGTCGCTTAAAAGCTCGTTTGTCACAGTACATATTTGTTGATCTTCCTGCCGCAGAAACCGCGGAAAAGGTTCCTGCAAGTGCAGAATAGAATTTCTCCCATCCCATCCAAGGCCTTGGTTTTTAACCAAGGCCTTTTTTATGCGATGAAAAAGTGATGGAACGGCAAAAAAATTGCTACTGGGCCGCGTCAAGCCTGCCTCTAATGTGCAATGTGCACGCATTCCGAGTCAATTCGACAACCAGCCTCCCACCACAACGGAAGCAGCACAGTCGTGGATGCCATGTCGCAATGGTTAAGTCACTCGCATCCAGTTTTGACCGTAAGCTAAGTCCATACAACAGAGAGGAACAAGCCTGTTTTCAACAGATGAATTCATCTAAGTGCATGTCCCGTACGCTTTGATTGGGTCGAGCACAATCGACTTTTCAAAAAATGGATCTGTTGCCGTATTATTGAACCTTTATCGGCCAAGAAAACACTGGGAGATATAAATCATTTACAAACCGCCATAGGCGAGAAAAATAGATTAAGATGTTTGCTATGAACAAATAAAGAACAACTTCATAAGATCCCTGTAACTCCATTTCAGATCCTGGTCGTAGTCAAAGTATTCCAAGAACATCCTCATTTTTACGCAAATATCCTCTTTCATTAACAAAATAAAGAAAAAACCTACGGTCAATTTTCAAATTACCCCGCGCATGGGTTGAAGCCATTGACACAGGGAAAGAAAACTGTTGCACGTTTTACAAAAAAACATTTCCACAAACATCCCTTATACGCGTAATACAAAAAGATGTAATTTTACGTTGCGTTCTTCCTATTGAGCTTCTTTATTAGTTATTAAATGCTTAGGTGGTGGAATAGGTAGACACACACGTTTGAGGGGCGTGTGCCGAAAGGCGTAGGGGTTCGAATCCCCTTCTGAGCACCAATTTATTTGCTTTATGCTAGACATTCACTGGTTTAGGGAGGCGTTTGAAGAAATTCAACGCGGTATTGCAACAAAACATTTTACATGTGATCTGGAGAAAGTACGACTGTTAGATCGGGAATACGTAACTCAATTAAAAGCTTACGAACAAGCCCGTTCACAGCTACAATCCGCCAACAAGTACGTAGCCAGTTTAGACAAGAAATCACCAGAATTTGCCGCGGCCATCCAATCACTGAAGTCGCTGTCAAATCAAAGCAAGAATTTGGAGAAAAAATGTCAGCAAGCGGAAGAAGCTTTTTATAAAGAATGGCTCAGCGTGCCCAATGTGCCCCACGCATCTGTCCCGGTCGGTCGAGGCGCTCAAGACAATAAGGAGCTGTATCAATGGAAGCCGACGCAAAAAGAAAACGATGAAGCGCTTGCCCATTTTGACATACCCAATTTTGAAAAATGGATTGATTTTGGACGAGGAACAAAAGTCATGGGCGCCGGTTTCCCATTTTATGTGGGCCCCGTAGCCAGGCTCGTGCGCGCGCTGATCGCATTTTTTCTGGAAGAAGCCTATTCGAAGGGCTACGTTGAACTTTTACCTCCGCTCATGGTAAATGCAACGAGCGCAACCGCCACAGGCCAACTGCCCGACAAAGAAGGAATGATGTACGCGACCCACGAAGGCTACCTTATCCCGACCGCGGAAGTGCCCGTCACAAATTTCTTCCGCAATGAAATTTTCAACGAGGCGGATTTGCCTAAAAAGTATTGCGCCTATTCGCCATGCTTCCGCAGAGAGGCGGGCAGCTGGGGAAAAGATGTCAGAGGACTTAATCGCCTGCACCAATTTGATAAAGTTGAATTGGTTCAGTGGGTTTTGCCGGAAAATGGCCTCGCAAGTTTAGAAGCGTTGCGAAAAGATGCCGAAGACTTATTGCAAAAATTGGAAATTCCATACCGCGTGCTCTCCATTTGCACGGGAGACATGGGATTCCCTCACGCCAAACAATACGATTTAGAAGTGTGGGCAATGGGGCAAAAACGCTGGCTGGAAGTGTCAAGTTGCAGCTTGTTCACAGACTTCCAAGCCCGACGAGCCAACATACGGTATCGCACAAAAAATGGGGAATTGAAGTTTGTTCACACGCTGAATGGCTCTGGCCTTGCAATTCCACGGGTCTTAGCCGCCATCCTCGAAAACAATACGCACAAGTCGTGTCTGAAAATCCCAAGTGTTTTACACAATTGGTTGCCGGAAAAAGAAATTTACTTTTCTTAAAAATTTTCAGAATCTAAGACCCAGTAGCCATTTAACCCAAAAATTCAGATGCGATTACCGCATTTTACATCGCAATTGGAATGTGTGGCTATCTTGGGCAACGGTGTTTCCGGTAATGCATGTGCACATCTCTTGACAGAGCTCGGGATCAAATGGGAAATTTTTGATCAAAAGGGACCCTTATTGCCGACCAACGTAAGCAATTTTTCAGCATGCGTGTACAGTCCCGGATTCCCGCCGTACCATCCTTGGTTAAAAACATTTTACAAGGCGCAGGTCCCCTGCCTGAACGAATTAGAGTTCGCCTCCCTCTTTTTAAAAAATCCCATCATTGCCATCACGGGCACAAACGGAAAAACGTCTGTCACAGAATGCTTGGCCCAGTTATTCAATCAAATCGGTCAAAAAAGCTTGGCCGTTGGCAACAACGGTCGTGTGCTTTCGAGCACGGTTGGGCACGTGTCCGACGACACTCAATTGATCTGCGAAATTAGCTCTTTCCAAGCCTGGGGACTTCGTCACATGCCAATTAAGCAAGTTATTTGGACGAATATTGCCCCCGATCACCTCAACTATCACAGGGGCTTTTCACACTACTTCAATTCAAAAATGAACTTAGTACGGCGGTGCCTGCAAAACAATGGGCAAATTTTACTCGGCAGCAGTGTAAGGCCGTTGTGCTCATTGAGTCATCCCGACATCCACTTTGTATCAGTTCCAAGCAAAGCCGAATTGGCTCAATGGGAGCAATTCCCCTTAAGTTACTCAGCGGGACAACGAGAAAATTTTTATACGCTAAAAAATTTTTGCACGCTAAATCACATCCCATTCGCAGAATTACAAGACTGTTTTCAAAAATTCCAGCAGGCGCCCCACCGATTGCATTACGTTACCCGCATCGGAGAAATGGAATTTTGGGAAGACTCAAAAGCCACTAATTTACACGCCTTACAAGCGGCCCTCGAAAGCTGCAAAAATGCCACGAACGTGCATTGGGTCTTGGGGGGACAATCAAAGGGCGAAGATCTCACGGAATACGTCAAAACCTTTGCACATTACCCGCAAGTACGCCAAATTTATTTTATAGGAGACACAGGCGCCCCCTTGTACTTGCTGTTTAAAGCATCGCCGGACATTCACGCCACGTGCGTCTTGGTCCAGGATTTGGCCCATGTTTTTGAAAAAATACACGTAAGTGATCAGCCCGTAAAATTCATTTTTTGTCCCGGATTTGCCAGTTGGGATCAATTTAAAAATTACGCACAACGAGGCGAGGCCTTTGAAAAAGAAATTTCTTTATTCGCACAACGAGGCGGCATCAAATAAAGTTTCTTGTTTTAATAATTCACCGATCCAACGCTTGTGGGGGCCCGTACAAGCACAGGCATTCCACCGGGATACGTCAATGCACCGACATTCCTTAAAAGCCGATAATTGTAAAAGTTTTGGCAGCTCAACTTGCGAACGCGGCAAATAAATTTGTTCCGTAAAATCCTTCGTTCCAATGCTGCGCGTACCGGTAAAAATTTGCGCTCCAATTCCCAAGATGGACAATCTTTCCTCCGTCAGGACGGGCAATTCCATTAAACTTTGCTTGGAATTTCCAAAAGCTTTACCCACGTTGGAAGGCTCAAGGAGCAGGGCGTGCGCATCTCTCAGCCAAAAACGTTGAACCAGACAACGCGTTCTCTCGTTTTGAACAAACCGAGGGCACAGAGCTACGCTGTGATGTTGGAAAGCTTGACAACAAGTTCGCACGGGGCAGTCTTCACAATTTGGCTTTTGTTTTGTGCAAATTAACGCCCCTAATTCCATGATGGCTTCGTTGTATTTTCCCGGATAACGTTTGGACAAAAAACGATCGGCTACAGGCGTTATCGTCTGAACGGCCGCCTCCTTCGTTTTGAAGGGCTCGGACACATTTAATAGGCGACACAAAACGCGAATGACATTGCCGTCAACCGCCGCCACAGCTTCATTAAAACACATGCTGGCAATCGCGGCGGCGGTGTACCGTCCTATCCCCTTGTGACGTAAAAGATCGGCGTAAGAATGTACGGGCGTTGCCGTCAACTGCTTGGCCAACTCATGCAAGTTTTTGGCCCGAGAATAATACCCCAAACCGGACCACGCTTCCAACACGGTCGATTCTTCTGCCTCGGCCAATGCTTCAAAACTTGGGAATAAACGCAACCACCGTTCAAAATAAGGGAGCACGGTCTTCACCTGCGTCTGTTGCAACATAAATTCCGATACGACGGTTTTGTACAACGACGGATTCACCCTCCAGGGTAACACCCGTGCATTTTTATAAAACCAATCCAAGAGCAACGTTTGAAATAATTCTTCCATTTAATTTCCAAAACAAGTTCAGCTCACTTGCACGCCGAACCGCTTTATCACACATGAAAGCGAACAGGGTAACGTTGAGCAAGCGTCAACTCGCGTAAACTTGCATTGACGTGATCCACATCTTCAAGGAATGTTACCCCCAACCAGTCATCAACTGAATTGGGAATGTTTTTTATCCTTAAGCCCAAGCGACGTGTAGCCTCAAAAATAGCGACGGGCAAATAAAATTCGGCCGTTTCCAGGTTTTCGGCAGACGCCAAAAAATCTGCCCATATGCCATTCAAGCATTCAAAAATATTCGTCTGCAAAAGCCAAAAGTTCATGGACGCCAGACAATTTTTTGGGAAAACGACACCCTTGTCGTCGACCATTTGCCCCAAGTTATTTCGACAAATACCCTTGCATTCAATCAGTTGTGTAAGGGACGAAGCATCGTCGACGGAACATATACCGCGAGAGACACAGCCGTGCGCCGATAAAGTCTTTTCCAATGGGTAACTAATTAAAGCGTAATCGCGCTGACTTTCATCAAAATAATTCAATGCCAGCCGATAGGCATTGAAGCCGTAAAAATCATCCGCATTGACGATCACAAATGGCGTCTTGATAAAATTGCGGATGCTCCACAAAGCGTGTCCCGTTCCCCACGGCTTACGACGATTTAACGCAAGTGTTTGCATGCCTTCGGGCAAGTCGTCTATCGATTGCTCAACGCACACAGCCCTGTCAGACAGACCCCAACGTTGAAAAATTTGTTCAAATTCTACCTTTGTCTGCCGATTCACAACCGCAATGATGTACTTGCAATGATTGCGCAACGCATCAAACATGGCAAACTCCGCCAAGGTCGCCGCTTGAGGCCCAAAATGATACAACTGCTTTAAGCCACCAAAACGACTTCCAAGCCCCGCGGCCAATATAACAAGCGTCCAATCTCGCATAAACTCAATGTGTCGAATCTGTCTTCAAAATTTTTACAAAGGCGTCTTGGGGAATCGAAACTTTTCCAATTTGCTTCATGCGCTTTTTCCCCTCTTTTTGCTTTTCCAATAATTTCCGCTTACGCGTAATGTCACCGCCGTAACACTTGGCCGTAACATCCTTACGATAGGCACTTAAGGTTTCTCGAGCCACAACTTTTCCCCAAACGGCTGCTTGAATGGGAACCTTAAACAATTGCTTAGGCAATAAATCCTTCAAGCGTTCACACAAGGCGCGTCCATGCTGTTCGGCCTTCTCACGGTGCACAATACTCGAAAATGCATCAACTGGCTCCCCATTGACGAGGATGTCCATCTTAACTAAATCAGAACGCACGTAAGTATTGAAATCGTAATCCATCGACCCGTAACCGCGTGTAATACTCTTCAAACGATCGTTAAAATCCAACAAAATTTCATTCAATGGCAGTGAACATGTGAGCAAAACCCGTTGTGTATCCAAAGTTTCTGTAGACAAACATTCACCTCGCTTCTCAACGACAAGTGCCAAAATATCACCAATATTTTCGTTGGGAATGTGCAAAAACGCCTTAATGGTAGGCTCCTCGATGAACTGAATTCTCGAGGGCTCCGGCAAGCGCAGGGGATTGTCCACGTTGATAACATCACCGTCTGTCAAATGGACGTGGTACACGACACTCGGATACGTTGTAATGAGGTCAAGGTCGTACTCCCTCCTCAGACGTTCTTGTATCACCTCCATGTGCAGCAAGCCCAAAAATCCACAACGGAAGCCAAAGCCCAAAGCCGTCGAACTTTCAGGTAAAAACGTCAGAGAAGCATCATTCAGCTGCAAGCGGCTCAAGCCGGATTTCAGGCGTTCAAAGTCCTTTGTATCCAAAGGATACAAGCCGCTAAACACCATGGGCTTAATCTCAACATAGCCCGGTAAAGGATCCGAAGCCGGTTTTTGTACAAGCGTTAACGTATCCCCTATTTTAATTTCCGTCAGTGTTTTTAAATTGGTAATTACATAACCCACATCACCCGCCTGTAGTTCACCTTCCGGGTGCATCTCAGGTGTAAAGATACCCACTTCTTTAACTTGTGTCTCCGTTCCATTGCGCATCATCAAGATGCTTTCACCCGCTTTCAAGCTGCCATTAAACACGCGAATGTAACAAATAAGGCCCTTGTACGCATCGTAAGTCGCATCGAACACCAAGGCCTGCAAGGGCGCATTGGCACTTCCCTTCGGCATCGGGATTACTGCCGCAATGCGATCCAAAAGGGCTGGAACGCCCACGCCCGTTTTTCCACTTACCAACAACGCTTCGTCGGCCGGTATTGCCAGAATATCTTCCAACTGCTTTTTCACGCGTTCCACATCGGCACTCGGCAAATCGACCTTATTGAGAACCGGAATTAACGTCAGCTTATGCTGTAAAGCCAACTGTGCGTTCGCCAGCGTTTGCGCCTCAACGCCCTGAGAAGCATCGACCAACAACACGGCTCCTTCACAAGCCGCCAAACTACGTGAGACTTCGTAAGAAAAATCAACGTGCCCGGGCGTATCAATAAGATTAAACTTGTACTGCTTACCACCGGAACGGTAATGCATGGTCACAGGGTGGCACTTAATCGTAATGCCCTTTTCCCTTTCAAGATCCATGGAGTCCAGTAATTGTTCCTGCATCTTGCGCTTTTCGACCGTTTGTGTTTGCTCCAAAAGGCGATCTGACAAAGTCGTCTTTCCGTGATCTACGTGTGCAATAATGCAAAAATTACGAACTGATTCCATTCTTTTTACGCCCCCAGCAAGGCTTCAACTTGCTCCCAATCACCGACAGAATTGACTTGCAAGGCCGGATCAATCCGACGTGCCAAGCCGGCCAAAACATTGCCAGGTCCACATTCGAAACAATGCACAAGGTTTTTCGTCAACAAGTAACGCATGCAGTCTTCCCATCTGACCCTGGATGTAATTTGTCGCACCAGCATCTGCTTAATCTCATCTGGCTGGCAAACGGCCTGACCCGAAACGTTGGTTAACACCGTGCACTGCGGCGCATTAAACTTAAATTGACCTATAAATTTTTCAAATTTCTCACTCGCCCCCTTCATCCACCTCGAATGATAGGCACCTGCAACCTCCAGAGGAATTGCCAACTTAAATCCCATTGCCTTCGCCTTTACTTTTGCTTCACTTAAGGCGGCCAACGGTCCTGAGACCACGATCTGACCCGGGCAATTTAAATTCGAAACATCCAAATCAAAATTTTGGCACAATTCCTCAACCAATGACAAATTGCCACCAATCAGACTCAACATGCCAGTGGGAGCAGACTCGCACGCTTCTTGCATAAGTCTACCTCGTTCTGCCACCAAGGCCAAACCCGTTTCAAAGTCAAAAACACCCGCGATCGCCAAGGCAGTCAGCTCTCCCAAGCTCAATCCACACGTGCAAGCCAATTCATTGCGAGAAAAAAATTGCGCCTCCTTCAAGCAGGCAAAAATGCTGTAGCCCATTACGTACAAGGCGGGTTGACAAACCTTGGTTTCTTTCAAACCTTCCTCAGGCCCATTAAAGCACAACTCGGTTAAACGAAACGGCAATAAACGATCCGCCAAATCAAAATAGGAGCGCACGCACGCACTGTTTTCATACAAGCGCCGCCCCATTCCCACTTTTTGAGCCCCCTGTCCGGGGAATAATAGCACAAGCTGCATTATCTACCTCTCTGCTCAATCTAAAACGCCACAGGCCCTACAATTGGACAAGTTGAGGCAAGCCTTTTTCGTAGCAAACGTCAACTTCGCCCTGAATCAATGGCAAGGCGTACTTTACGAATGGGTAATTGATACACATTGCGTCGGAAGTCCAATCGGTTGGGAAGAATTTCAAACCGGTTAACAACTCGCTCCAATCAACAAGATCCACACCAAAATCATAATGGTCAGAATCCTTGCGGACTAAGACCAAAGCCTTGGCATCGCCATCGCCATCCATCAATTGTCGAACGGCCGTGCGTCCACTTTCAATGGCCTCTGTTTGATCTTGCTTGGATATAAAATGAGAAAGCGCCTGCAGGTGAAGTGGGCAAAAATTGATACGAGAAGAAAATCCCAATTTATCTTGAATGCACGCATCTAAGTATTGGGCCATACTGTAATTGTACGCACACAAATCCAAGAATTCGCCCTCATCATTAACCAATTGATGGTTCGTAACAACGCAAGCGTACCCACACGCGTTAATCTTTTCCTGGATCAGCTCTGTCAACAAAGATTCGTTCAACGGTTGTTCCGGCAAACAGACCAAAAATGGGTTTTTCTCCATAGAGCCAGATTTGTTGGCAGCTGCACTTCCCAAAGCGACCCCTGCGGCAAGCCAGCCATTGCTACCACCGGAGACTTCATAAATACCCACCTTCTCGCCAGAATTCCTCAGCCATTGATTAAATTCGAGTATATGCGCATTCAAACATTTCAGGTAACTGCCGTAACCCAAGCTGTGGTCAGACAAAGGCAATTCATTGGTATTCGATTGAGGGATCGCGATCACCTGCAAATCGTAATTTGCCTTGCGTGCAGCCTCGAGGAAGAGATTGACAAGCGGCAATGTGCTCGAGTCACAGATGCAACACATCAAATGGACTCCCTTCTCCTGTAAATTTTGGAGCATACGCGCATAATCACAATGCGTTGAGTCAAAAGCGGCCCCTTCACTGCGCAAGGCGAATCCAGCCGTGTGCAACAACATACGAGCCGACTTTTGAGGCAAGGCTGCTAAATCTAAAAAATTACCTTGTTGCAGTCCTTCAAAGCCATTGTAACATCCATAAATTTCTTCAATGGATTCATAATTTAAAGCTTCAGAAAGTATTCCGTACAAAGTTGCATTACCGACAACACTTGCAATTCCTGATTGCATTACCAATAAATTTCCCGTCATAAGCTTCATCGTAAAGTCAATGTGAAGCAAGAATGCGAATGTTTCAACATGAAAATCGCATAAGTTTCAAACGCCCATACTTTTACCGCAAATAAACGCATATGATAAAAATCTGTTTTATTTGCTTGAAACAAACTCGCAAAAAGTTTCATTTAAAGGGTGAATTAAAGAAAGAATAAATCATATGGCTATTACATTAGAAATTAAGCAATCCATTTTGAAATCCTTCCAAAAGCACGAAAGTGATACAGGCTCTTCGGAAGTACAAATTGCTCTATTAACGCAACGTATTACAGACTTAACAGCCCATTTAAAACAACATCCCAAAGATTTACACTCTCGTAGAGGCTTAATTGCTTTGGCTAACCGTAGAAGAAAACTGTTAGAATATTTAAAGTCTAATAATTTTGAAAAGTATCAAGACGTGGTAACTCGTTTACAACTAAGGCACTAATAAATTATATCCTTAAGCAATTTATATGTTATCACAAAAATATTCCGTCAAGGCTGAAGGCCTTGATTTAAGTTTTTCTACAGGTGCCATTGCAAAATTGGCCAACGGCGCTGTCGTTGTTCAATCGGGACAAACGATGGTCTTGGTTACGGCAACCATGGCTCCCGAAGTCGGAGAAAATCAAGATTTCTTCCCACTTACCGTTGATTATCGTGAAAAGTTTTCAGCCGCAGGACGCTTCCCCGGAGGTTATGTAAAGCGTGAAGGCAAGCCAACGGAAAAAGAAATTTTAACGTCTCGTCTGTGCGATCGCCCCTTACGCCCTCTATTCCCCAGAGGATTTTTAAATGAGGTGCAAATTATAGGCTTGCTCCTGTCCGCCGATCTCAAAAACGAGCCAGACGTCCTGATGGTCAATGGCGCTTCGGCCGCCTTAATGTGCTCCAACATCCCTTGGATGGGCCCCATTGCCTGCGTTCGCATTGGACAAATCAATGATCAATTCATTATCAATCCGAGCAACGATCAACAATTCGAATCGGATTTAGACCTCATTTACGTCGGCAATAAAAATGACGCCTTGATGATTGAAGGATGTGCAGACCAATTGCCAGAAGATCGCTTTATTGAGGCCCTTCACTTTGCACAAAAGGCAATCCAACCTATCTTGGCCGCGCAAGAAGAACTCGCACGTCAGGTCAATCCACACAAATTAGACTATACCTCTTATTTGGCGTCCGAAGACCTCGTCAAATTCTGCAAAGATGAATTGGGCGATCGATTACAATCCGCCTGGTACAACACGCCTAAACAAGTGGCTCAAGCGGGGATAAAGGAATTAAAGAAAGAGTTGGTCCAAAAGGCCCTCGACAAGGGTCTATTTGACAACGAAGATACGGCAAAGGATAAGATCGCCGTTGCATTTGAGTCCGTACAGGAGGATTTATGCCGCAGTGCTATCCTCGACAAGTCGCTTCGCCTCGACGGCCGTCAAGTTGAAGACATAAGGCCCATTTCCTGCGCCGTAGACGTATTACCTAAAGTGGTCCACGGTTCCGCCCTATTTCAACGCGGAGACACCCAAGCTTTGGTCAGTGCCACATTAGGTTCAAATCGTGATGCCCAAGATTTAGATGGGCTCACCGGTGGCGTTCAATCAAAATCTTTCATTCTCCATTACAACTTCCCACCCTATTCCGTAGGTGAAGTGGGTCGTTTTGGGTTCATAAGTCGCAGAGAAATCGGACACGGTGCCTTGGCTGAACGGTCCTTGTTGCCCATTATCCCTTCGGAAACCGAATTCCCTTATTCTATTCGATTGGTTTCTGACATCATGGGATCCAACGGATCTACCTCTATGGCCTCTGTCTGCGGCGGTACGCTCGCGTTAATGGACGCAGGTGTCCCCATCATAGCTCCAGTTGCCGGCATTTCGGTCGGACTCATCACAGAACGCAATGGCAATACCATCGAACGTTATCGTTTAATCACCGATATTGTGGCCGATGAAGACCATTTCGGCGACATGGACTTTAAAATTTGCGGTACAGAAAGCGGTATCACGGGATTTCAATTAGATTTAAAGATTGCAGGCTTGCCACTCAATATCATGGCCGAAGCCATTCACCAAAATCGAAGGGCTCGTCTGCGTATTCTTAAGATGATCAAGGATACCATTAATAAGCCGCGTGAAAACATCAGCGCTTACGCGCCTCATTTCCAAACCATTCAAATCAATCCCGAAAAAATCGGCGCACTGATTGGTCCTGGAGGAAAAAATATTAAGCGTTTAACCGAGGCCACAGGTTGTCAAATTGACATTTGCGAAGACAATTCCGGCAAAGTTAACATTTACGCACGCGACGAAAAAATGCTAAAGCAGGTTGTTGACGAAATTCGTTCTCTGGATCAAGAGATTGAAAAAGGCAAGACCTACAAAGGCATCGTTCGAACCATCAAGGACTTTGGTGTCTTTGTCGAATGCTTACCGGGCAAAGAGGGCCTCGTTCACGTTTCAGAACTTTCCGACTGCAAGGTAAAACACCCGAGTGATGTATGCAGCGTAGGCGACGAAATGATCGTGGTTTGTCTTGGAATTGATGAACGTGGTAAAGTTCGCTTAAGCCGAAAGGCAGCACTTAATTAAACATTAGGCGTAATGTTTCTTTCCCTCAGGCGAGTTATATCAACAATGGGATTGCAAGCCTGGAATAAATTGGGTATATGTATTTTATTGAATACGGCTCAAATTGTTTCAGGCGAATTATTTCGCCTACAGGCCAACACGCCTATTCAAGGGTTTCGTTTGCCAATGTTTAACCCGCAAGGACAAAAAATTTGGCAATGCTTGGGCGATCAAGTTCGTTATTTGTCAGAAACAAAAATAAAAATAGAAAAAATGCACATCGAGTATTTTTCTATTGAGGACGAAACCGTTGTTGACATGGACATACGAAGTCCAAAAGCAGTTGTTTCCCTCACCGAACACAAAGCCCACGGACGTGACCTATTGACAATTACCAATCCGGGGTACACCGTTATTGGCGAAAATTGGACCTGGGAAGGCAAACATTACAACGATGTACGGGCCAAAATAATTATAAAGAAAAATGCGCATGTAAGTTTCTACGAAAGCACCAATGAATAAAAAATTTTTCAGCATTTTTGTATTTTTATTTCCGTTGCTGCACTTACATGGCGTCAACAAGTCCCCTTCCACCGTCATTACCAGCGATCAAATGGAAATGATAAAGAGGGCCAATTGCAACGAATTCCATTTTACGGGACAGGTCCAAATCAAAAGTAAAAGTTTTTACGGAGAATGTGAGGAATTATGGGCTTATACGGCTCCATTTGTACCACAAGTTACTCACAATCCATGGGCCTATTTAAACAAAAGCTGTGCTCCGTACCTTGTAAGTTATAAGCTCAGGTATTGGTCTTATTTGTCCCATCAAGCGTTGCCAGCGTCATCCTCTCACGATCAACTCGCACCCAACATCGGACAAATCAACAAAATCATCGCCTTACGTAATGTTTTGTTGGAAACCAACGACGTCGACACGGGTGAAATAAAACGCGCAAAATCCAACAAAGCGGTCATCTATCCTCATGAAGGCAAAATGGTGCTGACGAAAAATCCCGTAGTTTTTAGTTCAAAACAAGGAAAATTTATGGGAGAAAAAATCACATTTTTTAAATCTTCGGAACGCGTGATTGTCGAAAATAAAAAAACAGAGGAACGTTCTACCGCAATATTGTCTGAAGAAGGATTCAATCTATGAATGCAAGTTTGCCATCCATTAGAGCCGAACAATTGGTAAAAGCTTATGCCAGTCGCGAGGTTGTACGCGGCATTAACTTGCACGTTTCCGCCGGTGAGGTTGTTGGATTGTTGGGACCCAATGGCGCCGGGAAAACCACCTGTTTTTACATGATTGTCGGATTGATCGCAGCGACAAGCGGCAAAGTTTGGTTAAATGACCAGGATGTCACCTCATTGGCCATGTACAAACGCGCACGGCTGGGTATCGGGTACTTACCGCAAGAAGCTTCCGTTTTTAGGAAACTAAGCGTCGAAGAAAACATCAAGGCCATTCTAGAAACGCTCCCCCTCAGTAAACAAGAGATCGTGGAACGCACAGAAAAGGCCCTCGTCAGCTTGAACTTAACAAAAGTTGCCAAGCAAAAGGCATTTACATTGAGCGGTGGCGAACGTCGGCGTTTGGAAATTACGCGTACCCTCCTCACTCGACCCCAATTTCTTCTTATGGATGAACCATTTAGTGGCGTTGACCCCATCAGCGTGCAAGAAGTTCAGCAAATCATCCGCAATTTAAAATCCCAACAAATGGGGATCTTAATTACCGATCACAACGTACGTGAAACCTTGCGCGTGGTGGATCGCGCCTACCTACTGTACGATGGTCAAATTTTGTGCTCGGGTACGCGTGAGCAACTGATCAATGATCCTAAAAGTCGAAAATTCTACTTAGGGGAACAATTTGAATCATAAAACTGCACCCAATTTTCAAAAATTTGAAAGCCTGTTGGGCTATCAATTTACGAATAAAGTATTGTTGCAATCGGCCTTAACCCATCCGTCTTTCTTCCGCGATGCGGCGTGCCCGTTTCCTTTTGAATTTCATTTTCAACGACTTGAATTTCTGGGCGATGCCATCCTAAGGGCCAGTTTAAGCCAACAAGTATTTACTCTATTTCCAAATGACCGAGAGGGGTTTTTATCAGAAGCGTGCAGCATTCTCGTTCGGAGCGATTGCCTCGTCAAAATTGCTCATAAGCTTCAGCTGCCTCATTTTCTGCGAACAGAGACAATGCGAATCATACCTCCATCTGTCTTCGAAGATGCGGTGGAGGCTCTCATTGGCAGCATTAGTTTGGACAGTAACTTCGAAACGGCCAAGACGTGCATCCTCAATTGGTTTGAGGATATTAAACATTACGTGTTACTGCAAGTTCATCTCACAAACCCCAAGGGACAATTGCAAGAAAAACTGGGCCGCGATTTCACACAACTCCGCTACGAAACCCAACGTATAACAGAGCTTCCAAGCCCCTTATTTAAGACCGTTTTGTATTATAAAGAAGAAAAAATTGGCGAGGGCCAAGGCGAATCCAAAAAAGATGCTGAGGAATCAGCAGCCCGCTGCGGACTTCAATCAATTCAATCGCGCATATGTAACAAATTGCTCCATTCGTTTAAACCGACATGACCTCCCACAAGGCCCATGTTGGGCCAACCTTCACAAAAAACGAAAAGGCGGCGCGTTTTGATTAACTTATATTCAATTTATATTTTTAATCAGCAAGTTAAATAAAAAGGTAGTTAGATTAACAGGCTTGCACTTTTTAATTTAGCCCTATTTTTACTTACGACTTTTTTTCGAACATCATAAGAGACTATCGTTCCGCTCAATCGCTAACTTCAAATTTAAATGGGCTCACCGGTAGCGTTACAACTGCTACTGAAAATTTCACAAAACCTAACGGCCGTATTAAAAATCATTGCAGGCAGCGCCCTCGGTGCAATTAACAGCCCACGGTCAAGATAATTCAAGTTGGAGCTACTGCGCCCTTCGCTTCACGTAGAAACATTCCTGAACATTTTGTGAGCTCGAGGTGAGGAATGCTGCCCAGGACTCAGGCACAATTCCTCTCAATTAAAATTGACCTCCAAAGCGCACCCTTAACGCAGGCGTCAGTCTATTGCCATGCCTCAGCGCATACAATGATGACGTTCACCTTAAATTTTTGCACGCACAGATGCTCATTAAGCTCGCATTTTGGCGGGCAACTTACGTTCTTTGATCTCAGTCAGCAAAACTTGCATAATGTGATCCAAACTGTAAGTTCCAGCGTTGTCGGGTTGGCAACGTGAGCGTACCGATAAGGTTCGTTCTTTTTCCTCTTTTTCTCCAATGACGAAAACATACGGCACTTTATCAGACTCAGCCCTGCGGATTTTTGCACCCAACTTATCTGCCTTATCATCCACAGAACAACGAATACGAGCTTCCTTTAATTTCGCATGGATTTCATCGGCATAAGGAATCAATTTATCGCTAATGGGAAGAATGCGGACTTGTTCAGGAGCCAACCACAGCGGAAAATCTCCAGCAAAATGCTCAATCAATAAGCCACAAAAACGTTCCATTGAACCAAATGGCGCCCGGTGGATCATGATCGGAACGTGGGGCTGATTGTCCTTACCCACGTAAGAAATTTTAAAACGTTGTGGTAAATTATAATCAATTTGAATCGTGCCTAATTGCCATTCTCTTCCAATAACGTCTCGAATGATAAAATCCAACTTCGGTCCATAAAATGCGGCCTCCCCTTTCGCCTCTGTAGCTGGCTTAGAGAGTAACTTAGCCGCTTTTCGCAAGCCATCTTCCGCCTTTTCCCACAATTGATCGTCACCGATGTACTTATCTGAGTTCTCATCGCGCAATGAAATACGTACACGATAATCGCTCATACCCAAGGTATTAAAGATGATGTTGATCAACTTCAAACAACCTGCCAACTCATCAGCCAATTGCTCTTCCGTGCAAAAAATATGCGCATCGTCTTGCGTAAATCCACGCACACGCGTCAATCCACCCAACTCTCCCGATTGTTCCCACCGGTAAACCGTTCCGAATTCCGCCATACGTATCGGCAAATCACGGTACGAGTGCGGCTGCGAAGCGAACAAACGTACGTGCATGGGGCAATTCATCGGCTTTAACAAGAAACCTTCAATGGGGGGATTGCCTTCGAGCTGCTCCTGCAAGGCCTTGCACGTAACGGACTCTTTGCACAAGTCATCGAACTCCTCTCGATTCCAAATCGGCGCGAATTGAGACTCTTTGTAGTAAGGATAATGCCCCGAAGTTTGGAATAAAGCCAATTTGCCAATATGCGGCGTCATGACTTGCACATAGCCTTGTCGATCGAGTTCTTCCGTTAAAAACGCCTGTAAGGTTTGACGGAGGATGGTGCCTTTAGGCGTCCACAAGATAAGGCCTTGACCAACCATATCATCAATGTGAAATAAATTCAGTTTAACGCCCAATTTGCGATGATCCCGCTCTTTCGCCAATTCCAATTGCGTGAGGTAAGCCGTCAAAGCCTCCTCCGAATCAAAGGCCGTTCCGTAAATCCGTTGCAATTGCTTATTCTTTTCATCACCGCGATAATAACAACCCGCGACATTCAACAACTTCACCGCCTTAATACACGAAGTCCGCGGTACGTGAGGACCACGACACAAATCCACGAAATTACCATTACGGTAAATAGAAACGACTTCACCTTCAGGAATATCGGCCAAACGCGCCAATTTGTAGGGCTGCTCAATCGATTTAAACTGACGTTCCGCCTCCTCACGCGTGACCTCAATGCGCTCGAACACCTCATCCGCGGCAATAATTCGTTTCATTTCCGCTTCAATCTTTTCTAAATCCTCTGCAGTCAAATTATGATCTAAATCAAAATCGTAATAAAAACCATTATCAATGGCAGGTCCAATGTCATACTTAGCCGTTGGAAATAACTTAACGACCGCCGCGGCTAAAACGTGTGCGGCCGAATGACGCAGTTGATTCAAACAAATTGATTGCTCTTTTTCCATAGGATGCAATTTAAGATAGGCCAAGCTGCACAAGCATTCAAGCTATTTTTCGCAAAAACAAAATTTCGCCCGCTCCATCCACACAGAGTGGGAACAATACCGAGATCCCTTGATCCATCCAAGCACGTGGCAACATCTGGGAGTTCCCCCTCAAGTAATTTTAATACGTTCAAAAGATGTGCCGATAATTGCATTTGATGTAACAACCATCTCAATATAAAAAATATCTAATAAAAGTTAAAAAACAGTTTTTAGAAAAATTACTAAAAAACACAGTGCCGATCAACTGCACCTACATATGTACAGATTGGTAAAATCAACCCTCATGGTACTCATCTCACGCAAGCTCACACGACGCAAGAGTTCTAATGAATAATAGAGTAAAACCTTCAATTTATCCACAGGGCCCATGCCGCTCCTTCTCACCTCCAATGTCCACATTTGGGCCTAGATTAAGAATATCCCACAAAAACATTTACAAAAATTGTCAGAAGCTTGTAATACTAACTTACTATGGCTAAAATCGACTTGGAATTAGTAAAACGCATTTTAAAACGCGCTTCTTTGGATCAAAATAAATTTAGTGAAATTATTGGAGAATTACAATCTGCCGTCCAAGAAGAGGAAGAAGAAGTCGATAAGCCGGCTCCCATCAAAAAACAATTTGTCGTACTCGTGGCCGACAGCGAAGGTGTTTTGAAAGACAAAGAGTTAGTGGGCTGGGTCTTGCAAATGCCCGAAGAGGAAGCCATGCAATCTATAGGCGACAAAGTCGCAAAAGTCGCAAAGGCTTTCAACTTAAGTAAAAAAGGTCGTCGATTTCCCGTTGAAACCGTGGGAGAAACTTGTGAAAATGTTCCCGCAAAAATTTTTAAAGAACAAAAACTTTGGTTAAAAACGAAAGAACCCGTTTTGCTCGTCGCCACCGACAATCACCTCGATCTCGACAATGTTTCCTTAGATCAAGATCGAATTAAGGAAGACGAGTTTTCAGAATTTTAGGCCATTGACGCCTCCTATTTCCATACAACAAGAACTTAATTGCTAAAAAAATAACTTATTTTTCGATTGCAATTGTAAAACATATCCTGTTGAAATGGCCTTCTTATGAAAACTTTAAACAAGCAGGCTTGTTGGAATTGGACTTTACTATCTTTATTCTTTGCCTACCAATACATATTAAGAGTCTATCCCAGCGTTTTCACCGATGAAATTCGAGAAACTTTCCACTTTTCTGCCAACGAATTTTCTACATTAAGCACTTACTGCATTTGTATTTATAGTTGTCTGCAAATACCATTCGGCCTTCTCCTAGATCGCTGGAGTGTTCGCTGGCTAATTATTTGTTCATTGAGCCTCTGCCTCATTGGCCAACACCTCTTCACACATACCGACATCCAATGGGTCGCTCAACTAGGGCGTATCCTCATCGGCATCGGCGCAGCTCCCGCTTTCATGAGCGCGGCAAAGATAGCTTCAGATTCTTTCCCGGACAAAATTTGTGGCTTGCTTATCGGAATCACATGCACCATTGGAATGCTGGCCATTATGATCGGCAGTCACTATTTAGGTGAAGTGGTCGCGCATGGACTCTCTTGGCAACAAGCGGTGGATCGCCTTTCCATTATAGGTATTATTTTGCTGATCACACTTATTTTTACCCTCTCAAAAGACAAAACAAGCAAATCAAATCCATCGCAAGAAGACTCATCCTCCTTCATGCAGACTTTACTAAGCGTTCTGTCAAATCGTAAGATACTGCTGTACGCGTTGTTAACAATTGGAACCTGCTCTGTTGTTAACACCCTCTCCGACCTTTGGGGCCCAACATTTTTAAGTGTAAAGTACCACCTGAGCATCTTGGAAGCGGTGCATTACAATCAAATCATTTTTGCCGGCTTGATGATTGGAAGCTTCTTGTTGCCCGCCCTATTTGGAGCCAGTAAATACACTTTTCGAGGCGTACGCACGTGTTACTTCACACTGATTTGTATCTTCATATTTTTCATCTACGGTTCAGATATTGTTCACCCAACATTCTTAAAACTCATTCTATTTTTAGCAGGCATCGCGGCTTGCGGAGATATTCTGTGTTTCGCCCTGGTTGCACAAATTTCTACGCCGCAAACCTCTGGCCTTACGGTAGGTTGGGTCAATACCATCAACATGTTGGGCTTATCTCTACTGCAAAAACTAGTTGCACTTTCCCTAGATAAACATTGGTCAGGAACCTTAAATGAGCACGCCTTGAGAATTTATCAAGCGGGTGATTATGAATGCGCCTTGGAGACCTTACTGAATGTCGTCATCATAGGGGCCGTCATTACCTGTTTTATGCGCAGCAAGCACCACAATTTAAAGCATCAGGCGTCAAAATGAATGAATTTCAATGGAATATCATTGCACAAAACGTTGAGCATCTCATCGGCGCAGACAGCCTTAAAGAAAAAATTGCCAGCGGCAAAAAACTTCGCATCAAGTTAGGGGTTGACCCCACACGACCCGATTTAACCTTCGGTCACTGGGTGGTTTTCAACAAATTGCTTCAATTTCAAAAACTTGGGCACCAAATTGTATTCCTTATCGGAGATTATACCACGCGCATCGGGGACCCCTCCGGACGTTCAAGCACGCGCCCACAACTGAGCCCCGAACAAATCGACGAGAATTCGAAGACTTATTTGAGTCAAGCGTTCAAAATCTTGGATGCCGAAAAAACGGAAGTGCACCACAACAGCGAGTGGTTTAGTTCAATGGACTTTGGGGATATGTTGCAATTGGCACGACAAGTAACTGTCTCTCAAATTCTGGAACGCGACGATTTTTCTAAACGCTACAAAAATAACACGCCCATTTCACTCGTCGAATTTTTGTACCCTCTTTTGCAGGCGTACGATTCCGTCAAGCTGGAAGCAGACGTCGAACTTGGCGGCACGGATCAATTGTTCAACATGTGTCTGGGTCGTCAGTTTCAACACTTGTACGGGCAAAGTGAGCAGGCGGTCTTCGGAATGCCACTTTTAGTGGGCTTAGACGGCGTCCGTAAAATGTCCAAGAGCTACGACAACTACATTGCTTTCAACGATTCTGCAGAAAATATGTTTGGGAAAATCATGTCAATTCCCGACGAGCTCATGTGGGAATATTTTAGGCTCTTGGCCCTAGAAACGTCGGAAACAATTGCACAGCTTAAGTTGCAACACCCCATGCAGGCAAAGAAGCTTTTGGCTAAAACTTTGATGCGTTCTTTTTTCCCGCAACAAACCATTGACGAAGTTTGTAGAAATTTTGAAACCGTCTTTTCAAATAAAGGCATTCCCAAAGAAATCCCTTGCTTCAAAAAAGACATTCTTAGCGCGGAACATCTCGTTGACATTATTATGGCCACCCAACTTTACGGTGACAGTAAAAAGGAACTTAAGCGTGTCATTACACAGGGGGGCGTTGAAGTGAACGGAGAAAAGATAAAAGACCCCATGGCGCTGCTGAATGGCCCTGAAGATTATGTCGTACGCGTCGGCAAACGTATCTTTTTTAAAATCGTCCAATAACTGTAAAATATTTTTATAAAAAAAGCTTAACTTTTTCAGCAAAATTAAGTTATTATAACAGTCTATGATTATGAGGTTGGCTTATTTTGTGATAATGTACACGGTCGGTTTTTGCCCAGTACATGCCCAAACAGCGGTAAGCCCAAAAGCGTATGTACTATTTTCTCTTGGGCATTTTCCCGTCACCAATGGCATGCTGTACACCTGGATTATTTCATTGGCCATTATCGTGGGTATCCGTTGGATGGTCGGGACTCCTCGCTTAAACCCCAGTCGCGGTCAAGCCATCATAGAAAGCTTTATCGAAGGCATTTACGGCGTTGTAGAACCCATTGTCGGGCATAAAGCCACCAAAACAATTTTTCCGCTATTAATTGGATTTTTCATTTACATTCTTATTCACAATTGGAGCAGTCTTTTGCCGGGTGTCACAACCATAGGCATGAATCACGGAAATCACTTTCTATACTTCTTTAGGCCCTCCAATGCAGATCTCAACGCACCATTGGCGTTATCAATCATCTCCTTCGCAGCCTGGGCTTACTGCATCATTAAGTTTACGGGGATCAAAGGCGCCATCGTACACATGTTTGGAAACAAAGCCAAACGCAATGAGGTGTCTTTTGGCATTTACAGCTTTCTCTTTGTTGTTTTCTTGGGGGTCGGATTTATCGAATGTATTTCTACCTTATTCCGCCTCGTTTCCCTATCTTTTCGGCTTTACGGTAACGTATTTGGCGGAGAAAACCTCATCAGCAACATCATGGCCTTGAGCCCGTGGACAAAATTCCTTTTACCCGTTCCTTTTTATTTTTTAGAAATACTCATTGGCGCGATTCAAGCCTTCGTATTTACGCTTCTAACAGCCGTTTACATTGGACTCATATGCAATCACGACGAGGATTCCTAAAAAAATTAACTTGCTTTCAATCAGAAAACTCGTACAATAAATTTCAATTTATCGAACCTCTGATAAGGATAAAATTATGATGGATATTATTCAAATAGCACAAATTACAGGTGATATCGGACGTGGATTAACTTCCGCTTTAGGTTGCTTAGGCGCAGCCCTGGGTGTTGCATTTGTCGGCATGAAAGCGGTAGAAATGGTCGGACGCAATCCGAATGCTTCGGGTAAAATTCTCGTCCAATCGATCTTAGGAATGGCCTTAGCAGAAGCGGTTGCTTTTTACGCTTTATTCTTATTCCAAGCCTAAAATTAACTCACTCGGGTATCCAACGCGATTGTCATGTTCAATTTTATAGCAGATATTTCGGAACCTGCGGCAGAGATGTCAGGTTTGACCCGCTTAATGGATACATTCGGTGTTCGTGGAGATTTACTGTTTGCCCAAATCGTAAATTTCGCCTTGGTCACTTACCTTCTCTACCGTTTTGCCCTGAAACCTGTACTAAAAACAATTGACGAACGGCAAAAAAAGATTTCAGAAGGTCTGCAGTACGCAGAAACGATGAAAGCACAAATGGCCGCTTCCGAGCAAGAACGACTCAAGATTGTCAAACAAGCTCAATCAGAGGCCGAAAAATTGATCGAAAAAACAAAAAAAGAGGGTGAACGTTACCTGCAAGAGCAAAAGAAAGTAAGTGAACAAAAAATTGAACAAATGTTCTCACAAGCGCGTAATTCTCTGGATTTGGAACGATCACAAATGATGTCCGAGGCACGTGAAGAAATCGCCCAACTCGTAATTTCGACCACAGAACGTATCTTACAAAATTCCTTAACCGACGACGTAAAACGTTCGCTTAACCGACAAGCGTTAGAAGCGTTAAAAAAGGAACAAGCAAAGTAATTATGGAAAGAAAGCACAAGGTTCTAATTGCACAGCTCGCAGAAAATTCTTTTACAGAAAAGAATGAGCCGTGTTTAGACACCGTAAGCTGTGTAATAAAAATTTTACGAGATCATTGGCAACGCTCTTTCAAAGAGTTACTGGATTATTACTACCACTGTCTTTGCAAGTCGTATGAGCGGCGTTGCCTACACGTGGAATATTCTGGCTCACTGGAAGGTGTATCCATTGAATCTATATTTCCAGAATTAAACTACAAGTTACTTTATCAAGAAAATCCTCAACTCATTGGTGGCCTGAAAATTCGGCATGAGGATTGGGTTTGGGATCAAACGATCCGGGGCCAATTATACAAATTAATGCAAACATTTAAAAACGTATGACAGCAATTCTTTCAGAGATAAAAGAGGTCATTGAAAAATTTGAAAAAACAACCCTCTGTTCAAACGTTGGCAAAATTATATCGCTCGCCGATTCTGTTGCAAAGGTAGAAGGCCTTTCGGATGTAATGTCCAACGAAATGATTGCATTCCCCAACAATGTGTACGGCATTGCGTTTAACCTCGAAGAAGATGAAGTGGGCGTTGTGCTCTTGGGCGACACGAGCTCCCTCAAGGTGGGAGATGAATGCAAGACGACAGGACGGCTATTGTCGGTTCCCGTCGGAAAAGCACTTTTAGGCCGTGTCGTAGACGCATTGGGAAATCCAATTGACGGCAAGGGCCTCATCGATGCGTCAGAACATTATCCCGTCGAAAGGATTGCGCCGGGGATTATTGCCCGTCAGTCCGTCAACCAACCTTTACAAACGGGTATTCTTGCGGTAGATGCCATGTTTCCGATTGGTCGTGGTCAACGGGAACTCATTATCGGAGACCGATCCGTCGGTAAAACAACTTTGGCCATTGATGCCATCTTACACCAAGCTGAATTAAATCGAAAAGGTCTGGCCAGCGGCGAAGCAGATTTTCGCCCCGTTTATTCCATTTATGTGGCCATTGGGCAAAAAAATGCGACGATCGCCCGAACACTCAAGACCTTAGAAGAACACGGCGCCTTAGAGTACACCATTATTGTCTGCGCTTCGGCATCTGACAATGCGGCCAATCAGTACATTGCCCCGTATGCCGGCACCGCCATGGGAGAGTATTTTATGCGGAATGGCATGGATGCGCTTATCGTGTACGACGATTTGTCGAAACATGCGGTCGCCTACCGTCAAATTTCTCTCATTTTAAAAAGGCCTTCCGGACGTGAAGCGTTTCCGGGCGACGTGTTTTATTTACACTCTCGTTTGCTGGAACGTTCTGCGCGCTTGAACGAAGCCTACGGAAATGGGTCACTCACCGCATTGCCCATTATTGAAACTCAGGCGGGCGATGTTTCGGCTTACATTCCAACCAACGTCATTTCAATCACCGACGGGCAATTATTTCTTGAAACTGATCTATTTTATCAAGACATTCGGCCGGCCATTTCTGTGGGAATTTCCGTTTCACGGGTAGGTTCCTCTGCACAAATTAAGGCGCTGAAAAAAGTTGCCGGCCAATTAAAGCTAGAAATGGCTCAATATCAAGAGCTTCAGGCCTTTACACAATTTGGATCCGACTTGGACGCTCAAACGCGGCATCAATTGGAACGCGGCAAACGCATCATAGAAATTCTCAAACAAGGCGTGCATCAATCGCGCAGTGTTGAATTTCAAGTGGCCATTCTCTGGGCAATTAACAAGGGGTACTTTGACAAAATCGCAGTGGAATCAATTTCCGATACGCTCGTTCAATTGAGTGATCACTTTAACAACTTGCAAAAAGATTGGATGGAGCAGCTGCACAAGAGTAAACAGTTAACCGACGAATTAGCCGCTCAATTGGAACAAATATTCAACAACTGGCAACAAACAAAAGCGTAAAATAAATGAAAGGCATGCGAGAGATCCGTACGCGTATCAGAGCGGTAAAAAATACAGCTCAAATTACACGTGCGATGGAGTTGGTGGCCTCCTCGAAAATGAAAAGAGCTCAGGATAACGCCATTGGCAGCCGCATGTACGCTTACGAATTGGCCGAACTCTTAAACACGCTTACACAACAAATTTCCTGGGAAGAAATTCAACACCCATTTTTTTGTTCACGCGAAGTCAAACACAGGGGCATTTTATTAATTACTTCCGACAAAGGATTGTGCGGCGCCTTAAATCAAAATTTGTTAAAATTGGCCTCACAATTGCCAAAAAGTACAAGATTTATCGCCGTTGGTCAAAAAGGAATTCAATTTCTTTCACGCAATCGTTGTGACCTGTTAGGACATTTCCCCTGCCCAGACAACATTAATTTCAAGCAAGTACAGAACATCGTCCATTTTCTAGAAGATGCTTACAACAATGGGACGATCGACACCTTGGAAGTCTTATTCCCGCGTTTTAAAAACACACTCGTGCAAGAACCTTCCTTACGGCGGCTATTGCCCATGGTAGACTTCGGATTAGAGCTTGAACGAATGTACGAATGGATGGGCGTTGATAAAAGCAGACTATCAAGCGAAAAATGCAGCTTTATCATTGAGCCAGACGGCAAAGCTGTACTCGAACGTCTGCCACTGTTATTTCTCAAAAAAACGCTCTATCAAATTTTATTGGAGGCAAAGGCTTCCGAACACAGTGCGCGTATGGTGGCGATGAAGGGTGCCACCGACAACGCAGAGACATTAATTTCAAATTTGCAGTTAGAATACAACAAAGCTCGTCAAACGAGTATCACACAAGAGATCGTGGAAATTACGGCGAGTCAACGTTCATAAAATGAGTCCTATGGATAAGCTAGGTAAAATTGTTCAAGTCATTGGTGCGGTTGTCGATGTACAATTTGCAAAAGAAGCAATTCCCGAAATTTACAATGCTTTGGAAGTTAATATAAATGGCGAGGATGGTCAAGCCACTCGACTTATACTCGAAGTCCAACAACACCTCTATGAGGGCTTAGTCCGTGCGGTTGCCATGTCTTCAACGGATGGATTAAAGCGCGGCATGGAAGTTGTCGATACGGGTAAACCCATTTCTGTCCCGGTGGGCAAAGGGGTATTGGGCCGTATTCTCAATGTCATCGGCAATCCCGTGGACAATCGTGGACCCATCGCAGCCGACACGTATCAATCCATTCACCGCAATCCTCCAAGCTTACTGGAACAAAGTACCAACGCGCAAATTTTAGAGACGGGCATCAAGGTCATCGATCTCATTTGCCCTTTTATCAAAGGGGGTAAGGTGGGTGCGTTCGGCGGTGCCGGTGTTGGCAAGACCGTCGTTATCATGGAGTTGATTCAAAACATCGCCATGGCCCACGGAGGTTATTCAGTGTTTTCGGGTGTTGGCGAACGTTCACGTGAAGGTAATGACCTGTACAACGAAATGGTCGAAGCCAAGGTTATCGACGTTGAGCATCCTGAAAATTCAAAAGTTGCACTCGTGTACGGACAAATGAATGAGCCCCCCGGAGCTCGTATGCGCGTGGCGCTTACCGGATTAACGATCGCAGAGTACTTCCGTGACGTCTATAAACAAGATGTTTTATTATTCATCGACAACATCTTTCGTTTTTCACAAGCTGGTTCTGAAGTATCGGCACTTCTGGGACGTTCACCATCGGCCGTAGGCTATCAACCGACGCTGAGTCAAGAAATGGGAACTTTGCAAGAACGTATTACGTCCACCCATCATGGCTCTATCACCTCATTTCAGGCCGTTTACGTACCTGCCGACGACTTAACCGACCCCGCACCGGCCAACACTTTTGCACACTTGGATTCAACCATTGTATTGGATCGACGCATTGCCGCCCTGGGTATTTATCCAGCCGTAGATCCTTTGGCATCCGGCTCTCAAGCGCTGGATCCAAAAATCGTCGGAGGAGAGCATTTCGCGGTCGCACGCCAAGTACAAACAGTACTGCAACGTTACAAAAACTTGCAAGACATCATCGCCATTCTTGGCATTGACGAATTGTCACCCGAAGACAAATTAACGGTCGCACGCGCGAGAAAAATTCAAAAGTTCTTGTCGCAACCCTTCCACGTCGCCGAAGTCTTTACAGGGCATCCCGGCAAATACGTCAAAACTGCCGACTGCGTTAAGGGCTTTAAAATGATTCTGGACGGTGAGTTGGACAACGTTCCGGAAAATGATTTCTACATGAAAGGTACCATCGACGAGGTCTTAAACACAAAAAAGGCATAAGCGCATGGGATTTTTATTAAAAATTGTTGTACCAGAAAAACTGATTTTTACAGAAAATGTAGATTCGGTTATTTTGCCTACAGCCTTGGGAGAGATAGAAATTTTAGAAGATCACTTGCCCATCATCGGAATTCTTGAGCCCGGCGCCATCGTGTACAAACAAGGGGGCAAATCGACCTCTATGGCGATCGACACCGGATTCTTCCGTCTCCATCAAAATCAACTGGTTCTGATGACGGAGGCCGCCATCGATGTACAAGTTTTAGATGAGAGCTCCATTGACGCCGCGGTCAAACGTGCCCAAGAGGCCCTTGAAAAAGCGCAAAAGGAGCAATCTTCCAACACTGAAGAAATTGAACGGCTAGACAAGGTATTCCGATTCCAACTCGCGCAACAACTTACAAAAAAAATCAAACGTTGATGCATTCATTTGAAACCTCCATACGGGTGCGGTATGCCGAAACAGACGCGATGGGAATTGTGCACCACAGTCGTTATTTTGTATGGTTAGAACTCGCTCGCGTAGAATGGCTACGTTCGCTCGGTTTCGATTACAAGACCATGGAGAAGGAAGGCTTTTTTTTGCCCGTTGTCACGGCACAATTGCAGTACAAATCCCCCACTTTTTTTGACGATATTATTAAAATTGAGCTGCAAGCCCAGGAGAATAATTACCGAGCCCGTTTTAACTTAACTTACTCGCTGTGGAGAGAGACGACATGCGTCGCCGAAGGATTTACCACACACGTCTTCCTCAACAAAGATAGGAAACTCATTCGACCGCCCGAATTCTTTTTACAGGCCTTATCCACTAACGATTAACGGCCGCATCATTCTCCTTTTTACGGCGGATCACCTGATAGGACAAATTTTTATAGGCGACCACCTGCACACGTTCGCCCGCTGGGATGATGGGTTCCAAGGTATAGGCTTCCAAGATCTTGTGATCGATACAAATGGTCCCGTGTGGACGTAATGGATTGACAACCAACGCTTCTCGTCCCACCCATTTTTCGGCTGAGCAAGCCACTTCATCCATGCGCTTGAACAATTGAATGTGTCGAAATCCTGCCTTTAAGTACCCACGCTTCCAAAGAAAAACAAAACCAATTGCAAACAAAATGCCGAGATAGAAAAAATGTTTGAGCGGAGACAATAACATCGCCCACGAAAGGCTTTCACTGGACCAAACGTCCACATTTGCCCACCACAAGCTTCCTAAAATAAATAATAAGCCCAAGCAACTGAGAACCAGCGTCCCACACAGACAATCCAATACCACACAAAATGTCCCAATAATTAATAGAATAAAGACCTCCGAGCCCGCAAACCCGGCCAAGACATTGGCAAATAAAGGGAACAACAGGCAAATGATCCCCATCAGTCCGAACAAACCAAAACCGGGAGTCTTAAATTCAATCAGCAGGCACAAGAAACCAAGTGGCGCAAAAAAAGCGGCACATGGGACCAAGTATTTTGCCAATTTTTCAAAGCCCAACAAACGCAATGGGATCAATTCTGCAGCCTCATTAAAAACTATTTTGCCGACTTCCTCCAACGAGGCGGCCATTCCATTCCCCAACAAAGCTTGCGCCGGGTCTCCGTAAGACACACAAGCTTCCTTCGCCGTTAAAGTTAACAGTTCTCCCTTCGGTTTTATCAGCTTGCCCTCTAACTCAAACTCATAATCGACCTCCATCATGGCCCTTTGGACCTGATAGCGCCGTGGAGAATTATTTTTTAATGAACGTAATACCCCCAAGACATAACTGTCGGTTTTTTTCTGCAACATCGGGCTCAAGGTACCGCCTTGGGCATCCACAACGGCGGCCGCCCCAATCACCGCGGAAGGATGCAAATAAATTTCATCACAGGCGATGGCAATCAACGATCCAGCGGATAGGGCCTCCGTATTCACGAACGCAACTTTTTTAGCTTGATAGCGTTCCAGTAACTGCAAAATCGTCAATGTGTTTTTTAAATTGCCACCCGGTGTCTGAACTTCTAATATAACGCCCGCACACTTTAACTTGTCCGCCATTTTCAAGCCACGACGCACAATACACTCCTGCGTGTAGTCGATAATGCCATTGATGGGAATGCACAGCACCTTGTCAGACCCAAACGATGCGCCTGCCACGATCGCAATAATACTAAAAATACATAAGCGTTTAATCCTCAAAAACATTGTGTCCTTTCACCCGACGCTTCGATTTTACCACAAGTAACAGCCCAACTATAAGCAAAAAAACTGAATAAAATTGCCCGCGTGTCATGTTCATAATGAGCGGAGCATCCGGCTCCCTAAAGCATTCTAAAAAAATACGCATAGCGCTGTAATAAATTAAGCACTCTCCCGTTAAGCGCCCCGGGCATTTTTGTGTACAATGTGAGCTCCAAATTCTTATTTGCGTCCACAGGAGCAGTCCCAAGCCCTCGCCTGCCGCTTCGTACAACTGCGACGGATGTCGCGGAGAAGAGTCATAAGGGAATATCACCGCCCAAGGGAGTTCCGTAATGCGGCCCCCAACTTCCGCATTGACAAAGTTAGCCAAACGTCCCAAAAAAATGCCAATAGGGACCAAGCTCACGACCAAATCTGTCATGGACCAAACGTTAAATTGATACTTTTTGGCAAATAACAAAACGGCCAAATAGACGCCTATGAACCCGCCGTGACTGGACATGCCACCGCGCCAAAAAGCCAAAATTTGCTGAGGCTGCTGCCAATAATAATGCATATCGTACAAGCACACGTAACCCAACCTGCCACCCAGCAAAATTCCACATAAGAGATAAAACAACAAGCTGCCTTGTTGCTCGCGCGACAACACAATTTTTCTGGCATTTGCGTAAACTTTCAACAACAGCAACGCGCACCAAAAGCCCAAAAAGTAAGCACAACCGTACCATCGAATCCCCTCAATGGGACAGCCAGCTGGGAACCTCAAGATAAATGGATCCAAATGATGTACCCAATAATTCATTTCATAAAAACAAACATAAACGATGTTTTATGTCCATGATGAATTGCACCCCTTTTCAAATGGCCACTTGCGTCCCTTCTCATAAGCACCAGTTGAGCACAAAATAAAAAAGTACGTGAAAATAAGCGCCAGAAGATGTGCTTTTAAGCGTTTCTATCGCAATAACAAGCGTCACCTTGCTGAAGCATGTAAATCAACTTGCAAATTAAATTAGTCAAATGCCAATGAAACCTGCAAATCAATGCACATTGATTAACGGTCACCTCTACAATACAAGTCAATCCACGATTGCCAGTTTGTTATTTCAACAAAAATTACCAATGTGGATAAGCCTTTCGTGGAGGGAGCCGTCGTGGTTATTTCACCGATGGATGCAAACGGACATCCAGCTAATTGCCGCCGCAAAAATCTCCAACAAGCCACTAACAATGAAGCGATAACAACTTGTGGCACTAATAATTAGCCACATAGGAATTACCCGATTCATCTTCAAAGTACAGCTTCTTCTCCGCAGGATCAATGTCTGTCCATACGACATTCAACTCGGTATTGACCACATCTCCAATGTGAAAAACTTTTGAATTAATAATCATGCAACTGTCAAAGCCCTTATAAGCTACCCCCTGTATGTGTTGATGATAAATCCAACTGCGGATAGAGGCGGCACTCACCAGCATTTCGTTCGGTTTGTAAGGCTTATTGCTCTGAAATAATTGATCTGGACGGTGTGAAAATTCTTCGCCGATCTGTGATTCTATAAAATTTTCTTCCTGCGTATCAAAACTATCGCGTATCATTTTCGCATCCAAATCGGCCAATAAATCGGATGCGGCTATCGGCGCAACTGCCTTCTGTTCAAGCGCTGTGTCTCCCGTTGATGCGAGCGGTTCATCCACTTTGTCCGACGTTTCTTCCGTATTTATCGCTAAAAATTCCGGCGCCTTTAAGGGCTTCTCCACAGGCTCACTCACCGTCTCCACCACTTGAACCGGCTCTTGAGTCTTAGTTTGCACAAAAGACTTCCCCAGTAAGCAAGCGACGTAAACAGCCCCCAAGCATAAGGCCGTTATCATTAAATTTCTTACTGAGCACTTGCGGAAATAAGTCTGATCGGAGTTAGCGTGGCTTTCGTCCCTTTCATCCATAAAACTTACTTGAGGCAAAACTTGCTCTACTTGAGAGCGTTGTTTTACGGCTTTCTTAGTCGTTGTTGTCAATTTTTTTTCTAAACTCTTGTTTGTATTCATCGCAAAAAATAAGTTCACTTTTGTCCACTCCCATAAATTTAACTTTCGGGTTTTCAGATATCAACGTATGAGGATAACAAATCTGTCCATTTAAATTCACCCTCGATCCCGTCCTATCCACACGAACACTGTAAATTTTAATTTGATTCAAAATCTTGTAAATGGAATCCAAGTGCGCCTGGTCAATGGACTGATCATTCTGATGGATGGTGACCTTGAGAGCAGGTTCCGTACTGTCCTCCGCCACAATAACCTCAATATCCGAAGATGGCGTTTCTGCCAACTCTGTATGAGGGTTTAGCTTCTCATCAAGCAGCCTTTGTTGTGCCGTCGCGACAGATAACGACATCTCTCGGAGGGACAGGTCGACTTGCCCAGTTATTTCACTGCAACAATTCTTCAACCATGGCCACCAGTTAGATTTAAATGACAATCGCGATCCCTGATTGTAAAACTTCTCTAAGCACTGATGGTAAGCAATATATCGCTTTAAATTTTGCAAGTTTTTCAACGCAATCGACAAACGCGCCGTGAGCACTGATTGCTTTATTTGCAAGTAATTAAATCCATTCAGGATACCATCCTTTACGGCATTCATTAAATAGGCACTGAAGGAACTTGACACTTTCGAATTTGCCGTGAATGAGGGCCTCCCTGTGTTATAACAAGCGAAATCCAACGTTTGCTCATCTTTCAATTTGACGATGTCCTCCTCCGCAATTTTATTAGAAGTCAAGTTAATATTTAAGGGCTTCCTTCCATTTAATTTCGCTGGAGTTGCTGATATCTGTAAAAAGACCGGTTGCGCATCAATGGCAATGTGGAGCTTCCTAGCATTCTGCGTCACAGGCTCATCTTTATGATTTCCAATACGTCGTTGTGTCAAAAGATAAGTCGCTCCAAGCACAATTACAATAATACCCGACAAGACAATCACCTTTGCCAACGATACGCGTTTTTTGGTCAAGTACTTAAGCGGAACGACAAAACTTGGCTGTCCGTTCATGGGAATTGAACGAACTTTTTCTTCTTGTGCCTTTTGCAAGTTTTTAAGTAGCCTGCTCATAATTAAACAGTCAATCGTTCTATATCTTCAATTGCACGTTTTACATCTTGCTTCTCGATGGTACTGGACAAACGGACATAAGCGGACATTAAGGCCTTATCACACACATGATTGATGATTCTAGGAATGCCTTTCGAGTACTTATAAATGCATTTAACCACACTTTTACCGAATTGCGGGCACCCCGCCTGCTTGGCGACTCGATTAATGCGAAATTGAATGTAATGTTGCGTGGCCTCTAAGTCCAAAGGTGTTAATTCATAGTAGACCAGAATACGCTGTTTCAACTGACGCAGTTGCGCCTGATTCAATTTAACTTTAAATTCTGGTTGGCCAACGAGTAAAATTTGAAGTAACTTACGTTGTTCGGTTTCTAAGTTGGACAAGAGTCGAATTGATTCCAGCAATTCGTAAGACAAATTCTGCGCCTCATCAATAATCAGCAAAATTTCTTTACCCTTCTTAATCTTCGACAAAAGGAATTCATTGAGGACATCTAAATGATCCGAGTCCGGCAATTTTGACGCAGGCACCCCCAATTCTTTTAAGATGCAACGAATCAATTGTTCCGTAGACATGTGACTGGAATACAGCCATGCACTTTCAAAAACCGACTCATCCAAAGATTGAACCAAGGTGCGACACAATAATGTCTTGCCACATCCGACTTCACCCGTCACCACTAGGAAGCCCTTGCGATGCTCCAATCCGTAACGCAAATGCGTTAAAGCCTCCTCATGCACGGGGCTTAAATACAGGAAACTCGGGTCCGGTGTAATATCAAAAGGGTGACCATTAAAACCAAAAAAATGCTGATACATAATTAGCGATGCTTTTATTTAGTTTAGTTTTGACTTTTAGTTTTGGCAATGAAAATATGACTGTATCCATGAAATTTCGTAAACTGATAGGGACTAGCTGTCGGTGGGCAAACCATCACAAGTGCGTTATTTTTGCGCTTGCATGCTTTCTGTGCGCATTTGCCATCTGGCATCCACGCTTTGTCCAATCGTACCGACAATACCAGGATTGGTCTCAAAAAAACCTACAACTCGCACAGGCGATTGAAGAATCGCAATCCCTATTGGCGCAAAAACAACATTTTATTCACAAGTTCATTCATCAGCCAGAATTCCGAGAAATGGTCGTACGAAAGCAATTGGGCTTCATAAAAAAGCAGGAATACATCGTCCGATTCTACACACCTGAGAATACGTCCGATTCATACCCTATTCAATTTTAACATGCGATTTCTGGTTCCATGGATATTGGCCTCCACCTCTCCACGGCGCGAAAAGTTACTGCGTGAGATTGTACCCAATTTCAAAATTTGTAACCCTGATGTGCAAGAGTACCGAAGTGCACATGCAGGTGAGGCGCCTTTGACCGTATGCCAAAAAAATGCCCAATTAAAAGCCGCACAAGTTTCAAAACAATTCCCTGAGTACATGGTGCTAGGCGCAGATACCATCGTCGTTCTAGACAATCAGGTCCTTAATAAGCCACGCGACCTGCAAGAAGCTTGCCAGATGCTAGAAAAATTAAGTGGACGTACGCATTCTGTGTTTACCGCTGTCTGCTGTAGGTACAAGGTATTTTCGTATCAATTCTACGATGAAAGCCGCGTCAGTTTCTCACAACTCACTGAGGATCAAATTGACACTTACGTCAAAGCTGTACATCCTCTAGATAAAGCAGGCGCGTATGCCATCCAAGAGCCCATCACCCAATCAATCGCACATTACGAAGGCTCTCTCAATAATATTATTGGCCTACCTACAGAAAAGTTACTTGCCATCCTACAAAATGAACCCGCGTGGCAAGCCTTTGTCGCCGCCTAATTTTCTCTACGGACCCAGCTTAATGTTCTAAGGATTGATCCAATAAAACTTTCGCGTGCTGCAAGGCCGAACTCGACTGCGCATTGCCAAGCATTCGTGCAATTTCACTTAAACGTTGGTCATAAGTGGACAAACAATGGAAGTGAATGACAGGCAAAGCGCCTTCTCTTTCTTTACGAACTACAAAATGCTCTTGCACCTGGGCGGCCACTTGCGGCAGGTGTGTCACACAAAAAACTTGCGATCGATCGCCCAAAAGACGCAATTGATGCCCCACGCGCGAACCGATTTCGCCGCCCACATTGGCGTCAATTTCATCAAACACCAGCACCGGCGTGGGAACCACATCCCGTAAAACAATTTTCAAAGCCAGTAAAAGCCTCGACAACTCACCTGACGAAGCCACTTCCGATAAGGCCTTCGGACTTAGGGCGACGTCTGAGGCAAAGGTGAAGCTCAACTGAGTGACACCCTGCGGAGTTAATTTATCAGAAGTATGCATTTGGACCACAAATTTAGGCTGGGCAAAGCCCAAAGACTTTAATTGCACTTCCACGGACTGATTCAAACGGTCGACGTTTTTTGCCCGTTCATCATGCAATGCAAGTGCCAACTTAATGCATTGTTCACGCGCCGCCGCCGATGCTTTTTCCAATTGATCTAGCGCCTCACGACCGCCTTCCGCTTGGCTTAAAGTATCCTGCAATTCTCTCTTTTTTTGGCAAACTGCCTCTAATGATCCCCCATAACGGCGTTTTAAATCCATGAAAATTTGCATCTGCTGCTGTACGCATTCCGCCTCCTCAGGATCAAATTCAAAAGCTTCACGTTCTTGCTCAATGAGGGATTCCACTTCTTGCAACTCTACCAAAACTTGGTCCAAGCGTTCTGATAACACATTGGCACGCGACCATTGACGAGCAAAATCACTCACATGAAGTCTCAATTTTCTCAGATTATCATTAATTCCAACGACCTCATCATCAAAATCCCTCGCAATGGCGTTCAAAGACTGCAGGCAACTTTCCTGCCGACCCAAACGATCAAAATCCTCTTCCAATTGTTGAATGGAGGATTCTGTCAAATCGAGACGATTCAACTCCCCCAACTGATGATGAAGGTAGGCCATTTCCTCCGGGGACAAATGGGACTTCTGCTTCAACCCCGCCAATTGTTCTTCTAAAGAACGCCACGCATGAAAAGCCTCCAGGTACTGAGCCTTAACTGTATCGAGGCCCGCAAAGGTATCCAACAGGTCCACTTGGTAATCCGATTGGAATAAACGTTGTGGTTCCAACGGATCGTGGAATTCCACCCACAGTGAGCTCAACTTTTTCAAAACTTGTAACGGGGCCAGGTCACCATTGATACAAATTTTTTGCCGCTCTCCCAAGATTCTACGCAAAATTAAGTCACCATCCACACACGGCGACAGGGCATTGTCCTGTAAAAACTGATTTACTCGCTCCAGCTGAAAACCTTCGAAATGCAACAACGCTTCGACCTTACACTGAGATTGCCCTGGGCGAATGCACGAACGATCTCCACGTCCACCGGCCAAGAATTTTAAAGCCCCCAGGAATACACTTTTGCCGGCTCCCGTTTCTCCCGTAACCCCAATGAATCCAGATCCAAATTCAAATTCAGCTTTGTTAATCAATGCAAAAGACTCAATGGACAATGATCGTAACATTTTTCCTTTAGATTAAGGAGGAGCAGACATGACTTGTCAAGAATACGCGAAGAAAAGCGCGCAATTGCGCGATGCATCATTCCTTAAAATAAGTCATTCGTCTTAATAAATTTTCAACGAAGTAAAGAAGCCATAGACCGCGCTGCTTACCGTTCGTATTCGGACATCCTAGCTCAAACAGGACCCTTGCCAAAAACCTAAGCGGTCTGTAACAACGCTCAATAAACTTAAATGAAAAACATGTTTTTCAACATATTTCATTCATAAACAACAGAAAATTTAGACAGTTACTGATGGTGGAAGCATCGATCAGGGCTATGGATTATTGTTCAAAGAACACAACCGACAACCACAATTATCTTGCTTATTATCAATAAACAAAAAACGTTTACTGTTTTCTCATTTGAACTTATATGAAAAAGTATTTAATAAAGATCTTTTCACAGAATAAAGTTCACACCTTCCACGTGTTAAAAGTCTTTGCTTTGATTATCCAGCACAAAAGCGCATTTCTGTATTTTTGAATTGGCATTTATTATCAACATGCTTTGATAAAAATCATGTTGTTTATATGCATATGCATTGGGTATTTTCTCGGTGCCCTACCTTTTGGCTACCTCATCGCCAGGGCCCACGGCATTTGTATTTTTACCAGTGGTAGCGGGAATCCAGGTGCCACCAACGTCCTGAGGACCTTAGGGAAGAAAGCGGGCTACACGGTGTTCATACTTGACACAGGCAAAGGGCTTTTGGCGGCCTACATAGGCGTTTTATTAAATTTTCCTTACACAACACTTTTCAGCGCCTTACTGGGACACAGCTACTCCTGCTTCACACATTTCAAAGGCGGAAAAGGCATTGCCACCCTCATAGGCGGACTATCTTGCTTAGTTCCCATTCCACTGTGCATGAGCTTAGTTCTTTGGGGAATTGTCTTTAAGCTGACACACTACGTGTCGTTGGCCTCTATCACGTTTGCGTGGATTTTACCTTGCTTTCATTTTTTACATACGGGACAATGCACTGTACCCTTAATTTTATTCGCTTGTTTTACCACATGGCGACACAGGTCAAATCTTAAACGACTGTTCAAAGGAGAGGAACATCACTTTTAGTCATGGCCCTCATTATTCAAAAATTTGGAGGCAGCATCCTCACCGACGAACAACAATTTAACAAAATTGCACACTTCATCGCAGCGTCTTACAAAGAAGAGCACCAACTGGTCGTTGTCGTTTCGGCCATGAAGGGAACAACCGACTTTTTGTTGAATCAAGGGCATCAAGTCAATTCAACCGTGGGACAAGGTCCCTGCTTAGACTTACTTTTAGCTCTCGGCGAACAAAAAGCTTGTGCCTTGTTGGGCTTAGCTCTTGAACAGCAAAAGATCCCCTTCGTTATTAAAAGCGGGTTTCGTGTGGGCTTACAACAATTGCCGGATGGCCAGTGGTCCGTAGACACAGATGCCTATGCAAAAGCACTGCGTAAACACGTGTTGGTCGTCAGTGGATTTCAAGCATTAAACACTCACGATCAATTAATAACCTTGGGACGTGGGGGTTCCGACCTAACGGCCATTCTCTTAGCACATTTTTTGCACGCGGAACGTTGCTTTCTCTTTAAAGACGTCCCCGGTATCGCTCATCATTATACAGGGCATTCAGATGATCCATACTACAAGTGCATAAGCCTCACTGAACTCCTTCAACTTTCACAAAAAGGCGCCTCTATTGTTCAGCAACAGGCCATCCGATTCGCCTTGCAAAAAAATGTTAACTTTGAAGTTGTTAACTTGCAGTATCAAGGGACTTACGTGTACGCCTCACTACCGCCGGCACCTCTGTTGCAATAGCCAAAGGTCGGTCAATCCCTTTGAAAAATCACAGAAAGCAAGTTCCATTTAGGTAACAAGCGCTAAATCCCGAAGAGGTATTTAAACAAACAAATTATGGAATTGACGGTGTTTATGGATGAGGGACAAAACACATTTATATATTCATCATCAAAAAATTATAGACAGAGAAAATTGCGAATCCACCTGCATTGAGTAAATCATTATGTTGCCCTAACTTCGCATAGCCTTCTATTTCACAAGCATCTAATTAATTCGTGTCTGTTGGTCGATTAGGCATTTCAACGAGTGGAAACAACGGACGTATATGGCATCAGTTATCATCGAAATCCTTAAAAAACATTATTCATTATCAATAAAAATATTCCACTAACATGACAGCTTCAGTATTCTTGTCAGACCTCGCCGGATAAAGCTAATGATAGATGGAGGCCAACAATGATCTTTGACATTTCCTACAACCCAAGGCAGGAAAAAACTTATAGCCGACAGCAATCGAAAGGTTCATTTAATGATGAACAAAATAAAATTAATTGGCACGTACCCACATTACGCTTTCTTTGAATGTAACACGAGGCATAAAACTGTCGGCAACGAGCACTATGCTCAAACATTGAAGTAAGTTATAATCAAATTTGACGAAAGATCCTTCCCTAGGAAACCGAGAGAGCACATCTAAATTATGGAATCTGCCTTTATCAACATAATGCTCGATCAATTACGCAGCTCATTCTTCAAAATACATCCGATTAGAAGCAAGGTTATGTTAGCGATCAAATTATATTCGCACCGAAAATTTACATGCATGTAATTGTCATGAAGCAATTAGGACAATTTATAAGTTATACAAACATCAGCCATTGTCGAAACGAAACACATAAAGCCGAGTGCACACGGCACAAAACCGCGATTTACACTTACCAAGAAAGAAGATAAAGGACATCTGAGAAATTTTAGTAAACTGCTTACGCTCAACGCACCCTCTCTCAATTTACCGGACACCACGATCGTTACACCATTGTCCAAAAAACTCTGCTCCCTCCAAATGAACCACTTCCTGCCCTCCTAAGTGGTGCTCGGGACGGGACTTGAACCCGTACGACCTTTCGGTCAGAGGATTTTAAGTCCTCAGCGTCTACCATTCCGCCACCCAAGCAACAGTTATTTATCAAAGATGATTTCCTTTAAAATTCAATGCAAAAATCGAAATATTTGTAGAAGTGTTAAAACTTCTATTATTTCATTGTAAGTAAAGACAAAATCCGCTCTAATGCACTTATGGCGATTCTTGAGATCATCAGTAAAATAGCAATTGCGCTGTTGGGTATCGGCTGTTTCTTTTTACCTGTATGCACTGATCTGGGCATTGGCATGCTCATCTTTTGTAGCTTATTATTACTGATTCTAAACCGCCAATTTAGAGCTGTTTTTTGCGAATTCCACAAGCAATTTCCATTTTGGAAACCGGCTTGCCTCATTCTTATAATAAGCTTGTTAGGCCTCATTTACACCAAATGCCCGTTCAAGTTAAGCCTCATGGCCGCAAAAAAGTATCTTAGTTTCCCCATTTTACCCATTTGCCTATTACCGTATTTCTATTTTATTCCAACCAACACCCGCTACCTCTTAAAATGCTTTCTTACGGGAGCAATCGTTTTCTTCCTCTACGCTCTCGTGAGTGGGAATGACCGCTACCACGTAAATCCCATTGGAGTTTCTGTACTGTTCTCGTTCGCAAGCTTCGTCTGTCTTGTTAAATTGTCGGCTTATACAAATCGCAGAACAACATTTTATACCATATGCCTATTCACCTTGTTTGTTTATTTCTTATTCTTTATTAATGAAGAAAGAACAGGATTTGTTACATTCCTATTGACAAATGCTCCTTACATCCTTACCAAGCTAAGGGCCCGATATTTATTCGTTGGATTTATAATAATCACTTTTCTTGGTATTAGCTTCATCCAAAAAAAGAGCCCTGTCATCAATAGATTTTCGGATCGCATGCAAGTAACGGATCGCATGCAAGTAAAAGACCTTGAAACAGCCATAGCATTAGTCAATAAAATAGCGGAGAAAGTTGTCCACAAAATAGCTTCCCTATGTCCTCAACGCTATCAAATGATTGAGCGAAGCATTTGCCTCATTCAAGAACACCCTTGGATCGGCCATGGCACAAACGGTTATTTGCAAGGACTCATTGATCATCAATGGACATTTTGCGGCATGAAGTCCCCCGATTATGACGGGATAACACGCCCACATCCACACAACGACTGGTTATTTTTCACAGTGCAATGGGGACTAATAGGCTTAATAGCACTGATCTATTGGTTCGGTTATGCGTTGTATTTTTCTGCGCAATGTCCAAAAAGCATGTACAAAACCATGTTTATCTGTTTAAATCTAACCTACATGTTAGCGAGTTGCTTTGACGTATTTCTCTCGTCACACTATCGAATAACCTATTTATTCTTATTCTGCGCGCTCGCCGCAAAAGCCGCGTGCAAAGGGAAGACCCAAAATTCCTGCAAGCTGTCGATTAAAAATCACCGATGATGAACATGCTTTCTGTAAGCAGCGGATGTTGTAATTTTTTCGTTAATTTAATTTGAAGCGCTGCGTCTATTTTCGTTTGTTGTAAGTACGCGTGCAAGCTTTGATAAGCTTCATAGCCACAGTGCTCAATCAGATTAAAATGCTTTTGCTGGCAGCTCTCATAGAGCAATTGCGACAAATGGTCATAGCACACGGTATCTTGCAACGCATCACTACTGCAAGCCTTAACGGGCTTATCAAACTTAATTTCAACTTGAAAACAAATGGGAGTCAACCGTTGCTTCTCTTCGGATGTGCACCCCAAGGAAATTGCAAATTCTTTTGTACGAAATACAATGGACTGTTGAAGGCCAAAAGTTAAGGCATGGGGCATTTCAGCAGTCAAAGGACAATCAAGGCCCAAACGGCTCGACGTGTACGTTCGCGTATTAACTTTGCAGACGCCCCGCATGGCCACACACATATGCTCAGCCTGCATTTCCACACGAACGCCTTTGGCTTGCGTTAAAGAAAATAATGTTTCTGCAATCTGATGCGTAAGTCGCTCTTGGATTTGAAGGCGACGCGAAAACATATCTACAATTCGATATATTTTTGACAAACCAATGACTTTCTTATTGGGCAAGTAAGTGATTGTACAATGGCCAAAAAAAGGCAAAAGGTGATGCTCACACAGGGAAAAAAAAGGAATATCCCTCACGATCACCGGCTCAGGGTTGTCGCAATCGAACAAGGCATCATTTAAAACTTCATCCGCAGACAGATGATATCCCTGCGTCAATTCTAAAAAACTCTTTACGAATCTACGTGGCGTATCTACAAGCCCTTGACGCGTAGCATCTTCTCCACAAACTTGAAAAAGTTGCTTTAAAAAATCTTTTCCACGATCACAAAGTTTTGACAAATCCGAATGTTCCATATTTAACAAGCGCGCTTAATCTTTGGATAAATTCTGCAACAATGATGACAAACGCCCGTTTGAAAAGCAACATAAGACTGTTGGTTTAGCAGGGCAAAACTGTTTAATCCACACGGCCAAAAGATCCAATGAAGTAAACTTTTTCACACGTTTCCCTTGGCCCTGAATACGTTGCGCCACCTCGTTTACGTCCATAGCGACCAAGGGCTTAACAAAACGATCGCAGTAAATTTTATTTTTTACCGGTGCGAACCAAACTTCATCCGCATCCTTAAAAGTCTCCTCAACCTGTTGCGCAAATACACTTGACGCACTCGTATTACACGCGGGTTCAAAGCAAGCAATTATGTCATACCCGCGATAACGTTCCCTGAGCGTCGATAACATATTTTTAACGGCGCCAGAGTGATGGGCAAAATCGTCAAAGACAATCAAATTATTCGACGGATGAAGACATACTTGCCTTCGACAAACCCCACGAAAGAGCTTAATTCTTTCCAGATTGATGTCCTTGTAACCGTTTACATAACAGGCAACAAGCGCAGCAGACAAATTGTGCGCATTAAATTTTCCCATCAAAGGCGAACAAATCGAACGGTATACGCAGGTATTCTGAAAAAATAGATCAAATTGGCTCCCCAATTCTGTTTCTTCAAAATGCCTTATCTGCCAATCATTATTCAAGCCAAATCCGACAGAATGCATTTGCGTCCACTCACACGGACCTAAGGCCAACACGTTTTCATCATCTCCATTTACAATGATGTGCCCGCGAGCAGGCACCATGCGCATCAATTGATAAAAACTACGTTGAATTGCCCGTAAATTTTCAAAAATATCCGCGTGATCAAATTCCAAGTTATTAATAATGAGCGTGTTCGGCCAATAATGAAAAAATTTACTCCTTTTATCAAAAAATGCGGTGTCGTACTCATCACCTTCCAAGACAAAAGGATCATTCTCACACCCCAAGGCGGCTCCCGCATCAAAATTTTTTGGAATTCCACCAATTAAATAACCTGGATTGCAAAATTGCTTTAACAGGTAAGTTAACAAGGTTGTCGTCGTCGTCTTACCGTGTGTTCCCGTCACGACAAACGTCGAGCGCTTTGGCAAAATAAAACGTTCCAAGCATTCCGGCAACGAGTAAAATGGGCACGGCCGATCGTTCAACAAGTATTCAACTTCAGGATTGCCACGCGAAATAACGTTGCCGACAATAACGGCGTCGGGCTGTAGCTCCTTAAACCTCGCGAGGTCGAACCCTTCAAAACATGCTATTCGATGCGCAGTTAACACATCCGAAATTGGCGGGCAAAAATGCACATCACTGCCAAAAACATAATGGCCCTTTTCTTTTAAAATTAAAGCCAAATGGGCCATCGCCGTCCCACAAATCCCCATAAAATAAATTCTCATGAGATCATTTCACCTATTTACCTACAGAACGGATCTCCCCGTGACTTATACGCATAAAAGTAAGAAAATACTTGCTCAACACCTACGTATGTTTTCTTTTTTCCAACACATCTTAACAAAACACCTTAGGCGTCACTAAGATTGCTTTTTCAAGGTGCATGCGAAAAAGATACCGCCCAAAAAGGATGATAGAATGAAGGAAACGTACGCGGCGTTCCATCCCCAATATTTTGCAATCAGAGGGATGCCAATTCCAACACAGCCGCCGGCCAAGTAACCGATGGTTCCCGTCAAGCCCGTGGCAGCCGCAGCGGCTTTCTTTGATCCAAATTCAGCCCCTGACAATCCACCTAAGGTTTGTGGACCATAGATTAAAAATCCGGTCAAAGCCCAAAAGGCCGCATCCACAGAAGGCTTAGCCATCCACGCATTCCACACAGGATTGTGTATAAAACTCGTCAAAATCCAATATACGCCAATAGCCACACCCAACAAGATCATCATGTAAGCCCCACACACACCACGGCGATTTGGCATGTATTTATCGGTAAACCAACCTACAAATATGCCGCCGAACAAGCCACCTGCCTCCAATACAGCCACTTTACAACCGGCTCCCATTACACCGCTGTGTTGTGTCTGAGAAATAATGGTGGGGCCCCAGTAAAAATACCCCATGCGCACAAAATACACAAAAAAATTGGCGATACAGACCAGCCACAAGCGTTTGTTGCACAGAATATGGTCTCTGAAAATGGAGAAAAAACTTTCATGCGCATCGTCAACTTGCATGGTCGTAACGGCTCTCAGTCCCTCGTAAGATTCAACGGAAGGCAATCCCAACGATTCAGGCGTATCTCGCAAACGATCCCACAACCAAATGGCAACCGCAAAGCAAATAATGGAGGGTATGATGAATAAATAACGCCATGAATAATGCTCTAAGATCCAAGCACCGCCCACTAAAATTAAGATACTGCCGATTTGGTGAGAAGAGTTGACAATGCCCCAACGTGTGCCCAATTCCCTTGGTCCGAACCATTGTGTAAGGGTCCTAGAAACAGAAGGCCAGCCCATTGATTGGAAACACGCGCTGACGGCCAACATTAATCCGAATAAAAAGGCAGAATTACAACAACCTACGATCAAACTTGTTAAAGCGGCACAACCCAATCCAATCGGCATAAAGAAACGCGCATTGGAACGATCGCATATGGAGCCGCTTACAAACTTGAAAAAACCGTAGACAATCGAAAACACCGAAAATCCCCATCCAACGGCCTCCGCACTAAATGGGAAACTTGGCGATGCCTTTGCCATGGAAAAATTTTGCCTAACCAAATAGAAGGCCGCGTACCCTATGATTAATCCATAAGTCAAACGAAAGCGCCAATAAGCATACTTACGACTGATTAAATCGGTTGTTTTATACGTTTCATCCGTGGATGTATAGGGTTTAATATTTTGGGACATTAATAATGTTCTCCTACGATAAGGGATTGCTTAGTTTTTGTAATGTACTGAAGCTTAATTTTAACCACAAGAAATAAAATGCCAATCTTTTTTTAAACTTATTCTTCAATAAGCGCTATGATTTACGTTTTTGCCGGGCAAATTTGGGGTTGTAAAAGCGGACTTTGTTTTTTTGCTTACCCTTTTTTGACGGCCCTACGATTTTGATCGGCTCGAACTCCGGCCAGAATACTTTGGCCGACGTAACCGGTATTTTTTGTTGAATGCACCTTTCAATATTTCTCAACAAGGGCTTTTCATCGGCATCACAAAATGAAAATGCACTACCCGTATGCCCCGCACGCCCCGTCCGTCCGATACGATGTACGTAGCCATCCGGCTCCAACGGCAGGTCGTAATTGATAACGTGCGTGATATCCTGCACATCAATTCCACGCGAAGCCACATCGGTTGCAACAAGCACACGTACGGCACCTGTTTTAAACCGCTTGAGGGCCTTTTCACGCTCCCATTGAGATTTATCGCCGTGAATGGACGAACTCGCAATGTCTTCTTTCCGCAGCTCCTTGCACACGCGATCCGCCCCAAATTTCGTCTTTGTAAAGACCAACACACGCTTGCAGGTGTCGTCCTTCAAGATATTTTTAAGGAGTTCTTGCTTTTGCGAACGTTGGACATAAAACAAGCTTTGTTCAACATTTTCAGAGGTTGTCGCCGGAGGTGTAACCTCCACCTTGACAGGATTTTTTAAAAATTGTTCCGCCAAACGTTCAATCTGCTTGGGCAAGGTGGCTGAAAACAACAAAGTCTGACGCTCTTTGGGCATTTGATTGACAATACGTTCAATGTCTGGCAAAAATCCCATATCTAACATGCGATCAGCCTCATCCAACACACAGTAGCGCACCGACTTCAATGAAAAGCACTTCTGACGGAAGAGGTCTAAAAAACGCCCCGGCGTAGCGACTAAAATGTCAACGCCTTTCTTCAACATCTGTATCTGCGGCCTTTCGTTAACACCGCCAAAAATAGCCCCACACTTTACCTCTACGTACTTGCCGTAAAGATTCAAATTTTTGTAAATTTGACCCGCCAACTCCCTCGTTGGTGTCAAAATAATTGCCTTAGGGGCATTTCCATTCACCCCTTGTTCGTTCAATTTTTGCAACAACGGCAGTGCAAATGCCGCCGTTTTTCCCGTTCCCGTTTGAGCAATTCCCAAAAAATCTTTGCCGGACAATATCAACGGTATAGCCTGCTCCTGGATGGGAGTGGGCGTTGAATAATTCGCGGCGGACAAAGCCTTTAAAATGGAAGCGTCTAATCCTAAATCTGAAAAAGTTATCATTCGAATATACAGAAAATGCACCTTGGAGCCAATTGATTGCTTAGTCAAGCTCTTTTTCACGGAACCGTTGAAAATGAAGAACTAAAATGTCGGCCAAAATTCGTGTTTTTATAACATAAAATGACAATCAACCCATTGAAAATACGCGTATCGTTCGCACGACATTTCAAACAATGAGTTAACTCATAATATAAAAAACGAAAATGCCTTTCATCCAGTGCCCAGCAACTTTATAAGAATGCATCAATAATCAGAAAGGGAAGAGGGCCCGACCATGGGCACTACCTTAAATTTGTTGCAGAGCGTACCGTCTTTCCCTTTTTTTAAAACAACAATTCATTCTTATATAACAAAAGAGCCAGCGGCAACGCCACTGGCCTCATTAAAATGGTCCATTTCTCTATATGATCATGGCATCATAGGATCATTCATTGTCGGGTCGTACATGGGACTGTTCGGATTCATAGGATCATTCATTGTCGGATCGTACATGGGACTGTTCGGATTCATAGGATCATTCATTGTCGGATCGTACATGGGACTGTTCGGATTCGTGGGATCATTCATTGTCGGGTCGTACATGGGACTGTTCGGATTCATGGGATCATTCATCAACGGATCGTACATGGGACTCGCCGGATTCGTGGGATCATTCATCATCCGTTCTTCTTCCATCCTTTGCATCTCACGTTCTTCTGCCTCATACGTCATCACAGAGCAATTATCATTTGGCAAGTCAAACTTATCCAACAAGTTTTCAGAGACCCTGATGCTTCTCAAAGATTGACAGCCATTAAACGCATCGCGCCCTAGATTCGTTACTCCACGTGGAACATTGATCCAAAACAATGAATTACAACCCGAAAAACACCCGGCCCCGATACTTTTTAGTGACAAATATGATGATTCACCTAGGAATACAACCCCGTCCAACGCATGACAATCATAAAAAGCATAATCACCTATACGCTCCACACTCCCCAAAATGAAAACAAACTCCAAAGAGCTACAACCCAAAAAAGCCCCATTTCCCATGCTCTTCACAGAGCCAATTGTAATTTTCTTTAAAGAGCTACAACCCCCAAAAGCATTGTCGTCTATCACCGTTATACCCTCAGGAATAGAAAATTCACGAATCTCTTTATCTTCAAAAGGTTTACCATTCAACATGGTTACCGAACGAGGCAATTCTATTCCTATCAAAGTTTCTTCACCAAATAATACATGATGGCCAATACAGCCTCTTACATTAGGAATGGATACAGAGCTTAAGGAGTGACAGTCGGAAAAAATATAGGCGATATCTCTCAGGCCCACCTCGCTTACACTTTCCAATATTCTTATTGTTTCAATATCTTGACATTCCAAAGCCGTAGGAAAGTGTTCGCCATCATGTAAACCCGCTTGATCCAAAACCCATTCCCCTTGGGCGCTCAACAAGACACTGCTCAGTAGCATCGGCATTAATATTTTCTTTATTTTATACCTGCTATTCATAAATTTTATTATTTAATTACTTAAGGTATAAGTTAGTTATTTATACTACAATGTTTGTAAAGAAAATTCTCCCGTTTTAACGCACCAGCAATTTTTTACTTTTCTCGAAAAGCGTCCTTGTTTCATAGAAAATCTCCTTTCTTAAGCTTATCAAACCAATGATATTTGGGATTGCCATGAGACCGGTTACAATGTCGGCAAGGACAAAAGCCATTTTTATTTCCCAGAAGGGTCCCATGACCACAAAAAATATGAATAAAATTTTATACATCGCAATTGCCTTGTTTCCCAAAAGGTATTGGATGCATTTTTCCCCATAATAATTCCAACCAATGATGGTCGTAAAAGCAAAAAACAGAATACTGAAATTCACGACATACCCACCCATTTTAAAAGCCCCCAAACCGAAACCAAATGCTTGCGCCGTCATATGCGTTAGTGCGCAAGAAGGATTAAAAATATGAGTCTCTTCTGCCGTAATGAGCAAAACAATACCCGTTATGGTACAAATTATAATCGACAAGAAAGCCCCCATCATGGAGATCAAACCCTGTTCTGCCGGGACATTGACTTTTGCTGCCGCAGAAGCGATTGCGGAACTTCCCAAGCCAGCTTCGTGACAAAAAATACCTCGACTTATTCCAATTTGAATGACGTACGTTAAACTAATACCTACACCACCACCCACAATCGAATGAGGGAGAAAGGCCTCCGTTAAGATTAATCGTACGACCTGCGGAATCATATTTATCCTTAATGTCAAAATAACAATCGCTGCCCCTATATATAATAGGGTCATAAAAGGCACCACTTTTTCGGCAGTATCAGCAATCCGATGAATGCCTCCAAAAGTTACAAAGCTCACTATGATCCCGAGAACAATCGCAGTGAAATAGTTCGGTATTCCAAACGAATTAGCGGCTGCAGCGATAGAATTCGTTTGCGCAAGCGTTCCTATGCCAAATAATGCCACCGAAACACCAAAAATGGCAAATAACTTAGCCAACAGTGGACTTCGAGTGCCCTTTTCTATGTAATACATCGGTCCACCCGCGATTGTACCATCACTGCCGACAGTTCTATATTTGATTGACAACACACCTTCTGAATATTTTGTCGCTAAACTAAAAAAAGATGAGACGATCATCCAAAATAATGTTCCCGGGCCTCCCATCGAAATGGCCACTGCAATACCAACAATATTGCCAGTACCTAAAGTGGCAGATAACGCCGTGCATAAAGCAGAAAACTTTGACACGTCTCCCACCAGATGTTGTGAATCAACTAATTTCGAACGAATGATACTCCTAAAGGCCTGAACAAAAAAACGGATTTGCACAAAATTCAATTTAAAAGAAAAATACAAACCAACGCCCAAGATGGCCGCTATTAATGGAAAGCTCCAAACAATCTTACAAACAGACCTTATCAAATTTTCTATTTCCACGATCAAGTTCTAAATTAAAAAAGAGAATGTAATTTTTGTATCGCTATAGAGCTTAGCCTCTGCCGCATAACGACATTTTTCGTTTTTCCAAAGGCCGTTAGCTTTAGACTTACAAAAATTCAGACTCTTAAATTTTTAGGGGATGCTACAATGCATTCAACTTACGGGTCAATAAAAATTAAGCACGTTTACGTAATTGGCTGATAAATGAAATGATTAGCTTCAATTTCCTATGCCATCTAAATATCCTCATCGCCCTGTCTAAGCAGAGCCAATGGCCTATCCTTAAAAGTTGTCGCTTGGAACAAACGATACCACAACACTTCCGGCGTGTTGTTCGCTCTTAACCCGATATATTTATAATACCACGGCTTACGACAACAATCCCAATGCCAAACATTCACATTCCCATCAATTAATTCGTTCATACATTCGATCGTCCAATCCGTCCCTGAATAAGCGACAGGATTTCCATTCTTTATCACGAATATAAACGAATTACACTTCAAGTTTTCATCACGCAAATGCTCAGACCAATACCACAAATACCTTGTACGTATCTGTGAATCAGGGCACGCATTGTATTGCGGTTCAAAGAAATAAACTAAGTCCTGTTGCCTTAAAAACTCATCAAACACCACCTCCTCTTCAGGATTCTCTCCACGTTGACTTTTCAGCTCTTCAAACAAAACCATCCACTCATTTTGTCCTTTTTCCTTAAAACATTTTACAATTTCCCTTATGTTATAAAAAACAACACCGCCACTGATTCTGGCATACCCATCACCCACTTGCTTAAAGAGCGCGCTCTTAATACAATTGCTAGGAACGTAGCCAACCCCACCAAACTCCAAAAAGAACAGGTTGGCTCCCACAATGAATTGCCCTGTTGCACGGCAAGATACGAATAAATACGATAGATCTTTCTTTACAATAAGGTCTGAATCTAACCATACAAAAGTATCTATGTTTCTAATATCCGTCGGCAATAACTTTGAAGCCCAAATGTCTGGGAATAACAAGCGCAGGTTAACAAGCTCACTCCAATCCTTACTTTGAATCTCGTTCGCCCGTTCCATTAAATTAATTTGACAGCCATCAATACACGGCATTGTTTTCCATTCCTCCGCCAGCAAATCAATTAAATAAATCCGAACGTATTCATCCTGCATTTGCAATAATGCCTGTTGCGAGGACTTACAAATCCCCTTTGTAAAAATAATGACGTTATAATCACCCTCACACCGGCTTTCCTTCAGTGACTGCACGGCCACCGCCGTCGGTATCACGTAATTTTCATCCGTCATCAGAACAAAATTGTACGTGTCAGCAACGGCCGGCAAAATTAGTAATAAAATAAGCCCTGAGACACTTATCAAGCGACGCATAAATTGATACATATTATCAAGGTCCATAAAATCATTTAATTTTTTGATAGTCAATTACAATTTAAATAAAACCTATCTTAAAACTGGCACAAAATATGCTTCTTGCGTAAGCGTGATTAAGTGTTTTCGGATATACATCCTTGTGACAATGCTCTTCAGTGGCTGCGCACGCTCACTGCCTTCCGTAGAAACACCCTTACCGCCCTCACCATTTAAAGTTTCTAACGTGTACCGGGCATCTATACCAAAATCACTTGTACGTGTGGGTCTGTTACCCGTATACGGCCTACAAGATATATCTCTGCAAGAAAGCATCTACGGAGAACTTTTCAAGCAACTCATTTTCGAATGGATAAAAATCGAACCTAGTACCTTGCAACAAGCTTATCATCAAAGCACATTTTCAAGCATAGAGCAGCTGCCGCACGGATTTTTCGATTTCTTACAAAAGCAATACAACTTGGACGGGCTCCTATTGATTGACATTACGCACTATCAACCTTATTATCCGATACAAATAGGAATGAGAGCTCAATTGATAGAACTACAAACAAAACGTACCCTGTGGATGGCAGACGAAATTTTTGACGCGAATGACATTCACGTACAATCCTCCATTCAACAGTACCAACACGACAATTCCACTCACAGTTTTGAAACGTTTAACAATAAATTTCTTAACAGCCCGAGCGCCTTTACCAGCTTCGCGGCACACACACTTTTCAGCCAACTAGCGGAAAAAATATGAGCGCTCCCATCGAAATTCCAAATTCCGCTTCTCACAGCGCGATCCCTCTAAAAAGGATCAGTGAAAGGTATAAGACGTACACACAAGCGACGAACATCTCATTCAATAACGACGTCTGCCTATCGCATTCCCTACAAAATTTTCAAGAGGCCCTGGATTTATTAAAAAAACTTCCCGATGACGACGACAAGCAGGTTCAAAACGCCGAAGCACTTCTACAAGACCCCAATTTCCCTGACGAACACACACTCACACAACTCGCCCGTAACCTCATCGACGAAGATGCCATATAAAAATCATGAAAAACCCCTACGCGATTTATCAACACAATACAATTGAATCCCTGCCGCCCGCACAAATCACACTACTACTGTACAACAAGACCCTGCAGTGCTTAGATACAGCCCAACAAGCGTTTTCAAACTCGTTAAGCGTTAGAGATCATGAAATTATACACAATAATCTCACGAGGGCTTACAACATCCTGTGCGAATTACAACGCAGCTTAAATTTCGATCAGGCCCCACAACTTGCACACGCCTTGTACGGCAATTACAAGTACGCGATACAGCAAGTCCTACAAGCCAATCAAAAAAAAGTCGCCGAACCTATCAAACATGCGTACCGCGTTATCAGTGAGATTAGAGATGCCTGGCAAACGATGCTGAAAGAACAAAATGGAAAAACGGTTAAATGAGCTGTACCATCAATTAACGACGCAATCACGTTACCTGGATGAACACAACTGGCCCCTATTCCACACACAGTGGCAAATCGTCAGCAACAACTTTACAAAACTTCTTCAAGACGCCAAAGCACTCGAATGTATTAAAAGTAACGGCCTTCTAAGAGAAAAATTCACACGCATCTATGAATTTCACTCGCTATTACTCGAACGCGTCCATTTCATTTTACAGGACTTGCAAGAGCAACATCGACGGCAACAGTTCCAATTAAAAGTCATAAATCATTACGGTCGACAGCAGGCATAATCTTATTCAGTGATCATACAAATAGCGTAGAGGAATAGTCAACTTGCCGTCAAAGCTGCTCTTTTATCGCATTGATTTAAAACAACAAAATTATCTTCAAGCAACTTATCGCTCAGATCAAAGTCAATCGCACCCTTCAGATTTTATTAAAAACGTTTCTAAAGACGCCACTCAAGTCCACGAGCAAAAACGTACAAGTCTCAAAAGGACGAGGTAAAATAAATGCCACTTAAGGATACAACCCCCTACATTCAAGCTCCGCTTCTTTAAGCGCCTTTCTACAAGAACCCAGTCCCCAAAGAACCTATCTGCTCATTGCCCACATGGATTAATTTCGCTTGTCGTTATCTACAGACTTGGAATACATCTCCCCGGCACCCCTTACATCTTCTTTAGAAACTCCAGTTCAATTCAGAGATGCTCCAGTTCAATTCAGAAAACACAGCCACACATTAAAAACAGTGGTAAAAATAACTCAAATGCTCACAAGCTGGTGGTGGGGGAGCGATTCGAACGCTCGAAAGGGAAACCCTGACAGATTTACAGTCTGCATCCTTTAGCCTCTTGGATACCCCACCAATAAGTAGAATATAACCCTAGATAAAATTTTTCTTTTGACAAGTGCTAATTTACAAAAAGTGCGAAACTTGATAAATTAATTATACAAAGATAAGGACTGTCACAACATTGGCAAAAGTAAAAGCATCGCCCCTAATATTGACCACGTACTTTGAAGACTTGCGTCGATTCAAGCCTCAAATATGACCCATTATTGTCACATTCGATAATTATGCTTTGTTATGGCATCAATTACAAGGTGTGCAGAGCCATCATTCACATCCGAGCCTCCCACTTTTCAAACATCCCAAGATTTTTCCACAAAGCAAACACCAGGCGCTTCCTTAATAGCCTTTAGCAAAGCCCATAAAAGCCTAAATGCCAATGACTTTTTCGGACAAATATAATTGATCAAGAACAAATTAAAGACAAGAATTTTGTACCCAAAAATAGTATTGACAGTGCGAATTTGCCCATTGTATTTAATCATGTGATGTGTGTCTATAATCATTCAACTACATTAGTGGGCCAGAAGGCTCCTAACTTTACTGCAAGCGCGGTAATTAACGGCAATCAAATTGTTGATAATTTTTCTATCAATGAGTTTTTTGGGGAAAAGTACATTGTTTTATTTTTCTACCCGAAGGACTTTACATTTGTTTGTCCGACCGAATTACACGCTTTTCAATCCGCATTGGCTGAATTTGAAGCTCGTTCAACTCAGTTAATCGCTTGCTCTACCGACAGCGAATTCAGTCACTGGGCGTGGTTACAAGTGCCAAAGGCAGAGGGTGGCATTCAAGGTATCACGTATCCTATGGTAGCCGATATTAACAAAACAATTGCGCACGATTATGGAATCCTAGCCGGCCATTGTTATTACGATGACAACGACCAACTCAAAGTAGAGGGCAACTTGGTGGCTTACCGAGGCTTATTCCTCATCGACAAAAAAGGCATTGTTCAACATCAAGTCGTCAACAATATGCCTTTGGGCCGTTCCGTTCAAGAAACACTGCGAATGGTAGACGCCCTGCAACATTTTGAAACACACGGCGAAGTTTGTCCCGTCAATTGGCACAAAGGGAATGCCGGCCTAGAACCCACTCACAAGGGGCTTAAGGAATTTTTCAAAGACTAAGTCATAAGGGCTGTCAGGCACCAAAAGCCAATTAACAGCCCGCAAGGCAAATCGAAGTAAGGGGGATTGTTTGGGCTATTTTACGTTCAAAGCAATCCTCTTTTATTAAGCGTGCAAAGCGATAAAAATCCAACGCCCCGTTAGCAAGTGCAATTTTTATTCAGTTGAGTCGTACGGCGTTAAGTAACTCAGACCTGCGTTATTATCTGATAAAATCTAAAGCTCTTTTGACCATTCGAGAAAGGCCCGAGACAACGGGCTTCTCTTTTTCAGCAATAACTTCATTGATAAGCAACAAAATTATTTTCTCCTTCAAGACACCTCTTCAAAGCTTAACTTCAATTCTATTCATCGGTGAATGGACGGACAAAAACATTGCAAGGGCGTACGTACCGTCGTTTTATCGAACACAATTCGAACCCCGATAACACCGATATTCAATCTCACTAATCATACGTAAGAAATACGCCTCTAATTCGTCATGTGTGTTAAGTAGGTGTTAGGCACTATCTCGAACAAGACACAAGTAATCATTGGCCGCCCAACATTAACCAAAGCTTCACGCATACTCACCCAAGATCAAGCCATAATGATGGCAACTGCCGACGCAAAAGTTCGGCAATGGGACAGGGCAATTTTTATTTTACCGGGCTCGTATTGCGGCAATAATGTTTGCGGGGCATACAGTCGTACTTGCGGAGCTCCCATCTCGTTGTTGTAAACCTCTATAGAGGTTAGTGATAAACGAGCGCCAAAACCAACTCCTAAAGCCTTAGCTACAGCCTCCTTTGCGGCAAAACGGGCTGCAAACGAAGCAAACGGATTTCCGCGCTGCCAACAATACGCCCATTCTATCGGCGTGTATATGCGACCCACGCAATGCTCTCCAAATTTTTCAATCAAACGTCGGACACGTTCAATTTCAATGATATCGTTACCCAGACCTACAATCATTCTACTTCCTCGAACGAGGTCCACCGGCCCTCAACCAAGCTTGAATAAACAAATCTATGTCTCCGTCCATAACCGCTTGAATATTGCTCGTCTCAACCCCCGTTCTTAAGTCTTTCACCATCTGATAGGGTTGAAATACGTAACTGCGAATTTGATAGCCCCAACCAATTTCTCCCTTTTCACCGTAAAAGCGCTCCATCTCCGAACGCTTCTCATCTTGAAGGCGTTCGTACAAACGCGATTTTAAGATTTTCATGGCGGTCGCACGATTCTTAATTTGGGACCGTTCGTTCTGACAAGTTACGACAATGCCTGTGGGCAAGTGCGTAATGCGCACGGCGGATTCCGTTTTATTGACGTGCTGGCCCCCTTTTCCACTCGAGCGGTAAGTGTCTATACGCAAATCTTTTTCGTCGATAGGCACTTCGACCTCATCTTCTATTTCTGCGATGACGTCCACCGCACAGAACGACGTGTGTCTTTTTTTATTGGCGTCAAATGGACTAATTCGTACCAGCCGGTGAACGCCACGTTCCGCCTTTGCATAACCGTAAGCATTGGCCCCAGAAATGCGCAATGTTACGTGGCTAATACCCACCTCTTCACCCTCTTGTAAACTTTGAATTTCCGTCACAAAATCATTTCTGTCGGCCCAACGCATGTACATACGCAAGACCATGCTCGACCAATCGCACGCCTCCGTACCTCCGGCCCCCGAGTGAATGGTCATGATCGCATTATTGGCATCCATCGGACCCGATAAAAACGACTGAAATTCCATTTTTTCAACTAATTTGCTCGTTTTTTGAACCATTTGATCCAGCTCTGCATTCCACAAAGCCTCATCGTCAGGGCCCGATTCCTTACAGACGACCAGCAGCGACTTTAATTCCTCAATTTCGTCGGCCAATTCCTTCCACGTGGCCAAAAGCTTCTTAATCCCCTTGGCCTCCATCAAAACTTTTTGTGACTCGTCTCCACGAGACCAAAAAACCGACTGCGTCATTTCCTTCTCTAGTGACTTCAGACGCTCTTCTTTGTCAGCAATTTCAAAGAAACCTCCACAGATGTCCGGCCTTTTCAATCAATGTTTGGCAACTGGCATTCAACAACGGATCTAACAACATAATATCGTAATGTACGAACAAAACGCACTTTTTCAACCTAAAAGCGTTACATAAGTTTTTTCAAGATAGCATTGGAGATTTCATCAACAGCAGCTGTGCACAGGCTTGCAAATCAAACAGAATAAAACTTGACGCGCTTTAGAGTAAGGTTTTATCTGGTTGGATAATTGCACTAATTTAAAATTTGTTATTATGGGACAACCAAAAAGGAAACAGTCAAAAATGCGCAGTCGTTTAAGACGCGGCGCCAACAATTTTAAGATGCCACAATTGGTTAAGGATAAAGCCAACGGTGGTTTGGTCATGCGTCACCGTGTCAATGTAGACACGGGAACTTACCGTGACAAGCAAGTGATCGAAGTAGATCTGTAATTTTAAATGCAGGACAATGCGAGCGAATCCCAACGGTTGTTGCCAAAAATAGCCGTTGATGCCATGGGCTTAGATTTTGGCCCCGAAGTGGTTGTATCTGGACTTAGTTTAGCCTTACAACACTACGCCGATCGTCTCGATAAAATTTTTTTAGTCGGCGACGAATCAATTTTAAAGCCTTTGCTCGATCAGTATGATTTGCAAAATTCTCCTGCTATAGAATTGGTCCACGCGTCCCAAGTCATTGAGATGCAAGAGAAAGCGATGCACACCTTGAAACATAAAAAGGATGCATCCATGTTCCGCGCCATTGATCTTGTAAAATCAGGTGTGGCCGACGCCGTTCTAAGTTGCGGAAATACGGGCAGCTTAATGGCGGGGGGGACGCTCAAGTTGCGTACGATTGACGGCATTGAACGACCCGCACTGGCAAGTATTATTCCAACTCGCACCAAGCGATTTATCCTGCTTGACGTCGGAGCCAATCCCTATTCATCGGCAAAGCATTTAATTCACAATGCCATCTTGGGCTCACATTACGCGCAAGCCATTCTTGAGGCGGAAGACCCTCGCGTAGGATTACTTACCATCGGAACTGAGGAAGGTAAGGGCAACGACATCGTTCACGAGGCCCACTCTATTTTAAAACAATTACAGCTTCCACATTTTAATTATCAAGGACTGATTGAGGGCTTTAATTTATTCAACGATACCGTTGACGTCGTTGTCTGCGATGGTTTTGTTGGCAACATTCTACTTAAAACCTGCGAATCTCTCTTCAATCACTTAAAAGAATACTTAAAAGAAGAATTCCAAAAAAATTACATACGCAAGATGGGAGCGCTCTTAACGCAAGGGGTTTTTATGAACATGAAGAAGCAGTTTTCCCCCGAGCGCTTCAGCGGCGCCCCCCTCTTGGGCTTAAACGGCTGGGTTTTCAAGTCTCACGGATCCAGTAAAGGATCGGCCATTGACGGCGCCATGCACATATGCCTTAAGTGCCTGGAGGTTTGTAATTTAAATAACGTTCAACAAGATATTTTAACTGCCAATCAATTGATTGATAATTTTAAACAAAGTGAATAATGGAAGAAGGATCCGTAGTCATTTGTGGTCTGGGTTGTTACCTGCCTTCGCGCGTGGTCAGCAATGATGAGCTTGCGAGTAAAGTTGATACGTCTGATGAATGGATCAGAACAAGGACGGGCATCTCTCAACGACATATTGCCGATGCGAATGAAGCCTGCTCAGATTTGGCGTATCAAGCGGCCCAAGCGGCCCTCAAAGACGCCCACATGCAAGCCGAGGACATTGATGTTTTAATTGTGGCAACCGTTACGCCGGATATGGCATTTCCCTCCACCGCAGCCATCTTGCAAAGCAAGCTTGGGCTGCGTAATGTAATGTGCTTCGATATCAATGCCGCTTGCTCTGGTTTTCTGTACGCACTGGAAGTCGCCAGCCACCTTGTAAAAGGAAACAAGTCGTACCGACGTGCGCTTGTAATTGGCGCAGAAAAATTATCGTCCATCGTAGACTGGGAAGATCGATCGACCTGCGTGCTATTCGGCGATGCCGCCGGAGCCTGTGTGCTTGCCTACCAGGACACCCCGGGTGTTGGCATTCTGGATTCCACACTGGGAGCGGACGGGCACGCACCCGAAATTTTACAATTACCCGCCGGTGGCTCGTTGCATCCCGCCACGCAAGAAACTGTCGCCCAACGGCAACATTTTGTAAAGATGAACGGCAAAGAATTGTTCAAAGTGGCCGTGCGATGGATGCATAAATCTATTGAAGAATTACTCACACGCAATCACCTAACTCAGGACGACATTGCCATTCTCATCCCCCATCAAGCCAATTTGCGCATTATTCAATCCTTGGCACAATCACTCAATTTGCCCATGGAACGCGTATTTTGCAATTTAGACAAAACGGGTAACACATCCGCAGCCTCTATTCCGCTTGCCTTTGCTCAAGCCAAACAAGCCCACCGTTTCCACTCGGGCGATTACGTTGTCTTGGTTGCTTTTGGAGGCGGATTGACCTGGGGTGCCAGTTTAATTAAGTGTCCTTAATATACAATGAAACATAAAAATTTTTACCTGTGCACACTTCTAATTTGCTTGGGAGCCTGTACACATCGGATCCATGATCCCATCCCCCAAGATCAACTCCTATTAAAGTCGCCCCAAAGAGAAAAAACGGCGCTTGAGCTTTACCAACGTGCACAAGCGGCAGAGACTTTCGCACAAGCCTCGCAATTGTACACAACAATTACTACAAAATACGCCGAGACAAGCAGTGCGCCCAAGGCACGCCACATGCTTGGAAATCAATTGATACGAAAGGGGAAATACGTAGAAGGCATCCAACAATTGCAATTTATTTCACAGAATTATCCCGAGTATCCCGCCTACGCACAAGTGATCGAAGCTCAATTTCAAGCGGCCCAAAATTACGTAAAATTTCAAGAAAGACAATCTTCAAAATGTTTTACTTGGTTTAAGGACGCCACACCGGCCATCGCATTTTTTCAAAACATTGCAGATGCAGCGCCGTACACAGACTATGCCCCACGTTCCCTCTACTACGTGGCAAAACTTGAACAAAAATACGGTAAAAAAGTTAAAGCGATTGAAGCCTTGGACCAACTCATTGAAAACTACCCGTCACACGCTTTAATTCCAAAAGTACAAGTACTGAAGGCAGAGATCTACTTGTCTTTCGTTTTAAGCCCTCACAATGATCAAGGCGCCACCCAAAAAGCGATTCAATGTTACGAAAAGTTTTTCATAACCTTTGACAAGCAAGACTTGTCAGAAAAATTGAGACAACGTGCGAAACAAGGCTTAGAACGCGCTCAAAATCTGTTTGCGCAAAGTCGACTTGTTCTGGGAGATTTCTTCCTCTACAAACGGCATTACAGCGACGGGGCCATTACCTTTTACACGGAGGCTCAAATGCTGGCACCCTCCTCTGAAGCCGCCGCACAAGCACATCAACGGATTGACGACATCTATCAAAAAAAACCAATTCCCTGCAATTGGGCCGACAAAATGTTCGGTATTTTTCAACACCTGCCGCCCTCCGCTTTGCCGCAAGCGTTCGAACAAAGTGCAAGTAAGCCACAGTAATACACTTTGCCGATAATCCATGGACTACTTTGATCAAGTAAACACGCCCATCGGCACGATTGGATTGCAGGCCACACAAGAATATTTGCTAAAAGTCGACTTACACCCTGGTCCCGTTCCACCAACAATGGCAGCCTCTATTCCATTATTGGCAGAGGCAAAAAAGCAATTAATCGCCTATTTCCAAGGCCGACTTCACACATTTTCAATTCCCTTGCACATTCCACAATCTTCTTTTTTGTCAAGCGTTTTGCAGGTCTTGCAAAAAATTCCCTACGGAAGCACGTGGACGTATCTGCAAGTGGCTGATTACCTACGAAAACCCAAGTCGGCCCGTGCGGTAGGGCAGGCTTGTCACAACAATCCACTTGCGATTTTTATTCCATGTCACAGGGTTGTAGGGAGCCGAGGTCAACTTGGGGGCTACAACGGAGGGATCACGATAAAAAAGTACTTACTCGGACTTGAACAATGCTCCTAATCGTTCAATGAATCGTTTTCAAAGGATTTTTATTTTAACCTATCCATTTAATTATCAAGTGAAATTTGGACATTAGCGACACCACAACCGGCACACAAACGCTTCTTCAATCGATTTAAACACTATTCGAATCACTTAAAAAAACATTTACATTTTCAGTTAATTAATATACAAATTACCCTTAACTTAAAACAAAGATATGCATATAAAAAGTGGTCTTTTTACGATTGGAAGTGCCGTATTACTCTTAGAAGGATGTCAAAAAATAGAGAAAAATTTTGCTCCCACGGTCAGTACACCCTGGCAACCCATCCACACAACCACTTTGCACAACGAATTTATCACAAAAAAAGCCCTACTGTCCGGAAAATATTCACTGATAGACCTCGTTGAAATCGGATTGCAACAAAACCCACAAACCAAATGTGCGTGGTGGCAAGCGAAAGAGGCCTTTGCGCATCAGGGGCAAGCGAACGCAAAATTTTTCCCCAGTATCGACGCCAGTGTAAGCGTTAACCGTTCACAAGAAGGCAAGGCTGGAACGACAAACACCAAACGCAGCGATTATTGGGGCCCCGCGTTATCTTTATCGTACCAAATATTCAACTTTGGAGCCGATGTCGCCAGTGCAAAAAGCGCGACACATTTGCTGTACGCAGCGAACTACGAATTTAATCAAACCCTACAAAGTGTCGTATTCCAAATCCAACAGGCCTTTTATGAATTTTCCTCCGCCTGTGCAAAAATAGAAGCGCGCGAAAGCTGTCTGCGTGATGCAGAACTGTCCTTTGAGGCCGTCTCAAAGAAGAAAGCCAACGGGCTCGCGTGCATTCAAGATCAACTGCTCGCACAAGCCGATAAGTTACAAGCAGAGTACGAACTCGAAGAATCCAAGTCTTACCTGGAAAGCTGCCGGGCCAACTTGGCCACCGCCATCGGCATCCCCATCTCAACTGACTTTTCAATTGAAACGGACTACCTAAACAGTAAAACGCAATCCATTTTGAGCAACGCGGAGGAATTGATGGCAAGCACCCTCAAATCACGTGCGGATTTACTGGCGAATGAAGAAAAATTGGCCGCCAGCCGCTGGGCCCAAAAAGCCACACAACGGGCTAATTTACCCTCTTTAGTGTTCAACACGAAGGCAAATCTATTAAAACATCGTACTCTGTCGTCGTGGCAGAGAAATTACGACCTTTCTTTGGGCATGCAGTGGAACATTTTTTCTGGATTTGAGCAACAGTACAACGAACTTGCCAGTTACACGCAAGTCAAAGAACAAAAGTACGCATTGCGGCAAAAAAAGTTAGAGACCTTGGGGCAAACCTGGTCGGCTTTCCACTCATTTCGCTCCTCAATTCAATTGCTAACGGCGGCAGAAACACTCGAAAAAGCGTCGTCAGAGGCCTTGGAAGCCATTCGCATTGGTTACAATTCCGGCGTAAACAGCCTACTAGATTTGTTGTCAGCACAAAAGACTTTATCGAACGCACGACTCAGTCACATTCAAGCGCAAACGAACGTCAAGCTGAGCTTGGTAAAACTTGCCTACGTCACAGGACAATTAGACGTCGAACAAGCCAACGTATTCAACCTATAATTTCCATATGAATAACAACAAAAAACAGTGGTTTTATTACCTTCTATCTACAACGGCTGCGATCCTCATTTTGATCGCCTACAAAACAATTGTCTCTCATTTCCACAAAGAGGAAAAAGCAGAGGCACAATTAAAATTGGCGATTGTATCAGCAAGCCCCTACAAAACATCCGTCAAACAGTACGTTGAAGCGGTTGGACAATGCACCGCATCCGCAAGTATTGCCCTCGTTCCACAGGTGGAAGGTGAGCTCGTCAATGTATTAAGATCCAATGGAGGTCACGTAAACCAAGGAGACCGTCTATTTGAAATTGACAATCGGACTTACACGGCCAACCTCAAGCAAGCACAGGCACAATTGGCCATTGATCAAGCACAACTGCATTTAAGTCAATCCCAATTACAACGCTCCGAAGCACTTCGTACAGGCGACTTCGTTTCCCAACAAGAGTATGATGGTTATAAAGCCAACGTTGAAACCTACGAAGGTCACGTTAAATTAGATGAAGCGAATTGTACGCTAAAAACCATCGACCTAGATCACTGCACTATCAATGCACCCTTTTCAGGGGAACTCGGGAAAGCCTCTGTGGACGCCCACAGTTTCGTTGCAAAAGGCACGGCATTGGCAACCCTCAATCAAATGCAACCCATTTACACCGACTTTTCATTGTCTGAAAAGCATTTTCAAGTACTTCAAAAAGCCAGTAGTACCCATCTCGACAACATCGTGGTCGAAGCACGTCTGCTCGACAATCCGTCCGTCACACAATCAGGAAAGCTTGTGTCTATAGGCAACAGCATCGACAAGACGACCGGTAGTTTTGACGTACGTGCGGAATTTAAAAATGAAAATAATCAATTCTGGGCCGGGCGTGCCGTGGATGTCAAAATTTACTACGAAAGCTTGAACGACGTTTTCTTGGTCCCCGAAGGAGCCATTCATTTGGGAAATAACGGGCACTTCATTTACATTATTAACCACAATAATGAAGCCGAAATGCTTGATGTTACGAAAGGACAAAGTTACAACGGATGGGTTGTCATTCACACGGGGCTCAAGGGAGATGAAAAAATTATTGCGGAGGGACATCCGCTTTTGGCCCCTGGAGTTCAAGTCGTTATTGCTTCCACACTCGAAGCCCCTCAGCAGCTCAACGCATTTTAATTTATGAAAAGTATTTGCGATCCATTTATTCGGCGGCCAATTGCCACCATTTTACTCACTTTAAGTATCACTTTTCTCGGTATTGCATGTTATCGCAAATTACCGGTCAGTGCCTTGCCTAAAGTAGACTACCCCGTCATCAATGTTAATGCGAGCTTCCCAGGCATGAACGCGGAAATGATGGCCAACGCCATCGCAAGCCCCTTGGAAAAAGAGTTCATGGAAATCGACGGCTTGGATGAAGTGCTGTCTGAAAGCCGCTTGGGTGTCACCTCATTAACTTTAAATTTTAACTTAAACAAGTCTGTGGATGTCGCAGCCATGGATGTTCAGGCGGCCATTACTCGGGCTCAAAGCAAGTTGCCAGACGACATGCCATCGACGCCGGTTTACAGAAAAAAAGATCCTAACAGTGAACCTATTTTTTTCCTTGGCCTCGCTAGTAACAGTCTTACCCAAGGGGCATTGTACGACTTTGCGAAGACAAAGGTTGCCCAACAAATCAATAAGGTCGAGGATGTTTCACAGGTACAGGTCTTTGGAATGCCACGTGCCGTTCGTATTCACCTCAACTTAAAGAAACTAAAGCTACTCGGCTTGTCCGTTTCAGATGTGACCGAAGCTGTCAAATCAAATACGCTCATGCTTAGTATGGGCAAATTGAAGGGCACCGTTACCACGCTGACACTGACCTCCAATGGCCAACTTGATAAGGCTGAAGACTACGCCAACATTGTTATCAGAGAAATTAATGGTAAGCCCATTTACCTCAGGGATATTGCAAAGTGCGAAGAAGGCTTGGAATCCGACGACTTTCAAACAAGATTTTGGGGACAAAATTTGCCTAATTTTAGTTCCACCGTTATTCTTGCAGTCAATCAATCGCCTGGAGCAAATACCATTAAGGTCTCCGAAAAAATTAAGGCGATGTTGCCAGGCTTATACAAATCCTTGCCGCCTTCCGTTAAACTTATCCCCATCTACGATAAGGCAAAAAGTATCTTAGATTCGATCAACGAGGTCAAGGAGACGATCGTCATCGCATTTATCCTCGTAACGATGGTTATTTTCTTATTTCTTGGACGTGTCAGGGAAACGCTCATACCGACCGTCGCAATGCCATTGTCTCTCTTTATTACGTGCATTATTATGCACCAGTTGGGGTACAGCTTGGACAATTTGTCTCTTATGGCACTCACATTGGCCATCGGCTTCCTCGTCGACGATGCCATCGTGTTCTTGGAAAATGTTGTTCGTCACATGGAAGATGGTTTGGGGCCGTTAGAGGCCGCATTTAAAGGGGCCAGCGAAATTAGTTTCACCATCTTGTCCATGACATTTTCACTGATGGCCACCTTCATTCCAATTATCTTTATGGATGGTCAAATTGGCAGAATCTTTCGTGAATTTGCCGTTACCATCGTCGTTGCCATCTTAGCATCCGGCTTAGTTTCTTTAAGTGTTACACCGATGATGTGCGCCCACTTTCTCAAGAAGCATAAGGCCAATCAAAAAACGCGCATTGAATCCATCGCAAATGGTTTGGAAAGTGCATTCATCACCTGGTATCGCAAACGCTTAAAGTGGTTCTTAAACCGTCACTGGATTTGCTGGAGCGTGTGGACAATTTGCGTCATCCTCATGATTACCCTGTTTATTTCTATCCCCAAAAGCTTTCTGCCTACCGGCGATAGTTCGGCCATTATGGGGGTTATTTTAACGCAAAGCGGAACGTCTGCAGATAAGGTTCACCAATATCAAGACACCATCAGAGACACAGTCGCCAAACACCCGGCGGTCAATTACACACTCAGTGCCAGCGGCATTGGAGATTTTATGGCAGACAATCAATGTATTACATTTGTGATGCTTAAAAATCCAAAAGAACGGGTTCCTCTTCAAGCTAACAAAGGTGACACTTCCATTGCCACGGTTACAAAGGAATTACAAGGCATGCTGCTGCGCATTCCCGGTGTATTACCCTTGCTGAAACCGATGCCCGTTTTGAACATTCAAACGAGTTCTGCCGACAATAAACGCGGTAAATACGTCTACACTTTGTCAGGCATGGAGAGTGAAAAAGTTTACGAGGCCACGGCAAACTTAACCAAACAATTTTATACAATTCCGGGTATTGATCCAAGCTCAATCAATTCTAACATTGAACTTAACTGCCCACAATTGAATCTAGAGTATTGTCGGCGTCGCTTATTCCCTCTTGGATTAAACCCTTACAATGTTGAATCGAGCTTAAAAGAAGCTTATTCCATGAATTATTCGTACCTCATCAAGGGTGATTACGAGCAATACAAGGTTCTTGTCGCCGCACAAAAGGATCAACGAGCACATGCTACGGATCTCTCCCTCCTCGGTATTCCCAATGCAAGCGGTCATATGGTTGCCATGGATACACTCGTTCAAGCGAAAGAACACGTGGGGCCAACCAGTATTTTTCACAAAAACAATTTCCCATCCGCCAGCATATTCTTCAACGTAAAGGACGGTACGGCCTTGGGAACTATCGTTGATCAAATTGAGCAAACGGCCCAAAAGTATCTTCCCGCAGATGTGCAAGGGGAACTTGGAGGCGAATCCAAAGAATTCCAATCTTCCACACGCAGTCTGAGTTGGTTGCTGTTGCTCGCCGTTTTCGTCATGTACGTCGTGTTGGGATGCCTGTATGAACACTGGATCCATCCGCTCACCGTATTGTCGACACTCCCCGTCGCCTTAGCGGGCGGATTATTCACACTTTATGTGTTCAACTGTGACTTTTCGCTCTACGCTTTTATCGGTCTATTCATGCTCATGGGAATTATTAAGAAAAATGGTATCATTCTCATTGACTTTGCCGTCGAAAAACAACGTCAAGGCATAAGCGCTGAAGACGCCATTGTCGAGGCGTGCTGCGAACGTTTCCGGCCTATCTTAATGACGACCGTAAGTACGATTTTTGGAATTCTTCCCATCGCACTTGGCTTTGGTGCCGATGGGGCTTCACGTATGTCCTTGGGAATTGGTGTTGTAGGTGGGCTCAGTTTTGCCCAAGTACTCACACTTTTTGTCACCCCAATTATTTACTTGGACATGAATCGGTTTTGTAAGGCATAGTGACCACTTCGCACAAAGCTAAGGTTTTGGTAGCCCTATCGGGAGGTGTTGACAGTGCCGTTTCAGCCTACCTGCTTCAACAAGAGGGCTATGAGGTACATGGCGTATTTTTCCGTTCCTGGCAAAATGAAACGGAATTGTGGCAGGAGTGTCCCTGGAAAGAAGACCTTGCCTCGGCACAAGCTGCCGCTCAACACTTGAAAATTCCTTTTGAAATCGTAAATTTCATCGAGGTCTATCGAAAGAAGGTTGTTGATTACCTCATTGAAGGGTATCGCTCAGGACAAACGCCCAACCCGGATGTGATGTGCAACCGTTACATTAAATTTGGTGTACTGGTGGAACACGCTCGCTCTTACGACGCGCTGGCCACGGGCCATTACTGTGTCAAACAACAAGAGGCAGATCACTTTTCCATTTATGAAGGCGACGATAAGACAAAGGACCAAAGTTATTTCCTTTGTTTGGTAAAAAAACCGAATCTGGCGCGTGTGCTATTCCCGCTTGGGCACCTCACGAAAAAACAAGTCCGCGCCATTGCAGCGGACATTCAATTGCCCAATGCCCATCGAAAGGACAGCCAAGGCATCTGCTTTTTGGGCAGCAAGAAAGTTAACATTAATGATTTTCTCGAGAAATATTTGCCCAATCAGCCCGGCAACATTGTTAATCTGCGAGGAGAGGTGATAGGCGCTCATGAGGGACTGCATCGATTTACAATTGGCCAACGAAAAGGAATCAACATTCCCTCCAACAAAGACTTTGAACACTACGTCGTCATCGCAAAGGACTACACGCGCAATCAATTAGTGGTCGGATTCGATCACACGGACACCCAAGGACTTTACAAATCTTGCGCGCACGTTTATCAACTTAATTTTTTAGCGGAGCCCCCCGATGATAATGAGCATCTGCTCGCAAAGCCCCGCTACCGTGATAACTCTCAAGGGATTACTTGGCATTGGGAATCTGAAAACTCCGTAAAAATTCAATTTGACGTCCCTCAACGTGCACTTGCGATCGGCCAAGCGGTGGCATTTTATCGCGGGCAACAGTTGATTGGCGGAGGCATCTACAGTCAGTTGGACGAATAGCTTCGTTTTATTTTAATTTCGCCGTCTTTGTTCAACTTTCGAATAGGGCACGTTCTACCTAATGGACTCAAAAAATTGACAGTCTTCGACATCGGACCGTCTCTCTCAAGGGCCGCATGTGCGGTTATTTGCTAAAACCGAAGTCTTTCATTTTCGACAGGTCTCGATAATCTATCTGATCATCAACATCTCATTTTTCATCGAAAATGGACAGTTTTTCTTTCAAAATCGACTGCGAGATCACTCGCACGCCACAGACGGCCTTGGCGGCCCACCAACTCGCTCGTGTAAGCTACAAAACCAGCTGACCTTTCACGACTTGCCATCGACTCAATAGTCAAACGACGATTGTGCTCTATCATTTCTGTCATTGGAATGGGGGCACAAAGAAGGTAAGAACCTATGGATCTCACACAGCCAATAACACTGCAATGGGGTGCCTTATTACCTAATTCATTATTACAATAAGACCCCTTACACCTGTACGCATAGCAAATCAGCGTAAGGGATTGCTCCACAAACGCTGACGCTCGATTAAATCACAGATCTCTGCTAACGCTTAAGAACGACCGTACCATTTTCATAATCAACGGTGACGTGCGTGTTCTCTAAAAGGTGGCCCGCAATAATTTCACGTGCCATAACATCACACACGTGCTTTTGCAAAACCCTCTTTAACGGACGCGCCCCATAATTAGGATCATAGCCAATCTCACACAACCAGGTTCTCAGTGCTTCACTAAAATCCACGTGCAACTTTTTGGCTTCCAAACGCTTCGACAAATCTTTCAGCTGAATGTCGACAATGCCTCTCATTTCACTCATTGAAAGGCTATTGAAGAGCAATATTTCATCCAAACGATTGAGTAATTCGGGTCTAAAACTCGCTTGAACGAGACGCATAACGTCATTTCTTATCTGCTCTTTTGAACGCATCTTGTCTAAAAAGAATTCTGAACCGAGGTTGGACGTCAAAATAATAATTGTATTTTTAAAATTGATGTTTCGGCCCAAACCATCGGTTAGGTGGCCTTCATCAAGGACTTGCAGTAGAATATTAAAGACGTCGTTGTGCGCTTTCTCAACTTCATCAAACAGCACCACCGAATAAGGGCGCCGTTTAACGGCCTCGGTTAACTCTCCGCCTTGCTCGTAGCCCACGTATCCCGGAGGCGCACCGATCAGCCTTGATACGGAGTGTTTTTCCATGTATTCCGACATGTCGATGCGGATCATGTTATTCTTATCATCGAACAAAAACTGCGCGAGCGCTTTGGATAATTCTGTTTTTCCAACCCCCGTTGGGCCTAAAAACAAAAATGAACCGATGGGCCGATTAGGATCCGAAATACCCGCTCTCGAACGACGGATGCAGTCGGCAACCGCATTTACCGCCTCATCTTGACCCACTACATACGCTTTTAAGTTGGCCTCCATGTTGAGCAAGCGCTCTTTTTCACCCACAAGCATTTTTTCGACGGGAATGCCTGTCCAACGAGATACCACCGTTGCGATATCATCCTCCGTCACTTCATTGTGCCGCTGTGCATCCGTTTCCTTGGCTTGCAAGTCCTGCAGACGCTTTTGCAAAGCGGGCAACTTACTGTACAACAATTCTCCTGCTTTCGCGAAATCTGCCTGACGTTGCGCCAATTCCGCGTTGCTCGTCGTCTCTTCGATCTGACGCTTAATACGCTTAATTTCGTCAATGTTCTGCTTTTCCAACTTCCACTTTGCATTCAAATCGGAGGACTTCCGTTCTAAGCCTTGTAACTCCTCTTGGATCTTGCCCAAACGTTCCTTAGAAGCCGCGTCACTTTCCTTCTTCAAGCCCTCTTGCTCAATCTTTAATTGCATGATCTTACGATCCAATTCGTCAATTTCTTCCGGCTTGGAATCCATCACCATTTTTAAACGACTGGCGGCTTCATCCATCAAATCGATGGCCTTATCCGGCAAGAACCGATCACTGATGTAACGATTTGAATACGTACACGCCGCAATTACAGCGGCATCACTAATACGAACCCCGTGGTGCAATTCATACTTTCCCTTCAAACCTCTTAAAATGGAAATGGAATCGACCACGCTCGGCTCGCTCACGAAGACCGGTTGGAAACGTCGCGCAAATGCAAAATCCTTCTCAATGTACTGGCGATATTCGTTCAAAGTAGTGGCACCGATGCAGTGCAATTCACCACGGGCCAAGGCTGGCTTCAACATATTCGACGCGTCCATCGCGCCCTCCATTTGACCAGAGCCGATCAGGGTGTGAATTTCATCGATGAACAAGATAATGTCATTATTTTCTGAGACTTCCTTTAAAATGGCCTTGAGCCGCTCTTCGAACTCGCCTCGATACTTGGCCCCCGCGATGAGCAAACCCATATCTAAGGCCATCACCTTCTTATCTTTGATCGAATCGGGCACATCTCGATTAATAATCCGGCAGGCAAGTCCCTCCACAATGGCCGTCTTGCCCACGCCAGGTTCTCCAATCAATATGGGATTATTTTTAGTTCGCCTTGACAAAACTTGTATGGTTCTTCGAATTTCCTCGTCTCTTCCGATGACGGGGTCCAATTTACCTTCATTCGCCAATTGCGTAACATCTTTTGCATATCGGCTTAACGCCTCAAACTTTTCATTTGTTTGATTCATTTCAAATAACCTCCATCAACTACATGTAGTATAATACAACAAAGGCACTAAAATGTTAAGTAATTTTTTTAAAAATGTGACGCGAGCAGGCTTTTTATATAATTTGCGATGGACGGGATGCAGGCCATCATCTTTTCAAAAACGTCCGCGTAGGTTTGGAGATCCCCACTAAACGGGTCCACAATTTCTTTCCCATCATACCAATGACTCATCAAAAAAATCTTTTCACCGGCTTCGGGGTACGCACGTGTGAGTGTTTGAATGTGTGCCCACGTCATCGTCAAAATAAGATCTGCCTGGTCAACATGGGCGGCCGTTAATTGCCTTGAACGATGGGACTCTAAATTTAATTGATACTTTTTCGCGATTTCCAAAGCGAGTAAGGACGCTCGCTGCCCCTTATTGGCATAAATACCCGCAGAGCTTACGTGAATATGACTCATCCCATTCCCCTTAAGAAATGCCGAAAGTGCCGCTTCTCCAAACGGGCTACGGCAGGTATTTCCCGTACAAACGAACAAGACATTATACGTTGCCATCCCCATCAAAGGAAAATTTGGGAGCCACGTACTTATTCATATCACACAAAAAAGTGTCTTTAGTTAATGCACAATAAAACACGGTTCCCTCCTCCGCATCACGCACGCTGATTGCGGGGACAACGTAATTGCTCAACGGCAAATTCCTTTTAACGCCATCGATATAACTAGGATCACAAATAATGTACTCGCCTCGATACAAGGCCTCTACGATCCCTTCCGGCAAGGCGTGTACGATCTCATCCTTCAAATCCAACAAATTGGCCTTGTGTTGATCTTCATTTTGAACGAACAAAATACGCGCCACTTTGTCCGCATCCAACAACAAATAACTGCCCACCGGATCGAGCAAATAGTACTCAAGAATGTTATAAGTATCGAGTAAATTGTAAAAAAATGTTTGGAATTGCGAGCAGTAAATCGCCAGAGGGAATTGCGAGCGGTGTCCAACCGCATCTAATATAACCTTCGTCACGCGGTTGAAATAATCTTTTTGCGCCTCCTCCAAGACCTTTAGAATTTTTTCCAGGCTATCGACTTCTTGCTTGTGGACAAATTTTTGAATGACCCCCTCATTGAAAGCTTGAATCACTAAATTTTGGTCCGATTGCCCCGTAAAAAGAATTTTTTGAACATTTTTATTTGAAATACGCTTGCAAAATTCAATACCCGTTTCTTTTGCATTCAAATCGTAATCGACAATAACGGCCGAAATTTGAGAAAAGCGTGACGCATTGTAAATAATTTTGTGCAAATCAAACAGATCGACCGACAACGCGTAATTGTTAATTTGAAACGTGTCGACGCGCTTTAGCAAATGATCAACAATGCCCTGATCCTGTTTACTTTCAATGTACGACAACGCCTCGTCGATGTCCGAGAATGTCTTAATAAACACCGGAAATTTTGATTCTTGTAAAAACAGTTCCAATGTACACAAGTACACTTCACTGTCATCTAAAAATATAATCTCCGTTGGATGATAATAACTCGCCAAACAATCCACCAGCATAACTTGTACGTATTCTATTAAGCAAGAACCTCACTCTGTGCAAAGAAACGAGCGATTTCTTTTCCAGCTGAAATTTGACTATCGGAAGCGTGAATAATATTGCGCGACTTACTTTCGCCAAAATCGCCACGGATCGTTCCCTTGGGAGCCGCAGCGGGATCCGTTGGACCCAACAAGCCGCGAACATTGGCTATGGCATTCTCGCCTTTCAGCACCAATACGAGCACCGGGCATTCGGTCATGTAGCTGACAATAGATGGGAAAAATGGTTTATCTACCAAAAAATCATAATGTTCTCTCAGCAAAGATTCTTGCAATTGCATCAATTTACAAGCAACAATCGACAGACCTTTCTTTAACAGGCGATCCAAGACAACTCCCGCCAAATTTTTTTGCATGCAATCTGGTTTCAATATAACCAAGGTTTTTTCATCCATGCCAACCAAGTTAAAGTTAAGTAACTTTTTTGTCAATGACGTGAATAAATTTTCTTTCGAACATGGCCATCAAAAGATCTTTTTTAAACTTCAGTCTTGTTTTTTATAAAAATTGTTAAAACATAAAAACTGTATTCATGAAAAGATTAGCCGATAAAATTGCTTTAATTACGGGGGCAGGTCGTGGCATCGGGAAGGCCATTGCAGAGCACTTTGCCCAAGAAGGAGCCCACGTTATTTGTGCCAGTCGTACAGAGGCAAATTGCCAACAAGTGGCCCAAGCTATTTTAGATCAAGGGGGCAGTGCAGAAGCTTTTGCCATGGATGTCGCCTCAAAAGAATGCGTACATGCCGTCTCCCAAGCTATTTTAGAAAAGCACCCAACGGTTGATATCATTGTCAACAACGCCGGCATCACACGCGACAAACTTTTCATTCGGATGAGTGACGAAGATTGGGAACAGGTGCTGTTTACCAATCTGTTCAGCGCCTTCCACATTTGTAAGGCCTTTGTCCCACCCATGACCCAAAAACGTTGGGGACGCATTATAAACATTTCGTCCGTTTCGGGCCTTGTAGGCAATCCTGGACAAGTTAATTATTCCGCAGCCAAGGCCGGATTACTGGGATTAACAAAATCTCTCGCCAAGGAGTTGGCCAGTCGCAATATCACCGTCAATGCCATTGCACCCGGCTTCATAGCAACCGACATGACGCAAGGTCTCAATGAGTCATTCGTAGAGCAAGCTAAAAAATTAATTCCCTTAAAGCGCTTTGGAAAAGCTGAAGAAATTGCCGCCATGGCCGCATTTTTAGCCTCAGAAGAAGCCAGTTACGTGTCTGGGCAAGTCCTTCATGTCGACGGCGGAATGGTAATGTAAAATCTTTGTTCTTGATTTTTAATAAAAAACTCTTACCGTATAAGCATTATTTTCTTTTATTATGGCAGAAACAATTGAACAACGAGTTAAACGTGTAATAGCAAGTACATTTAGTGTCAAAGAAGAACAAGTGACACCAGATGCCTCTTTTACAAATGATTTGAGCGCCGATTCTTTGGATCAAGTCCAATTAATTATGAATTTGGAGGAAGAATTTAAAGATCTCATCGTTGGCGAAATTCCAGAAACTGATGCTGAAAAATTAAAGACCGTCGGCGAGGTAGTAAAGTACATCTCAGACAAAGCAAATAAGTAGTTCATGGAAACGTTGCAGCCAAAACGGGTCGTAATTACAGGCTTAGGGACTGTAAACGCTCTGGGTAACCACTTAGATGATTTTTGGTCCGCACTCATTGCAGGTCGTTCCGGTATCCGTCGTGTCACAAAAATTGACGTTTCGGAACTGCCCACCAAAATTGCATCCGAGGTTAACGATTTTAATCCTGCCGATTTCATGGATCCTAAGGAGGCGAATCGCACCGATCCGTTTGTACATTACGCCGTTGCCGCTGCACGTATGGCACTCCAAGATGCCAACCTCACCATTAACAACACTAATGCCGACCAATGTGGTGTCTTAATTGGCACGGGTATTGGTGGCATGACAAATATTCAAAACCAATCCTTTGCCCTATTTTCAAAGGGACCTCGACGCGTTTCTCCCTTTATGATCACGTCCACCATTTGCAACATTGCATCGGGGACCGTGGCCATTGAAGTCGGCGCCCGCGGGCCCAATTTCGGCGTCGTAAGTGCCTGCGCTTCAGGAGCACATGCCATTGGAGAAGCATACAATTTATTGCGCTATGGAGAAGCCGACGTCATGATAGCCGGAGGAAGTGAAGCGGCCATTCAAACTTTGGCATTTTCAGGTTTCTGTGCAATGAAGGCCATGAGCACTCATTTTAATGACGAGCCCACAAAAGCAAGTCGTCCTTTCGACGCACATCGAGATGGCTTTGTCATGGGAGAAGGGGCAGGCATATTAGTATTGGAAACTTTGGAACATGCACAGGCGCGTGGGGCCAAGATTTATTGTGAACTTTTGAGCTATGCGGCGACCTGTGACGCATTTCACATCACACGCCCGGACCCTTCAGGCCACTCCATCGTTCAATGTTACCAAAAGCTACTTCAAAAGGCGGATGTAAAAGCCACGCAAATTGACTACATAAATGCCCACGGAACCTCGACGCATTACAATGATTTGGTCGAGACAGAATCCATCAAGAAGGTTTTCGGTGAGCATGCCTATCACTTAAACATCAGCTCAACCAAGTCTATGCTCGGACATTTGCTCGGCGCCACAGGGGCCGTTGAAGCCATTGTTACCGCCAAAGTATTGAGCACAGACGTCATTCCTCCAACGATTAATTACGAAACGCCAGATCCCGCTTGTGATCTCAATTACACCCCGAATAAGGCTGTAAGCAAGCCCGTCAATTTCGCAATTACGAACAACATGGGATTCGGCGGTCAAAATGCAGCCCTGTTGATGAAAAAATTTTAAGCTTTGTGCACCGGGGGGCATCACAATTCCTACGCACATAAAAGCACTTGAACAAAATAAGCCTGTCGCATGATGCGGCCGTGTTGATTTGTTAAGTTTATGCATCACATCTCATTTTTAATGCCCAGCTAGATGATGTGTGAGAAAAATTACAGCCAAGACAACAAAACAATTCATTGACTGTAATACAAAAATTCAACAATGGTAAACTTGTACCAACTGGCCTGCCACCACTTGTCCGTCATCGCTAGCTGGACCTAACCCACGTAAAGATCGTTAGAGGACAAGACCTGCTATTCCAGACAGAAATTTTTACTTGTTACATCTCCACCTGGGCCAAAAAATAGATGATGTGAATTCGACGTTTAAGGAAAAAGAGGCCCACCCAAAAATTACTACCCAAGTTAGATTAATTACCACGCCTATCGGTAAGCCTCTCTCCATCCCATCTTCTTTAATTAAAACGATATTTATGGCTTCTACGACAAATCATCGGCAACTTTAACAATATCGGCAAAAGAATTTGCGTCCAATGAAGCACCACCGATCAATCCACCATCAATATCCGGCTGACTCAGTAATTCTTTAGCATTACTTAACTTGAGTGATCCGCCGTACAACAAGCGTACGTGATCCGCCGTGGCCGTACCCAGGTGATTTTTTAACCAAGTACGCATAAATTCGTGCACCTCCTGCGCGATAGCCGGTGTCGCCGTTTCTCCGGTACCGATTGCCCAAATTGGTTCGTAAGCGATTGTAACTTGCTTCATGGCGTCCGAGGAAATTCCTTTCAAGCCATTTTCCAATTCCCGTTGAATGACTTCAAAGGCCTTGCCAGATTTTCTTTCCGCCAAGCTCTCTCCAACACACATGATGGGTTTTAAGCCTCCCGAGAGCACAACCTTCATTTTTTCATTAATAAAGGCATCACTTTCAACGAACAAAGTCCGACGCTCACTGTGCCCAACGATCACGTAACTTACAAATTCCGACAACATAGGCAGAGAGATTTCACCCGTAAAAGCGCCCGAAGCCTGAGGATGCACATTTTGGGCCCCCAAAGCCACGCGTTCATCCGCCTGCGCATGCGCCACGGAGAGTGACGTAAACGGCGGGCAAATGAGGATTTCACTCTTTGGATGCTCGGGCAATCGAGTCGCCAAGGCATCAAAAAATGCCTTTGTCTCACGAGCGGTCTTGTTCATTTTCCAATTACCAGCAATTAAGTAACGACGCATCATAATTTTTCCCTTCTTACTTTAAAACTTCTAAGCCTGGTAATGCGGCACCTTCCAACAACTTCAGGCTTGCCCCGCCACCCGTGCTTAAGAAGCTAATACGATCCGAGCAGCCACTTTGTTTAACGGCTTTCACGCAATCGCCACCGCCGACGATGGTGGTACCTTCCGTTTCTGCCATGGCCTGTGCAATCTTCTGACTTCCAGCCGCCGAGGCCTTAATTTCAAAAACGCCGACGGGACCATTCCATAAAACGGTTTTCGAGGTTTTAATCAACTGCGTGTACAATTCTACCGTCTTAGGCCCAATGTCGACGCCTTCCCACGCGTCGTCGATCGACCCCTCAAAGACCTTTAAGTTTCCCAAGCTTCTTTGATCAAAATTCAATTGATCGGTCGCAACGGTATCCACGGGCAAATATAAATCAACGCCTTTGTCCTTCGCCTTTTGCAACAGGTTTAAAGCTAAATCTACTTTGTCGGCTTCGACCAAACTTTTTCCAACCGAGAGCCCCTTTGCCAAAGCGAATGTGTAAGCCATTGCCCCGCCAATGAGAATGCGGTCGGCCTTGTTCAATAACGCTTCAATGACGGCTATCTTATCACTGACTTTCGAACCGCCCAACACAACGCAAAACGGCCTCTCGGCATTATTTACAGCGTGTTCCAAGAACTGTAATTCTTTCTCAATAAGGAAGCCCATGGCTTTTACGGGCACGAACTTAACCATACCCACGGTTGACGCATGCGCCCGATGAGCCGTACCGAAAGCATCATTGACGTAAACATCGGCAATACTGGCCAAAGCCTTTGAAAATGCTTCATCATTCGCCTCTTCTTCAGCGTGAAAACGCAAATTTTCCAATAGCGCAACGGAGCCTTCTGCCATTTCTTGTACGGACTCTGATACAGCGGGGCCTACGCAATCCTCCAGAAATAAAATCGGCTGATTGAGCTTTGTGGCCAAAACTTGAGCGACAGGCCGCAAACTGTACTTGCCTACCACCTTTCCCTTGGGACGGCCCAAGTGACTTGCCAAAATAACTTTAGCCCCCTGTGCCAACAAATAACGTATGCTCGGCAAGGCAGCTTCAATACGCGTGTCATCCGCAACATTCCCCTGTTCATCCAAAGGCACATTGAAATCAACACGCATGAAAACGCGTTTTTTTTCAAGTTGAATATCTTTAATCGATTTTATGTTCATTATTATTAAATATAGACAGAATTATTTGTAAGCACCAGAATTTATACAAATAAATCACAGTTAAACAACTAACGTTGGCCCGCCAATTGGTCTAAGTTCAAAATTGACGCGCTATTGTCGCCTGCCAGTTTTAATCGGTCGACCATCGTCCTCATTTCATCCTCTTCGGACACTTGCTCCTTAATGAAATAATGTAAAAATTCTTGCGAGGGATAATCCTTGCACTCGACGGCAAGTGCGTACAACGCGTGGATGTCCTTCGTCGTATTTATCTCCATCTCATAGGCTTTTTCAAAAGCTTGCAGAGGTGTTTTGATAGAAAAGTTGGCTTTATCCAAGGGGTAAAGACACAAGCGATTTCCGCACTGATTGATGTAATAATAAAATTTCATTGCATGGCCCAGCTCTTCTTCGTACTGCTTACGCATCCAATGCGCAAAGCCGTTAAACGCACCCGCACATAAGTCCATCGATAGGCTTAAATAAGCGTACGCCGTCTCAAATTCATTGTGCATTTGTAAGTTTAACTTGTCTTCAATTTGTGAATTTAATTTCATAGATTTCTCCTTATTTGTTTTAATTTATACCCCATTGATTTCACCACCATTTTGCAAAAGAACAGCCCTCCCTTTTACATAAGCAAGCATGCCCTCAACAATCCAAAACGCCCCCTTTTGAAGAAATTCCTGCAAAAGCGAACACCTCCCAGCAGCATTATAGAGAGGAAGCCCCCTTGAAAACGCCCTTTGAAAGGGAGAAAGGGAAGGCCCTCCCTTGCAAACTTCAAAGTAAATAATAAGCGGTTTTTAGGGAAAAATAAAACTTTTTTAAAAAAAATTTTTTTGACCTCTTGTCAGAACTTATCACAATTAGATGCATGATTATAAAGCCAAAAGTTCGTGGTTTTGTATGCATTACGTCTCACCCTGACGGTTGTGCCGCTCATATTCAGGAGCAAATCAACTACGTGTGCGCACAAAAACCTTTGAAAAATTCCCCTAAACGCATTCTCATTTTAGGAGCCTCAACCGGGTACGGATTGTCCAGCCGCATCGTTACCGCCATAGGCGGCGGCGCCGATACCTTTGGCGTATTCTACGAGCGCCCGGGAGAAGAAAACAAAGCGGCTTCACCAGGATGGTATAACTCAGTCGCATTTGAACAAGCTGCTTCTGCGCGTGGCTTGAAATCCTACTCGATGAATGGCGACGCATTTTCTCTCGATTTCAAGCACAAGGTCATCGACGCGTTAAAAGACAAATTTGGGACCGTCGACTGCGTCATTTACAGTTTGGCCGCCCCGCGTAAAACAGATTCCTTAAGTGGTGAAGTGTACCGCTCTGTCCTCAAACCCATTGGACAAAAATTTCGCAGCAAGACGTTAAACACCGATAAAGGAGAAGTGCTTGACGTTGAACTGGAGCCTGCTTCTGAAGATGAAATTTATCAAACCATCAAAGTCATGGGCGGAGAAGACTGGGAAGAATGGATTCATCTCCTGTGCGAGCATCATGTTTTAGCTCCACAAGCCACTACAATTGCCTACTCTTACATTGGTCCAAAAACCACCTGGCCCATCTACAAAGAGGGTACCATTGGTAAAGCCAAAGCTCACTTGACCCAAACGGCTGAAAAAATCAACACATACTTGCACGAACAAGTGCAAGGACGCGCGCTCGTATCCGTCAATAAGGCGGTTGTCACCCAAGCAAGCTCCGCAATTCCGGTGGTTCCATTGTACCTGTCCATCCTGTTTAAGGTCATGAAAGCGAAAGGCACACATGAAGATTGCATTCAACAAATGTACCGTCTATTTGCCGGATTGTTCGACAACGCTAAATTGACGCGTGAAAGTGAAACTTGCGTTCGTTTGGATGATCTAGAACTCGACGCAGATACGCAGGCACAGGTTCAAAAGATCTGGGAGCAAATCAATTCCCAAAATTTGAGAGAATTGAGTGATTTCGACGGCTATAAAGCCAATTTCTTAAAACTGTTCGGTTTTGAAAATCCTCAAATTGATTATGAGAAAGAGGTAAACCCACAACGGATGTTTTCTCATTTAATCGAATAAAGGCCATGCGGGAAGAGGTAATTTCTGCTCTTACGGCTTTCTTAAAAGCAAAAGAAAATTTGTCTGAGCACGCTGCACTCCCCTTAGAAACAAAGACATTGCAACAATTTCTAAGGGCAGGCCCTTCCCGCGAAAGCCAATCAGCAGTTGCACAGACGAAACAAAGTCTAGCGGCTCCTCAAGCCGCCGAGCCAGCAAAACCCGTCATTAACGGGGAACTTCCGATGCAAATAGATCCACGCATCACACTTCCCCAAGGAAGTAAGTTGTCTCGCTGGCAATGGCTGAAGGATCTGGTCTTACATTGTCCCACCTGTCTAAGCCACGTTCATCCGGGCAAAAAAGTTGTCTTCGGCAGTGGCAATTTGGACGCAGATGTATTTTTTTGCGGGGAAGCCCCCGGTGCCGATGAAGAAATTCAAGGAGAAGTTTTTGTCGGCCGGGCAGGGCAACTGCTCACGAAAATCATTGAAGCTATGGGGATAAAGCGTTCCGATGTTTACATCGGCAACATCATGAATTGGAGACCCGAAACACCCAACATGATTGGAAATCGGCCACCCACCCAAAAGGAAATGGAATTCTGCCTGCCTTACCTCAAGGCGCAGGTCGAAATTGTACAACCTAAGGTCATCGTTGCTTTGGGTGCCACGGCAGTCAACGGCCTCCTCGGTCACGATCCCAAAAGGCGGATGCGGGAATGCCGCGGAAAGTGGTTTTCTTTTGAAAACATTCCCTTACTCATCACCTATCACCCGTCCTACCTGCTACGCAATGCCACAAAAGAAGCCAAAAGGACGGTCTGGGAAGATATGTTGCACCTCATGGAGTTCCTCGAAATGCCCATAAGTCCACGGCAAAGGCAATATTTCTTATAAGCCCATTGCTAATCATAATCCGCTCGGCCTTGATAAGCATTGCCACACAAGGCAAGATTACAAAACTATTTCATTCATTATCAAAAAAATAAAAAATAATGCCACCTCCTTTATTGTGGTATGCTAAAAAAGGGAAGTAACCCATTTGTTCGGCAACAACAATCGATTAAACGCGTTTTAACCTACCAAGGACGCATCATTGGGTAATTTGCATAAGTAAGTGGACTCCACATTTTCTATCCAACGAATGGAACAAGGTATAACAGCTCACCAAAGAACGGCCACTAAGCGTTGGAAGATGCTTGCAAAACAACTGAATACAAAATTCACCCAAGGCACATGCAGGAATAAATTAAATTCCAAGCATCGTATTCACCGCTAAAGTGTCACATTTCATATTATACATCGACGAACGCAGATTTCATTTTTATGATCTATAACGAGATAAGCGAGGTTTGGCATAAGCCCTGTGATTTCGAACGACATCATTAAAACACTCAATTTAACTTCACAAGGCGTTGAATTAGAACGTAAAACGGCCGCCATAGACAACGTGAAATGCGTCCAACTGTCTCTTCAAATACGCCACGTTTTAATAAATGCAGGCGAACAAGCACGCGATTGAACGTCAACTCACCGAACGGCTCTCATCATTACACATCCACAGGACCTGAAAAAATCTTATTGACCCCACAGCACCACGCGTCAGCCATATAACCTCACAAGCGCAATGATAGAATTGGCGTTGACAAAAGCTCGTGCAACAATTTTGCTTAATAGGCATGAAAATTGCCTTAAGTATTTTAAAACAATACGTCGACTTCAACGTTTCCTGTGAAGAATTATGCAAGCTTCTGGCGAAATTAGGATTCGAAATTGAAGGGGTTGAGCATACAGGTTATTGTGGTCAAGGCCCGTTATGTGTTGGACAAGTACTGAAAAAAAGTGCGCACCCCAATGCCGATCATCTGCACGTTTGCCAAGTTGATGTTGGACAAAAAGAAGCATTAGAAATTGTTTGTGGAGCGACGAATTTTAAAGAAGGCGATTTTGTGCCCGTTGCCTTACCGGGTGCTCAATTAGGCGACCTCGTATTAAAAATTTCTCGTATACGCGGCGTTACTTCCAACGGCATGCTGTGCAGTGCCAAGGAACTGGGGTTAAGTTCCGATCACGATGGCCTGTTGATTTTAAATCACTTGAATGTGAAGGCGGGAGAAAGCTTAGATAAGTTATTTTCCCAACAAAAAGATACCATTTTAGATCTATCTGTGACACCCAATCGGGGAGATTGCTTGAGCTACATCGGTATTGCGAGGGAAATTGCTGCGGCGCTCGACACATCCGTCCATTACCCCGAATGCACCTTGACCCTTCCCAGCGCAAAGGACATCCACGTGGAAATACAATCGAACTTGTGCAATTTTTATGCGGCGTGTCATTTAAGTCACGTGCACGTAGGGCCCAGCCCCGAATGGTTAAAGTACTTCCTGCAAACCGCCGGAATACGTTCCATCAACAACGTGGTAGACATCACCAATTTTATCTTATTGGAGCAAGGTCAACCCCTGCACGCCTTTGACGGAAAGCAAATTCATCAAAAGCGGCTTTACGTCCGCACATCCACGCCGGGAGAGAGCATGGAGACGCTCGACGGCGTTAAGCGACAATTGCCCGAAGGCGCCTTACTCATTGCTGACAACGAGGGCCCACTAGCTATCGCCGGCATTATGGGGGGCATAAGCAGCGAAATCGAAGACCATACGACCGAAGTCATTTTAGAGTGCGCCCATTTCGACGTTGATTGCATTCGTCGGACCACACAAAAATTAAATTTGCACTCAGAAAGCTCCTACCGTTACGAACGTTTTGTTGACAGAACACGGGCAAAGGCTGTGTTGCAGCGCGCCGTTCAATTACTGCAATCACTTGACCCGCAATTGGTCGTTGAACAAAGCATAAGTGTGGGATCCGATACCGTCAACGCCCGCACCATTGACGTGCAATTCTCAGACGTCGAAAAACTGTTAGGTTTTCACGTCGATCCGCAATTATTTCTAAATTACCTGGGAAAATTAAATTTTCACATTGAGACCCAGTCAGACAAGCACTGGACAATCACGGTTCCCGTCTATCGTCCGGATGTTGAACAAGTCGCCGACTTAGTGGAAGAATTCTTACGTCTATTGGGTTCAGAAAACATTCCAAGCAAAAATCCGTGCGGAACCGTGTGTTCCTTAAGTCACACTAACACACACCTATTACGTCAAAAGCACGCACAAATTCTATCGAGTCACGGATTCTACGAATGTTACACAGATACCTTGCAAGCGCGCACCCTGTACGAAGATCTGCTGCCGGAAAGCACGATTAAGGCGCTTAGTCCCAAGAATCCATTGAGCGAAGAGCACAACTGCCTGCGGCCTTCTTTAATCCCCGGATTACTCAACGTCTTAAGCGAAAATCGCAACCACGGCAATTCGACGGAACGCCTGTTCGAATCTGGTCACATTTTTAAAGTTAAACAAGATGGTTCTCTGTGCGAATTATTTGCCAGTGCATTTATCGTGTGCCCATCGCACGTAAAAACTTGGCAAGCGGCTCCACAGGCTGATTTTTACCAACTTCAAGCGCTTTTACAAGCTTTAATTAGCGCCAGCGGGCTGTCCGCAGATACCGTATTATCCGCAACCAAAGAAACAACGTCTTTGTGGCAAAAAGATTACGCGGGGCACATCGGATCTTGGGAAAAACGAGGTTTTGAAGCCAACTTGGGCTGCGTTAGTTTGAACTTTACCCAACACTGGCTGAAGGAAGAAATTGTTTTGGCCGCCGAATGCATGTGGGTGCCCGACCTCGTTCGTCTAAAAAAGCACAAACTGTTTCAAGCTTATTCCGAATGTCCAAGCATACGGAAGGATCTCGCCTTGTGGGTGGATAAAGGTATTTTGGCAGAGACCCTCCATCAACACATCGAAAAAGTGGCCCACAAGTGGATTAAAAAGCCCGTACAACTTCAAGAAGTACGACTCTTCGATGTCTACGACGATGCAAATAATGCCAATCAAAAAAGTCTCGCCTTTTCATTGACGTTTGGCTCGAGTGAGGGTACTTTGACCGATGTGATCGTCAATGAAATTTTTGAAAAAATACAAAGTGATTTGGAACAACAATATCACTACAAGGTAAGAAAGGCCATCTGATGAATTCGAGTATCGACATTGAGCATTTAGCAAAATTGGCCCACATCGAACTTAACGACAACGAACGCAAGGATTTTTTAAATCAATTGCAAAATATCGTCGGTTATTGTTCCAAGGTATGTGAGGCAAAGGTTGAAGATCTGGAGCCCATGGTGCATTCCTTCTCGCACGAAGAAAATTTTTGGAATGAAGACAGCGTCGTTGAAACCGACACGGGTACTGACTTTTTAAGCCAAAACGCACCTGAATTGAACTCAAATCAAATTGTCGTCCCAAAAGTATTATGAATCGTCTTATTTTCCAACCCATTGAACAACTTATAGAAGGTTTAAAACAAAAACGTTTTTCTTCCGTTGAGTTGACCCAGGCCTATATCGAACGTACGCGTGCCGTTGATAAGGACATTCAGGCTTTCATAAGCTTCGACGAAAAGAAGACCTTGGCGGAGGCTGAAGTCTCCGATTTACGTCGCGCTCGCGGGGAAACTCTCGGTGACTTAGACGGCATTCCCATCGGCCTAAAAGATATTTTTGCAGAAAAGGGCCAACGACTCACCTGCGGCAGCCGCATTCTTGAAAAGTTCATCAGCCCGTACGACGCGACGGTGGTCTCGAAATTAAGGGCGGCAGGCGCCGTCTTGTGGGGAAGGCTCAACATGGACGAATTTGCCATGGGCTCCTCCTCTGAAAATTCAGCCTTTCAAGTCACAAGCAACCCATGGGATTTAAACCGAATTCCAGGTGGTAGCAGCTCGGGAAGTGCCGCGGCCGTCGCTGCCGGAGAAGTTCCATTATCACTCGGAACTGACACGGGTGGATCCGTACGTCAACCGGCCTCTTTGTGTGGAATTATCGGCTTAAAGCCCTCTTATGGTCGTATCAGCCGACACGGAATGGTGGCCTACGCAAGCTCTTTGGATCAAGCCGGCATCTTTTCCAGGACCACCTACGGGATCACCAAACTTTTGCAGGCATTGGCCGGTGCAGACTCTAAAGACTCAACGTGCGCCCGCTTCAAGGTTCCAAATTACACGGATGAAATCAACGCCTACAAGGGTAAAAAATGGATCTTGGGGGTACCGAGCGAGTACTTCGGCGACGGGCTCGACAGTGAAGTAAGGGCCTTGGTTGAAAAAGCGATTGAATTTTACGCCCGTCAAGGATACGTCATCAAGCCTGTGCACTTAAAATCAATCGAATACGCCTGCCCAGTTTACTACATTGTGGCGACGGCAGAGGCTTCTTCCAATTTAGCACGCTACGATGGTATTCGTTACACGTATCGAAGCCCCCATGCAAAAACATTGCAAGAGGTGTACGATAAATCCAGGAGTGAAGGCTTTGGCGCGGAGGTAAAACGTAGAATTTTATTGGGAACCTACGTGTTAAGCAGCGGGTATTACGACGCGTTTTACGGCAAAGCACAGAAGGTAAGACGACTTATTTACAACGACTTCATGAAAGCATTTGAAGAGGTAGACGCGATTATCACACCGACCTCTCCGATTCCCGCCTTCAAGAAAGGTGAAAAGACGCAAGACCCGCTCACCATGTACCTGAGTGATATTTACACCATTTCAGTCAATTTAGCGGGATTGCCCGGCATGTCCATCCCTTGTGGGTTCACAAAAGCAGGATTGCCCGTGGGATGCCAATTGATCGGAAAGCCTTGGGCGGAATCCTCCCTTTTAACACTGTCGCAAGTCTTTGAGCAACAACACGACTTTAATCTTCAAATTCCAAATATTTAAAGTATGTCCCAATACGAAGCTGTTATCGGATTAGAAGTTCACGTTCAATTAAACACAAAAACTAAGCTGTTTACGCCCATCGCCTATCGTTACGGTACCGACGCCAACACCTTGGTCAATGAAGTGGTCCTGGGCTTACCAGGTTCGCTCCCCGTACTTAACAAGGCGGCCATTATCAAAACCGTCCAAGTGGGCTTGTGTTTCGATTGTGAGATTGCACGCCGTTGCAAGTGGGATCGTAAAAATTATTTTTATCCAGATGCGCCCAAGAATTACCAAATTTCTCAATACGATCAGCCCCTTTGTCGAGGTGGTTTTGTTGAAATTGAATTGGAAGGGCCCGCACGCAACATTATGGGCAAGCATCGAAAGGTGGCGCTTAATCGCATCCATTTGGAAGAAGATGTGGGCAAATTAACACACTGGGATCACGAATCTTGGATCGATTACAATCGTGCCGGGACGCCTCTCATCGAAATTGTTTCTGAGCCTGACATGCACTCGGCAGAAGAGGTATTCGCCTATCTAAAGTCACTCGTCATGCACTTACAGTACGTCGGAGCCTCTCACTGTGACATGGAAAAGGGTCAATTACGTTGCGATGCCAACATCAGTATACGTCCGCAAGGCGCAACGTATCTGGGCACCAAGGTGGAATTAAAAAATTTAAACTCCATTTCCGGTGTATGTAACGGCGTTCAACACGAAATACACCGCCAAGTACGCATCCTCGAAGAAGGTGGAACTGTCGTGCAAGAAACGCGTCGTTGGGATGCCGACCGCGCGGAAAGTTTTACGATGCGCACGAAGGAAGATGCGCACGATTATCGCTATTTTACGGATCCCGATCTGTGCCCCATTCGCCTATCGGAGGAACTTATTCAAGGGCAGCTTATTCCGGAACTCCCGTTTGCAAAACAAGAACGCTACTTAACCACCTTGCAATTACCTTACACGGTGACTTCGGTGATTTGCCCCGTCAAATTACTCAGTGATTTCTTCGAATCCGCCATGGCCATTTATCCAAAAAATCCATTGGGGATTGCGAACTGGATCGCCAATGATCTGCTACGCGAATTATCTGGTCAGGACATTTATCAAGTTTGGCCAAGTTTAAAAATCACACCACAACACCTGGCTCAGCTCGTTGAATTGGTCGATTCCAATGTCATTTCCAAGCAAAGTGCCAAGGAAGTATTCAGCACCATGTTTCAAACAGGCGAGCTTCCCCAACAAGTTGTCAAAGACAAGGGACTTGAAATCAAAACCGATACCCATGAGCTAGAAGTGCTTTGTCAGGAAATTATAGAAGCGTTTCCAAAAGCAGCCGCTGAATTCCGGGCAGGGAAGGAAAAGGCGCTCAACGTGTTGAAGGGCCAAATGATGAAACGGACCCAAGGGAAGGCCCCCATCGATTTAATTGAGACAATATTTAAAAAACTGCTCTCATAAACGTACTAACATCAAAATGCGAGGGCAAAGGCTGAGATTTTCCAGTCTTTGCCCTTTACAGTTTTGTTTTTTTTGAGAAAATAGGAATACTGCCATGTCCTTCGATAATTTTTTAAATTACAATCCTCAATGTTTTACACTTAACAACGGGCTTAAAGTCATTTTTATGCCGGTTGATAACACAGACTTGTGTGCCATACACATGTGGGTAAAAACAGGGAGCATATACGAAGATAACTACCTCGGATCTGGCATTTCTCATTTCGTTGAGCACATGGTCTTTAAGGGGACACAAAAACGAAACTACGAAACACTGTTTGCGGATGTTCAAGCCGTTGGGTCCAACATCAATGCCTACACTTCTTTCGACCGCACCGTTTACACGTACGACGGATCTGCCGCCTCAGCAGAGCTCGGTTTTGACATTTTATCAGACATGCTGCTGACCCCAACGTTTCCGCAAGATGAACTTGTCAAGGAGCGCGATGTAATTCTGCGTGAAATAGACATGTGCCAAGATGATCCTGACGATCAACTCAATCAAGTGCTGTTTACAAATGCATTTCGCAAGCACCCTTATCGCTTTCCAATCATCGGAATTAAACGTATTTTTGAGCAACTCAAGCGCGAGGATTTGTGCGCTTATTGGCACCATCGCTACCCCATCAATAACATGACGTTGATCGTTGTCGGAAATCTTGACCTGCAATGGGTCAAAGATAAGGTGAACGTTTATTTTGCCGATTTCACACCGCGCAGTTTAAAACCAGTTTTCATACAGAGAGAACCCTTCCAATTGGCCGAAAGAGAAGAACGATTGTACGGCAATTATCAATTAACACGGGGCGCATTGGCATTTAAGATTCCGGGCATTGGGCACAAGGATGGCTCTAAGTTACAAGTTTTATCCAACGTCCTCGGCTGCGGTGAAAGTTCTATCCTTTACCAAAAACTCAGGGAAGAATTACGCTATGTGTACTCGATCGACAGCTCCACGTGGATGGCGGATGGCCAGGGCTTATTTTGGATTCAGTACACCTGCGAGCCGGATAAAAGGGGACAAGTAGAAGATTTCCTCCTGAGTCATTTGGATCAAATGGCTGAAACGATTTGCGAAAAGCACGTGCAGAAGGCGCTCAATCAAGCCATTATGGCAGAAATTGACACCTACAAAACACTTTCAGGCCGTGCGCATCATCTGGGATGGGCAGACATTTGCCTGGGTGACCTACAATATTCAAAACATTATCTGGAACAATTAAGGCAGCTTAATGCAAACAGTGTAAGCGGCATCGTCGACAAATATTTTAAGCGATTTACCTGCACCAAAGTGTCACTTGAGCCCCAAGCGAGTGAAAAAACAACTTCTTGCGGCCCAAAACTCGCACGAAATCAAGCGCACACCGAGTACCGAACATTAGCCAACGGCATACGCATGGTGTTGCAGTACAATCCTGAATTTCCAAAAACCCACATTCAAATTTTGAGCCTCGGCGGAGCCTTATATGAACCGTCGAACCGAAGAGGCGTCTCTCAACTCGTTGCCACACTGCTCACCAAAGACACGCAAACACGATCTGCACTCGAAATTGCGGAGCTGGTGGATCAAATGGGCGCGCAGTTTAACTGCTTCACGGGGAATAATCATATGGGCCTATCATTTGAATGTTTGGCTCAGGACACGGCTACCGCTTGTCAATTATTGGGAGAGGCTCTCAATGAACCCAATTTCCGAGAAGAAACGTTTGCCGTAGAAAAGCAGTCACAAATGGCCACCATTCAAGAGATGATGGATGACGTTTTCTATCTCGGCTTTCAAAAAATTCGCAAGTTGTTTTTCCAACAACACCCTTATTCGGTTGGGCAATACGGCCTTTATGAGCACATCCAACAATTAACACTTGACGATTGTCAGCGTTATTTTGCCAACATTTTTTCAAATTCCAACCTCGTTATCTCATCGGTCAGTCCGCTACCCGTGGAAGAATTGATCAAGTGCTTGGAACCCATATCTCATCGGCCTGCCACAAATTGTTTTCAAAAAATTTCCGACGACATTCCTTTTTCCTCTGAGCACCATTGTACAAAGTCCATTAATAAGGAACAATCCATCGCCTTTCAGGCCTACCCCATGGCGGGTATGTGTCTCAAAGATATTTACGTCGCCGATTGCTTAGAAGAGTTCTTTAACGGACTCTCAAGCCCCTTCGTTTTGGAGGTACGCGAAAAATTGGGGCTCGCTTACACCTTAGGTGCCACACGCTTAACGGGATTAAATAAAGGCATGTTATGCCTGTTTGCCGGGACCCATCATTTGGACCTGGTGGAAGAAAAAATGCGCGAGGCCATTCAAAAAATTCTGGACCACCAAGTTTCACTGCAGACATTCAACATGTGCAAAAATTGCCTAAAAATTAACCGAGCCATGCGACTGCAAACAATTGCTCAAAAGGCATTTTATGCGGGCTTGGACGTGTTACTCAATCTGAATCAGGACGCTTGGATAAATTATGCCCAATTTGTAGATCAATTGACTCTGGACGATTTTTTTGAGACATCGGCAAAATACCTACGCCCTGAATTATCAAGCACATTGCTTATTTCTGCGCAGGAAAATTAAAAAACACATTATTTGATTGTGTAAAACACGTCCGGTATGCTTAGCTCATAATTGACATGGAGAATCCTAAAGATATTACACACTGTTTTGCATTTGACAAGCAACGCAAACGACAAAGGCAACAACATCGCGTATGTAATTACTTTTTATACGCGACGTACAGCTTGCTCGGATTGCTCCTCGTGTTACAAATATTTTTCTTATTGTTTATTTAAAGAGTTTGCTTATAAATGTCGTGCAAACGAATCAAACCCACGCAAGCGTGTTGTGCATTAAACACGGGCAAAACACTCAATTGATGGGGCCTATCCTCCATCAAACGCACCGCATCGCCCAATTGTGAAGACGCCGATATGGTGACAGGCCGCGTTTGCATCAAATCTTTCGCCAATACCGTCTCAATGTCATGATAAGATTGAAGCGAACGCCGAACGTCGCCATCCGTAATTAAGCCTAAAAATTTTTTCTGATCGTCGAAGACAAAGGCTGCTCCTAACGGCTTTTTCGTCATCTCAATCACCACCCGGCGTAGAGAATCTTCAACGGTCACACAGGCCACTTGTGTAAGCGGGCAGGTAAAATCTAAGACGGTTTGACCCAAGTTACGGCCCAGTTGCCCTCCCGGATGATATTTAAAGAAATCCTCCTTTTGAAAGCCTCTCGCCTGCATTAACGCACAGGCCAAGGCATCTCCCAAGGCCAGAGCAAGCGTCGTGCTGGAAGTGGGGACAAAACCCAATGGATCCGCCTCACGGGCAACAGAGGCATCTAACACATAGTCCGATTGTCGGGCCAAAGGGGAATTTAAATTACCCACCAAACCAATAATCTTCGAATGGAATTGTTTCAAAATTGGGATGAGCCGCAAGATTTCTTCTGTGCTACCACTGCGTGAAAGGATAATGGTCGGATCCCCTTCTGCGTAAATGCCAAAATCACCGTGCATCGCTTCAGCTGGATGCAAAAATACGGCGCGTGTCCCCGTACTGTTAAACGTAGAAGCCAACTTTTGCGCAATGTACCCCGATTTTCCAATACCTGTAAATATAATTTTCCCTGTATGTTGTAATAATAGATCTACAATGTGAGCAAAAACATCCTCATCAAACCGATCGTAGGCTTTTTGCAAACAATTAATTTCTTCCAACAACACATTTTTCCCGACAGCTCTAATATCCATAGCTAAAAACTCAACGATTGATTAATGTTAGAACATTTTGGGCAAGCCTTCTCTTTCACTGCCCCAAGCCCCAAGTAAACTTCCCCGCATTTTTGACAATAAAAAGCGTGATTAAGTCGCAAATTTTCATACCTCTTATTCCGGCCTTGATCGCATGAAACTTGCCAAATGACAAATAAGACCATGGATAAGCAGTAAAGGACCGCCAGATAATATTCTATTGAACCCATACAATTTAAAAAAGAGAGCTTACAAGCTCTCTTTTCATTTTTCAATTGTTCTTGTCCCCCTTATGCATTTGCAGGAACTGTCTCTTTTTTTGATTCAATTACGCTTTCAGTCGGCTCTTTTTCTGGAGCTTTCGAGGATTTATCAGCCGCCTTGGAACGCTTATTGCGGGCTTCTTTTGCCTCTTCAACATACTCAATAAGCCCCATTGGAGCGCCGTCACCTACACGTGGTACCAATTTGTAAATACGTGTGTAACCACCTTTACGATTTAAAAACTGAGCAACGTCTTCCGCAAACAATTTTCTAACGGCATCTTCATTGCGTACCCTCGATAGGGCAAGACGACGAAAATGCAACTTTTGCTCAACCGATTCAGCTGCAGAAGCCTTCTTTGCCAAAGTAATAATTTTTTCGGCAAAAGGACGCAGGGCTTTAGCTTTCGTTAAAGTTGTTTTAATCTTTCCGTGTATTAATAATTGGGCCGTTAAATTCGCAATTAAAGATTCCCGATGCTCCTTTTTTACCCCTAATTCAAAACGATGTTTTGTGTGTCGCATGACCTATATACCCCTTAAAGAATGGTTGAAGTTGTATCGAGCAAACGTTCATCAATCTTCATACCTAAAGACAATCCCAATTGCTCTAATTTAGCTTTAATTTCATTCAAAGATTTCTTACCGAAATTTCGATACTTCAGCATTTCAGCTTCCGTCTTACGCGCCAATTCCCCTACCGTAAGAATATTTGCATTGTTTAAGCAATTCGCAGCACGTACGGACAATTCAATTTCATTGACGCTCATATTTAACAACTTGCGTAAACGATTTTGCTCTTCACTTGCTTCCCGCTTCTTATCTTCAAATTCGATTTCTTGAGCTGTAAAACGATTAAACAACTCTAAATGGTGCAACAAAATGACAGTGGCCTCTTTCAGCGCATCTTCTGGCGTGATACGACCATCTGTCGTAATTTCCAAGTACAACTTGTCGAAATCTGTCATCTTTCCGACCCGCGTGCTTTCAACACTGTACTTTACCAACACAACCGGGCTAAATAAACAATCAATTGGAATAACACCTATCGCTTGGTCTTCTAATTTATTGTCTTCCGCCAGACGATACCCTCTGCCGACGATGACTCGCAACTCCGCCTGAAATCGTTGTTCTTTCGTCAACGTACAAATAACTTGATCAGGATTTACGACCTCGACACCCGGCACCAATTGAATGTCTTTCGCCAAAACCTCTCCCGTGCGAGTTACATCAATGTGCAAAACAACTGGATCGCACTGCGTACTCTTCAATAAAATTTTTTTTAAATTCAGGACAATTTCAGTAACGTCTTCAATGATGCCATCACAACTTTGAAATTCATGATTGACACCTTCTATCTTTACAGACGCAATAGCCGCTCCTTCGATCGAACTCAACAATACACGACGCAAGGCATTACCTACCGTATGTCCGAAACCTTTTTCAAAAGGATCTGCCAAAAAACAAGCAAATGTTGGCGTTGCGGTCTCCTCTATACGCACCAACCGGTTCGGCAATTCAAATTTTCCTAATCGTTTAGCCATGAAAAAATATAAGTTAAAATTAACGACTGTAGTATTCTACAATCAACTGCTCATTGATATCCGGGAGCATTTCTTCACGCATGGGATACCGATTCATAGATCCTTTCAAAGCATCTGTTTGAACGAGCAACCAAGCAGGGCAATTACGATATTGCGTATCATCCAAATTACGTGTAGCCAATTGACGTGAAGCGACTTTGCCACCAATAGAAACTTCATCACCCGGTTTGCAATTAAAACTGGCAATATTAACCTTGTGCCCATTTACGCACACATGGCCATGTCCAACCAATTGTCTGGCCGCACGTCTTGTTTTTGCAAATCCCAATAAATAAACAATGTTATCCAAGCGGCACTCGAGCAAACGCAAAAACTCTTCACCGGTTACTCCACGCATTCCCTTCGCTTTCATAAAAGTCAAATGGAACTGCTTTTCCGATAAACCAAACATAAAACGCAGCTTTTGCTTCTCATTTAATCCCAAAGAATAATCATTAATTCTTCTCTTTAAGCGAGCACCGTGCATACCCGGCAAATAAGGTTTCTTTTCATAAGCCTTATTCAACGGAAAAATTTCCATTTTAAAGCGACGATTAATACGAGTTGTAGGACCAATATAACGCATTTTAAACCTATTTAAAAAATTAAACTCTTCTCCGTTTCGGCGGACGACAACCATTATGCGGGACAGGGGTTACATCTTTAATGCCCGTCACCGTCAATCCCAATGTTTGTAAGGTCCTAATGGCAGAATCTCTTCCCATACCGGGCCCCTTTACTTCAACAGAAACTTCTCGTAGACCATGCCCCATCGCAACCTTAGCCGCTTCTGTTGTAACAACTTGAGCCGCATAGGCCGTCGACTTTCTCGAACCCTTAAAATTACAACATCCAGAGCTGGACCAGGACAACACATTACCTTTGACATCTGAAAACGACACTTTCGTGTTATTGAAAGAGGCTAAAATATGGCAAACTCCAACAGTCACATTCTTACTGCCTTTTGCGCGCTTAATCTTTAGACCTCCTTCTAATCCCTCCTGAGCCAATAAAGAACTTGCCGTTTCTTTAGCAACGGGCTCCTTTGCAACTTGTTCCCCAACTTGTGCTGGAGCTTCATCAAGCTTTTCAACCATCTTCTCGGGCTTTAAACCTTCAGTCATAAATTTCTCACCTTACTTAGTATTTTTCTTCATTACACCCACCGTCTTACGGGCACCCTTACGAGTACGCGCATTCGTTTGTGTACGTTGACCACGTACCGGAAGGCCTCTTAAATGCCGCAAACCACGATAACAACGGATTGATTGCAAGCGCTTTATATTGCTAACTATCTCACGACGTAAATCTCCTTCAATCTTATAGCCGGCACGTGTAATTGCCTCCGTAATCTTATTCAATTCCTCTTCATTCAATTCACGTGCACGTTTATCTGGATCCAATCCGGTCAAACGAACGATCTCCAACGCACGTACCAACCCAATACCGTAAATATAACGCAATGAGTAAGCTAGTTTTTTATTTCCTGGTATTTCAACTCCGAGTAAACGAGGCATAATAATTTATAATTTATAGTAATGTTAAAAGAAATGTGTTATTTTTTCACAATTGTCAATATTTCTGGTAAATCTTTTGTGATTAATACCGTATGCTCAAAATGCGCACAGTATTGTTTGTCCCTAGTAACAATTGTCCACCCATCTGCTAAAGTCTCAATTTTAGGCGAACCCAAGGTCAACATAGGCTCTATGGCTATGATCATTCCAGCTTTCAATAGAGGCCCTTTATGCGGCATGCCCACGTTTGGAACCTGCGGCTCTTCATGCATATCCCTTCCAACCCCATGCCCAACAAGTTCACGAACGACCCCTAAATGATTTTTTTCAGCATAGGATTGAATCGCCCAAGAAATGTCTCCAACTCGATTACCTTCACAAGCCTGCTCAATCCCTTTGTACAACGATTGTTCGGTCACTTTTAACAATGATTCATGCGCAGGCGATATCTTACCTACTCCCAGCGTATAAGTATTGTCGCCGACAAATCCATTATAACTTAGAGCAACATCCAAACTTACAATATCGCCCTCCCGTAAGATCTTATCCTTCTTACCAATACCATGAACGACCTGCTCATTAACCGAAATACAAATGTACGCAGGAAAACGATTACCTTCAAAGCCATAACCGTATGCACTGCTCGTGGCTCCACAACTATCCATCGCTTTTTTAGCCAATTGATCTAGCTCATACGTACTAATGCCAGGTGCAACCGCCTTCTTAACTTGCTCCAACACCCAAGCCGCGCACGCCCCAGCTTCCCGCATTTTCGCAATTTCTAATTCGTTTTTTATAATTATCTTGCTCACGACAAAATCTTATCTAAATAAAATCAAATTAAAAACCCACGCAACTAAGCCAAGTACGAACAGTCCCACAACCGTTATCCACAAATAACGCAAACCTTTATCTTCGGAAGCAGCCAATTTGTGCACTTGAGAGATCAAAGACAACCGTTCTCCCAATTTGCTTTTAGATAAAAAGCCACTGTAATTCCTTTGCAGCAAATACGTCTCCAACTGCTTAATCGTATCCAACAAAACACCTACCGTAATTAATGTACCCGTACCTCCAAAAAACAAGGCTACACGATACGGAATTTTGTACATAAAATACAATAAATCTGGGAACAAGGCTATCGCCGTTAAAAAGATTGCTCCAGCCAAAGTGAGACGCGTCATCACAAAATCTAAGAATTGAGCCGTACAATCGCCCGGCCGTACCCCCGGAATATACCCGCCATTTTTCTTCAAATCATCCGCCACTTGCAGAGGCTTAAACATAATGGACACCCAAAAATAACTAAAGCCCAAAATAAGCAAGCCGTAAACGATGTAGTACAAGCAAGAACCTTGCATAAAAATCATAGACCACCGTTGAAAAACACTTATGCCAAATGCAGCCCCCAAATAGGCGAGCAGTTGTTGAGGGAACATCATCAAAGCACTCGCGAATATAACAGGCATAACACCCGCATAGTTAACTTTTAAAGGCAAAAAGGAACTTTGTCCTCCATACATTTTTCGGCCCACAATGCGCTTAGCATACTGTACGACAATTTTTCTGTGCGCTTGCGTAACTGCAATCATTGAACCGATCACAACAAACAACAAGGCAATCATCAACAAACCTTGGTAAATGCCAAAGTGTGTGCTTGATTCAGCTCCGAGCGGCTGTGTAAATAATTTTCCAAATAAGAACAAACTTTGTGGCAAACCTGACAAAATACCCACCGTAATGAGTAATGAAATTCCATTGCCGACACCACGCTGCGTAATTTGCTCCCCCAACCACGTTAAAATGAGCGTACCCGTGGTCAATAATAGGGTAGTAATTGCCAAAAACCAAAAACCACTGTGTAAGGTAATAGGGCCAAACGTACTGGTATTAAAACCTGGGAATAATTTGTCGGGATAATTGGTCAACGCCATTACGAGCAACCAGCCTTGTATAAAACAAATTAATAAAGTCAGATACCTCGTGTATTGCATTAAACGTTGCCGACCAAATTCCCCCTCTTGTTGCAATTTAGCCAAAGAGGGCATCATAGCTCCCAGCAACTGAAATATGATCGACGCACTAATGTAGGGCATAATGCCTAAGCCGAAAATTGCCCCCTTGAGGAAAGCGCCTCCCGTAAACAAATTGTACAATCCCACTAATTGTCCACCTCCTAACATTTTCTGACTTTCAAAAAATGATTTTAACGGAAGTGGATCAATTCCTGGCAATGGGATATTACAACCTATTCGCGCCACAAACAACAAAGATAAGGTAAATAATATCCTCTTTTTTAATTCTGGAATTTTTAAACAATTTAAAAAGGCGCTCAACATACAATGAATTATTTTTCAATAAACGTTCCACCAAGCGACTCTAGTTGCGCTTTCGCATTGGCAGTAATCTTATCTAAACTTACACGGAAACCACGCTTAATTTCTCCACCTAATAATTTAACCGGCAAAGATGCATCGTCAATTAGGCCAAGCTTCAACAACAATGGCTTATCCACAACATCTGCAAAATCGGGCGCTAATTTCTCTTCCAATTGCGTTAAAGAAATTATATTGTACCGATTTTTAAAATTAGCGTTATTAAACCCACGTTTTGGTAAACGGCGATAGAGAGGAATACCAGAAAAATTGGTTGGCGTGGAATATCCCGAACGAGCATTTCCACCCTTATTACCCCTAGAAGAAGTTTTACCGTGCCCACTACCACGACCACAACCGAGGCGCTTCGTTTTTTTAAGACGGCTCAAAGTCTTTGGTAAACTATTTAATTCCATATTTATTTCCCTTTAATTACTCTTCAAAAACATCTGCTTCCGCTTGCCTCAAGGCCAACAATTGTTCTTTGGTCTTCAACTTTAACAAAGCGTTTATCGTAGCTCTTACCATTGCCAAATTATTATTAGAGCCTAAAGACTTTGACAAGACATCTTTAACTCCAATCATTTCCAAGACAGCCCTTACGCCCCCGCCAGCAATAATACCGGTTCCAGGACAAGCAGGACGCAAAATAACACGACCTCCATCGGCTATTCCCGTTGTTACATGGGGGATTGTATTGCGTAGTAAAGCGACTTGGTAAAAATGTTTTTTTGCATTTTCACTGGCCTTGCGAATCGCATCAGCAACCTCTTTTGCCTTACCTTGACCGACCCCCACAAGCCCATTCTTATTGCCAACTACAACAAGAACGCCAAAACTAAAACGACGCCCACCTTTAACTACTTTAGCACAACGATTGATGTGAACCACTTTTTCACTCCAATCTTGAACAAATTCCGAATTAGTAGTCCCAGCTTGCGAACCTAAATCTTCTTTAACCTGCGTGGGCTTTTTATCTTCATTCGTCGTCATCATAAATCAATTCATCAAAAATTAATACCTTGAGATCTTACCGCTTCAGCAAACGCCTTTACACAACCGTGATAAGAACGTCCCGCACGATCAAACACAACAGATAAGATTCCTTGTTCTTTTAAGAAGGCACCAAACAACTTGCCAAACGCTTCTGCACCCGCACAATTGGGTTTCAGCTTTTGAGACCTCAGGTCCTTTGACAAAGAAGACAAAGCTTTCAACGTATTCCCTTTTGTGTCATCTATGCATTGAACATAAATGTGCTTATTGGACAAACAAAGAGCCATCCTAGGACGCTCTAACGTGCCCTTCACCTTAGAACGAATCCTAAAACGTCGATTTTGTTCCAAACGTTGCTTTTCAAATAATTTCATCATTTTTCATCACGCTTTCTTTTTACCTTCCTTATGCCGTACAAATTCTCCAACAATTCGAACCCCCTTACCTTTGTACGGTTCTACAGGATAATAACACTTAATATCTGCAGCAACTTGACCCACCAAATGCTTATCCATCCCTTCCACATGGATTTTAGTACCTTCTTTTACCTGAATCGAAATTCCATTGGGAATATTATACTTAATGGGATGAGAAAATCCTAAGGCTAAATTCAAAACCGAACCCTCAACGGCGGCTTTAAAACCAACGCCTTGAATTTCCAAATCTTTTGAAAAAACGTTCTGAACGCCTTGAACCATGTTGGCCACAATAGAACGTGCCGTACCATGCATGGCTTGAGAAAAACGATCTGCGCCTGTAGGTATTACAGATAAATGTTGTGACTCCAATTGAAATTTTACGCATGGCGCAAAAGATTTTTTGAGCACCCCTTTGGGACCTGTTACAGTGATTTCTGAACCAGCAATATCTACCTTTACCTTGTCCCCTAAATCAATAGGAAGTTTTCCTTTCCTGCTCATAACTTACCAAACTTTGCAAATTAATTCACCACCAACACCTAATTTCTTAGCTTGGCGACCGCTCAAAATCCCTTGTGAAGTTGACAAAACACATAAGCCTAATCCATCCAACACGTTTGGAATTTTGTCCTTACCCACGTACCAACGTGCACCCGGTGTGCTACAACGCTTTAACACGTTCAAGGTAGGTACACCTTTGACGTACTTCAATGAAAGAACTAAATTTCGCAAGCCCTTTTCATTTTCAAGTTCATCAACATTCGCGATATAGCCTTCTTGTTTCAACAATACAGCAATTGCCTTACGTATATTCGAAAACTGAACAACACAGGTAGGCTTATGCGCACGTACGGCATTACGAATGATCGTTAAAAAATCACCTATTGTATCCATATATTCTCCTTACCAAGAAGCCTTTGTTACTCCCGGCAACAAACCTTTTAAAGCAAACTCTCGTAATGTCAAACGAGAAAGCCCAAACTTTCCAAAATAACCACGAGCACGCCCTGTAATAGAACAACGATTTTTCAAACGCACCGCAGAAGAATTTCTGGGCAATAAAAACAATTCTCTTTGTGCCCTAAAAAATTCTTCATCAGAAATATTAGGATTCAACAAAAGTTGTTTTAATTCCTTGCGTCTTGATGCACATTTTTCTACTAAACGCATTCTTTTCTTATTCCGCTCTATGGAAGATTTTTTTGCCATAAAAGTCCTATTTCCTAAATGCTATACCTAAATTCTCTAATAAACTCAAGCCTTCTTTATCAGAACGTGCCGTGGTAACAATTGCGATATCCAAGCCAATATTCTGACGATTGCTCGACTCAACTTTAATTTCAGGGAAAATTGTATGATCGACAATACCTATATTTAAATTGCCACGCTTATCCATCCGCCTTGAAACACCGCGAAAATCACGGATTACAGGAAGGGCAATATGAATCAATCTGTACAAAAAATCATACATTCTATTCCCACGCAAAGTCACCTTAACCCCGGCCGGCATGCCTTGTCTCAACTTAAAATTTGAGATACTTTTCTTAGCCCTTGTAATTAAAGGCTTTTGCCCAGTAATTAAACCCAGCTCCTTCACAACCTGAGCGACGTGCGCCTTGTCGGCATCTGCATTGATTCTAGAATTCAAGACTACTTTTTCAACCGCAGGTACGACATGAATATTGGTATATCCAAATTGATCTTTTAAGGCCGGAACGACTTTCTCAAAATAATAATCCTTTAATATCGGTTTATCTTTCATGTAAAATACTCTCTTTTAAAAAATTTTATTTCAAGTAAAGCTATTTTTGCGAACGATCCTTCATCTTGGAAGCCAACATAACATTGGAATAATGAATGGGCATTTCCTTCTCAACAATACTACCCGATGGATTGTTTTGCGTCTTTTTCATATGCTTTTTACGCAAATTAACCCCCTCAACCAAAACTTGTTGTTTCTCTCGTACAATTGAAAGAACCTTGCCTTTTTTCCCTTTTTGGGCGCCGGCAATCACAATAACCTCATCATCTTTTTTCAAATGATACTTCATAGGACCTCCGGAGCTAATGAAATAATTTTCATAAAATTCTTTTGACGCAATTCGCGAGCAACTGGCCCAAAGACACGTGTACCTTTTGGATTATTGCTAGCATCAATAATAATACACGCATTGGAATCAAAACGTAACACACTGCCATCCTTACGTGCGATAGGAGCCTTTGTTCTAACGATAACGGCACGAACGACTGAACCTTTTTTAACACTGGCTTCCGGCGTACTTTCTTTGACGGATCCAATGATAATGTCACCCACCTTGGCCGTACGCTTGTTTTGTCCCAAGCGACGAATCATCGAAACATACTTGGCCCCTGTGTTATCCGCAACTTCCATTATGCTATTCATTTGTAACATAAGACACCTCTTTTTCTACGCTTGAACCTTTTCTACAATACGGACGACACGCCAACGCTTTAAATGGCTTAAAGGGCGTACGGACATAATCTCCACTGTATCACCTACATTACAAGCATTTTCTGCGTCATGCACATACAGTACCGTCTTACGCTTGATCTCCTTACGATAAAGAGGATGCGGTTGCTTATAAAAAAAGACCACCTTTATCGATTTGTCTCCAGAACGACTCTCAACTAAGCCCACAAGGGTCTTACGTTGCTTTCTTTTTTCCAAATTATTTTCCATTATTTTTCACCCTCATTACTTTTGCATCAGCTTTTGCGATAATACGCCTTTTATTTGAGCCATATCCTTCTTTAGCTTACAGATGTCTGAAGGTGCCTTAAGTTGCCCCAAGCCTTTCTTCATTTTTAACTCAAAATATTCTTGAGAACACTTGTCAAGGCGCTCATGCAACTCTCCTTCTGTTAATTTCAACAAATCCTCCATTTTCATAGAACACCTCTCAGAAACGCTGATTCAAATCTTCTCTATTTAAGAATCGGCACCGCAAACTTAATTTTCGATCTGCCAAACTCATAGCTTCTCTCGCGGTTGCCAAAGAAACACCGGCCAATTCAAATAAAACCATGCCCGGTTTTGCAATAGCCACCCAATACTCTACATTACCTTTTCCTTTACCCATACGAGTTTCGGCAGGCTTTCTCGTAATCGGCTTGTGTGGGAATACCCTCATCCACATTTTTCCTTTTCTTTTCAAGTGCCGATTGATTGCAACACGAGCCGCCTCTAATTGGGCAGCGGTAATACGACCGCGTTCTAACACTTGAATTCCAAAATCACCAAACGCCAATTTATCGCCACCCTTTGCATTACCGTAAATACGTCCCTTTTGAACTTTACGATATTTTGTCTTAGCCGGAAGTAAAATTGCCATAGAAAATCCTCCAATCGTTTAATTATTATTATGACATACCCAACATTTTACCCCAATGGCACCGTACACGGTTTGAGCTTTATCAAAACCGTAATCGACATCTGCACGTAAAGTGTGCAAAGGTACACTGCCGGCACGCTGAGATTCTGTTCTCGCAATTTCAGCTCCACCCAAACGGCCTGAACATTGCAAACGGATGCCTTTAACTCCCATGCTCATGGCCAACTGAACTGCCTTTTTCATAGCACGTCTAAAAGATACACGGCGCTCCAATTGTAAGGCAACATTTTCTGCGATTAATTGCGCAACCACATCGGGCTTCTTAACCTCTTGGATATCGAGCAAAACTTCTTTATTAATCGCCTTTTGCAATTGATCCTTAAGCTTCTCGAGCTCCTGACCCTTTCTTCCAATAATAACACCTGGGCGCCCACTCAAAACCGTTACACGAATGCGTGTACCCGCACGTTCCAACAAAATATCTTGTACCGAAGCATAGCGCAACTTCTTTTGAAGGAAGTCACGAATCTTATAATCCTCTTCAATCCAAGAAGCATAATTCTTACTGGAAGCATACCAACGTGACCGCCAATCTCTACGTACTGAAAGACGAAAACCAATAGGATTTACCTTCTGTCCCATAATTTATTCCTTATGATTTTGTTCAACCTTATCAACAGAGGTCAATACAATTTTAATATGGCTTGTACGTTTTCTAATTGGATGCGCCGAACCACGAGATACCGGTTGAAAACGTTTCAGTACCGAACCTTCATCGATCATCGCTTCGGACAAAACCAATTGGTCTCTGGATAAATTAAAATTATTCTCCGCGTTTGCGATGGCACTCTTTAATGTTTTCAATATCAAACGTGCTGATTTTTTCGGAATCCACTTCAAGGTTTGTACCGCATCATCCGCTGGCATACCTACCAAACCACGAGCCAATACTCGCATTTTCAATGGAGAAATTCGCACATACTTTGTTAACGCTTGAATTTTCATCAGACTTTCTTTTGTGTATGAGGATTGTGTGTTTTAAAAGTTCTTGTTGGCGCAAATTCCCCTAATTTATGTCCCACCATATTTTCAGTGACATAAACCGGGAAAAATACCTTCCCATTGTGAACATTAAAATTCAAACCAACAAACTCTGGCGTAATCGTAGAGCGACGGGACCAAGTTTGAATAGGTTTTTTATTCCCAGATTTCTGAGATAAGTCCACCTTATCCATTAACTTAGGATCTACAAAAAACCCCTTTTTTAACGAACGTGCCATAAAAATTAATTATCCTTTTTTAACTTTTTCCCATTACGACGTATCAATATGTACTTATTTGTCTTATTGCTACGTTTACGCGTCATAAAACCTTTCGCGAATTGTCCCCACGGCGATACAGGATGGTTACCACCTCCCGTTTGTCCACCACCCATTGGGTGATCAACAGGATTCATGGCCACACCTCTAACACTGGGCCTAAAGCCTTTCCAACGTTTACGACCCGCCTTACCTAAAATAACGTTTTGATGGTCAACATTACCAACACGTCCAATGGTCGCCCGGCAACGAGCATCTACTAAGCGAATTTCTCCACTCGGCATCTTTAAAGACGCATACCCATTTTCCAAACTAACCAATTCCAAACCAGCACCCGCACTGCGAGCCAATTGCGCACCATTGCCCGGTGTCAATTCAACGGCGTGTACAGTGACAGATAATGGAATACACGACAGGGGGAAATTCATACCCACGCGATAATTCGTTACGCGCTCATTTAAGCTTACAACCGAATCACCAATGTTCAATTCTTCAGGCGCCAAAATATAACGCTTTTCCCCGTCCGCATACTTTAAAAGAGCCAAATGTGCAGATCGGTTAGGATCGTACTCGATCGATTCAACAACGGCAGGGATATTCAATTTGTTACGCTTGAAATCTACGAAACGATATAAACGCTTATGTCCACTTCCACGGTGTCTGCAGGTAACCCTGCCATAGCAATTACGGCCAACACTGCGTTGAAAACCTTTTGTCAATTGCGCAACCGGAGCGTTCTTGGACAATGTAAGCTTATTCTTCACTAAGAATCGTTGTCCCGGCGTCAAAGGTACACTTTTTACTAATATCATATTAAAACTCCTTTACCTTTAAGCCAAATCTATTTTATACCCTTTAACCAACGTAACCATAGCCTTCTTCATGCCACCCACAAAACCGGGACGCACATGGCGCATCCGACTACGCTTTACTTTTGGTTTTCTATTTAAAACACATATGTTTTTTACTTTAACCTTAAAGGCATTCTCAATGCTGCTTTTTATTTCAAAACGATTAACATTAGCAAGCACTTCAAACGTATAACAAGCCGCATCGGAACTCAGGGCGTTCGATTTCTCAGTCACTCTGTACTTTTTTACAATCTTATAAGATTCCATCATACCTCCGCTTTTCATTACGCACAAATACGTTTTAAGAAAGAAAGTAACGCACGCTCAGTCATAATTACCGAACGATAACGGCACAAGTCCCACGCATTTAAAGACATATCATCAATCGTATACAGCCAACTTAAATTGCGAGAAGATAGCAAGACATTTTCATTAAATTCACTATCAATTAACAAAGTTTTGCCGTTACATCCAATTTTATTAAAAAATTCAGCCACAACAGAAGTTTTTGGACGATCTATCGTTAGAACTTTTTCTAGAACAGACAATTTACCTTCAACCGCCGCATCGTACAAAGCACGCTTTAATGCCAATTTCTTTTCTTTCTTATTAATGCATACGTAAAAATCACGTGGCTTTGGCCCAAAAACAACTCCTCCCCCTCGCCAAATCGGACTTCTTTTTTCACCTTGTCGTGCCATACCCGTTCCTTTTTGACGATAAGGCTTTTTGCCAGAACCTTTTACATCCCCACGTGTCTTCGTGCACGCATTTCCTTGTCTTAAATTCGACTGATAGGCCAATATAACTTCCTTCAAAGCTTGAAGCCCCGCGTCACCTTCAAAGACTGGAATGTCATACTCTTGCTCACCGCGTAAGCCGCCATCAACATTGTAATACTTTATCTTCATACGACTTCCTTTATGCTTTCTTTGCTTGCCTAATCATCACAAAACTGCCCTTAGGTCCCGGGACACTGCCTTTCACCAAAATAATATGCTTTTCTGGAAAGACCTTCACAACAGTCAAATTTTGAACAGTCGTACGAACATGCCCCATATGGCCAGGCATCTTTTGATTTCTCAAAATATGTCCCATACGACGGAAACAACCAAAGCCTCCACCTCTTCTATGCGACATAGAACCGTGGGATGCACGACCACCCGCAAAGTTGTATCGCTTCATTAAACCTTGAAATCCTTTTCCTTTAGAAGTGGCAACCACATCAACTTTTTGCCCTTCTTTAAACAAATCCGCATCCAAGGATTGGCCCACGGAAAACGACTTCACATCTTCAGTTGTAAATTCCTTAAAAGCCCCCAACTTGTCTTCTACACCCGCTTTTTGCAAATGGCCCAGGGTCGCTTTATTTACATGATTTTTAGGCTGATATGCAAATTGTATTGCATTATAGCCGTCCGAATCAATCGTCTTTATCTGTGTTACCTTACAAGGCTCCGTCAAAATAACGGTAACCGGCAATAAGCAGTTGTCTGAATCAAACAACTGTGTCATGCCTATCTTCTTTCCTACTAATAATAATCTGTCTTGCATAATACTAAGCGGCAGGGAAAATTTTTCTCTTTCTGTGAATTACCTGCATTAGAAACAAAATTAATACTTCCTTATTGTCAATGCCATTATTAAATTAAAGATGAATTGTAATCTCAATTCCGGCAGGCAAATTTAATTTTTTCAAATCATCCACCGTTTGAGGGGTTGGATCCACAATTACAATCAATCGACTATGAGTTCTCAACTCAAACTGATCCATCGACTTCTTACTTACGTGTGGAGAACGATTTACCGTAAAACGTTCGATCTTTGTTGGCATTGGGATGGGGCCACAGACTTGTGCCCCGGACCTTTTCGCCGTATCTACAATTTCAAATGTAGATTGATCTACAGTACGATAGTCAAAACCCTTTAATTTAATTCTAATTTTTTGACCAGCCATTTGCATTCTTTCTATTAGTTATCTCACTAAATTTACATTACGAACGTGCAGGAGCACGCGATACAGACTCAACAATTTTAGTTAATATACTGGATGGAACTTGTTCAAAATGCGAAGGTTCCATAGAATATGAAGCCCGTCCTTTTGTTAATGAACGTACATCTGTCGCATAACCAAACATTGTTTCCAAAGGCACAAAAGCGGTAATGATGGTTGCAGTTCCCCTTAACTCCATACCTTGAATTTGTCCACGACGACGATTTAAGTCACCCATGATATCGCCTTGGTATTCCTCCGGAGTTGCGACTTCAACCTTCATAATCGGCTCCAAAAGAATTGGATTTGCTTTTTTCATGGCATCTTTAAACGCAAAGATACCCGCCATCTTAAAGGCCAACTCGGAAGAATCAACCTCGTGGAAGCTACCATCCACAATACGAATCTTAAAATCAACAACCGGGTACCCAGCGACAACACCATTTTGAGCACCTTCCATCAAACCATCTTGTGCAGGTTTAATAAATTCCCGTGGAATTGCACCCCCCACAATTTCGTTGACGACTTCAATGCCCTTACCTTTTTCAAGCGGTTCAATTTTCACAACCACGTGACCGTATTGACCACGACCACCGCTTTGACGAATAAACTTACCCTCGCCATCAGCCGCTTGAAGTACCGTTTCACGATACGCAATTTGTGGTTTACCCGCATCAGCCTCTACCTTAAATTCACGGAACAAACGATCACGTATGATATCCAAGTGCAACTCGCCCATTCCAGAAATAAGAGTTTGCCCAGTTTCGACATTGCTGTGCACCTTAAATGTCGGATCTTCTTCCGCCAAACGTTGCAAACCAATGGCAAGCTTTTCCTGATCCGATTTAGTCTTCGGTTCAATTGACATGCTGATGACCGGCTCTGGGAATGTCGGTGGCTCCAACTGAACATTTAATTCCTTATCACACAACGTATCGCCCGTTACAACTTCACGCGGGCCAATCAAGGCACAAATATCACCCGAAAAAGCCTCTTCAATGTCGATACGCTCGTTAGCCTTCATCACGACCAAGCGGCTGATACGCTCTTGCTTACGTGTTCTTGGATTGTACAGAACCATACCCTTACGTATAGTTCCCGCATATACTCTGTAAAATATTAACTTACCTACGTAAGGATCCGTCATCAATTTGAAGGCCAAACCAACGGGGGCGTGATTGTCATCAGGGACAAATTCCACTTTTTCATCATCTCGTTCCCCTTGAACAGGCGGTAAGTCCAAAGGACTCGGCAAATAATCGACAATGGCATCCAACAACATTTGAACGCCTTTATTTTTAAAGGCGCTTCCGGGGATAACCCCAATAAATTTTAAAGACAAGGTTGCCTTACGAACAGCCCGCTTAATTTCATCGGCTGTCAACGCTTCACCTTCCAAATATTTTTCAGCCAAATGATCATCGTAATCCGCCAACGATTCAATCAATTGCTCGCGATACAAATGCGCCGACTCTACAAACTCTTGTGGAATGTCAACGGTATCATAATGCATACCATTGGGATCATTGGCGTCATAGATATAAGCCTTCTCTTCAATCAAATCAATCAGACCGACAAAATTATCCTCTTGGCCTATATTCAAAAACAGTGGATGTGCATTACCGCCCAATTTTTCACGGATGTCTTTAACCGCGTTAAGAAAATTGGCGCCCGTACGATCCATCTTGTTGATGAAAGCTAAACGGGGGACATGATATTTGTCCATCTGACGCCATACCGTCTCCGATTGAGGTTGTACTCCCGCAACGGCACAAAAAACTCCGACGGCACCATCTAGGACACGCAAAGAACGTTCAACTTCGGCTGTAAAATCCACGTGACCGGGGGTATCGATAACATTAATACGATGATGGATCCCCGCAAATGGACCTTTCTTATTAATCCAGTCACAACTGATAGCTGCCGCCGTGATGGTAATACCACGTTCACGCTCTTGCTCCATCCAATCTGTAACAGTTTCACCTTCGTGAACTTCACCAACCTTGTGCACTACGCCTGTATAAAATAAAACGCGCTCCGTCGTTGTTGTTTTACCTGCATCAATGTGCGCAGCAATACCAATATTGCGTAAATGTTCCAACGGAACCTTACGCTGTGCAGCATTCACAGAAGAAATCTCTTCTTTACTCATATCTCGCCCTGAAAAATTTTATGACCAACGCAAATGTGTAAATGCCCGATTCGCTTGCGCCATACGATGCATTTCATCCTTCTTCTTAACAACTTCTCCCGTATTATTGTAAGCCTCTATAATCTCATCCGCCAAAGAGTTTGCCATGGCGCCCCTACGTTTATTGGCCGTTTGAACAAGCCAACGAAAAGCCAAGCCCACTTGACGCTCGTAAGGCACTTCCACGGGGACTTGATAGGTCGCTCCACCCACACGGCGGCTCTTAACCTCCAATTTTGGACGTATATTTTCAAGCGCAACCAACAAAAAGTCCATTGGATCTCCTTTACCCAAGCTTTCACTAACGCGCTCAATTGCCCCGTAAACAATGCGTCTCGCCAATCCTTTTTTGCCAGAACGCATTACACGGTTTGTCAATTGCTCGACTAAGGTGCTTTTGTACCGTGGATCTTCTTTTAATTCCCTACGTACAGCTTTTCTACGACGTGCCATAATTATTTCTTGCTTGTTTTCTTGTTATCTTTCGGGCGTTGTACTCCATACTTCGAACGACTGCGACGACGTTTTTCAACACCTTGCGTATCCAATGCCCCACGTACCACGTGATATCGCACACCTGGCAAATCAGGTACACGTCCTCCACGTACCAATACTACGCTGTGTTCTTGCAAATTATGTCCTTCATCAGGAATGTAGGCAATAATTTCCATGCCATTCGTCAAACGTACCTTCGTAACCTTACGTACGGCCGAATTTGGCTTTTTAGGCGTACGTGTCATTACTTGCACACACACACCTCTTTTAAATGGATTCTTACCCAAAGCAGGAGCTTTCGACTTCGAACAAACTCTCACTCTTGGCTTTAAAATGAGCTGATTAATTGTAGGCATCTTATCTTATACTTACGAAAAATTTAGAGTTATTATCCAATAAATTGCAAGTTTTTTTCATAAAAACAACATACTTTTCCACGTTAAAAACTTACTTTTCCTCATCTTTAGCACAGGCTTCGACTAAAGTATTAATTTTAATGTGACGGTATTTCGCCATTCCTGTACCTGCCGGAATCAAATTACCCATGATCACATTTTCCTTAAATCCCTTTAATAAGTCGACCTTACCCAAGGTTGCAGCTTCCGTCAATACACGCGTCGTTTCTTGGAAGGAAGCAGCCGAAATAAAGCTGTCCGTCTCCAAAGAAGCCTTTGTAATTCCCAACAAGATAGGTTCACCTTCTGCTGGCTTACCTCCCGCGTTTAGGACTTTTTCATTCGCCGCAATAAAATCCGACCGATCCACTTGTTCACCCCAGAAATAATCTGTGTCACCTGGATCGACCACACGGACCTTACTCAACATGCGCGCAATAATGACCTCCAAGTGCTTGTCATCAATGGTTACACCTTGTAAGCGATAAACCTTTTGTATCTCCGTCAACAAGTACTCTTGCAAGGCATGCACACCTAAAACTGACAAAATTTCATGCGGATCCGCCACACCTTCTGTCAAGGTTTGACCCTTTTTAACCGCATCTCCCGGATGGACAATCAGTTGTTTTCCATGGGGAATGAGGTGATCCTCGTAATTTTCAGTTTCAGGATCCGTGATAATTAAACGTTTTTTACCACGAACGATACCGGAAACAGAAACAATACCGTCAATCTTCGCCACTTCAGCGGCATCTTTAGGCCTACGCGCCTCAAATAATTCTGCCACACGTGGCAATCCACCGGTAATATCTTGCGTACGAGAAGCCGAACGCGGCGTTTTAGCCAACAATGCACCCGGGTATATTTCATCCCCCGCATTGACGACCACTTGTGCGCCTACAGGAATCGCATACGTTGCCAAAACCTTGTTCTCATCTTGCAGATCAACCACGTCAACGGATGGATTTAAATCTTCTTGGTGCTCAATAATGACCATTGTTGATTGACCACTCGTGCTGTCCATTGAACGCCTTACGGTAATGCCAGGCATCATGTCCCTGAAACGAATTATACCACCCTTCTCTGACAAAATCGGAATATTATGTGGGTCCCACATCGCCAAGACACTGCCTTTTTCTATAAAGGCACCGTCCTCAACTGTCAGCAAAGATCCGGCAAAAATGTGTAACGTTTCAAGTTCATTACCGTCACCATCCACAATAAACACCTTACCCGTCTTATTCAAGACGACCGTGGCATTATCATCCGTCTTAACAATACGCAAGCCATCGTATTTAACATAACCGGCGTGTTTGACTCGAATCTCCGGTGACTTTAGGACCTGACTCGCAACTCCACCAACGTGGAATGTACGCATGGTCAACTGTGTTCCCGGCTCACCAATTGATTGAGCGGCAATAATACCCACCGAGGTTCCTTCTTCTACCAAAAGGTGTGTCGATGGATCCAAGCCGTACGCTTTGGCAGGAATGCTGTTTTTCGACATGTGGGTAAGTGGAGATAAGACCTTAACCCGATCAATACCGAGCGCTTCAATCCTTCGCGCAACTTCTTCGGTAATAATTTCTCCACGCGCGACCACAACCTCGTCCAAGTTCGTAGGATTCAACACATTATCACAGGAACAACGTCCCACAATGCGTTCCGACAACTTTACAATTTCCTCGTCACCCTCGTAAATGGCTTGTTTCCAAACACCTTTGTTGTAATCCAAATTCTCTGGATCAGGCACAATGATGCAGTCCATCGCAACGTCGCACAACTTCCGCGTCAAATATCCCGCATCTGCCGTTTTCAACGCCGTATCTGCCATACCCTTACGGGCACCGTGAGTGGAAATAAAATACTCCAATACATTCAAGCCCTCACGCAACGAAGAAAGAATAGGTTGCTCAATAATTTCACCGGAAGGCTTCGCCATCAATCCACGGGCTCCACACAATTGACGCACTTGTTGCCGATTACCACGGGCCCCGGAATCCATCATCATGTAAACAGAGTTGACCTCCCCATTGTGGACACCTTCCAAGCCCTTAAATGCCATCTTTGCGATTTCATCCGTGGCCGTCGTCCAAATATCCACGACCTTATTGTACCGCTCACCGTTGGTAATGATACCCTTCTTAAATTGAGACTCAACTTCCTTAATCTTCTTACGGCTTTTTTCAATAATGGCTGACTTTTCTGTCGGTACAACCATATCGTCAATACTGATAGACACACCGATCTTCGTGGCCATTAAAAAGCCCATCTTTTTCAAAGCATCCAAGACTTGCACGGCTTCCGCCTTGTCCACCAAATTGTAAGAAAGCGCGATTAACTCAGATAAGCGATTTTTTCCAACCGGCTCGTTGACATAACCCATGGTTTTAGGCCATATGGTGTTAAACAAGGCGCGACCAATGGTCGTACGAACAAATTTGCTATCCTTATTGCCCAATTGCGTGTCTTTTCCGTAATCCGGGTTAGGCATATCGATCCAATCATGGAGGGTCAATACACCTTCCGCCTGTGCGGTCAAAGCCTCTTTAATGTTTGCAACCACCGGCACGTGAACATCCTTTGCGGGTTTATCCGTCAGATTCAACGTTAGGTAATAAAGTCCCAAAATAATATCTTGAGACGGCATTAAAACCGGCTTACCACTCGAGGGCGCAAACATGTTGTTCGTCGAAAGCATCATCAAGCGCGACTCCATGATCGCCTCGGTCGACAACGGAACGTGAACAGCCATTTGGTCACCATCGAAATCCGCGTTAAACGCCGAACAAACTAAAGGATGCAAACGAATCGCGTCACCTTCAATTAACACAGGCTCAAAGGCTTGAATGGACAAACGGTGAAGCGAAGGTGCACGATTTAATAAGATCGGGTGTCCCTTCGTAACTTCGGCCAAAATATCCCATACCTCTGGCGCTTTATTTTCAATTAACTTACGGGCCGAACGTACGGTATGCGCAAAGCCCAATTCTTTCAAACGACGAATGATGAATGGCTCAAACAAGACCAAGGCCATCTTTTTCGGCAAACCACATTGGTTTAACTTTAAATCCGGACCGATAACAATGACGGAACGACCGCTGTAGTCCACACGCTTACCCAACAAGTTTTGCCTAAAACGACCTTGCTTACCTTTCAGCATGTCGCTCAAAGACTTCAACGGACGATTGCCCGAACCTGTCACGGGACGCGTTCCATGCCGTCCATTATCAAAGAGTGCATCCACGGCCTCTTGCAACATCCGCTTTTCATTGTGAATGATGACATCGGGCGTCTTTAATTGTAAGAGATTGCGTAAACGATTGTTACGATTAATGACGCGACGGTACAAGTCGTTGAGGTCACTCGTGGCAAAACGTCCACCTTCCAATGGGATTAACGGCCGCAAATCGGGTGGGATAACGGGAATAACATCCAAAATCATCCACTCGGGACGCGAACCCGATTGTATAAATCCGTTAATAATTTTCAGGCGCTTGGCGAGCTTCTTTTTAATTTGCTTGGAACGCGTATTGTAAATCTCCATTTGGAGAGCTTCAGCCTCACTGGACAGATCAATCTTCGACAACAAGTCCTTAATTGCTTCAGCGCCCATCTTGGCCACAAACGCATCTTCCCCGAATTCCTCCTGAGCCATTTGATACTCTTGCTCAGTCAACAATTGCTTTTCCTCTAATGAAGTCCGCCCCGGATCAATGACGATGTAGTTCTCATAATATATGACCTTCTCCAAGTCACGAATGGTCATTTCCAACAAGAGACCGAAACGGCTTGGCATGGTCTTTAAAAACCACACGTGCGCGACGGGCACGGCCAAGTTAATGTGGCCCATCCATTCACGGCGCACACGGGACAAAGTAACTTCTACGCCACAACGATCGCAAACAACACCCTTGTACTTTATACGCTTATACTTACCACAAGCACATTCGTAATCTTTAACAGGCCCAAAAATCCTTTGACAAAATAAGCCTCCGGGTTCCGGTTTAAACGTACGGTAATTGATGGTTTCTGGATTTTTTACTTCTCCTTTCGACCATTGCCGAATCGTATCCGGAGATGCAACTGCAATACTTACAGAATCAAAAGTTTGTTCATCGTCAAAACCCAATACTTCACGAACCTCTTCTTTACTCATAGTGTATCTTTAAAGTCGAATATTTTCTTCCGTTTGTTGTTGTTTTGACCCCAAACGAACATCCAAACACAATCCCTGCATTTCTTTTACAAGCACATTGAACGACTGCGGTACCCCCGCTTGCAAAGAATGATAACCTTTAACAATGGCTTCATAAACGCGTGTGCGCCCTTGCACATCATCTGACTTAACGGTCAATAATTCTTGCAAGGTGTAGGCCGCTCCATACGCTTCCAAAGCCCAAACTTCCATTTCACCAAAACGTTGGCCTCCATATTGAGCTTTTCCGCCCAATGGTTGCTGCGTAATTAAGCTGTAAGGGCCTACCGAACGAGCGTGGATCTTATTGGCAACCAAGTGATTGAGTTTCATCATATAGATGCAGCCGACCATGACCTTTTGGAAGAATGCTTCACCCGTACAACCATCGTACAAGGTTATTTTTCCACTTTCAGGCAAATTCGCCTTCTTCAAGTATTCACGAATCGTACCCTCCGAAACACCATCAAACACAGGGGTCGCAATCTTAATACCCAAGGCTCGGCAAACCCAACCCAAATGGGTCTCCAGCACCTGCCCAACATTCATACGACTTGGGATACCCAGCGGATTCAAAATAATATCCACCGGCGTACCATCCGCCAAGAAGGGCATATCTTGCACGGGGACTATGCGCGAAACGACACCCTTGTTACCGTGACGTCCCGCCATCTTGTCTCCCACTTGGATCTTACGCTTGATTGCGATGTAAACCTTTACATTCTTAATGGTACCCATTTCCTCCATGTCTTCTTCGACACGTTGGCTCTTGGCATCATATTCTTCGTCTAACAGCTCAAATCGTTTTTTAAATTGATTTAAAATCTCAACAATTTTAACCTTAACGGGCGACTGATCAATTTGTAAATTATTCGGAGCAGACGCCAAGCGACGCAGTAGGGTCTTAGTAATCTTGCGGTTTGCCGGAATAATGCATTCACCCGTATCGCCATTAATGATGTTGAGAGGGATCTTTTCACCCAACAAAATATTTGATAAGGCTTCGGTGAGCTCTTCTCGTACACGTTCTTTAGCCGCTCTATGCTCTTCCGTAATTTTCTTCAACTGACGACGACGGTCAATTACCTCGACCGAATCTTCGCCATTCTCCTTGTCTGCTCGTGTGGACGTCCGAACATCCATAACAATACCCGAGCAACCCGGGGGAGCAATCATAGAAGAGTCTTTAATATCTGCAGCCTTCTCACCAAAAATGGCACGTAGCAACTTCTCTTCTGGGGCTAATTCAGTCTCACTCTTAGGCGTAATCTTACCCACCAAAATATCGCCCGGATGGACCTCTGCACCCACGCAAATAATTCCATTGCGGTCCAAATTTTTTAAAGCTTCTTCGCCCACATTTGGAATATCACGTGTAATTTCCTCAGCGCCCAGCTTTGTATCACGCGCCGTCACTTCAAATTCTTCAATATGAATAGAAGTGAAGACATCCTCTTTAACTAAACGCTCACTTAAAATGATGGCATCCTCAAAATTATATCCATTCCAAGACATGAACGCGACCAAGACATTGCTACCTAAGGCCAACTCACCGTTTTCCGTGGCTGCGCCATCGGCCAAGACTTGACCCGCTTTAACCTTTTCACCCAAGCGGACCAAGGGCTTTTGATTAAAACACGTGGCCGCGTTAGAACGGATAAACTTGTATAAATTGTAAACGTAAATGCCTTTTTTACGGTCCGTCTTTATGCGCTTCGTCGGTAAGCTTCCATCGGCGGAAACAATAATATGCTTACCATCAACCTCAACTACAACGCCATCTGCTTCAGCCACGATCACCGTACGAGAATCTCTGGCCACTCTACCTTCCAAGCCCGTACCGACAAAGGGCGCTTGTGCTCTCAACAAAGGAACGCCTTGACGTTGCATGTTCGAGCCCATCAACGCACGGCTGGCATCGTCGTGTTCAAGGAAGGGAATCAATCCCGTAGCCACCGAAATTAATTGCTTTGGAGAAACATCCATGTAATTAACTTCCTTAGGATCCACCTCAACGACTTCAAAACGCTTACGTGCCGTTACTCTTCCCTCCAGGCGGCCTTCCTTGTTAATGAAAGAGTTTGCCTGAGCGACTACCGCTTGTTCTTCTTGATCGGCCGTTAAATAATGCACTTCATCCGTTACAACACCCTTTTTAACAACCCGGTAGGGCGTCTCAATGAAGCCAAACTCATTAACATTTGCATACGTCGTCAACGAGTTAATTAAACCGATGTTTGGACCTTCCGGTGTTTCAATCGGACAAATACGTCCGTAGTGAGAAGCGTGCACATCGCGCACCTCGAAGCCTGCACGATCGCGATTTAAGCCTCCCGGGCCCAAGGCAGACAAACGTCGTTTGTGCGTCAACTCAGCCAAAGGATTAATTTGATCCATCAATTGAGACAATTGACTGCGGGCAAAAAAATCGCGGATCACCGTGGTCAACGCCTTGGTATTCATCAAACGTTGTGGTGTAATCGAATCAACCGTTTGATCGTACAGCGCCATTCTTTCACGCACGATTCTTTCCGTCCGCGCCAAACCTAAACGGCATTGATGATACAAAAGTTCACCCACTGGACGTACACGGCGGCTTCCCAAGTGGTCGATATCGTCTACAACACCCTTGCCTTTTTTCAAACCGCACAAATAGCGCGTTGCTTGAACAACATCATTCGGCAACAACAAACGCTTTGTTAAGCTGACATTTTCTCCAAATTTTTGGTTTAAACGATAACGACCTACCCGGCCTAAATCATAACGTTTTTCGTCAAAAAATAATTTTTTAAATAGGCTTCTGGCATTTGCCAAAGTCGCAGGGTCTCCCGGACGCAGACGCTTAAAAATATCCCGGAGGGCTTCTTCTTCGTTAGGAATCGGATCTTTCTTTAAACAACGAATGATGGTTCCATCATCCACACTACTGTCTACAACCCAAACGTCTTCAATATTGGACTGCGCAAAAGATTGAAGGGCTGTTTTTGTAACGGGTTCAAAGGCACGTGCCAACACGAGTCCCTTAGAAGCATCAATGACATCTTCGACTAAAATGTACCCCGTTAAATCCTCTTTTTCCAATAACGCCGATACGGGGACTTCTTCCAACTTGTAAAAAAGTTTCAAAATTTCCCTGTCATTGTTGTAGCCCAAGGCCCTTAAAAATGTAGTAATCAAAAACTTACGGCGGCGACGACGGCGATCTAAGTAGACGTACAACAAATCATTTTGATCAAATTGCACCTCAATCCACGTACCGCGATCCGGGATAATGCGAAATGAATGTAAAATTTTCCCGGTGGTGTGCGTTTCTTGCTCGAAGCAAATACCCGGCGACCTGTGGAGTTGACTTACAACAACCCGCTCCGCTCCATTAATGATAAAAGATCCTCTGTTGGTCATGAGAGGAATTTCTCCCATGTAAATTTCACTCTCTTGAATGGAATCGTCGGACTTCAGTCTTAACGTTACGTACAAAGATAACGAATACGTGCTGCCATCCCGAATGCAATCGTAATCCGATTGTTTCGGATCAACCAATTGATATGAAACGTATTCTAGGTAACATTTATTGTCGTAACTTTCAATCGGGAAAATTTCTTGAAATACAGCCTCTAATCCAACTTTTTTGCGCTGACTTGGCGCTTGATCTGCTTGCAAAAACTCTTTAAATGAAGCCAATTGCAACTGTATTAAATCAGGTGGCGCAACCACTTCGTTTAATTTCCCAAAATTAATGCGATTTGACATAAAATGAATAAAAACTTAATGAGGACTTTTTCTCCCAATCCCAACCATTCTTTACAAGTGCGTTGTTAACGCAGTCAAAAATTACTTAATTTCAACCTTGGCACCCGCAGCTTCGAGTTTGCTCTTCAGCTCATCTGCTTCTGCTTTACCAACATTTTCTTTAACAACCTTGGGAGCGCCTTCAACTAAATCTTTTGCTTCCTTCAAGCCTAAGCCAGTGATAGCACGAATTTCTTTAATGACGCTAATTTTGTTTGCACCAGCATTGGCCAAAACAACATTAAATTCTGTTTTTTCTTCCACAGCTTGAGCAGCAGCTCCTGGTGTTGCAGCCGCGACCGCTACAGGTGCAGACGCACTGACGCCCCATTTGTCTTCTAACGCCTTAACTAAAGCCGCTATATCCAAAACAGATTGATTACTTAACCATTCAATAACTTGATCTTGTGTTATATTACTCATATTTCCTCCTAGAACAGATTAGTGTTTCATCTACATTTTTCTCAGATGAAGCGTTTAAGAAGATAAATATCCTCCTAACCTGACCTGAAAAATTATTATTCCTTGGCTCCTTCGTAAGCTTTTAGCACGTTTAACAGCCCTTGCGGTACAGCTTGCATGACGTACAAGCATTGACGATAAGGCGTCAGTAACAAAGACAAAAATGTGGCTCGTAAGGTTGGCAAATCTGGCAACTTTGACAAAGATTCCAACGCAACCGCGTCGTAAACTTGGCCATCCAATAAGCCTCCCTTTGCTTGCAACTTTTCTTTTTCTTTCGCAAAGTTAAACAAAATTTTTGCGATTCCCGATGGATTGTTGCCCCCGTAAACGATGGCAGTTTGACCCGCCAACCATTGAGACAAAGAAGGCCAGTTGAGCGTTTCACCCACCTTGCGCAAAATTGTATTTTTAACTACATGAAAATGCGCATTTTCCTTCAGCAAATCTGCCCTTAATTGTGCCGTCTCCACAACCGAAACACGATCAAAATCCACCAAATACAAATAGCTTGAATCTTTGACCTTGTTCGATACTTCTTGTACTAAAAAAGTTTTTTCTACTCTCATTTTTTATACAATTGTTTAAAATTTTGAATATAGGGCACTACTTAAGGCAACCGATGGGCTCATGGTGGTCGAAAGAGATATACTGTCTACCATGCGACCCTTTAAACTTGCCGGACGTGCATGCTGAATTGCCTTCAAGGCAAAATCAAGGTTTTCTGACAATTTCTCAACGCCAAAGCCTTTTTTACCAATTCCCAATTGCACATTTGCGGCCTTATCCATCTTAAACTCAACACGGCCCTTTTTCAAAGCTTCAATGCAAGCGACCAAATCTTCGGTGACCGTCCCTGTCTTAGGATTGGGCATTAATCCACGAGGTCCTAAAATACGTGCAATCGTTTTAACTTCCTTCATGGCATCGGGTGTCGCTACCGCAACATCAAAATCCAACCAGCCATTCTTAATTTTCTCAATGAGGTCTGTCAAACCAGCCGCGCATGCACCGGCTTGCAGAGCTTCATCGGTCTTTTCTGTAAAGGCAATGATTCGCACTTCCTTACCACTTCCGTGCGGCAATTGAACAACGCCTCTGACCATTTGATCACTTTGCTTGGGATCTACCAACAAGTGTACCGCCAGTTCAACAGATTCATCAAATTTAGCCGACGGCATACTGAGTAGGCATTGCAAAGCATCCGCACTCTCGTACACCTTACTGGCATCAACCTTTTCAAAAGCCAACTTATAACGCTTACTACGCTTTTTCATTTTTATCCTTACAATTCATCAATCTACAATCTGAATGCCCATACTGCGTGCAGTACCTTCAATCATCCTAATCGCACCCTCAATAGAGTTGGCGTTTAAATCAGCTTGTTTGACCGAAGCAATTTCTTTAACTTGCTTGCGTGTTACTGAACCTGCCTTCGTTTTATTGGGCTCTCCAGAACCTTTTTGCACATTGGCCGCCTTACACAATAAGACAGACGCCGGTGGCGACTTTAAAATAAATGAAAAAGATTTATCCGCGTATACCGTGATAACGGCCGGCAAAATTAATCCAGCTTGATCTTTTGTTCTAGCATTAAATTCTTTGCAGAAGGCCATAATATTAACGCCCTTTGCACCTAAAGCTGGACCTACCGGCGGAGCAGGATTTGCTGCACCTGCAGGTAATTGTAACCGTATTTCACCTATAACCTTCTTGCTCGCTGCCATAATGATTATTTTTATTCTTCTTTTTGAACTTGCCAATATTCCAATTCAACCGGCGTAAACCGGCCAAAAATAGAAACAGAAATTTTTAATTTACCCCTCTCGGGATCGATCGCGTCTATGGTACCTGTCAGATTTAAAAATGGCCCATCCGTAATTTTGACAGTTTCACCCACTTCGTACGCTACCTTTAAAATCCTCTTTCCCTTCGTTTCCTCTACTTGTCCCAAAATCCCATCGACTTCCTTCTGCTTCAAGGCCACCGGATGTTCCCCACCCATAAAACTTAAAACGCCCTGAACTCCCTTCACGTAGGAAGCGACCGCTTGCAGCATTTCGCCAGCCTCATTATAAAGCTGCATATAAATAAACACGTAACCCGGGTAAAACTTACGTACTTTACTGCTTTTTCTCCCATTCTTTACTTCTACAACTGTTTTTGTGGGGACCAAAATTGTCTTGATGTAATCCCGGTAGCCCTCCGCGTCAACAAAACGCTCCAAATACCGCTTTACCTTCAATTCCTGATTGGAAGCCGTTTGGACCGCGTACCACTTAAATTGATCACCTGATGTCATTTTCGATTATTTTTCACTCTCAATTCACAAGGTATCAACGATTGACACAGCGCATTAACAAGTCAACAATTTGAAATAAAGAAAAATCAACCATGCTGACAAAAATACCTAAAAAAAATATTCCCAACAAAACGCCCACAGAAGATTTTCGCAATTCCCCCCAACTTGGCCACGAGGCTTTTCTCAATTCCTCAACCATTTCCCTTCCGAATACACGCGCCTTTTGAAAAATCTTCATACTGTTCGTCACTTCTTTCTCAGATGGCAGGAGAAGAGGGACTCGAACCCCCAACCAACGGTTTTGGAGACCGCTGCGCTACCAATTGCGCCACTCTCCTACACTTACTAAAATTTCATTTTTAAAACAACTTTCTAGGATGTCCCATTGCTTGTCAATGAAAATCATCCCAGAATAATTTAAAAAACAATTAAGCTATTACCTCAACAATACGGCCAGCTCCGATGGTTCTGCCACCTTCACGCATAGCGAAACGTTGTCCTTTTTCCATAGCAACTGCCTTTTGCAATTCGATCTCGATGGACAAATTATCTCCTGGCATTACCATTTCAACGCCTTCTGGCAAGGTGCAAACACCTGTAACATCGGCTGTACCAAAGAAGAATTGAGGACGATATCCCTTAAAGAAAGGTGTATGACGGCCGCCTTCATCTTTTGTCAAAACGTAAATTTCAGCCTTAGCTTTGGTGTGAGGTGTAATCGATCCCGGCTTGGCCAATACTTGTCCACGCTCAACATCCTTCTTTTCAACACCACGCAACAATACGCCAACGTTATCTCCCGCTTGACCTTGCTCGAGCAACTTATGGAACATTTCAACACCGGTGCAAGTTGTGCTACGTGTAGGTCTCAATCCAACGATCTCTACCGTATCGCCAACCTTAATGCTACCGCGCTCAATACGACCGGTAACAACCGTGCCTCTTCCCGTGATACTCAAAACGCTTTCAATCGACAACAAGAATGGCTTATCCAAATCATGTTGTGGTTCAGGGATATCCTTATCAACCGCTTCCAAAAGACGTTCAATTGAGGCAACTCCCTCTGGCTTGCCTTCGAGTGCACCCAAAGCAGATCCACGAATAATGGTAATATCGTCACCTTTGTACTCATATTTATTGAGCAGGTCGCGAATTTCCATTTCGACCAAGTCGAGCAACTCAGGATCATCAACCAAGTCCACTTTATTCAAGAAGACGACCAAGTTAGGAACACCTACTTGACGCGCCAACAAGATGTGCTCACGCGTTTGAGGCATAGGTCCATCATAAGCGCTGACGACCAAAATAGCACCGTCCATTTGAGCAGCTCCCGTAATCATGTTTTTTACGAAGTCTGCGTGCCCTGGGCAATCTACGTGCGCGTAGTGCCTTGAAGCTGTTTCATACTCAACGTGAGCAACAGCGATCGTAACGATTTTGGATGCATCACGAACCGTACCGCCCTTCGCGATTTCAGCGTAAGTTTTGCATTCTGCCAATCCTTTGTCCGCTTGGACCTTAAGGATAGCCGTCGTTAATGTTGTTTTTCCATGGTCTACGTGACCAATTGTTCCCACATTTATATGTGGTTTTGTTCTTGTGAAGGTTTCTTTAGCCATACCAATAAATTTAGTTAATGTACAGGTCGATGGAGCCCTCGAGCGGATTTGAACCGCCGACCTCATCCTTACCAAGGATGTGCTCTGCCAACTGAGCTACAAGGGCAACTTCTTATCCACTTTTTGACTTTTAACCAAAATACTTGAAATCCATACTTTTGATTTCAATCTATAAACAGTCAATCTTTTATTTCAAAAAAATATAAAAATACCACTTTTTTATGCCTTATATGACCATTTACAAAAGCTTTCAAAAAATTTTTCACGCGAATAAGTCATCATATCGCTGCACCTGGATTATGTCAAATATGGTGCTTGAAAAGGGACTCGAACCCTTAAACCTTGCGGTACTAGATCCTAAGTCTAGCGTGTCTACCAATTCCACCATTCAAGCTTAACTTGAACTCAATTGACGCAAACCATCGTCAATCTTGTCAATTTTATTGTGCCAATAAATGCTACTTTAGGCAAGCCTTAACGAACGAAACAAACAAAGGATGCGCGTCGTGGGGCCTCGATTGAAACTCTGGGTGAAACTGAACCCCCACAAACCAAGGGTGCGACTTCAACTCAATTGCCTCAATTACTTTTGAACCATGACAATAACCCGAAACGCTGAGACCTTTCTCAACCAAAGCGGCTTCCCAGGCCGGATTTACCTCATAACGATGACGATGCCTCTCAACAATGCTGTCCTTACGGTAAATGCGCCACAACAGAGAATTTTTGACAACATCACACTCCATATTGCCCAATCGCATCGTAGCCCCTTTACGCGTCTCACCGACCTGCTCCTTCATGAGGCAAATGACCGGGCACGGCGTATTCGGATCAAATTCCATACTCATCGCTTCCGGCAACTGCGCCACATGTCGTGCAAATTCTATGACCGCCAACTGCATTCCTAAACAAATACCCAGGTACGGGATTCCGCATTCGCGGGCCTTCTGTATGGCCAACATTTTTCCTTCAATGCCCCTATGACCAAAACCGCCGGGGACCAAAATGCCGTCTAAATCGTCCAAATAATCTCCACGGGGCTCGTGTTCCAGCAATTCTGCATCGATCGACTTAATATCAACTTGACATTCATTGGCAATCCCCGCATGGAATAACGCCTCCCGAATCGACTTATAAGCGTCTTGCACCTCCATGTACTTACCGACAATGCCGATCTTCACACGGTGAGCCGGCGAACAAATGCGATTTACAATCGTTTTCCAATTATCCAAAGAAACCGCATGATAAGGTAAATGGAAATGTTCCAACACCAACTGATCTAATTTTTCATTGTGCAGACAAAGTGGCAGTTCATAAATGGAATGGCTTACATCCATCTCTTCAATGACCGCATTGAGTGGCACATTGCAAAACAAACTGAGCTTTTCGCGAATGCCCTCATCGATTGGCTTTTCCGTCCTACAGACCAAAATGTCCGGCTGGATACCAATTTCTCGCAACTTCGCAACACTTTGTTGCGAGGGCTTTGTCTTTAATTCCGCAGAGGCCTTCAAATAGGGGATCAAGGTCACGTGCACAAACAAAACATTTTCGCGCCCGAACTCCAAGGCCAATTGTCGCAACGCCTCCAAGCAGGGCAAGCCTTCAATATCTCCAACGACACCACCAATCTCCGTGATTAAAACTTGCGTTTCTTCATTCGCCCCCGCCAAAATCCGCGCTTTTATTTCATCCGTCACGTGCGGAATCACTTGAACCGTACTTCCCAAATACTCACCACGTCTTTCCTTACTAAGCACGCTTGCATAAATTTGTCCGGAAGACACGCTATTTTTACGCGACAACTTGACGTGAGTAAAACGTTCGTAGTGGCCCAAATCCAAATCCGTCTCCGCGCCATCGGCCAACACGTAAACTTCCCCATGTTGATACGGGCTCATGGTACCCGGGTCTACATTCAAATAAGGATCAAATTTTTGCAAACCAATCTTCAAGCCTTGTTCTTCCAACAATGAGCCCAATGCGGCGGCCGTCAAGCCCTTTCCCAATGATGACACAACTCCACCCGTCACAAATACCAACTTCATCGATTTATTCATAAGATGCTAAACACTATAAAAATTTCCACACTTCTATCAAGCATGTAAAAAGCAATTCACTCAGTTTTCACACAATGAGGCTCATCCACCTCCCAAAAAACATGATGACCCCCTTACTTCCAACACGTTGATTCAAAAGTAATATTCGTCAATGGTATTTGCCAAAAATTTTATTTGTACAAGTGTTCCATTCCCTTATAATGTGACTACTTATCATGCAAATCTTTATTGGAGCCGATCACGGTGGATTCGAATTAAAACAAGCCCTCCTCGCGTACTTGCAATCTCAACAGCTTACATACCAAGATCTGGGTACTTTTTCAGAAGAAGCGTGCGATTATCCCGTCATTGCCACCCGAGTGGCCACACAAGTCCAAAAAAATCCACAGGCTTTTGGCATTTTAATATGCAGGTCGGGTGTTGGCATGTGCATCACCGCCAATAAATTTGAAAATATTCGCGCGGCGCTGGTTCAAACGCCCGAAAGTGCAAAATTGGCAAGGGAGCACAATCACATCAACGTGCTGTGCTTAGCCGGCAAACTGGATCAATCATTGGCAAACTCAATCGTACAAAGTTTCTTAACGACGCCACCGGATCAGGCGGCACGGCACGTACGCAGATTGGCCATGATTCATCAAATTGAAACAGAGGAGCATTTTTCACCGACCTTTCTTTGAAGAAAAATGATTTGCCAACAAAGCGTCAAAGCCTACCATCAGCTTATGCATTATTATTTTTACAATGAATGCCCACAATGGGAATTCAACGAAAATAACTTAGTTGCCATTTTAGAGACTTTACAATCTCACTTCCCGCTCGAACGGTACGACACAATTTCTCTTGCATTTCTCACCAAGGAACATTTGTGCCAATTGCACGAACAATTTCTAAATGATCCACAAGCCACGGACGTGATCACTTTTCCGGCGTCCGATAAAGACGACGAAGCGCTCGGTGAACTCTGCATTTCTATCGACGCCGCCCAACAGTATGCCGTTGAAAATCAAACAGATTTTTCACAAGAACTCTGCTTGTACATCGTTCACGGCTGGTTGCACTTGTACGGATTTGACGACATTGATGATCGAGACCGTTTGCAAATGCGTCAGGCCGAACAAGAGGCCCTGCAGCAGCTTAAAAATCGTCAAATTAAGCTCTACATTCAAGCAAATACCCATTAAGCTCCTCTTAAATTAAACACTCATTCACATATGAACATACGTCGTTTTTTGATTCTCACATTGAAAGATCCGGGCACTTTCTATGCGATAGGGAATGCCTGCCTCTTTGCCGTGGTCAACGCACTCTCTTTTATAGCCATCTTATTGACCTTAGGCTTCTGCATATTCTGTCGTTGGGCGGCAAGCAATTCTCACAACGAAGGTAAATTCGCCCTCTTTCAACACATGGGGCAAAATCCCTACTTGGGCCTCGAGCTCATGGGATACACCTGCCTACTCGTAGCACTTATGGCCTTAATTAACCAAACACTGATAGGCTTTATTTGCAGCGCTTGCTTCGGATACGCCAACGTCATTTTGGCCCACAATTTAAGGCTAGAAAACGCACAAACATCCGTCCCTTTTCAAGAAATTTTACACAAAATCCGATCCAATGAATCGCTCACGCCCCTGATATTGGCTCTAACGAAAGAGCCCATTGTACTCATCTCTTTGGGCTTACTGTACTCAGGTCTTAGCGCCGGAACGAGTTCGCTTCTCGTACTTCCACTCATATGCCTAGCCCCTTATCTAAGTATTGTAAAAAGTAACATGAATCGAGCCATACCTCAGACGTGCTTTGCCGTGTGTACACTGTGGTACGCCTTGGTGGGCCTGAGCAACCATCAACTCATACCTGCCTTCGCCAACGCGTGCTTTACCATTGCCTTCATTAAAGTGGCCTTAACGGAAAATCAAATTTATCGTCAATCACACGTTTAGGTATTGACACTATAAGCTACAAGGCCTTGATAAACAAGCAAGCATTCTGGCGTGGTAAAAATCGGGGTAGCCTTGTCCTTGCCCTCATGTTGCTCTGCGCAGTGGGTGTAATTATCAGCGCATACATCTCCAAAAACAATCTAAGGCAGACACAAGCAAGGCTAAAGCTACGGGTATTGTACGCAGAAAAAATGTCCTTGTGGGCCTGTCATCACGCCTTCAAGCGCTTAATGGACATTGCCAATCAAGATCAAATCGCCATGCAAGTGCTTCCCGGCCATCCTAGCATTCAATTTTACAACACTTCGTCGGGTAAATCCCTTGGCACAATTACTTCAAAGGGGGATCAATTTATTTCATTACAGGCACCCTACACGATAAAACTTCCACTGGAAGATAAAACCGATCGTTTAAAAGTTGCCTACGCCATCCTTGGAGACCGCGATTGCGGAATTCCATGCAACACGCGAGAAGGAGGCTCACGCACACCCTTTGCAAAAGCATTGGAAGAACCATGCCCAAATAATTACCCAGAGCCTAATGGGTGGGGTCAGCTACGGGAACGATTGAATAATATCCATAAAGAGCAATGTCCTCTCCGCTGTCAAAATGGTTTTTTGCCCGTCTTATATCAACTGCAATTGTCTTTTCAAAATGATACAATCACATGCCTCTCAACTTGGTGGAATCCTTATGACAGAGTCCTGGAAGGAAATTGTACAATTGCACTTACGCCTGGCTTGTACGCCAATAACGGCACTCCAGCGAACGGAACGAATGGAACAACAACCATGCTCTGCATAAAAGCAGGTAAGACGTATCAGCATACTCTAAAAATCTCTGTAAATGCCAAGCCAAACGCTTCCCTATCAAACGTTAACTTATCCATAAGTAATCAGACTCATACCACAAACTATAACATTCCCCATATCAGCCAAGGCGAGTCGTACAATTTCGGATTAACACCGAACGACGATTTTCAAAACATCAATCTGTGGGGCGACTCAAGCATGTCCATCTCCAAGACACAAAATACACCCAAGTGGAAGAAAACAAAAACTAACAAAATCGCTAATCCCAAATCGCAGTACCGCCAAAATCCACCAAGCTTTGAGCCCCAAATCGTCTACCAGACCCACACCCCGTTACAACGGATTCAAGCCAGTCTTGGACCCCACTACGAGCGAACCATGCCCTACGCACGTATTGGCAATTACTTGAAGGCGGCAGTCCCTTACAATCAATTTTTTTGGGATCGTTACTGTTGGGAGGGACAAGACAAGTATGAACATCTCAACGTCAACGTCCTCTCAGACCAATGGCTCCCTCATTTGAAACAAACATTTGAAAATTTAAGCCTGAGCACCGAGCAAGCAGAAACATTTTTAAAGATCTTGCAAGCAAATGCCGCACAGTGCACACCTTTTTTATCGGTGGCAGATTTTGTACAATCGGGGATCCTTCAAAATAGTTTGAAAGCCATTGACGTCTACAAACACTTACAACAAGTTGATTTCCTGTCTTATCTGCAAAACCCTTTGTCGGTGCGCTTTGAGCATTTTAAAATCTTAGGACTCGTCAAAATTAAAATGGGACAACGTTGGATGTGCAAAATGTGCGTCATGTCCGTTCACAGAGCAATAAAAGATAAACACACACGGCGGTGGACCATCGACCATGTTTATTGGACAAACCCTCGCGAAAATGTTTCGAAGCAAACAACTCCGTTTTAGAGCCAGTCAACCACCACTCTGTGAAATTGGGTTCGATCATTAATCACAAAGATAAACCACGCCAGCCACGCGCAATCGATCAGGGCAACAAGTGGCGTTGCCGTTTTCACTCAAGCATCAAATATTTATTTTTCACTATACATTCGCCAAAAAATTTCTCATGATGTGATGCATGTCTTTTGAATTTCCAGAGATTGAATCGATTCAACAGCAACTCAATGCAATCAACGAGCAATTGGCCGCCCCAGAAACGTTTAAAAATAACCGCTTGGCCTCTTCTCTGTCAAAGGAACATCAACGTCTGTCAAAGATAGTTTCCTTGCACAATCTGCTCTTAAAAATTCAAAAAGAACAAGAAGATTTAAAAGACGTTTTATCCCAAGCTGATGAAGAGTTTAAGGAACTCGCCACCCAGGAAAAGGCTCAATTAGCCCAACAATATGAGGAAACTAAAAAAGCCCTCATGTTGTCAATGATTCCGCTAGATCCAAGCGATTCGCGCAACACAATTCTTGAAATACGTGCGGGGACTGGAGGAGAAGAAGCCGCCCTATTTGCCGGAGATTTATACCGGATGTACGTACGTTTCGCGGAACAACACGGGTGGAAAATTGAACTTATGGGTAGCCATCCGTCCGAATCGGGAGGTTTTAAGGAAATCAGCTTTCTCATTAGCGGAGATAATGTTTACAAAACTTTAAAATACGAGAGTGGGGGACATCGCGTTCAACGTATCCCCGTCACCGAATCCAGTGGACGCATACATACGTCTTCGGCCACAGTTGCGGTCTTGCCGGAAGCTCAAGAAGTGGATATCACCATTGCGCCTGAAGACATCGAAATTAGCATTTGCCGCGCGAGCGGACCCGGCGGACAGGGGGTAAATACGACGGATTCCGCCGTTCAAATTCTACACAAGCCATCCGGGCTCATTGTTACCTGCGCCGACGAACGCTCCCAACAAAAAAACAAAGCGAAGGCCATGCAAGTCCTACGTGCACGGCTTTTGAAGCAAAAAGAAGACAAGGAAAAGGAAGAATACGCGGCATTTAGAAAACAACAAATTGGCTCAGGGGATCGTTCAGATCGCATCAGAACATACAATTTTACCCAAAACCGCGTGACCGACCACCGTATCGGCTACACTTCTTACAACCTAGATCGCGTGCTCGACGGAGATTTGACAGAGTTTGTCGAAGCGCTCGAAAAGGCCGATCAAGAAGAAAAATTGGCCCTATTTGTCTCCAACAATACGCATCAATAACTAGCCTACCATCAGGTAAAATCAACTTAAGGGAGGGAGCACGACTGCATTAAATCGATTAAGAGAAACCCATCCGTGGCCTTTAGCGCATTTTACCGTGCCAATGCACTTGGTTTAAGCCCTCATGATGCCCTTATAAAATTCAACCATCCTACAAATCTTCTCTCAAAGCCAAATCTTCCCCAGTATTAAGCGTGGGAAGCCACAAAATTTAATTAAAGATCGGCTGAGCCTTGTGTTTTACGACCTCTGAAGTAATTCGAATTTGTCGGATTCCCTCGTGTTTTGAAACGGCGTAAAAGGCGTCTAACATCACCGATTCAATGATGGATCTCAAGGCACGTGCGCCCGTTTTTAACGCCATCGCCTTGTCAATAATGGCCTCAATCGCATCCTCATCCACCATCAATCGGACCGATTCGATGGCCAACAATTTTTCGTATTGACGTAAAATAGAATTTTTACTGCCCGCCAAAACCAGACGCAATTCGTCACGCGTCAATTCCTTTAATACAGAAACAATGGGCAAGCGCCCTACAAATTCAGGGATAAGGCCGAATTTAATCAAATCTTCCGGTTGAATATCTTGTTCCGACGCATCTGCCGAGGTCTTTTTCTCAAAACCTAAAACCCGGTTGCCGACCCGATCCGACACAATTTTATCCAAACCGACAAAGGCTCCCCCACATATAAACAAAATGTTGGACGTATCCACACGAATGTATTCTTGCTCTGGATGCTTACGGCCTCCCTTGGGCGGAACATTACACTCGGTCCCCTCCAAAATTTTTAGCAGCGCCTGTTGAACGCCTTCGCCTGAAACATCACGCGATATGGAAACGTTGTCCGTTTTCCGGCCAATTTTATCAATCTCATCCACGTAGATAATGCCCATTTGAGCCCGTTCAACATCGTAATCAGCCGCCTGCAAGAGACGCAAAACGATGTTTTCAACATCCTCACCTACGTAACCCGCTTCCGTTAAAGTGGTGGCATCCGCGATGGCGAAAGGAACATCCAAAATTTTAGCCAAAGTTCTGGCCAACAAGGTCTTACCGCTGCCCGTAGGCCCTACGAGCAAAATATTACTCTTTTCAATCTCAACCTGCCGAAGCTCATCCGGCAATTCTTTCACAAAATTACACGGCCGATCTCCACTGCCGACCCACTTGACCCCTTTTTCAAAAATCAAACGCTTGTAATGGTTGTAAACCGCAATCGCCAAAACTTTTTTCACTTGCGCCTGACCCACGACACACGCATCCAAAGCACTCACCAACTCTGCTGGCGTAGAAATCTTCAAGGCATACGAGGTGTTTTTTTCTTGGACCGAGAACTCTCGCGGATCCCCGTGCTTGGCACTTGTCTCTGAGTCGGAGCCCCCTTCCTCGCGCAATAAAGAACGACAAATCTCAATGCAATCCGAACAAATGCCCGTGCGACCATCAGGCCCCGCAATTAATTTCTTTACTTGGTTCGCTTGACGACCACAGAAAGAACAAAATAACGCTTGATCAGGCATAAATTTATTGGATGGCGTCCTTTTGTACATCCCCGACAATCACGCGATCCACCAAACCATACGCTTGAGCTTCTTGCGCAGAAAGGTAAAAATCACGATCCGAATCCTTTTCGATCTGCTCAACCGTTTGATGGCTGTGCTTTGCCAAAACCTCGTTGATTGTTGAACGCCAACGTAAAATTTCCTTTGCGGCAATCGAAATATCGGAAGCTTGTCCGGTCGCTCCTCCGCTGGGCTGATGAATCATCACACGGCTGTGAGGCAGCGCATAACGCTTGCCCTTAGTTCCCGCTGCGAGTAAGACGGTGGCCATGCTTGCCGCTTGCCCTACACAATAGGTAACCACATCGCAATGAAGGAAATTCATCGTATCGTAGATGGCCATACCGGCGGTTACGACACCACCGGGGCAATTAATGTACAAATGGACATCCTTTTTCGCGTCTTCCATCTGTAGAAACAGCATCTGCGCAATAACCGCATTTGCGACGAAGTCGTCGATGGGAGTCCCTATGAAAATAATCCGATCCTTTAAAAGGCGGCTGTAAATATCCCAGGCTTTTTCTCCACGGCCATCGCGTTCGTAAACATACGGTAAGGGTAAATAATTCACGCCTAATCCTTCTTATCTTCAGCCTTATGGGCCAATTGATTAAATAACCAATTGATCATCTTAGCCTGCATTGACTTTTGTTGAATATCTTGCCTCAATTTCAAATCCCTCTGCGCCATTTGTAGCATTTTTTGCGCAGGAATTTGTCGACGCATCGCCTCTTGAATAAGCACGGGCTCTATGTCCTTGCCCTCCAAATGCAAATTCTCCTGCTTGGCAATTTTTTCGAAACAAAGATTGAGGCGGATGCGTTCATCGGCAATCGATTGAGCCTTTTGGACCACCATCTCTTTCTCTTGCATCAGCTTTTCATCGGTGATGCCATGAGAGGAAAAGACGTCCACCATTTCTTGCAAAACCTTTTCCGTTTCGCGCTTGACCCACGCCTGCGGCAATTCACAGGTGACACTCTTGATCAAAAATTCTGAAATTCGTTGCTTTTGTTGGCTGGCATAGACCTGATACTTACGATCCATCAATGTCTTTGAGGCAAACTGCTTAAGTTCTTCCAAATCTTTCACTTGATATTGTTTAAAAAATGCCTCGTCTAAAGCCGGCAATTTTACCTCTCTAACCTCTTTGACTTCAACAACATAACGGCCCGCCTTTTTCTTCAACTCAGCGACTGGGAAGTCATCCGGAAATTTGACTTCAACGTCCTTGCGATCCCCAGCACGCATTCCAACGAGGGCATCCACCAACTCTGGAATTCCTGGAGCCACTTTGTTGGCCGCCTCTTCCCAAGTGGACTTTTGCTTGCGCCACAGTGCGGGGACATCTTCAAAATCATCGACCGGCTTATCGCCACAGTAGCCTTCGTAAGACACTTGCACATAATCTTGCGCTTTTGCCTCCCGGTCAACAAGCTCATAGCTCGCTTGTTGCTTTTGTAGACGTTCAATAAGATCTTGAATTTCAGCCTCTTCTACGTGGATATCTTCTTTATCCAAAGTAATACTTTTATAGTCAGGGAGATCAATTGTAGGTACAATTTCCACCTCCATAGTCAAGCACATGCCACCTTCCGCAGGCTTAACGAATTCCGTGTTCAGTAAAGAAGCAATTTCCAAATTTTCTTGCTTGGCCAAATAATCAACCGACTGATCCAACAAAGATTGTTTAATTTCGTCGTCCAACAATTCACCATAACGCTTCCGCAAAACATCGAACGGGACCTTCCCCTTACGAAATCCGGGCACCATCGCATTGGACTGTATTTTTTTCAAAACCTCTTGCTCTGATTTTGCGTACAACGTGTCTTCAAACGTTATACTAATTTTCTTTGACACCGAACTAATAGGTTCAATAACTGCTTTCACGATTTTTCCGTATTACTTTTTTATACTAAACTTACCTGCCCCTATAAACGAAAAGGACAAACTCAAAATCATCAGACAAACCAATGGACTTAAAGGAGGCAGAAATAAAAACTTCCACGTCAACTCCTTCCACAGCCCCAGCACGCTTATGGCGAACAACACAACCGTGGCCAACCTAAAATAAAACCCCAAGATAATAAACAATCCCGTCCAAATAAAGGTAAACGCGATCAAAACTCCCCAAAAAAAGTCTGAGAAAGGGAAGTGCCACTGCATGACCACATGCCCCAAATGCTTCAACATCCCCCCATCCATAAAACAAAAGATGCTGTAAACAATTAAACATGAGCCCCAAAATAAACGGAGCACGAGTAATCCAAAGTTCTCTTTTTGTAAAAAATTACTTACTCCATTTACGATAGGAATCATGTTGGTTTACTTTAAAATTTGATTAAATGCTCAGCTCAAAGGGACTTTACGTCTACATGAGCCTTCTCATTTAACGCCTTCTTTTTCGCCAAATACGCGCTGTATTCTTCTGAAAAATTCTTTTCAACTTTGTCAAACGCACGAACAACTTTCGGGTTTTGTGGATCTGTATCATCGACAAAAGACTTTACGTAATACAAATCCTTACCGTTGCTCGTATTTAACACAAACATCACTTCCTTACCGTCGCCATCCACATTGGCCTTTTCCAAGGTAAATTCAGCACGTGCACAGCCGACAAAAAGAGCAACAAGGGCTACTCCGAATACATACAATTTTTTCATAGAATATAACATAACTTTTTAAAGTTTCGAAACAGAACCCATTCTCGTCAAGCCTAAAATGAAACACCTAACTTATTTTGTTAAACAATAAGCCACTCACGCTCGATACGGCGGACGAAATAACTCAGCGCATCCGCGATAAAATCAATCAATTTTCTCCAACTTTCTGTACAAAGTCCTGCGAGGTATTCCGAGCAATTGAGCCGCCTTCGTCTTATTCCCATGACACTTAGCAATGGCTTCTGCGATCAACTGCCGCTCACTCTCCTTCACCGACAACGGATGAGCTTCTGCCTGAGTCGGATGGAAAAACTTTTCTCCCAACTGCGATACCGTCATGTCGGCCCCACGGTACATCACGATAATGTTTTCGGCAAAATTCCGCAATTCTCGCACATTACCGGACCAATTGTACTTCAGTAAAATGTCTTTCACGTCATCGGGAATCACGGGGACGCGCACACCATTTTCCTCTCCAAAAAGCTGCAAGTAATGACGGAGTAAAATAATGATGTCACTTCGACGTTCCCTCAACGCGGGCAGATGAATTTCAACCACATTAAGGCGATAATACAGGTCTTCCCTAAAATGCCCCTGCTTGACCTCCTCCTGTAAGTCTCTGTGCGTCGCACAAATCAATCGGACATCTAATTGTAAGGGCCGGACGCCTCCGACTCTTTCCACGGTACGCGTTTCCAAAAATCGCAACAGTTTTACCTGAACACTCGCATCAATTTCACCAATTTCATCTAAAAACAATGTCCCTTGATCCGCGTGTTCAAAACGTCCAATGTGCTGCTTAATCGCCCCCGTAAAGGCTCCTTTCTCATGGCCGAACAACTCCGACTCCAAAAGATTTGCGGGCAATGCGGCACAATGAACGGGAACAAAAGCCTTCTTACTACGTGAGCTTTCTTGATGAATAAGATGCGCAATCAACTCTTTTCCCGTTCCCGTTTCTCCCGTAATCAAAATATTGGCCCGTGACGGCGCCACCACCTTGACCTGATTCAAAACCGCTTGGAAATTGTCCGACCGTCCAAGAATGCCATCCAAATGATAGCGATCCGACAATTTTTTGTGCAAATCTCGATTCTCAAGCTGTACATCGCGTTCGTGTAACGCCCGCTGGACAATAAGATCTAGCTTTTCCAAATTAATCGGCTTGCTGACGAAGTCATACGCCCCCCGCTTCATGGCTTCCACCGCCGTTTCAATGCTTCCATAGGCCGTCATCATAATGCAAATGGGTCGATGGCTCATTGAGAGCGCCCGATCCACCACGCGCATACCGCTCTGTTGCCCCATACGTAAGTCGGTAATGATGACATCAAACGATTGCAGATTCATCAAGCGCAGGGCTTCATCGGGGCTGTTGGCCTCGACAACTTCAAAACGTTTCGCAAAATTTAAACGCAAGCCATCGCGTGTATTTTTTTCATCATCAACAATCAACATTCGTTCCATCATGCTCAGCCTCTCGGTTGGATTTGACAAATACTTTGCATGATACGATCGCTGATCGCCTGCAAACAATCCTCTTCTTGACGGCAGGCTTCAAAATCTTGCGGATAGAGAGGCTTGCCGTATATGATGCTAAGACGCGGTTTAAAATTCAAAAAATGCTTTCCCTTCGGCAGTGCCTCAAATGTCCCAAATATCCGAACGGGCACCACCGGGACCCCCGAACGAACCACAAACAGGCCCACACCTTTTTTCGCTCGCTGAGGAATGCCCGTAATGGAACGCGTACCTTCCGGGAACATCAATACGGGATAACCTCGCTTTAAAATTTGCAATACACGGCGTATAGAGCCCACATCATTCCCTTTTTCTCGATCAACTGGAATCATATTAAGCCGCCTATAAAACCAGCCGATGCCCCTCTTAAACAATGTACTGCGCGCAAACGAAAAAACAGGTTGCCGACGACAGTGAATCGCGATAAGCGGCGGATCCATATGGCTCACGTGATTACTAGCCAAAATGAAGGCACCCTCCGTGGGTATATTTTCTTCGCCATAGATCTTGCCACGATAAACAAACTTGAAGAGAATTTTAAAAAATAAGCTTACACAACGGTAAGAAAAAGAAATGTTTGCCTTCATAAAATAAATTATATAGGACCTATTCTAAAAAAATTAAAGCACAAAAAATATGTCTGATGATCAAAAATGGCTCTCTAATCTGCAAAACCTATTAAGTTCTTTCAACGATCGGCCCTCGTGGAATACGTATTTTATGTCGATTGCGTTGTTATTATCTACAAGATCGAGCTGCACGCGCCTCAAAGTGGGCTGCGTCATTGTTTCCGGGACAGTCAACAAAAATCGGATTATTGCCGCAGGCTACAACGGGTTCTTGGCGGGATTACCACACGTGTCAAAGATGCGAGATGGTCACGAGCAGGCAACCGTACACGCCGAACAAAATGCCGTTGCCGATGCGGCGCGACGCGGCGTCAGCATTCAAAATTCCATCGTGTATATTACACACTACCCCTGCATTAATTGTGCAAAAATATTATTGGCAGCGGGCATCCAACAATGTTACTATCATTCTGATTATAATAATGATCCTCTGGTGGCAGAATTATTTCAAGAGGCCAACATTCTTATACAAGCTCTGTAATGATGATCAATGTAGTTAATCCATCGCAATCGCAAAATTTTTCTGGTTTGGTCTTGCTGTCAAACCCACAAAACCAAATAGATACAGAATTTGAGCAATGTGTCATCGCCGTAGTTCAACATCAGCGTGACAAGGGCGCCATGGGATTAATTCTCAACCGGCCCCTGCGGCTCATGCTAAACGACTTTGACGCCAATCAATGGGAACATTTTGACGATGTTCCCGTCTTCAAGGGCGGACCCGTTGAACAAAAACGCCTGATTTTAACGGCCATCGATTGGACGCCCAACAATCATTTTCTCAAATGGCATCTCGGCTTGCAAGCCCGTCAGGCCTCTCAACTACTTTCGCAAAACGAATCAATTGTTCTACGCGCTTACTGCGGTTATGTCGGATGGAGAGAAGGACAATTGGAAGAAGAATTGGACAAAAAAATTTGGCTGCCGGTCCCGATGAATCCACAAGAGGTGTTCGCTTCCGACAACAAACAATTGTGGAATCAAATGATACTCAAATTCCATCCCAGCAATCTCATGATCAGCCAATTGCCTTTCAATCCTTCCTTCAATTAAACTCCAATGGCCTTCTCGTTGAACGAGCTAAAATCCACGCGGTCTTGACGATTGCTTATATGCGCCAAAGACTGTGGAATCGCGTGTGGAACACCGTGCAGGCTTCACTCATTTTTAACAAAACAGCAAGAGCCGTCTCATTCTGTAAACACCCACTCTTTTAAGTCACGGCCTCGACAAACATCAAACAACTTGTTCATTACGAATAAAAGTTGGCTCGAACCATCGAAACATTTGCAGACGATTCTCTTTACGCTTCTTCAATGACAACTAATGCACTTCATACAAACTGGCAGCTTTGAAGGCAACTTATCGCAGTCTGACCCCCAACATCCACATCTTTCAAACCCATGGCGTATTACTTCAGTGGCCTGACGAATCGCAATATATAATTCTCTTCCAAGCTTGTTATAAATATCTTTCTTACGTGACACTTTCTTCGCCCAGAAACAGAAGAGTTAGCCGAAAGCACAATTGCAGCTAATAATTGGTGTTGTCATGCCCCAAAATCTTCGAGGAACGATGACATTCTGCACAAAACATACGGCCTGCAATGGCCACAATCTGCATATTGACAACATCGACAGTAAGTTAACTTAACAGACATAATTCTTATTCATAATGAACGAATTACAAAAAAACCAATCACGTCGACTCAAGAGCCGTTCATGCACATTACACAAGTGTTATAACAGGCATCACAACCCGCGTAAACGTTTCCGATCTATTTTGTACAAGGCCCAAAAAATTTGAAAAAAATTATAATGGATGCAAGGCGTCATTAAGACTAATATTATCCCCTCACATCGATTCCGAACAACGACCTTAGGCTGCAAAAAATGCCCCCATGTTAAATATCAGCTTTAAGAGAATAAAAATCCAAAGGCTATCGGACAGCATTTGCAAGGAAAACAGCAAGCACATTTTCTCAAGTAAGATTTTCAATGCAAACCTTTAATGGACCAATTTTTTATTGATAATCATCGCAATAAAAGCATGAAATCAAAAAAGTCCCAACACAGCGCTTCCGTTTAATTCCACTTCCAGCCAAGAAATATCAACGCGCGTATCTAGCCTAAGACTAATCCATTGATTAATTTACAAAACATTCAACAAGCTCCACACCCCCGTAAGTGCCCTCATACGCACCACCTCTCACACTCCCATGTACAAATTCATTACACCCACAATAAGTTGAACAATGTTAATGTAAAAACTAAATTCCCCCAATTTTTATAGCGCATCCCACATGGAGTATAGTGTGCCCCACATGGAGAGATCTGGTGCGGATGGACGGAATTGAACCGACGAATCCAGCTTGGAAGGCTGGAGTTTTACCACTAAACTACATCCGCAATAAGCTGAACAATATTAATGCAAAAATTGAGTAAGCAGGTCAAGTTGATTTTTACGATTTTGTTGCCAGCATCACAGGTCTAAAAAATCACCCACTTCATGCATTTTTACTCGCCATACGGGCACCACATTTGTACAATAAGTCTGTTATGTTACGAAAAGACGGCGTATTACTTCCCTTATTTTCGCTACCCAGTCAACAGGGGATTGGCTGTTTCGGGCCAGAATGCTATCGATGGATCGATCGTTTAGAACAATTGGGAATACGATATTGGCAATTGTGCCCGTTGGGACCTGTTGGCTACGGACATTCGCCCTATCAATCTTTGGCAGAGGGGGCGCTAAACCCACTGTTCATTGATGTCAAAGATCTTATCAACAGGGGATGGCTCGCCAAAAGCAAGTTGCAGGCATTTGGCAACTTGTCAAAAACTTTCGTCGAATATGAAAAGGTAAATCTTGTCCTAACTCCCTTATTGTACGAAGCGTACGAAGCGTTTTGCAAGGACTCAAGCAGCTACCAACGTTTTATTGAATTCTATCAAACGAGGCAAAACGATCTGGAAGCCTACGCCATTTTCAGTGCATTGAAAGAACGTTTTCACAATGAACCGTGGTGGCAATGGCCAAGCGAATACCGACGTTATCAAACGTCTTCCGTTGCAGCTTACGCGAGCGCACATCGACGCGCCGTCGAATTTTTTGCATTTTTGCAATGGGTATTGTCAGAACAATGGACACGTTTACACCATTACGCCCACCAACATCACGTAAGCATTATTGGAGATCTCCCCATTTACGTCGGGGAAGACAGTGTAAGCATTTGGGCACATCGCGAATTATTTCAATGGGATGCCTTGTCGGATCGTCCCCAATACGTGGCTGGAGTCCCACCCGATTATTTTTCATCCAGCGGGCAGCTGTGGGGGAATCCCATTTACAATTGGCCCGAAATGGAGAAAAATCAATTTCATTGGTGGATAGATAGGATTGAAAAAAACTTCAATCACTTTGACCTTATACGCCTGGATCATTTCCGCGGTTTTTACAATTATTGGGCCATTCCACGCAACGCTCCAGACGCCCGTCATGGACAGTGGATGCCAGGCCCCCAACACGCGTTCTTTCAGCAACTCAAGAAGCATTTTCCAACAATGCCGTTTATCCTAGAAGATTTGGGCGATTTAAACAAAGAGGTACGTGACTTTCAAAAATCATTAAATCTACCCGGCATGGCCATCTTGCAATTTGCCTTTGATGGAGAAAACAACCCTTATCTGCCTGAACACTGGACAAAGGATACGATTGTATACACGGGAACTCACGACAACGACACAACACGCGGATGGTTCGAACATGCCCCCGAATCCGTTAAGTCAGCCTGTTTAAAATTATTGCACCCCACATCCCTCAAAGCCAACACCGACGACGTCGTTTTTGACTTAATTCGACTCGCTTGCAAACATCCTGCCCCCCATATGGTCATCATTCCCTTACAAGATTGGCTCAAAAAAGGCCCTCAGGGACGCATCAACACACCCTCCACCGTAAGTAATTCCAATTGGACGTGGCGTTGTACAAGCGAGGAGCTAGCAACCTTTTCGAAAAACGTGATACGCGTGTTAAATTTATAAAAAAAAACCGGCAGCAACACGCCCCCTTAAACTCAACGCGGCACCCGCGACAATTTAATTCGTACGAAGTCCGTTATTTCTCTGACTTCTTCGAGGAAAACAGATTTTTTACAAAACCGAAAAGCCGCGAAAAAGAATTACGAAAAAAATAAACGACGGTCAAGCAACCTGCAATTAACGATTGGACGACAAGTCCTCCCAAACCTGGATCTATATAAGCCAACATGATTTTTAAATCATTCTTTTCACAAGCATGGCTGTCAAGCATTTCTTGCGAATTAACAGATAATTTCTTTTAAAACTTTCGCCTTAAGCCTTTCGTGCATAAAGTGATAAGTAATTCCTTTGTCAAGAGCCTGTTCTGTCGTTGGCAAATGAGACAAACTACCATATTTTTCCAACACATGCTTTAGACACAATGCACGAACGGCCGGATCATAAAATGAATAAATCAGTCGGTAGCGAGTCGAATCGTCCAATGGGCCATTAACACGGAAAGTCAACGGCTCATATTCTTCTGCAAGAATGAGGTGCCCCTCATCCAATTGTGGAACCATATAAAAGCAAGAAGCTCCTGGTTTTTGTCTAATAAGCGTTGACCATAAAATGCCATCGGCTCCCCTCGTGTAAGGTAGAAAACCGGGGTGCACGTGAAAAAACTCTGTGCTCGGCAATGCAAGAATAGCATTGGGAACAAGGCCTCCGCCAGTAAACAAATACGTTTGTGAGCCCAAAGATTTTAATAACTCATACAATTTTTCACTTTTCCAGCCTTTATCTTCGCAATCACAATAAACGACATCATCAGCAATACATTGATAATCAACACTCAACTTGCCAAACAGATCAAAGAAATCACTTGACAAGTTATAATGTGTTAAAATCGGGGCACACACATTTTCTTTAAAATCTCGTTTCTTCGAAAAGGAGATAGGCCAATAATTATTCGCCAAGGCCTCACGATTAAAAAGCAGGGCATGCCGCATCTTGGAAGGCAAATACCTTAATCGACGCTTCCCATTAAATAACTTTACAACGGCTTTTGCTCGATACCCCAATGCGCTTAAGACACTTAAATAAGCGCGTAAAATGGGCCCCTCATAGGCCAGGATTACACAATCTAACGTTTTCATAAGTACGCTTCTATATTGCGATAAAACTTTTGGACGGAACCATCATTCAGACAAGACTCGGGCAACAAGGCTTTCGCCTTTAACGCCGTGTTAATGGCCTTATATTGAAGTCCCACGTTATTGGACGTCATAACTTGATGGGCAAGCAAATAAATAACCATGCTCCAGGCGTCATTTCCCAAAAGTTCTTCGGTGGATGCTTCCAACACTTTTGTCGAATTATAAGCTTTATAAAGCTTTTTTTTAATATCGATTCGTCGACATAATTTATTGAAAAACTCCACAGTCGGATTGCCCAATTGCGCTTGTAATTCTTCTTCAAACTCACCTCGTACTGTGGAGAGAATTAGTCTTCCCCGCCATTCGTCAAAAAAGTTGTCGTTATTCTCCATAAATAAATTCCTTAAAAAAGTTTGCTGGGTGGACGTGGTTTGCCGGCAAACTTAATCTAACGGCAAACATAAACGCGGCATTTTCGTCCTGGTCGTTCGTCATAAATGTTCCGTGGTCTCCTTGCAAAATAATCGTCGCCTGTGGATCTTTTTCAATCAAAGACACCATCAGAGCGAGTAATTGCCGATTTAAGGTTTGCAATTGTCGAACGTAATTTGCCCGATAAGTTTCTCGGGAATAAGCGCTGGGACCCACTTCATTTTCACCCCAAATTTTCACAACCTGATCGTCGTTAAAGCCTCCACGCTCATCAAATACAAACGGGGCATGCGGGCAATCAATGTGGAAATAATAAAAGTTTTTACCCGTGGTCGAAGGGACAAATTCATTTTGCAAATAAGCGAACACGGCCAATTCTTGTCGATAAAGTTGTGAATTGAGACATCGCTTTAACCAAGCTTCCAAGCAATTGTTTTGTCGTAAACAGCAATAAACGAGTTGCAGCGCCGTATAAAAATGTTTTGGGCCCATCGGCTTTAATCCTAAATTCTGCAAAAAAGCAAAACGTGTGTTCGTCCCCCAGGCCCCGTAATTACAATGCTTTAGAGCGGCAAAAAGACAACTACCCTTCAAAGTAAAATGCAATTGCAATGGCGAAAGTTCAGTCACCTTTAACTGCCCTAAATTTGTAAAGTAATTAAGCGCCTTTAACGTCGGGAATCCGTTCACCGGTCGATAAGTAACTTTTCCGTCTTGTGCGTTAAACCCAAGTTTTTGCAAATTTTCATAAAAAGCATTGTTATCAAACTGATAATACCTTGACAAAACCTCTCTGCCCGCATAGGCATCACACAAGATGAAATAAATATTGCCCGTCAACGCAATCGGCGCCTTATGGGTAGGTTCACACACAAAATGCTGGGCCGTTCGCTTCGCATGGAAATGACGCTGAATGATTTGAGCACCATTCATCACACATAAAATAACTAAGACAAAATTAATGAGTCCCAGCTTTACTTTTTTACAAATGGCCATAAGCCCAAGAAATAGAACAAAACGACACAATAAATCTAACGCTAAGCTCAGATGGAAGGACGGCCAAATAAGGATCAACCACAGTACGACAATAATACGTGCCGGCATACGCAATAAGATAAGACAAGAATGAATGCACCCCAGTCCCAACAAGCAAATGCCTACATCCGCGTAACTTTCAGCAAAAAAATTGTGCTTCAAGTTGTACTGCACGATAACCCACGTAAAAGGCAGCACTAAACTCATCAATAAATTTTTAATAAAGGCTTTCATGACAAACTACTGTAAATTCAAATCGGCAACCGTATCAAATTCACCACGTAATGCGATGAATAATAACATCTCAACAAGCAAAACCACATAATATTATTTTGACATTAGAATATAAAAAAGAATTAAATGTTACTTCAATTATTAAACCTTTCAAAAGATGAGCATGAAAAAAGTAATTAACACAGGTTCTTTTCGCGACCCGAGCGGTTTTGTTTTTAGTGAAAACGGACAAATATTTCGTCAAGTAAATCCTTGTTATTTCGACAATTACAATACGTTAGTTAAAAATAACATCTATGATAATCTTATTACAAAAAATTTATTAATTAGTCATAAAGAAATTAAACATTCTCCTAGCGCTATCATATTAGAAGCCCAAAAAGTACCTTTCATTTCCTATCCATACGAATGGTCTTTCAGTCAATTAAAAGACGCTGCATTGTTAACTTTAACCATAGAAAAAGAAGTTTTAGAGAAAAACTTTTCACTAAAAGACGCCAGCGCATATAACGTACAATTTATTGGCAGTCATCCTATTTTTATCGACACCCTATCTTTTGAACCTTATGAGGAGGGTCCATGGGTTGCATTCGGACAATTTTGTAAGCACTTTTTATATCCACTTATGCTAATGAGCAAAGTTGACCTATGCATGAATACCTTGCTTAAGAATTGGATCGATGGCATACCAGGCGATATTGCTGCAAAATTGATGCCCAGCATTCGGAAATGCTTTTCATTAACTTATTGGTTGTACGTAAAAATACCGAACATGGCGCAAAAAAAATATGAAATAAATAAGCAAAAAATTAAAAAAACATTAAGTAAAAACCAATTGCTAAAAATCATTGACGCTTTGTATCTCACCATAAAAAACTTAAAACCTTATTCTAAAAAAACGGTATGGGGAGATTATTACACTTTTACAAATTATACCGAGAATTCCTTTGATAGAAAAGCGAAAATAGTATCTGACTTTATTGATAAAGTGTCTCCCAAAACACTCTGGGACTTAGGGGCTAATAACGGGTATTTTAGTCGACTGGCAAGTAACAAAGGCATACAAACGATAGCGTTTGATATTGATCCCGTTGCAGTAGAAAAAAATTACTTAGCAGCCAAAGAAAAGCGAGAAGATAAAATATTACCCCTATTAATGGATCTCACCAACCCAAGCAGTGGAATTGGGTGGGCAAATTCAGAAAGAGAAGGGTTCGCCGATCGTGGCCCTGCTGATTGTGGTTTAATTTTAGCCCTCATTCATCACTTGGCCATTGGCAACAATATTCCATTTGAAGCCATGTCGAAGTATTTTTCTCATCTATTTAACTTCATTATTATAGAATATATTCCCAAAGAAGATAGTAAAGTACAAGAATTATTGCGAAATAGAAAAGATGTCTTTGATACTTATTCACAGGAAAATTTTGAAAAAGCGTTTATGCAATTTTTTGAGATAGAAGAAAAAACTCTTATCAATGATAGCCTAAGATACTTGTATTTGATGAAACGCAAAGCATAACTCGGGGCACTTGTAGAAGAATTGCTTTAGGGATAGCACCATTTTGCAAGTATATTGACGCTTTTGACATCAACCCTTATTTGATAAAAATTGCCAAATGTGCGGCAAATTTTCTAAAAATAAGTAATACGAATTTTTGGGCAGGTATTTTTGAAGATTACAATGTCAACAACACGTACGATGTTGTGCTGTCGTTTGCAAATCACTCGACGTATGACCACAACACCCAACAATCGATTGATGATTATTTCAAAAAATGCGCTCGGTATGTTAACGCAGACGGCCTGTTGCTGTTTGAATCACACCTGCCAAGTTACGAAAAACCGGAACAATTAATCGCCGTTTTAGAAGTTTTACAAAGGTATTTTAAGATACAGACGCAGTACAAATTGACCCAAGGCACCCATGCTGATCAAGGTAGAACTTTTGCCGTTTGCACGAAATTGCCATAAAATCCATCATCACTCTCTCGCCGTAAGCACTCATAAAAATTACAGAGCCGTATCTTAATTACAATGCTTGTAAGCCTAACAAGCTTATAAAGCCAATGAAAGTATGGGCAAATAATTCATTCATTGATAAAAGCTTTAACCAGTCGCCCTTATCGTCACCGAGCATTGAAGGAAGGCAGCAGTCATTGTCTCACGCTTAACTTAACACTTGCGGCACATAACGGGCTTCGCAATCGGGTGAATCACAAAGCAGGATGACCATCGACAGAGCTATTGCTTACGCGTTAGAATATCTTCTTCAAATCAATCGTCCGAACATCACACCAACGGTATCAATTCGTTAGCATTCAACACAGTAATTTACCCTCTGACAATGTAACGGTAAACACTTTTAAGCGTGGGCTAAAGGCCATGAGGCTTAGACTTAATGGGCAACTATAATTGATCATGTTCAGGACCTATCAAATACCGGCAGGTAAAATCTCATCCAGCTAAATAAAAAACAGACTAACCGTAGAGAGCGAAAATTCTTATTAATAACGAGAAAAACTTGACAATACAACATTAATTCTTCTTTTCTAAATAAGTTGAGTGATTTACAAGATTGCTTAGGACAAAAGCGGGCCCCATTAATGACAGGGCGATTGTGCTTTTGGAAAGAAAGGGTAAACAATGCAGAGCTCACGCAAGAGAAATTTTCCGGGCTGTGCATGTTTTTTACGATTTGCTGTACGATAAAGCTATTGTGAGTACATCATTATTCATTTAAAATTTCATTATTATGTAGATGTGCGTCACACTCGGAGGCGTTTTTCATTTTTCTATATGAAAAATAATAAAAAGTTATTCAGGCTCGGTGCTTTTACCGGCCTCGTAGCAGATTCGCTACAATTTGTGGGGGAAAATTAATACAATTATTAAAAAGCGGATGTGTGGGAGCAGTGGTGCTGATCGCCGCAACAACTTGTTATGGATTTCGAATAGATCTTTTTGTCAAAGAGTGCGGCATTCCTGAATGTGAGTTGCGAAAGGCTGGTTTGTATCAAAATGTAGTTAAATTTAGTAATAGATACGATGCGCTTTGTAAGGAAAGACTCAACTTGATAAATAAGTCTTGTCGGGACTATGGTAGTAACGTACCACGAAATCCTTGGGAAGCAAAAAATAGAAGACTTAGAGGCTCAAATTTCCAATTATTGGGGTGGACATTACCGTTGGTTTTTAGGTGCACTAAAGGATGATTATCAAAATTATTGCAGGCGTGAGCAAGAGGAAGCAGAACGACGGCACAAGGAGCTCGTTGAACTCGAAAAAAAGCGCCTGGCCTTAGAAAAACAACAAGCCGAAGCCATACAAAAGCAGCTGGCGGAACAAAAAAGGCAATTACGATTTGATCCAAGCGAGCCACCAACAAATGATGGCTTTCATCAGCTTATTTGATCAGAAGATTACAGCGATAGACGAAGTACAAGTCCGTTTAGATGCGGCAAATCAATTACTTGAATCGGATTTAATGACGAAACAAGAAAATGTTTTGGTCCTGTGCAACCGATTGAAAAACTTAGAAGAATCTTTAGATATTTTACGTGCCGATAATGAAGAACTTTTGTCGCAAATATGGGTGGAATTGAGCGATATTCGTACTCGAGCGAAAACAAAACTAATGGAATTAATATAAGGGTAAGGGCGTAATCCCGACATTAATTCCTACTGCCCAATATCACATAAATGCTTAAGGAGAATAGCAACTTAACAAAAATAAGTTCCTTGAGTATGTCTAAACTGAAAATGTACGCTTAACAGTAAAAAAAGCTCACTCCGTTTTACGGGTGAGCTTTTTAATTAAATTATATTCAATCAGAAATTGTAACGTAAGCCAATCGTGCCTAAGGCCTACTTTGACATTATAAAGATAAGATATTATTTTACCAATCCTCATTGAACGCTTGAGATCAGTCCGCAAGAAGCATAATTGAACGCAAAAACAGTTATCGGCTCTGCTGGGGAAAGCAAATTCATTTGTAGCACGTATCGAAAACGGAGAACGTCGGCTGGATGTCCCCGAATTCATCCGTTATATGCAAATTTTAGGAGAAGACCCCATCGCTTTTTTCAATACTTACGCTAAAATCGTTTTGGAAAAAGATAAATAGAAGCTTATTGGATTTTAAAATTACCATCAGCGCCACCTTTTTCAAACATGAGTTTTTGAGCAAAACAACGCAAAACCACTTTTCTTACAAATTACGTTTAAAACAGCATGCTGACGCTCCCATTGTAACAGTGTTTATCTCAAAACGACAGACGACTCCACCACCGTTTCAAACCTATTCCAATCCTTCACTATCAGAAGAATATTCATCCGCAGAAGATGACGAGGAAGATTTTTGCTTAAAGGCTTGTTCCAATTCTTGATAAGTTGAATTCAACCTAGTCTCATTGTTTGACATAAGGGCTAATTCCTCACCTATAAAGTTTAAAAGAATTTCGTTTTCAGCCAAGCCATCATATTCTCGAATGCCCAAATTCAACAAATGCATTTCTGCTTGTGCTAAAAATCTTACGCATTTACCTTTAAAGACTTCGTTGGCTCCCAACAATTTCTTAAAGTTCCATGCAAGTGTTGATAACAGAAATGATGCCTGTAATATCGACCTTACAAAACATCTTGAAAACAAATGTGATGTTTTCACGAGCCTTGAACCCAACAAAAGGGCCTGAAGACGTCTATTCCCCATTGTCAAACAGCTTATCGGGCAACACCGCTTGCCAATGAGTATTCCCGCGGTAAAGCAAGACAATGGGCTTCTTACGTAATGGACTGCAATTAAGGTAATAACTGGAAAAAACTGTACCTTCGCTCAACCATTTTGTACAATTACCATCCGTCACTGTTGCATCTAAAATAACAAATGTTTGTTGAAAGTTTTCTTCTAAAAAATTCAAAATCTTCACTTGTGTCTCTGCATCTAATTGAAAATCCTTATCTGATAATATTCTGCAAGAATTCCCTTCATAATATTTATTGGGATTCATATTTTGTAGAATAGCAAACCATAAGCTATTATCTTCACTGTTAATATCTACGATGTGGTACTCACAATAACTTAAAGTCCTATTTACGGCACCTATACCTTTTGTTGGGATACAATTCTGAATAACAGCTTTATGTTCTTCATCTAAGGAAAGGGCCCTATCTGTAACATTCAAGTGAATAAATTGGTCATACAATCGCTTTATTTCCTCTAAAAATTGCTTTTTCTTTTGGAAATTTTTGTACCGACAAAAGGTTTCAACTAATGCTTTGATGTGATTCTCCCTATTATTTCCAGAAAAACAGCAATATTCAGATTTAGACGAAAAAAACTCATCTGGGGATATGATTTGGTCATTCATTAATTCCAGTCCCATAACAATGGCGCCCAATATGGGAAGGTCGCAATAGATATCTTTAAAACCAGGAATTTTTAATTCGTCGCCATTTGGAGTTTCAAACACATATGTGCGACTTGGATCTATCACATGCCGACGGGAAACTTCTAAACATAACAACAAGTTTTGTAGGATATAATAATTATTATTTAAAGCTTCATGTTCTGTCCATTGTGGAGCGGGAGAATCTAGTTCCTTATCATCTTTAAATAAAGGTTCTCTAATTACGCTATTACCCGGTTGATCTGCCACTTCTGCGCCATTATAATCTAAACAAAAATGGTACAAGTTTTTTCCAATTTTTATTTTTGTAAAATAAGGATCTATCTTTTGCTCTTGTTGCTGCGTTTTTATCTCTGAAAGATTTCCTATATAATCTGTTAAATATAAATCCTCAATGTCTGAAGTTGAGGCCTCTTGTAATTTAAAATTTTTCAAACGATGGCATTTTTGTTTATTTTTATAAATCTTACATTTTCTATGGCACGAACGGCACGGAAGATTAAGAACATGATCCCTAAAATCCACTTTGCATTGTAAAATTTGATAAAAAATGGAAACAACACTCAGCATTGAAGCGTTAGAAAAATCCAACTCTCGATTTGCATTTCGAAGATATTCACGTGTATTAACATAATCAGGATTAAGTAGTTCCGCAATTCCATCTTTACGAATGGGGTCTAAGTATTCCGACACGCTCTCAGCCAAAAAGTATTTCATACTAACTAAATCAGCCAACGTGTCATACCATTCTAATTCTCTTTCATAGTGCAAAACTATATGATTTTTCCAAAAATCTTTTTCGAACTTTTTCAGAACTTCGTACGCTTCATTTTTTGTTATAACAGCATTAAGAAATGTCACGCTAGACATCAGGCAACATGCGAGACTTAATTTGATCAATTTCATCACGATCTAATAAATTTATTAATTTTTAATTTGGAAAATGTAAATAAGGGCTTCTAGCAATAAGAATAAACATTTACTACCCTGCCTGTAAAAAGCATTACAGCCCGTAATAAAGATTGGGTGCAGGGCTTGGATTTGAACCAAGGACCTTCAGGTTATGAGCCAGTGAGTCTTATTTTTTACAAATTTTTATATATTTTTATTTACTTGTATTTATCAGTGTTTCATGCTCTTATATGTTTTATGAAGATGGACGTAAATGGATACATTTTGAACAAAAAGGTTGCAATAGGGTTGCAATGGGAAGGATAAGTTTATGGCAACATATAAGGAAAATTTAACCAAAGGTTTTATCGATAAAATTTCCGCGCCTAAGATCAACGGAAGTAAATCTGCGTTCGATAGTTATTATGATACCAAAGAGCGGGGATTAGTTTTGTTGGTAACGTCAAACGGCGTGAAAACGTTTTATCTGCTTACGAAAATTCAAGGACGTACACGACGGATAAAGATAGGACGCTTTCCGGAATTGACCGTCACGAACGCTCGCGAAGTCGCTCAATCGTACAAAGCGCAATTGGCTAAAGGCGAAGATCCTGATGTTAAAAAGAAGCAATTGAAAGCGGAATTAACGTTCGGTGAACTTTTTAAAATGTTCATGGAACGTTATTCCAAGCCGCAGAAACGCTCTTGGAAAGAGGACGAACGGACCATCAACAAATACTATCACCATTGGTTTAATCGCAAGTTATCCGCTATTTCCAAATACGATGTTAGCTTGTACCACAACCAATTGCGTGCAGAACGCGGAATTTATGTTGCCAATCGAATGTTGGAGCGATTAAAGGCGATGTACAACAAAGCCATCGAATGGGGTTGGAACGGCGAAAATCCGGCTATTGGTATTAAAATGTTCAAGGAGACCAAACGCGAACGATTCATTTTACCGCACGAATTCCAATCATTTTTTGCTGCCATTGAAGCAGAACCGGATCCGCATATTCGAGCATTCTTTCTTTTGTTGCTGTATACCGGTGCACGACGTTCGAATGTGCTTGCAATGCGTTGGGATCAGATCGATTGGCAATTGAAATTCTGGAGAATCCCGCTTACTAAAAGCGGAGAACCCCAAACGATACCGCTTATCGATGAAGCCATAAAAGTTCTGAAAGCATTAAAAGCAGCAGATAACAATGCTTCGCCGTGGGTATTCCCGAGTACTACCAGTGCTTCCGGCCATTTCATGGATCCCAAGAAAGCTTGGCAACGCCTATTGAAAAAGGCGAACCTTCAAGATCTGCGCATTCATGATCTTCGTCGTACTCTCGGTTCCTATATGACCATGAACAATACCAGCTTGCATATCGTCGGTAAAGCCCTGGGGCACCACAGCAGCGATGCCACCGAAGTCTATGCCCGCCTGCAAGTCGAAACCATCCGCCAAGCCAGCCAAGGCGCTATCAATTTAATGCACAAAAATTTTTAGGATATGAATAATATGGAAAATCCAAATTTAAAAAGACAATACAAAGAAATTGTCGCAGAATATGATAAACCATTTGAGCGCATTGAAAAAGCATGTTTGCAAGCTTCTAGATTTGTTCATCAAGAATTTCTAAATGCAGTTAAGGAAGAATTGTATAAAACACTGCAAAAAGATTATGTAAGCCGATTGGATTATCTAAAAATGCTTATGGGAAGTAATCTGGTTGCAGAATTCGAACAAGAAGTGACAACTCAAAAGGATACCATACAGACTTCAGATGATGAAATAATTACTTCTTATGAAAGGATATTTGCGATATTTTTTAGAAATTTAAAAAGATCGTCACAAAAAGATAAAATCAGGGAATTTATCGCAATTGTACATCCAAATGATTTTGCTAAAGTATTATACATGACAAATAGAATACATAGGCTTTTAAACACTTATCGGAATAAAAAAAGTAATTCTCAAGAAGTAGGAAAACACATTTCAGCCGCAAAAGAATTCGCCAGTAAATGCTTCAAGGAATTAGAGGAAGTACAAAAAGGAGTAAAAAGCAGAGATTTTTCTAAAAATTTGAACGTTTGGGAACCTGAAATAGAAGATTTATTACGTATTATGCATAATGCAGAACATCGTATTGCTGTTTTAGTTAAGGATTGCGAAAAAAAAGATCTCGCTTTCAATGCACAAACAGAAGATGCAAGGTTGCGGGAATATGAAGAGTTTTTAAATAATTCCACAAGTTATACTCGAAAAGATTCTGGTTTGTTTGCGGTAAATATATATCAATTTTTCATCAACAATTATGGTTATCCACATTGGTTATGGGTTGCAGAGCTTTTAAACTGTTTATTTGACACCGACGAAACTGAAGCTTCCATAAGACAAAACATAAAGAACCAATTGCAACAAAATGTAGTATTTTTACGTCACATAGGACTTTATTATCTGAAGAAAAAGGAAGAAAATGAGACCTTATAAAACGTTATGAAATGCAGGTTCCATCATTTCTTGTTCAAGATCGTTTAAGCCGAAATACTGGGCAACTGAGCGCCATTGGGAAAAGGCTGATCGTTGTTTGTTTAAAATAGCATTGGCTTCTTGCTTCGTGAGCCGGAAATAATCGGCGACCGACAGAGCTAAATCGATCGAAGTTGAGCTGTCATCTTCGGTGATATTGAGCTGCAAATGCGAGGTTCTATCGGGATTGGGATTGACATCATAAAGCGGAGAAAGGTCAAGCCCCTGCGGGGAATTTCTTAAAAATCCATGATTCCGTAAATGATCATCTGTGTTGGAAATCAGGATCGAAAACAGCATTCGGCTCCAAAGTTCTCGCAGGTCGTTTTTTATGTGGACACAACGGGTGGTTATGATGTCCGCAAGATTCAAATAGCTGTAGTTTCCGCTTTCGCCATCGTGGGCATTGAGCATGGTCATCGCTGAAAAGAACGGAATCCTTTTTTCGCCGCATCGGTCGAATCGTTTAGCCAACAGAACGAGTTTGGTGATCACGGTTACAAGTCTCCATTGCTGTACGTGCAATCCTGCTTGTTGAGCCAAGGTTAACGCAACAGCTTCCCAGCGAACGGCGTCATCATTTTGCTTCGGGAACTTGGCGATACACAAATTTTCTTCGTCTATAACGGAGGCTTTAGGTCGGGATCCGCCAAGCGAAGAACCAGGAATTAGTAGCTCCTTTAAGTCGTTGAAAGTTTCGTTGCAAGCCAAGATGTTTTCTGAAGCCATCAACACTTTGGATAACGTCATAATGGTCGGAATTTTTTTACCCGTTTGTGTTAAAAAATCCCCTTTGGGCTCTCTTTTAAACCGCAATGCTCCTTGACGTGAAAAATCGTTCAATTGCGTTAAAAAATCAATCTCTTGGAACTGCCGGCGTGGGCGTTTTTCCAGCTGTGCCAATTTTGTTTCATTGCGCTTGATGAGCAAACGGCCCCAGGAATCCGGCGCACAATCTTCGAAAGAAGCAAACGAAGAGCTGTTGCTGTCTGTATGAAACGTGCCTTCCGTTAGAGGCAAAAACGGTTCCAGCTCGAAATTATTCGGATACTTCAACCAAGACTCTTCGTATTTAAAGGAAGCGCTTTCTTTGCCGTTGTGATAATGCGACCAAAAGCGCCCCACCGGAATATCTTGGCCGTTCAGATTGCAATAAATGTAAAAAAGCTCTTCATTCATAGAAGGCTTCCCTTTGTCTTAATCCGTTTGGGTAACGTATCGCTCGCCAATGCCTGCCCTACCTTATCATTCGCAATATCCGCCACCGAATTCAAATTCCCCAACAGCCCTAAAACATACAAACATGTCGCATAAAGCCCCATCGAAACCTGCGAACTTCCCACCTCAATCGAATGCAGCGTCACGCGTGTTGTACCCACACGATCCGCCATCAGCTGCGTCGATATACGACGACGAATTCGGGCTTCACGAATGTCGTTTCCCAACTTTTTTAACGTCTTTTTTACGTTCATAGGTAAAGATATTTGCGGTCCCATATGTATAATACATTATCCTTAACATGAGCTAATGTATAATATGTTTATCTTTATGTCAATATTTTTGTTATACCGGGGATAGAGATTCAAAAAAATATTTTCCCATCCCCTATGTAGCGTAGATCAAATTAAGTTAGATTGGGAGTATGAACAAAGAGTTTTATAAAAGCAAATTATTATCAATTAATGAAGCCGCGGAATACCTAGGCGTAAAACCAAACACGATAGCGGTTTGGTTATCGACGAAACGTTACCCGTTGAAGTCGGTTAAGTTGGGACGTCTGCGGAAATTTCGGCAGGAAGATTTGGATGAATTCATTGCTCAAGCGATGGAAGACACTCAAAATGACTGCAATTTACACAAGAAGGGAGGTTATCATGTCTGAGATGAGGTCTGTGTTAGCAGAAAAATTCATGGAAGGTGCAAGAAAAAGCGGTTATTTGCAAATGGGAGAAGATACACACAGCACATTTCCGCTGAATTGTTTGCCCAAAGATTTGCAAGCTTACGTGCTGGAATTGCAACGTGCTGAACAGATTTCGGTAGACTTCTCCGCTCCATTGATGCTGTCAGCAACAGCAGCAACTTGTTTCAGAAAAACTTCTGCAAAGATTGCGCCAAATTTAGTAACACCACTCAATCTCTATACATTATTTGTTGCCCAAAGCGGTTTCGGTAAAACAAGTGTTTTTGAACAGGTATTAAAACCATTTTATGATAAAAATAGCGAATTATGTCAAATCTCGGTTTCCACAGAAACATCCCCATCAAGGCATTCTCAACTCTTTGTAGAAGATATTACCTCGGAACGACTTGCGAATGTTTTAGCGGAAAATAACGAGCGTACATGTTATTTTTCTTCAGATGCACGAAAATTTATTGATGTCACCATGGGGTGTTACAAAGACAAGGGAACGGATGAAGCTTTGCTTTTGAAAAGCTTTTCGGGAGATCCTTGCTCCATTGAACGTAACAACGGACAACATATCTATCTACGCAATCCACTCGTTAACATCACTGTTGCGGTACAACCTGACAAAGCTATGCATTTGTTTAGGCATAAATCGCTGAAAGATAGCGGTTTGTTAGCAAGATTCTTATGTGTCTGTGGTCAAACGGAACCGCGATTGTTACCAAAAATACCTATTCAGCTGAACGCAGACCTTGAAACAAAGGTACATAATCGTTGGAAAGCTTTGCTAAATGAAGATCTAATTAAAAAAACGGTAATTATTCGCGCAGATAAAGATGTTTATCCGCTTTATCGTGATTATTACAATTCTATTCAGCAAAGATTGGGTTCGAATGAAAACATCGCAATCTTTATGGAACGTTGGGCTGAAATGGCTATACGTATAGCAGGAAGCTTACATATGTATGAGTTTTCGGCCGAAGAACCGTTATCTGCAGATACTTTTCAAAAAGCGATTAAAATCCAAGAAGTGTTTTTTGCTCAACAACAAATGAAATTCATAGATGAGGTTCATAACAAAAATCAGAGCAAGCTACTGGACAAAATTTATGCTCTTTTACGGGAAAATAACGGTAAAGTGCTTATTCGGGAAGCTTATCGCAAACTTCATATATACAGGGATCCATTCATACAACTTGTAGAGCAATATCCTTGGTTACATTTGGATGATGGATATATCTATTGTGACAATTGTGACAGCAACTAAAAACGGCTTATATCCTGCATGAATACTAACAAAACACTGTCACAAAGTCGAATGTGACAATTTGTGACAGTTGTGACAATTTTAAAGAAATACCATGACTAGTTATATTCAAAAACTTTATTCAATCCCAAATCCGGGTAAGGGTTGCCATACAGCTCTTCTCGGAGTGGCTAACTGCGGAATTCGTGAAAGACTTTCGGAGGAACAAATCTTTGCAGATATCCGACAACACATCACTAATGGAACACGCCACGTTCCTGACAGCGAAATTTATGCTGCCATTTCGAAAGCGAAAAGTGATTACATCCCTTACCGTAGCATATCTAGGGAGCCATTCAAAAAATCCGTGTCTAAACCAAAAATTTCTTCAGAATATCGAGATCATTTGATAGAAAAAGGCAAGGGTGCAGAAGAAGTTGATTTCTGGGAAGCTTCCCCTGTTCGATTATTTGATGCTCCAGAAAAAGATACGGAACTTTTCTTGCGAACACTTTACAAACCCGATGATTGCTTATTTATCGGTACGCAATACGATACAAAAGTTCGGACCGTCGCTCAATGGATAGATCTTTTCAAAAAACATCCAACGCCTTTACCGTTTATTTGTCCAAATCCTGTCGATGGCCAACTGCATCCAACAAAATCCGGGGCCCTATCTTATCGTTGTGATGCTGCTATCTGCAAATTCAAATTCGCCGTACTGGAATTTGACACACTGTCCCGCAATGAGCAATTCGCCTTTTGGGGCAAAATGCTCCATGAACTACCACTGGTTGCGCTTATCGATTCCGGAAACAAGAGCATACACGCTTGGATTCGCATACCCGATGTTCGTATTTTTGAGGAGTGGAAGATAAAGATCGAGCAGAAATTTTTCGAACAATGCCTAAAATCTCTCGGCATCGATACCGCCTGCAAAAACCCTTCTCACATGAGCCGCCTCCCCGGCTGTATCCGCAAGGAAACAGGCCGATGGCAACGGTTGCTGTATCTGAATCCGGAGGCTGGGGCGGATGAGGACTTACTCTAAAATCTTCATATAACGGCCAAAGACATAAACCTTATCTCTAAGCTTTCCAGAAGTCTCTTTGAGGATGTCGGCAGACTCCATGTATTGTAGAACCTTCCGAGCCGTAGGAGCGGTTAAGGATAGTGTTTTAGCGATTTGCGGTACAGTTACCTGCGGTACTTTTTTCAAATATTCGAATACCTTTTGGCAGGAAAACTTACCGCGACCCATTGAGGCAATTTTTCGCTCACAATCCGCAAATAATTGATGAATTTGATGGACCTTTTCAACAGCTTGTAAGGCGGTTGTTTTTATGCCCTCTAAAAAGAATTTTAGCCAAGATTCCCATTCTCCAGCGCTTCGTACGTCATTCAAACGCTGATAATATTCCGTACGATGCTCTTTAAAATAAAGGCTAGGATACAGGATAGGCGTTTGTAGCAAGCCGAAATTACACAACATAAGCGTAATTAGCAGGCGTCCCATACGACCATTGCCGTCCAAAAATGGATGTATGGTTTCAAATTGAACATGAGCCATCCCGATTCTTATCAGCAACGGAATTTTGTCGTTGTGTAAAAATTCTTCCAGATTGTACAATGCATCCTTCATGTCTTCGGGAGTCGGCGGAACAAAAAATGCATTGCCTGGGCGCGTGCCACCGATCCAGTTTTGACTTGTTCGAAATTCACCCGGCATGCAATGTTGCCCACGAGTTCCTTTCAACAAAATAGCATGCATTTCTTTTAACAATCGCAAAGACAAAACAAAACCGTTTTTAATACGATCGAGTCCGTAATAAATCGATTTTACGTAGTTAGAAACCTCTTGTACATCGTCCAACGAAACTTCGGGCTTCGCCTCGTTTTCAAACAAAAGCAAATCGTTGAGAGAACTCTGCGTACCCTCTATTTGTGAGGAAAGGACGGCTTCTTTTCGAATGTACATGTACAAAAACAACGATAAATCAGGGACCCATTGCGCACATTCTGACAACTTCCCCAAAGCGATGTTCGTTGCCTCTAAATCCTTTTGCAAACAATCCACATCGATGGCAACCGGTAACTTTACCGGCACGTAAGTTTTATAACTTTCACCAGCTGTTTTATGTGTTCGATAATGCCCAATTCTTTCCTTCATAACATTTCTTATTAAAAACCACTAAGAAAACTTAATCAATTATCTTTTCTTAGTAAATTTCGCTAAGAAAACTTATTTACCAAACGAAGCCAAAACTCATCTGCCCAATTCCCTGCAAAGAGCATAACAAACGCAGATTCTTCTCGATAGAGCGTTGCAGGTGGGTTTCGTAGCGAATGACCTTGTCGGTATTTTCTACCGAGGGTAATTGAGCTACGGTTTCATAAACGGAGCGCTTATGATCAAATTCTTTAATGCCATTTTCGTAATAATTCGGCATATTGCTCCCCGATCGCAGTTTGTCTTCGATACTCTCTAGCAGGTCAGCTTTGAATTTGTTAAGATCGAGCTCATTCCACGTACAAAACTCGCTGAGTTGCTCACAGCTTCCCAAAAGTTCGATATCTATGTGCCGGTAATTTCCAGGGAAGTGTTGCTGCAATTTTTGGACGATTTCTTCTAAGAGTTCATAGGTATCTCTCGATAAATGGGATAAATTTGTTGTTTTGTTGGTAGTTAAGCATTTTTTTAGTTGGTTTAAAGTTGCCCGTTCGGATTTGTGGTTCTCATAGTCTCTAATAAGAGATTCTCGTCTAATCAATTCTACCGGTGAACTGGAAGCATCCAAATTCAATATTTCCAATTGCATTGCGCCTTGCTCAAACGCAAGCACTTTCCGTAAGCGCCAAGCATCAATGGTAACCTTATCGCACAGAATCGCTTGCATCTGATCTTTCGGTTTTAAGCTCTCAAATATACCCAACCTAAGCGTTTCGTAATCCCGCGATTCTTCATTGGAAATATTCTTCAAGCATTCCTTCGTAAAAATCCCATGTTTTACCGCATTTAAAGCCGATTTAGCCTTCCCTAATGTTGTCTTCGGTCCTGTCGATAATTGCGCATTTCTCCGATTTGCCGATATTTTTTGCAAAGATAGTGTTCCCATGTCTGTTATTATCAGGCAAATGGCAGGAAATTGCAAAAGATTACTCGAGGTTTTTAGGACTAAGATTTCGTCAAAAATCAAGTAAAAATGACGAAATCGCCGTCAATTTTTCTAATTTGAGCTATCTATGTTTTACAATTACTTTTAGATGGAACTTAAAAACTTTGTAAAATGTCAATGTTTTTAAAGTATATTTTAAAAACTCTGCAAAAAAAAGAACATTTTTTTTAAATTTCGACGTAAGTTTTAAAAAACGTGCCGATATATAAGTATAGCAAGTTTAATTCTTAAGGGTAAGGGAAACTATGTCTTGTTCTTGTGTCTCAAAAACTTTCGTTTCGCCTAAAAAGCGGATAAACAAGCCGAAACACTATCAGCTGTCGTTGTTGGAATTTAATGATGAGACGGATATCGATGTACTTGAGCAAAGCATTTACGATTTGGATCCGAAAATATTGGCGTTGTTGTTGCAGGATAGGACGACTGGGAAGAATATCCTTTGGGCATGCGATAGTTATGTGAAGTATGGCACACAATATCGCGCTGAATGTGAAATACTTCCACATCAGATTACTGGGGCGTATACGAAGCTTATTCGGCCGAGAACGGAGAAATCGAAAGAGGAGCAGAAGAATAGGACGCGCCAGAAGGCCGAAGTTTTTACTCCATCGTGGCTTTGCAATGAAATGAACAACAACTGCGACGCAGAGTGGTTTGGCAGGCCGAATGTTTTTAATACAACGCAGGATAAAAGTTGGACACCATGCGATGGGAAAATTGCTTTCCCCGGAGGCGACAAGGATTGGCAGAAATATGTCAAAACGCGCTACCTGGAGATTACCTGCGGAGAAGCACCGTATCTGGTTTCGCGCTATGATACGACGACGGGCGAGCCTTTGTCCATTGAAAGGCGTATCGGAGTGTTGGATCGCAAATTGCGTGTAGTTAAGGAGAACACCTCAAAAAAGAATTGGTTAAAGTGGGCTTTAGAGGCCTATAAAAGCACTTACGGATTTGAATTTCAGGGAGATAATTTACTTATTGCTCGAGAAAATTTACTGCTTACATTCCGGGATTATTACCGGCAAAAATTCCCCCAAGAAGAACCTGATGAAGATACCCTAAAACAGATCGCTGATATCATATCCTGGAATCTTTGGCAGATGGATGGACTCAAGGATTGCGTACCTTTCAGCAAAGCAGAGACACAACTGGATTTATTTGGAAAGCATACCGACAGACCTTCCTTACAATTTTGTAAAATCAAAGATTGGGATACGAATTCTATCCTTACATATCAGGATTTGAAAGGAAGTTTGTGATGATAAAATTTGATTTCTGCATCGGCAATCCACCGTACCAAGATAACACAATAGGTAATAACGATAATTTTGCTCCTCCCGTTTATGATAAGTTTATCGACGGAGCATGTTCTGTTGCAAGTATTGTAGAGCTCATTCATCCCGCAAGATTTTTGTTTAATGCCGGTAGTACACAGAAAAAATGGAATCGTAAGATGTTGAATGATCCTCATTTTAAAATTTTGTCTTATGAACCTCTTAGTCAAAAAATTTTCTCCAATACAGATATAAAAGGCGGATTGGCTATAAGTTTCAGAAATAGATTCGAATATTTTGGAAGGATTGGTGTTTTTACGGCTTACAAAGAACTAAACTCAATAGTAAATAGGCTCAAAAATTATAAGTATATAAGCTTTAGTACTATTGTATACCCACGATCTTCTTATATGTTGCAGGAAAGTTTATTTGAAGAATATCCTGATCTGGTAAAGAGATTAAATTGTTCGAAAAATTTGGAAACCAATATTTTTGATTCATTACCTAATTTATTTTTCGATAAAAAGCCGAACGATGGTGAGGAATATTGTTGCTTGTTAGGAAGACAAAAAAATGAGCGTGTTTATAAATATATCAAACTAAAATACATCGATGTACCCGATAACTATTACAAATATAAAGTGATTATTCCAAAATCAAATGGCTCAGGAGCTATAGGTGAAGTTTTGAGCACTCCGCTTATTGGCACTCCGCTTATTGGGCATACGCAGACTTTTTTGAGCATAGGAGCCTTCAAAACGCGAAATGAGGCTGAAAACACCCTGAAATATGTGAAATCCAAATTCGCTCGAGTATTGTTGGGGGTTTTAAAAATAACGCAGGATAATCCTCCCGAAAAATGGCAATACGTTCCGCTTCAAGATTTTACAGAAGCATCGGATATTAATTGGAATACAACGGTACACGAAATCGATTTACAACTTTATAAGAAGTATGGCTTAGATAAAGACGAAATCGATTTTATCGAAACGCATGTTAAAGCAATGGAATAATCATGACCACCATAAACATAGATCCTACAAAAAAAGTTACGCCGAAGTGCTATGCATACACGACGCCTGAAATAAGCAAGCACGATGGTTGGACAAAGATAGGATTTACCGAACAAGACGATGTGCATGCGCGGATACGGCAACAGACACAAACGGCCGATGTTAAATATCGTTTAGAGTGGTGGGAAAACGCAATTTATGACGATTCCGGTGAAACATTTCGAGATTCAGATTTTCACGCTTATTTGAGGAAGCAGGCCGTTGAACGCCTTAAAACACAGTATCAAGATAAGTATGGGCAGACGCATACGGAAAACACGGAATGGTTTCGTATTTTACCGGAAGTAGCGCACGAGAAATTCAAAGCTTTTAAAGCGAATCGTGGCATTTTAAAAACGTTGGGCTGCCTCGAATATCGATTACGAAAAGAACAAGATCGTGCAGTTGAACAGACACGGCAGTATTTTTTGGCGAATCGCGACAAAAGCCCAGAGTTTTTATGGAATGCAAAGCCACGCTTTGGCAAGACCCTTGCGACGTACGATTTATGTAAAAGGTTGGATGCCAAAACCGTACTTATTGTCACCAATCGGCCGGCTATTGCCAATTCTTGGTATGACGACTACGTAAAATATTTAGGGACCGACTCGGGGTATTATTTCCTCAGCTCTGTAGAGGCATTAGAAGATAAACCGCACGTTATTGCGCGTAAAGATCTCCCTACCGACGCACAAGGCTATATCGAGTTTATTTCGCTGCAGGATTTAAAGGGCTCCATTTATTTTGGTGGACGATATAAGAAATTGAAAGAAGTCGCTGAAATTAATTGGGACATTCTCGTTATCGATGAAGCCCATGAAGCCATTGATACCACAAAAACCGATGTTGCTTTTGACCAAATCAAACGCAAATACACGCTACACTTATCCGGAACGCCGTTCAAAGCATTGGCGAATGACAAATTCGAAACGAAAGCGATTTACAATTGGACCTATGCCGACGAACAGAAAGCCAAGCAGGAATGGGATTACTCGCAAGAAGGTGAAAACCCTTATGCGAGCTTGCCGAAATTGAATCTTTATACATATCAAATGTCGGAATTGATCCAGGCGAAATTGGATGAGGGGGCCGATTTCGACCACAATGGCGAAAATGAAGAATACGCTTTCGATTTAAACGAGTTCTTTGCGACCGACAAAAACGGTAATTTCAAGTACGACGAAGCGGTTGATCAATTTCTGGACGCATTAACCCATGGTAGCAAATTTCCATTTTCAACCCCACAATTACGCAATGGATTAAAGCACACCTTTTGGCTGTTGAACCGCGTTAGCAGCGCTAAAGCCTTGAAGGAGAAATTAAAAAACCATCCTATATTTAAAGATTACAAAATTATCTTGGCGGCCGGTAAAGAGCGTGCCGACGGAGATTTTGAAGTCGATAACGATGAGCTCAAAAAATCTTATGATAAGGTCGTTAAAGCCATTAAGGAATACCCTAAAACGATTACGCTATCCGTCGGGCAATTAACCACCGGCATTACGATTCCTGAATGGACAGCCGTCTTGATGTTGAGCAACGTAAAGAGCCCTTCGCTTTACATACAAGCCGCGTTTCGCGCTCAAAATCCGTGCTTATTTAAATATAACGGTTCGCTTTATCGCAAAGAAAATGCTTACGTATTCGACTTCGATCCGGCACGAACATTGGTTATTTTCGAACAATTAGCGAACGGACTTACCTTCGACACATCGCGTGCACGTGGCGATACCGCCTTACGCAAGAAACACATTCGCGAACTGATCAATTTCTTCCCGGTTTACGGTGAAGATAAGGACGGCGAAATGGTCGCCCTCGATGCGGAACAAGTCCTATCCATACCACGCACAATTCATGCACGGGAAGTTGTAAAACAGGGCTTCATGAGCAACTTCTTGTTCCAAAACATCGGCAATATTTTCAGCGCGCCGAAAGAAATACGTGACATCATCACCAAGCTCAATCCCGCCAAAGAACCTTTACCGATAGATGCAAAAACAAAGGATAAGTTGCATATCAATGAGGATGGCGAAGTCGAGTTGCCCGATGAAATAGTTGTTGGTCAGCACAAATCCATTTTAGGCGATAAAATGTACCGTACCGCTGAGAAAGCGATAGAGGAAGCATTTTCAGAAATCGCTTCGAATGCGGTGTCCAGGCCGTTAGAAATTTTGAAACGTAAGATTCGTATCACGGTCATTGCGCCTCTCCTTGAAAAAGCTAAAGAAAGTTTTGGAAAAGACCTAACGAAATCAATACAAAATGCAGCCTTAAAGAAGATCAATGACCGAACAGAAGACCTTTTGGGAAAAGCTTGCGGAGAGTTTACGATAAAACGTAACAAGCTAGAACATAAGCGTAAGGAAGCCTTAGCGCAAGCAACAACCACAGATGCGAAAAAGGCTATCAACAAAAAATACGATTATGAAATCGAATTAGCAAAACAATCTCTCTTTGATAGCGTTCATGCTCAAACGGAAACTTTGGTAAGAGAAGCAGAAAAAACGCTCATTCAAGAAACCGAAGCCAACAGATGTCAAAAAGAGAAAAAAGTTTGTGAAGATACAACCCGCGACTATTTGCGTGGATTTTGCCGAACAATTCCGTCTTTTTTAATGGCTTACGGCACCAAGGAAACGAAATTAGAAAATTTCGATACGATTGCACCCGCTCCGGTATTCAAGGAAGTCACGTCTATCACGCTCGACCAATTCAGAATGTTGCGTGACGGAGGCGACTTTATCAACGAATCTACCGGTTTGATGGCCCACTTCGAAGGTCATTTCTTCGATCCTATCGTCTTCAACGATTCTGTTCAGGAATTTTTGGCTTTGAAACTACGTTTAGCCAATTATTTCGAAGACGTTGCAAAGGAAGATATTTTCGACTACATTCCGCCTCAAAAAACAAACCAAATTTTTACGCCGAAAAAGCTGGTTCAGGAAATGGTGGATAATTTAGAAAAGGAATGCCCCGGTTGCTTCGATGATCCCACCAAGACCTTCATCGATCTATACATGAAATCCGGTCTTTATATCACCGAAATCGTAAAACGTTTGTATAATAGCCAAAAAATCAAATCCCTCTTCCCCGACAAACAGGCACGCTTACGACATATCTTCGAACATCAAGTCTACGGACTAGCCCCTACCGAGATTATCTATCGAATTGCCACTGCATACATCCTCGGATTTGATCGCACGGTCAGCATTACAAAACATAACCTGCGCCAGTGGGATGCCCTAAAATCCATCAAGAACGACACCCTCGAAAAGGATCTCGCCAAGCTTTTCTCCGAAATGAAATCCGTTAAACAGGCTTGTATCGTAAGACACAACTAAGACGAGAGAATGCCATAAAAAGAGGTATACCGATCATTTTATGCCCTCTTTAACCTTTTTTGTCACAACTGTCACAAACTGTCACATTTTATTTTGTGACAGCGTTTTGTGAGTGTTTATCGGGCATGGAAGGCGTTTTTGAAGGCTGTCACAATTGTCACAGGAAAAGTTTCATCACAAAAAATCTTCAAGAATTAAACATTTTTGCAATTTCACAAATGTCCCTTCAAACAAAAAGGAATACTCAATCATTGCTCATATAAATCTCCTCATTAATTTAGATTTATCTTCTGCCACAATGATTTTTTCTTATCTAAGTGTTCTCTCAAAATAGCAGATAAATTCATCAGCTTCTTTTACGCCATTTTCATGCGCTTTTTCAAACCATTCAAGCGCTTTGCTGAAATCCTTCTCAACACCATTACCCTGAACATACATTTTGCCGATATGGAATTGAGCCAAACCATCACCACCTTCAGCAGCTTCGATCAGCCATTTTGCAGCTTCTTTGTAATCCTGTTTAACGCCTTCACCATTGCGATACATAATCCCTATATCACACTTAGCTAAGGGATAGCCTTGCTTTGCGGATTTCATGAGCCATTCAAAGGCTTTTGTGTAATCAATATCCACATAGTCTCCACGCAAATACATCAGCCCTAAAGAATGCTGAGCCTGCATATCATTTTGTTCTGCTGCTTTAGTGTACCACATAAATGCTTGCTCTAGGTTTTTGATTACACCATCCTTCCCCCAATAGTAGATAGTACCTAAAACTCGTTGAGCATCAGCATTTCCATTTTCTGCAGCCTTCTTGCACCACTCTAGGAATTTCTCCAGATCTTGTTCTATTCCTAGCCCTTCGTGATACATAAAAGCAAGCTCATATTGCGCCTGATCTAACCCAAGATTGGCAGATTTTTCAAACCATTCAACCGCTTTTTTATAATTCTGTTTTACATACTCACCACATGCATACATTAATCCGAGATGAAGCATAGCAAATGGAAATTCTTGCTCTGCTGATTTTACCCACCATTCATATGCAAGCTGCAAATTTTTCTCTGTACCGATACCATGGTAGTACTTATCGCCTAAAATGCTTTGAGAGTAAGCATCTTTGGCCTTTGCGGCAATTTCGTACAACGTAAATGCAGCGGTATCGCTTTTATCAACCCCATCACCGTCCTCAAACATTTCAGCAAGAGATATAATAGAGGGAATATCTCCATCTTCCATTGCATCGTAATAATATGCGTATGCTTTTTCTGAATCCTTATCGACAATTACGCCTTTACGATAACAATTTCCAAGTTCTCTTTTGGCTAAAACAAAACCAGCATCGAAACTCTTGTTGAGCCACTCCCAAGCCTTTTCAGGGGCGTTCGGCATATTTCCCAGACCATTGTATTTGCCACTGTAAATGTTATATAACATGAACATAGCAGGAGGATAACCATTTTCTGCGGAGAAAATCAGCCACTTAAGGTTCAACTCGTCGTTATAATGGATATCCTTATTACCTTGAACGTAAAAACCGGCAAGAACATATGCAGCCTCATAGTTCCCACTAAGAGCAGCCTGCTGCAATTCATCTAAGTCACTCTCAGTAACAGAATCTTTATTTTTTTCAACTTTTTGTTCTAGCTCTTCTATACTACTAATAGTCATCAGGTTTTCCTATATAAGCAAAAGTTCTAGACAAATCTTTCACCCCAATATCTATTTAATAAAAAGGACTAAGTTATCGTTTCTACAGTTAAATCTACATTCACTTTTTTTTAAATACAAGACAAATTTTGCATTGTTGTTTTCGCTATGCTCCACGGATAATGCTTATAGCCGTTAAGGATGAGTCCATCATATGTTTCCAAGCCGCCCGTATGAATCATCAATCCATCAAGTGTTTTCTCTGAATAATGGGGCGTCAGCTCTTTTGGTGTCAAATATCGTGTCCCGGTTTATTCATAAATTTTGCTTACAGAACTTGCTGTAAATACTCTTCACCAAGAAATTAGACCAATTCTTGTCCCAACTGTCACAAACTGTCACATTTTGTTTTGTGACAGTGGTTCGCTAGTGTTTATGCGGACTGGAGGGCGTTTTTGACGACTGTCACGGTTGTCACACCCAATAATCAATCGTGCAATTTCCACTGCGGAAAATTTTCAGAATATGTACCTAACTTAAGGATAGATATTCTTGAGGAGACGTTTGCTGAAATCTGTAACCTTTTTTATAAGCTCTCGAAAAAATTTTGTTGTTTTTCAAAAGCAACATAAAAACCTTATCTCACTAGATATACTTTGACAAATTTTTACCTGAAAGGTTGCAATAGGGTTGCAACAGAAATAATACGCACAAAAGCCAACTTACGCTATCCCGCATAAACATTGGGTGCAGGGCTTGGATTTGAACCAAGGACCTTCAGGTTATGAGCCTGACGAGCTACCAGACTGCTCCACCCTGCATCTACTGCTGATATTCTTAAGGTCAAAAAAAACTCCCCGTTTGTCAAGAACAAACGAGAAGCTTTTAATGTTTTTATGAATTCAGTATGTTAAAATTAGTTGCCGGACAGCACGAGAACAGGCTCTGTTTTGCTGAAACGGGAAGCCTGTAATGTAAAGATTTGATTGAGCAGCATGAAGCTTGTTTTAGACTCCAAGTCATTATCGGCGATGTAGAACCACTTGTTCCGATAATAGCAGGCCACATAAGCGTCCGCAGGCTTTAACTTAGTCGTACAGCATTTAACCGTTAAGAAACGAGTTGAAATGAGATTCCAATCAAATTTTGAGCCATCCAAGTTCTTCGTAACGGTAACCAAACCTGCCTGTTCATCGCTGGCCGGGACTTCCACACCTTGAGATAGGAAGTACAAAATGCCCAATAAGGAACGGGTACGCAAAGTTAATTTTTTCGGTCCCATTTCCAAGAAATTTGACATAAACTTAAAGAGGTTGGAATTAGGATCAAGATTTGCCAAAGATTTAAACTCGCGAATTTCCTTATCAAAGGCGGGAGCTGGAACAATACCCAACATTAAACTTGCGAAATTGACAGAAGGTTGTTCGCCGAAATTAATTAAGTCATTACGTTGCAATGTACGTAATATTTCGGTGAAACGGTAAAACTTTTTATATTCCGGCGCATAGGCAGGTGTCGGTCCACTGGCGGTAGGCGCGTTGTACAAGTTGTTCACACGTTCAATACACAAATTGAAAATACGATCAGCACGCCAGCCGGATTGAATCATAGAGACAACAATCGGGACTTGAATCGAAGTCATGAGCTTACGAATGAATTCTGCATCGGTTAAAGGCTTTAAGACAATGGTAGAACCGTCCTCACCACTGATACTACCCGCAGCCTTACTCGTACCAACGTAATTACCTCCCGAAGGTTTACCCAAGAAAGTCTTCGAAAAATCAAGCGAAAATCCGCCACTCGCCTTGGTGTTTTGAGTAATTGTATTGTATTCAACGAATATAGGATTATCACGATAGCGCAAACGTACGATGTTAGTTAACAACGCTTCGTCAAAGCTTGAACCTAAAGCTTGACTGTATGCCCGATGAGACGTCTTCAACGCGCGGGGGCCCACCTTTGTCGTTTGGCACCCGGCCAAAAGCAACATAATGGTACTGATTGTATACAAGGTATTGTGTTTCATACATGAATGATGAAAAGCAGACTTTTTATAAGGGTCAACACTAAACTTCGTTACATTGTATTTAATAATCGCTAGTTCGAGCAATTTCGTTCAACGGAGGCCAATGCACAACTGGTAAAAATCGGGATATTCGTCTTTATTTTAAATTAAAAGCAACTCTCTCACAATGCACCGTCTGCAAGTTAAAACAGATACGGCCATTCAGCCTTATCACATTGATTATCAAAACGATAAAAAGCTTTGCTTTAATCGAGGGATACTTGTACGAGCGACCCATCAGCGCTCAAGTAGACCTGTCAATCCCTGCGGATTTTTTAAATAAATCCAACCTTTCGATAGACCTTAGACATCATGCGAGAAGCACGGGCCTGCGCAACTTGATTACCTTCCTTTAGGACCGCCTCCAAATAATCTTTATTCTTCAGCAAGGCATTATAGCGCTCTTGCATGGGCTTAATATGCTCAATAACTACGTCTGCCAAAACTTCTTTAAATTTTGCGTAGCTATGATGTTCATACTGAGCCACTATATCCGCCGGGGCTTGATCCGTTAAGGCGGCGAAAATATCGATCAAATTTGAAATGCCAGCCTGTTCTTTGGAATACTGTACGTGCGTTCCAGAATCGGTGACCGCTGAATTAATTTTCTTTCGAATGCGATCAATCGGCTCAAACAAGAAGATAGTACCTTTTTCATTGGGATCCGATTTCGACATTTTCTTCGTCGGATCTTGCAAAGAATGGATGCGAGAACCACGCGTTAAAATATACGGCTCGGGGACATTGAACGTTTCCGAGTAAGTTTGATTAAATTTGATTGCCAAGTCACGCGTTAACTCCAGATGTTGTTTTTGATCTTCTCCCACCGGTACGAGTTTGGCGTTGTACAACAAGATGTCTGCAGCCATCAAAATAGGATAATAAAGTAAGCCGCAGCCAACAAAATCTTTGTCCTCACTTTTGGACTTAAACTGGGTCATGCGCAAGAGTTGACCGACAGGGGTTATTGTACTCAAAATCCACGCTAATTCCGTGTGCCCCATCACGGCAGATTGTACAAACATGTGGGATTTTTTCGGGTCCAAGCCGCACGCAATGAATTGAGCCAACATGGACAAAGTATTACGGCGCAAATCTGCGGGAAGATAAGGGGGGCAGGTAATCGCGTGTAAATTTGGAAGGAAGAAAAAACACTCGAAATCATCTTGCAGGTCACACCAATTTTTCACCGCACCCAAATAATTTCCCAAATGGAATCCATTCGTGGGCTGTGCACCTGTAAGGATAATCTCTTTTCCTGTTTGTTTTTTCTCTGTTTCCATCATTAATCGGCGTCACTTTCCTTGATAATTATTTCTTTGTCACGCTTTACAAGCTTTTGAATATTAAGCAATATAACATCCACATTAATCGTCTTTTTGCCACCCAAATATTGTACCAAAGATTCTTTCACCCTTTCTTGGATTTGCAGGGCCTCTTGATCAAAATTTGCACCCATTTGCGCCATTAAATACAACTGAACATTGAGGATATGCTTCTTATCACACAATTTCATTCGTTTTATGTACACATCATTGAACGTTGAGATCGCGTTTTGTATGAGGGTCGTTAACGCACCTTTCGTTATGTAAAGCTTCCCCAGCGCATTGTTAGAAGATTGAATAAGCCTTACATTCGCACGATGTACACGCAAGACATGCAACCATATCCACAAGGCAAGTACGACTAAAAGCCATTGCCAGTGATTTGCGATTGTTTCGCAAAGGGTTAAAAAGAAGATTTTTGTGTCAAATAACATGGATGTTACGCTTCGCTTGCTTTTTCTGCCGGTTCAGACGATTTAGTGCTTTCCGAACGGACGCCGTCAATAATAACATCCACACGATCGACCTGTTTCATCGTCATGCGCGTCACTTGCTTGGCAACGTTACGTTGAACATTGGCTCCGACCATAGCCAACTCATAGCCAAACAATAAAATAACACGCACCTCAATGACGTACTCACCACCTTCATTTTCAGAGACACGAACCCCTCGGTCGGAGTCCTTCTTCGAGAAAATCTCGGTGAGCCCTTCCACAAAACCACCACCCACGCAGTGGACACCCTCCACTTCTTGCGCTGCCAATCGAACAATACTGGCGACAACGCTGTGGTTAATTTTTATATCACCCAAAACATCGTTGTTTTCTGTTTTTGGGTAGGGAACTGTAATGTCATCGTGTTTGTTGTCATTCATGAGCTTTATCGGATTGAGGGTTGATCTCTATGGTTCGATTGAGGAAAGTATCCATGTACTTCGTCGTAATGCCACCCTCTCGGAACGAGGGATCCAACATGATTTTTTTGCACACGGGGATGGTTGTCTTAACGCCGCGAATAATGTACTCGTTCAGTGCGCGATGCATGCGTTGAATGGCATCTTGGCGCGTATCCGCCGTTACGATAAGCTTACCAATCATGCTGTCGTAATAAGGTGGGATCGTGTATCCGCCGTAAACATGAGAATCAATGCGCACGCCGGGACCTCCGGGCGCGTAATAAAGTTCGACATTCCCCGGACAAGGCATGAAATTTTTTTCCACATCTTCTGCGTTAATTCTACACTCAATCGCGTGTTTCTTGCATTGAACATCCTTTTGCTCCAGTGTGAGATGATCACCGCTGGCGATACGCAGTTGCCACTTAACGAGATCAATGCCCATCGCTTCCTCCGTGACCGTATGCTCAACTTGAATACGCGTGTTCATTTCAATGAAGTAGAATTTACCATACTTGTCGACGAGAAATTCCAAGGTACCCGCACCTTCATAGTTACACGCCTCCGCCAATTTAATTGCTGCCTTACCCATTTTAGCGCGCAGGGTGCTATTCAAAAAGGTGGCCGGGGCCTCCTCAACTAATTTTTGATACTTACGTTGCAACGAGCAATCACGTTCGCCCAAGTGTATAATGTGACCGTACTGATCGCCGAGGACCTGAAATTCAATGTGGTGGGGCTCTTCAATGTATTTTTCGATGTACACGGCACCGTTGTTGAACGCTTTTTCTGCCTCGATTTGCGCCGTGTGAAATTCTTTTGAGAAGCTAACGGCATTACGGGCAATACGCATTCCTTTGCCACCGCCACCGGCCGCCGCTTTAATAATCACCGGGTAGCCAATTTCATTGGCAATTTTGAGGCCTTCTTGTTCATCCAAAATTGTATCCGGGCTTCCTGGAACCGTGGGAACATCCGCCTCCAAGGCCACCTGACGAGCGAGTACCTTATCGCCCATCATGCGAATTGTTTTTGAAGAGGGGCCAATAAATTTGATATTGCAAGACTCGCACTGTTCCGCAAAGGTTGGATTTTCAGCCAAAAATCCGTATCCCGGGTGAATGGCATCCACATCGCCTATCTCGGCGGCACTGAGAATACGATCTGCTTTTAAATAACTGTTCAAAGCCGGCGCCGGACCAATACAAATGGCCTCATCGGCGAGTTGCACATGTAAAGACTGCTCATCCGCTTCTGAATAGATGGCGAGGGTTTTTACGCCCAATTCTCGGCACGCACGTACAACCCTCAAGGCTATTTCTCCGCGATTTGCAATTAGGATTTTTCTAAACATAATTAAGCGTTTAACTTAACCTTAAATAAGGCCTGTCCATATTCTACGGGCGTTCCGCTGGCCACCAAAACTTCCACGATTTCACCATTGCACTCGGCACGAATTTCATTCATGACCTTCATTGCTTCAAGGATACAAACGACACTGTTTTCGTTCACCTTGTCTCCGGCCTTGACAAAAGGATCGCTGTCGGGCGAAGGGGCCGCGTAAAAGGTACCGACCATAGGAGACTTGATCATATAAATGTTTTTCTCCTCCATCACATCGCGGGGTGTTACCGGGACTTCGGTACGCGTTTGCGGCAATTGCAAAGGTGCCGAAGCCGTTTGAACGGGTATTAATGTTGGTGGCACACCTCGTTTTAACGTTAACTTAAGGCTTTCTTCCTCGAGGCATAATTCCGACAGACCATGCTCTTCCATTAACTTAATAATGTCCTGTAAATTGTGGATATCCATAATTAATTTCTAGTGCTCAAACAAGTATACTTTTATCACTTTCTTAAAAAAGATTGCCACATTGTTACAGTTTTTCAATCTAAATCTCCACAATTACAAAAAATAAGTGCAAATCTCTCCGCAAGCTGTTTCTAAGTCAACGGTCCGTCAAACAATAAGTTCCACTTACAAGCGCTCTTTTGTTGTTAAAAAGTGTTCCAACAGGTCAATTCGGCAGACGAGTTGAAACATTTGCAGAGGAATTGTTTATATTAAGAAGGCCCTCAACATTATTTTTAAGTTTTTCGTAATATGCGAGTTGCTCCAAGTGCCACTGCGCTTGCGTTTGGTAAGCCTGCAACGCACTCGTAAGGACAAGCGGTTTTCCCTCCCAACTGTCTTTTGCGTCGACCATGAGTTGATAGGCCGCCTTGCTCTTAAGCGTGAGACCCAAACGTTCATAACACAGAGCAATTTGATGGAGTATAGGCCATTGCCAGTCGGCTTCTGTTTCAAGCGTTACAAGCACCTGATAAATCTTTAATGCATCTACAAATTCGCGGGCATCGTAAAAATTTTTAGCGACATCCAAAGCAGCCTCTTTTTGCCAATGGTCCCAATCCTTCCAATGGTCCTGCCGTTCAACTCGCATCGCCTGTCCCAACTCCAGCAATTGCATGACGTTTTCCAAGGTTTCTTTTTTCAAGTGAAGTGCTTGACAACATTGAACACGAAGGAAATACGCACGAGGCGCCTCGGGATGCATTACATTCTTGTCACAAAATTGTGTCAATGCCTGCACCGCTTTCTCATACTGTTGCAATTGGTAAGCACAAAGGGCTTTCTTAAAGCTGACTTCGCGTAAAAGTGCCTCATCTAGCGTATTAAGGTGTATTTTTTCAAAACACTCCAACGCCTCCTGAGGTTTTTCTGCCATCAAGTGGCACTCGGCAACTCCCAATTGCGCCCACGTGACGTAAGATTTGTAACGTTCGAGTTGCTCTTGTGGGACCGTAATAGCCCTATTCATCACCGTGTAATAATGATAAATTGCCCGCTCAGGCACATTCACTTGACGGTACAAAGATGCTAATTTTAAACTGATGGGCGCAAAATTAGGATCATTCGGATAAGTTTCTAAAAAGCACTCATACGATAAAATTTCTTGCGAATGGTCCCCGAGATGGCTGTTAGCCAGGCACAAATATTTTAAAACGACATTCTTTATATTGTCAAAAATGGGATAATTTAAAACATTTTGCAATTGATCTGCGCACGTCTTGTACAATTCTTTTTGCCAAGCGAGGCAGGCAAATTTTAAGTCGTTGATCCAAATTTGCTGCGACTCTTCTGGCAATGTTTTAACTAAATCTTCTAACGAGCTTCCATGACCAAATGGATTTTGAAGGATGGCCTGAAGAGAAATCTCATCCTCGGCCGCGAGAGAATCGGATGCGTACACGGCTGTTGGGACGGCTAAAAAACCGACAAAAATGAATGCAATTATTGAGGGAAACAAAGGCATGTGAGTTAGCAACGCAATCGCATCACTTATGCATGACGGGATGTATCTTATTGAGCGCTTCGAGCACGCTCTCATAAGCTGGAAATAATTCAGTAAAGCCCGAAATTTCAAAAATTTGTTGAACGTAATCATTCATGTGGGCAACGACCAACTTTCCCGCGCTTTTCTTTATTTGCTTGGCCATTTTAAGTAAAATACGCAAACCGGCACTGCTAATATAATCAAGATACGTGCAATCGATTAAGATGGTTTGTTCCTGACTTTTTACAAGCTTGTTACATATGGACTCAAGCTTGGATGTGTTAGAAACATCCGAACGTCCCTTAATCGTCAAAATCATCACATCTTCCAACTTATTCAGTCCCACTTCCATAGCTTACCTCACTTTTTTATTGCGCAACTACTATACTTAGATTACAAGAGTTTTTTGTATATGGCAAGAGAAAAAAAGGTTCGGTGGTTAAAGTGGCAGCATTGGGCTCTGCTTTTATGCGTATGTGCAACGGGATGCACGCGTTATCATTTAGGCTTCCCGGTTCAGCACGCGAGTTTTCAGTCTATCTATGTGGCGCCGGCGATTAATAAGGCGTTTGTGGCCCAGGCGCAAAGTGTGTTAACGCGGCAGGTACGCGAAGAAATTATACGCAATGGGCATCTCACTTTACTGGGTAAGGACGAGGCAGATGCGATTTTAGAGATGACAATAACTCATTACGGGCGCTCCATTGGCTCGGTGGTTGAAACTGACCCGGATACGGCCAAAACGCTTTCACTTAAATTAGACGTTTGCTGTTCCTTAAAAGATATCAAAACGGGACGTTATCTGTTAAAAAACACCACAGTCAGTTATTCAATCAACATCTCTGCGAATGACTACGCGCAAGCGATAGAGTATCAACGTCTGCCTCAAGTAACGAAAGAGCTGGCAAAAAAATTGGTACTACTGATTGAAAACATAGACGCCTAGCCTGCTCAATGCCTTCAAAATACGCGTACACGTGAGGAAGCAGAGCGGTCGAGAGCTGTTCAAAACAGTCTCATAGGTAAGCGTCCATAGAAGGTAAAATCCGCCAGCGTACAATTTCAAGCAACAACCTCTTTAATCGATTGAAAATGAGCATCATTTCGGATAAAAGCGTAGAAATCATCCCCTCTATTTTGGCAGCCGATCCCCTCAATTTACGTGCGGCGGCCGATCAAGTCGTGGCTGCACAGCTCAGTCAAGTGCACGTAGACGTTATGGACGGGCACTTTGTCCCAAATTTGAGCTTTGGGCCTTCACTCGTCAAACGCTTGCACGAAGTCTACCCAGCCTTGTTTTTGGACGTTCATCTGATGATCTCAAATCCCGATCAATTTGCAACGCCTTTTATCGCCAGTGGAGCGGGAAGCATCACGGTACACGTTGAATTAGAAAAAGATATTCTACAAAATGTGGCACATCAAATCCAAGCAAGCTCGTGTAAAATGGGCCTGGCCATTAATCCTGAAACGCGTGTTGACGCCCTGTACCCTTACCTAGAACAAACATGGATTACGTCCGTTTTAATCATGAGCGTTCACCCGGGATTTGGAGGCCAAGCGTTCATCGACGAGGTATTGCCAAAATTAAAAACACTGCGGTCACGTTATCCGCATTTGAGACTTTGTTTAGACGGAGGCATCAATCGAGAAAATGCCGAACGATGTGTAAAATACGGCGCGGACGCACTGGTGATGGGATCCCAATTTTTTAAGCCGTAAATGGAATATTTGAATCTCATTTCATGGATTTTCATAGATTTAATCTTGAAAAAAATTTTCAAGCCGTTTATCATTACTCCAATTGCTCTTAAGCAAGAAAAAGCAAAAAAGTAAACGTAATCAAAGAAAGAAGAGGCCTTTATGAAAAAGTATTGGTTGACTTTGATGGGGCTTTTTATCAGTCAATTCGTAGCATTTGCGGGGGAAGCTGATTTAAAAGTTCCTGACATCAAGCAAGTAAGCCCCGGAAATTACAATCTCTTATTAATTGGATTGTTCATTTCCATCCTGGGGGTAATTTTCGGTTTTATCGAATTTTTCAAAATTCGGAAGTTGGATGTCCACAAGCAAATGGCTGAAGTTGGCAACACCATCTTTGAAACGTGTAAAACCTATCTTATTCAACAAGGTAAGTTTCTTGTTTTTCTAGAAATATTAATTGCTCTGTGCATCGCCTTCTATTTTGGCGGGCTGCAAAAAATGGAACCGAAAAATGTGGCTATCATTTTAGGATGGTCGGTCATCGGTATTGTAGGTTCTTACCTCGTTGCCTGGTTCGGAATTCGGATGAACACCTACGCAAACGCGCGTACCGCCTTTGCTTCATTAAAGGGTGATCCGCTAAAATTACTCAACATTCCCCTTAAGGCCGGCATGAGCATCGGCGTAGTTCTCATTTCGGTAGAACTGATCTTGATGTTGACAATTTTACTCTTTGTCCCCGGTGAAATTGCAGGCGCATGTTTTGTCGGTTTTGCGATTGGTGAAAGTTTGGGCGCCTCGGCCCTACGTGTCGCGGGAGGAATTTTCACAAAGATTGCCGATATAGGCTCTGACTTGATGAAGATTCAATTTAAAATTAAAGAGGATGACCCAAGAAATCCTGGCGTTATTGCGGATTGTACCGGCGATAATGCAGGTGACTCGATCGGGCCCACAGCCGACGGTTTTGAAACGTACGGTGTTACGGGTGTCGCGGTCGTAAGCTTTATTTTGTTAGGCGTTTGCCCAGAATACCGCGTTCAATTGCTAACATGGATGTTCACGATGCGGTTTTTAATGATCGTAAGCTCTGTTGTATCTTACTGGATCAATAATTCCCTTACAAAATCGTACGCTCAAAGCACAAAGAAGTTTGACTGTGAATGGCCTTTAACCACCTTAGTTTGGTTAACTTCCGCATTGTCAGTTGTCATGACCTTCTGCGTCAGTTACTTCTTGCTGAAAGATATGGGAAACTTGTGGCTCTTGATTTCTCTGATCATCTCTTGCGGAACCTTAGGAGCGGCACTCATTCCAGAATTTACAAAGATGTTTACCTCTCCAAAGGCAAGACACACCAAGGAAGTTGTAACGGCTTCTCGCGAAGGTGGATCTTCATTGACCATTCTCTCCGGACTTGTCTCAGGTAATTTTTCCGCCTTCTGGACCGGTATGGTCATCATATTGCTCATGGGAATTGCTTATTTCGTCAGCACATTTATCCCTGAAAGCATTATGATTTATCCGTCTGTATTCGCTTTTGGCCTGGTCGCATTCGGATTTTTAGGCATGGGACCCGTAACTATCGCAGTGGATTCTTACGGACCTGTCACCGATAACGCACAATCCATCTACGAATTGTCGTTAATCGAGGAAACTCCCAATATTGCCGAAGATATTGAGAAAGAATACGGATTTAAGCCTAACTTCGAAGTCGCCAAAGATTACTTGGAAGAAAACGACAGTGCGGGTAACACATTTAAGGCAACGTCCAAGCCGGTATTAATTGGTACGGCGGTCGTAGGTGCCACCACCATGATTTTTTCCTTAATCTTGGTTATTCAAAACACATTGGGATTACGTCCGGAAGAAGTTTTAAACGTGCTGAACCCGTACACCATCTTGGGATTACTTGCGGGCGGTGGCGTCATCTATTGGTTCTCAGGTGCTTCTCTACAAGCGGTTACAACGGGTGCATACAGGGCCGTTGAATTCATCAAACACCACATCAAATTGGGTGAAAAAGATGAAAAATCTGCTAACTTAGCGAACTCCAAGGAAGTCGTAAAAATTTGCACACAATACGCACAAAAGGGTATGGCCAATATCTTTGCGGCACTCTTTGCCTTCGCGTTAGCGTTTGCCTGCTTATCTGCACCGGCTACAAGCAATAACGCCGTATCGTTCTTCGTTAGTTACCTGATCGGTATTGCATTATTTGGCTTATTCCAAGCATTGTTCATGTCCAATGCGGGAAGTTGCTGGGACAATGCGAAGAAGATTGTCGAGTGCGAATTGAAAGAAAAAGGCACTGACCTTCACGCGGCGACGGTCGTTGGAGATACCGTTGGAGATCCATTCAAGGATACGTCCTCTGTGGCCATGAATCCAATCATTAAGTTTACGACTTTGTTTGGCTTATTGGCGATGGAAATTGCAATTAGCGCCTCCTTTAAGACGATAGCCCCTCGCGTCGGCTGGGTATTATTGGCGGTGGCCCTCGTGTTCGTTTACAGGTCGTTCTATGCCATGAGAATTCGCAAGTAATTTGTAAATAATTCTCTGCAGGGTCCTGGCAATTATGCCAGGACCTTTTTTATTGATAAGCGTGTAAATCCCAGTATTAAGCTCAAAATAATTCAATGAATAAGGGCTATAAAGTTGATCGGGCGGAAACAAACGCAGAACAGGTTTTTGTCGAGGAGAAATGACATGAACGCACATACCTAGGAGCCAAGTATAATGCTCAAATGCAAGTTTATTTATATTCACAGCGTACACGGGCAATAACTTTAAATCTTTCGACAAGGCCAAGGTTAGCAGCAAACATTGAATCGACTCAGTAATGTGAGGGCGCTGGCGATAAACGCTACTAATGATCATCCGCAATTTGCTGGGCAATGCGATGTTTTATTGGAAGCTAAGTAAAAATAGCCGTCGTTTGGATTGGTGTGCAAGGCAATGCTTAGAACGTTGCAGATTCAATTATTGATTGACGGCAAGTGAAATAAAAAAACGCCCTATGCAGGGCGTTTGTACCAATATGAATTAAGTGCTTATGCCAAATAAGATTTAGCTTGCAAATACGAAATTCCTTGCCGAGGAGCAGCAGGAGGAATTTGGTTTGTATGCTGCAAGTGCTTAATGGCATGCTCGTTCAATCCATTGACATTATCAAGTAATAAGGGAGAGAATAATCCCTTAGTTGAGTTTTTATGATTGTAATTCATAGTATTCATATGCATAGTGTTCGTTTATTTAAGTATGCAAATTGTAAGCTCTTACAAGCGATCCATTTTACCCATCACGTCACGAGAAAAAGCTTCGATACGGCCAATCCATTTTTCAACGATTTCCACAAAGCTCGCCAATTGATCTTCAAACAATTCAATATTTTGCAAGGGTAAACTAAAGGCCTTGGCCAAGACCAATGACTGTGATTGCTTATCGATTCCGAGTGTGCCGCCATCCGTTTCGTTCCAAAAGAAATTTCCCTCGAGAGCCTTTTCAAAAATAGCCTCGCGGCAATCCAAAGGAATTTCGCCCACGTAGGCATAAATGACCAACTTACTGCCCTCTTCGTCAAGATCAATATTGAGAACAATTTTTTCGTCAAATAATAAAATACAATGATTGTTTTCGTCCAAACATAAATCGGGTAAGCTCAGACCCTCCCCAATATGTCTTAAAAGCTCGTTTACTTTTTCTTTCATTGCTACAAAAGGTATTGTAAGCAGATTTTCATCGCCATTACAAGTTAAAAATCGCCTCCCAGCGTAAAAACCTTGGCTCGTAAGCCACAGCGTGATAATTATTACGGCACAACATCATCAAGAAAAAATTAGGGCCACATGCCCTCATTATGAAAACGGATGAAATAAAGATTGTCAAAAAATGGTATTCTGTAGATAAAAAAAGTATGGAAGAGCATACGTTGGTTGCCACACCTATGATGCGACAATACCGGTCCGTGCATGAAAAATTACCCGCCGACACCATTTTATTTTTTAGGTTGGGTGATTTTTACGAAATGTTTTTTGACGATGCAGAAGCGGGCGCCAAAATCTTAGGCTTGACCTTGACCCAAAGGTCAGGCGTCCCCATGGCAGGCATCCCGTTCCACGCCTCTGAAACGTACATTGACAAGTTGCTCAAAGCGGGGAAGAAAGTGGCCATTTGCGACCAGATGGAAGCTCCTAAGCCGGGAAAGAAGCTGGTAGACCGCTCGCTCACGCGTATCCTAACACCCGGAACAGTGTTGGAAGATTCGCAAATGGAGGCGAAAAGCAACCATTACATTTTGAGCGTTACCCTGGACGCAAGCCTATTTAACGCCGCCTGGTTGGATTTATCCACGAGTGAATTTACCGTTGCCTCCGAAACCAATTTTCAGGATTTATTGTCGTTCCTATGCTCATTGGACGTTAAAGAAGTCGTACTTTCAGAACGCACAACACAGGAACAAAAAACTTTTTTAGCGCCACTTTTACAGGACAAAGCAATTTCGGAATTGGCAGACTTTCATTTCGAGAATCAACACGCCCGAGAAGCCTTGGAAAAACTTCTGGGTGTACAACACTTAGAAGGATTCGGCATCTCTCCCGATTGCCCCGCGTTGGGATGTGCACAAGCATTGGTAACGTACGTCACGGAAAATTTATTTCACTCCCCCAAGAATTTGAAAAAAATCAGCTTGTACCATTGCTCGAAGAGTATGATTTTAGACGCGTCTTCGTTAAAAAGCTTAGAAATTTTTCAAACGCAGAGGGGGACGCGAGAAGGCTCCCTGTTGGGCTTTCTCGACGTAACGAAAACGGCGGCCGGCAGCCGGCTGGTACAACAATTTTTAACCTGCCCCTTGCTCGACTTGAATCGCATTCGATCGAGGCAAGACTTGGTTCAAGTTTTTTATGACAATCCTTCTGTGGCACGCGGCATTCAAGAACACCTCGGACACGTTCGCGACCTGAGCCGCATTTTATCCCGCTTGCACAATCGCTTGCGTTCCCCGAGAGAATTGGGCGCCATTCGAGAAACCTTGGAGCAATTGCCTTACATTAAGGCGAAAATGCAGACCTTGGACACGGGAGAAATTCTCACCTTAGCAAATCATATTCACACTTTTGATACATTATTAGCACACCTGCAAGAGGCCTTGGAGGAAACCTTACCCAACGATCTTTTGGAAGGCAATTACATTCGAGAAGGGTACGATGCAACCCTGGACCAACTACGTGCCGCACAGTCGCAAGGCAAAACCTGGTTACAAGATTTTGAACGGATTGAACAGCAACGAACGGGCATCCGCAATCTACGCGTCAAGTACAACGCGGTTTCAGGTTTTTTCATCGAAGTCACCAAATCGAATGTTCCCTTAGTCCCCTGTTATTACATTCGCAAGCAGACGATGGCACATGTGGAAAGGTATTCCACAGAAGAATTAAAAGAGAAGGAAGATTTTATCTTAAACGGGCAGACGCGCGCCATCGAACGCGAAAGGTTGTTATTCACAAGTTTAGTTGAAGAGGTTTTAGGCCATTCAAATGAGCTGCAACAGACCGCACAAGCGTTGGCTGAAGTGGATGTTTTCATCGCTTGGAGCTGCCTGGCCCGCAATTACAATTACACGCGCCCCATTGTAGATGCAAGCACAAGCTTCGAAGTCGCCGACGGCCGGCATCCCATTGTGGAATACGCTTTGAGCAAGGGGGGCGGAGGCGCTCACGATTTTGTCGCAAATGATCTTCAATTAGATGCCAAGCAACGACAAATCATGGTCTTGACGGGCCCCAACATGGCAGGTAAATCGACGTACATTCGGCAAAACACGCTGATCGCACTCATGGCACACATCGGCTGTTGGGTACCTGCGCAGTCGTGCCACATAGGGTGGATCGATCGCATTTTTTCTCGCATTGGGGCAAGCGACGACATCGCACGCGGACAATCAACATTTATGGTTGAAATGCTCGAAACGGCCAATATTTTAAACAACGCGACCCCACGCAGCCTCATTATTTTGGATGAAATTGGGCGAGGAACGGGCACGTACGACGGCTTAAGTATCGCGTGGTCTGTCTTAGAATACCTCCATCGAGACGTTGAATGGGGGCCGCGTACCCTGTTCGCAACCCACTATCGTGAACTTACGCAGCTTGAGAAATTATTCCCCCGCATCTGCAATTCGTACGTTGCCGTTAAAGAGTGGAATGATGAAATTTTATTTATTCACAAGATCCAAAGTGGATGCGCACGCCGCTCGTACGGGATACAGGTCGCAAAATTAGCGGGCTTGCCGGGCAGCGTCATTGAACGGGCCAAGTCCATATTGTCAAAGCTAGAATCTGAAGGCAAAGTTTTGCAAAAATTACTTACAGAAAAAACCCACGCAGCGAAGGATCATCCTCAATTAGATTTATTTTAATGACATTCAAAACCTTTGCTTTCTTACAAACAACTAAATTCATTTACATAAACACAGGTAAACTACAATTATCAGCTGCATGTGTCTTTAATCGGCAGAATTTGCAACACAAGAGAACAAGGCAGGTTCACCTTAATACCCATCTCCGTTAAATTTTCACCCTTTAGCTTGGATCAATTCGAACTTCTACAGAAGATTTTCCCAATTTTAAACGCGCTAGAAAATCAACAATTCGACAGCCAACGGATGTTTATTATAAATAAGACATACTGCTCGTTTTTAAAGTGTATTTTACTTGACCACTCTGAACAGTAATTCGCCCGTCGTACACGCTCTCTGACATTATTTTTTTAATCGCAGATGTCAGTTTTGTATCCGACAATGTTTTCAAGACAATTGTGAGTTCACTTACCTCTTTCGTAGTTTTATTAAGCGTAATCGCTAAAGTATACGTACAAGTTTTTCCATTGAACGAAGGTAAGTTAATCTTCGTAAAATTATTAGGGAAGTAAGCTTGCAAATCTGTAATACTATTCAGGCTAGCCCCATTAGTAAAAGTTGCAGGGAAATTACCGTTGTGTTGGTGCCAGTACATGGCAATTGCATTTTCATAAATGAAAAAATGTTGCGCAAACGTACGCGCGTAAGATTGTTGCCGATGGTGAGTGAGCAACGCATTACCACCTCGACTAACGCATGCGATGATCACAAGCACAAGGACTAATTCAACAAGAGAAAACCCACGTAGCGATTTCATACATCCAAGATAAGCCCATCTCGCGCTAAGGATATTACTTGAGGGTAGCGATCGTTATTTTTACTCTTACGTTCTGCGTGGTAAACTTGCGCATAGGTGGTCGTATTAAATAAAAACTGATCGAGGATCGAGTCATCACTCGTCGGCTCGTGGTGGAATAAGGTTAAATGCTTAACGTGCGCTTTGGCAGCCAACTTAACGCCCATAAAATTATTTGAATGTCCCCAATTGACCTTCATGATGCTGGCAGTTGCCAAAGAATACATGGCGTCAAAAATGAGCAAATCCGCATTGTTGAAAAACTCAATGAAGGGGTAGCCATCTTCGTGAGCCGTTTCAGTGTGTTCACAATCTGAAGAATAAACGACTGATTTATTGTTTTTGTCAAAACGATAACCGAATGAAATACCCGGATGATTTTGCTGAATGGCGCGGATATTAAATCCACACACCTGGAAATCTTCCCACGGCAATTTAATGTCAAAAACGACTTGTGCCCCCACGGCTTTGAGCGGAACTGGGAAACAAGGTGGATTCATTTGCTTGTAAAAATATTCCTCCAAATTGTGATGATAGCCGTGCACAATAATTTTATTGCCGGGTACATAAATAGGAACGAAAAACGGGAAGCCCTGGATGTGGTCCCAATGCAAATGAGTTAAGAATAAATGGAAAACCGCCGGCTTTGCCAATTTCCATTGTTTAGCGTAAGCCAATCCAAAATCACGAATGCCCGTTCCGGCATCGCATAAGATGTATTCATTTTCAACACCGCTTTCAATTTCCACACAGGAGGTATTTACGCCATACGTCTGGGTGATTCTACTTGGCATTTGTTTTAAATAGGCGTCAATTGATTGCCCTTGCTGTATGCTCGTCTGCGGATTTAAAGCGTATTCTAAACAATCACGCAAATGAACGTGCAAATGTTCATTTGTAAATGTTGAGGGTAAAGACCCACGAGTACCCCAAAAAGTTACTTTCATCAAGTTAAGTTTAACTCATAATAAACGTAGATGCAATGTTTTATTTGAACTTGTGTTATCTTCGTCTCAAAAATTGATCAACAAGAGGGCTCAGGCGGAATGCCCTTGCGTATTTTGAGGCTTAATCCGTCTACAAAGACCTCAGAATAAGGGCAATTTCTTGCTCTAGCGAAGGGCAACGATTGCAACTTAAATGAACGCAGATTCGCAGCCGGCTAATTTACATAAAATTGGTACACCATTTGCTGATTCATCAAAGTCTTATGACATCAATCTTAGATGGAATCCAAATTAAACGAGGCATCGATGCCAATATGAGCTTTTACAAATTTTTATGTTCTTTAGAGACACAACTCAACAGCAATGGGAGGACGCTACAAAGCATTTACGTCGAGGGTCATAAGGAAGCACTTAACCATTATTGGAATCAAAAGATGCGATGTCTCAAGAACGTAATTATCACATCACGAGTGATAGAACTCAATAACAAGCAAATTATACAAAAATATTTAACGAAATTGCAAAATAGTGTATTTGAATTTCTGGAACATATCCGTAAGTACAATTCACAAAAAATTGTAGAAGCTTCACAAAAAATGTTTACGAATTTTAAACTATTTTTGGAAGCATTACAGCGACATTTTGTCCTGTTGCACGCCTCATTATCACCTTTGTATGCGAAAAATATGCGACAATTACACACTTATATCAGACAGCATAACACAACGGCCTTGGATGCTTTTATACGTCATAACCTTTACCCGCTCTTAAGAGAAACCGCTCTGCAGTTTTCATGAATTAAAAAAAGGACATTGTACACAACAGCAAGCTTGTATTAAAGACACAAACCTAAGATCATTTTACAGCGTTAGCTGCAAGTCATAACATCATTGGAAACGATTGAAGGATTGCTCCCTTTCCCGCCAGCCCTCAAGGTCACATCAAATAACTCGTTAATTACCAATAAACTCTAAAGACGGTGATTGATTTAATCTCTGTAGCTTCACCTTGAGTCAACGCCTTTCAAAGAGGCAACAAAGCTTTTGAACATTCATTGAACATCGGCAAAGGGCTGAGCTGCGAGTTCGATCACCGAACATTTACGTCAATTGGGACACATTTCGAGATGTGTTTGCCCTCGCCTCAGTTGCATTACCTGAGTCGGCCTCGCACACAGCCAACGTGAAACAACCCATCAGGCTCATCGGTGTCCCATTTCGGAAACATCCAAATATTCCACAAGGAGTGCGCTTGGCCGCCAACTCGATTTCACCCGGCGTGTACGACGGAACGACAATTTGCAAAAGCTCCGCGTAGACTTCGTCCCCTTAGTTAAGGGTTACTTACAAAATACTTAGTGTCTTACCTCACCCACAAAACGAAATGGTTTCTGTGACCAAAGGGGGCCTGCGTATTTTACCCCAATTCGTGGCGTCGCAGTAATACGTATGTCGCTCCTTGGCTCAGGGGACAATTCAATCCACAGATTGCTTTGTTTGGAACAAAGTTTTCCATTGTAGCCCATGTCGATGCCCAATTCCTTGCTCACTCGGCCCGGACCGCAAATACCTTCTACACCACGGATGAGAACACCCGAAGCCATGTCTTTGCGATCAACGATGAGATTGAGCATAACGTGAATACCGTAGCATAGGTAAGCGTACCAATAGCCAGCATTGTTAAACATGAGCGCGTTGCGGCGTGTTTTTCCAAAGCGTGCGTGCGAAGCCAAATCTACTTCGTTAAGGTAGGCTTCCGTTTCGAGTATGCAATACGAAACAATTTGTCCCCCGGTGGATCTTTTACACAGCGAGCAGCCGATGAGATCACGGGCGACTTCAACGGCTGAACGGCGCAAGAATTCAATGGGCAGTGATAAATCAGATGTCAAATTAGATCTCGTTTGTACCGAACCAGCGATCCCCAAAGTCGCCTAAGCCCGGGACAATGTACTTACGTTCGTCTAAACTTGGATCGATGGCGGCCACCTGTAAGCTAATGTTATCAAAAGCGCTCAGGGCCTGAATCCCCTGCAAGCTTGCTATCACGGATACGATGCTGATGGCCCTCGGCTTATCTTTAAGGATGTTTTGTATCACCTGACTGAGCGTTCCTCCCGTAGCCAACATGGGCTCCAATATAATGACGTGCTTGTCTTCTAAGGTAGGGAACTTTTTATAATAAACAGAAGCTTCGGCTGTTGACTCATCACGTTCAGCACCCAATATACCTACCGAAGCCTTTGGAAACAATTTTAATGCGATGTCCAACAAGGACAAGCCCGCGCGTAATACGGGGAGGAAGACGGGCAAGTCATCGTCGATCGAAAAAGTACGTGAATTTTCATCCTTCAATTGAAGGTTTTTCGTGGCCTCAGTTAGTAAAAAAGTTACCAAAATGTTTCCATATTGTCTGAACTCGTCTATCGGCAGATGGCGCTTTCGTAGCTGAGCGAGACAATATTGGCCATAGGGGTGATCTAATTCGTAAACGTGCATAGAAAAATTTTACTGAATTTGTGGCATGTGGCAAGATTCCGATCGCCCATTTTTCCAATCCAAATAATTCTGTATAATTTTGGAGTGATCGAAGGTCAATTCTTTCCATGGGATCTTGTCAAAGGGGCACACAAACGCTTTGGACGCGTCTGATCCGGCCTCGGGCACGTTATCTGTCCGCGCACATTGGACCATGTCAACTACGTGGAAACGAGGATCTCGGTTGGGAAGAGAATAAACGTGAAATTGTTGTAAGTCCGTAATTGAGACGCCACATTCCTCTTTGATTTCCCGCCGGGCAGCATCTTCAATGGACTCCCCATATTCAACAAATCCCCCTGGCAAAGCTTTTCCGTAAGGGGGATTGCAACGTTCTATGAGCAGTATGCCATGACACTCGTTTTGCTTGTAAACCTCCACAATAACCGAAGTTGTTAAAGCGGGGCTGCGGTAGGCTTGTTTTGATTTATGTTCAAAGTCTTGAGCCTCTCTGGCGATTTTTGCAATTTTACTTTCTTTTTTGAGAGAGTTTTCTTGTTCGCCAGGTGATGGTGCAGTGGATGTTGAGGGAGCAACTGCCGTCATATTGACGGGCTCTTGCCGAGACAGACCTTGTGCAGACCGTGTTAAGAGGCAGGAGGAAAGGGCTATGCCCAAGAGGCACACTTTATGCATGAAAAAAACTTTCATGACTTAGAGGTTAGTAGGGGAAAACTATTTTTACAAGGTTGAAATTGTGTACAGTTCAATTTTCATGCGCATAAAAACAAAAATGCGCGCTTATTTCAATTTTTATGAGTCATTAATCAATTGCAACCTCACAAGGGCGGCATTCTTTCTTAAAACCTCACGTTATTTTAATCATCTGAATTAATTATTGGTTTTCCAGGTACATTTAGTCGTTATATCTACCCCCTAAAAAGGCTAGTGTCTTGTGTTTCACAGATGCATATAAATTTGGATGTCAAACTAATGCGCCTTTACTGGACGATTAAGAAGATGAGATGAGCCCAATCATTCGTTTATGAGGCACATCAGTTCGCGGGAGCAAACCAAAAGCTCATTCATAATCAACAAAATATAAAGCAAATCAATGAACGACATTGAGGATGAAGCCTTCAACTTACGTCTCCGTTTTTAAGTGATTCAATCGTTGTAGTACCGCCCCATCAATGAATTATCTGCAGATAAATGGAAAAACGGCTTGCATTCACAAAATGATTTTTAATTAACTAGCAGAAGGACATGGTTTTCTTGATGCACAACATAACGAGAGTGGCGTTTCTGTCCCTGCTTGGTACGGTCTCCCTCTTAGGCAATTTATTTGCTCCGTTGGAAGAGCCCGTCTCCCACAATTTCATTCTCAAACAGTTTGAAAAAATTCCCTACCGTCTACAACTTAAGGGCATCGTTGAGTGGAAGGACGGCGTTGATCGTTACATTTTTGTACTGGATGATCGGGAACTCATTTCGATGTCATTGAACACACGATCGGATCACGGATTTTGTTTGACGGATTACGATGCAGAAAGTCAAATTGCGCGGGTTAACGACCTTGTTGAGAATGTCACAATGCCCTTAAAATTGGGGCGCAAGACGTACAAAGAAGGGCAATTTAGCGCGCTTGTACAGGACGCAAAAACACAAGCAACTTATCACTTTTCAGATCGCGTACATGAACATTTATTGGCAGATGGAAGCTCCATACACATCCGAAACATTAATACGGCAGACAATTCTTTAATTCTGATTGAATGTGTGCAAGGGCATCCGCCTTACGCGTACAAACTAAATTTAAATAATGCAAATGAAATTTCCAATGAGATGGTTGGGCATTAATATCTTATTCTGCTTGTCCTTGTGTCATGTACATGCCAATTCAAACGAACGGGAGCACACCAAAGCAGAATTACTCAAAGATATCACTCAGGCGTGGAATGTACCATCGGAACCGGTGGCGACTCCGACGGAAGCATCAAATCTAATTGAAGATAAAACAATTCGTTTGGATAAACTTCAGCATATGGTATTACCAAAGATCAATTTCAACGAATTACCGCTATCCCAAGCACTTAAAATTTTAACAGAATTGACCGAATTGTACGACGCGGACGGAAAAGGATTTAATTTTGTACTGATTGATCCGCAACATTTAAATCCCATCATTGACTTGAACGTGAAGAACTTGCCATTAGACAAAATTATCCATTTCTTGGCACAATCGAGTGGCTTCAGCGTACGAGTGGAAAATGATGCCGTTATCTTTCAAGGGAGCACCTCATTGCAAATTGAAACACGCTACTTTCCCATTTCGCGTGGCACGGCCCTGCAAATTTTGCAATATTCAGACGCAGACAGTGCAAAGGATAAGTCTGCCGACGAAACAAAATTACGGCAATTTTTCGAAAAAATAGGCATTCTGTTCAAAGAGCCAGGGACGGGGTTCGCGTACGACGGTTCTCGACTCATCGTCTCCAACACGGCAAACAACTTAGATAAGATACAAAACGTTCTAAAATTTTATCAAGCGACCTATCAAGTGGCCATCGAAGCAAAATTTTTAGAAGTCCAACAGGGCTCTTTGGAAGAATTGGGCGTTAAGTGCAACTTAGGTACAAATAACAACATTCACGCCCAAAGCAATTCAAACTTACGCCTGATGCAGGATCTGCGAACCGACGTAAGATCGACCTCCACGACCGACAAAACTTTTACGCAAGCGAGTGCCCCTGTGTTTCCCAATATGCTGAACTTAGGAACAAATTTAGACGCCCTGTTAAATGCAACCACCGTTCTCAATGGGTATCAAATGGGATTTATTATGCAGGCCTTGGAGCAACAAACGGACGCCGATCTCATGAGTGCTCCCAAGGTGACTGTATTGTCGGGACGTACGGCTGAAATTGTCGTTGCGCAAGAGCTACGTTATCCGGAAAGTTACCGCGATACGCACGCAGAAGTGGGGTCCCGGGTCGCCAATGATGGAGGGTCCGCGGGTACCGCTCTCATGGCGGGCGCTCCCGAACATTTTGTAACACGCAATGTGGGCGTGGAAATGAGTGTTACGCCGATCGTTGAAACGAATCATCGCATTAATTTGTCCCTGCAACCGTGCGTAACAGAATTCGAAGGCTTTATTGAGTACGGTGGCAACAACGTCGTAACCTACGGAAATAGCAGACACGTCTTAAACGCCGGTTATTATCAGCCCATTTTTTCAAAACGTCAGATCAAAACAGAGCTCACCATACAAAACGGCTCCACGGTTGTTATGGGAGGCTTGTCGCGCGAGGAGATCAAAGAAGTTAAAGATAAGATTCCTCTGTTGAGCGACATTCCTTTATTGGGGCAGCTGTTTCGTTCCAAAGGTCAAAGTAGTCAAAAACGAAACTTACTGATCTTTGTAACGGCCAACTTATTGGACGCCGACGGACATCCTTTACCGAATGTAGAAATGATTAAATCGGGCTCCTAGTGAAAGTTTTTTTGCAAAAAACTTGCTAGACCTACCGCCCACATTAATAATGCATCTTGTTTATGGCAAATTCTTACTTACCCGCACAATCGTTAGATTTATTGGATCCCGTTATTGCGGAATTAATTCGTAAAGAAAAAGAACGTCAAACCTACGGGCTTGAGCTCATCGCATCCGAAAATTTTACATTGCCGGCCATCATGGAAGCCGTTGGAAGCATTTTAACCAATAAATACGCGGAGGGCTATCCCTACAAACGGTATTACGGCGGTTGCGGGCAGGTGGATCAAATAGAAGCTCTTGCCATTGAACGGGCCAAACAAGTTTTTGGCGCAGAACACGTCAACGTACAAGCGCATTCGGGCACGCAAGCCAATGTGGCCGTTTATCTTTCCGTGCTAAAACCGGGAGACAAATTACTCACCATGCAATTGGAACACGGGGGGCACCTGACACACGGGTACGCGAAGAATGTCAGCGGCATGTTGTTTCAAGTTGTTCACTATGGTGTCGACTTGAAAAGCGGGCGCATCGATTACGATGCACTTGAACAATTGGCCTTAAAAGAACGTCCCGCAATGATCACGGTAGGCGCTTCAGCGTATCCACGTATAATTAACTTCCAACGTATGGGGGACATTGCGAAAAAATCGGGAGCTTACCTTTTGGCGGATATTGCGCACATTGCAGGATTGGTGGCTGTCGGACTGCACCCCTCTCCCGTTCCGTACGCCGATTTTGTGACGAGCACCACACATAAAACTTTACGCGGTCCCCGTGGTGGACTTATTATGTGCAAGGAAAAGTACGCAAAAGCCTTAGATTCAATGCTATTCCCCGGCACCCAAGGGGGACCCTTGATGCACGTTATCGCCGGTAAGGCCGTGTGCTTTAAAGAAGCTTTAACGGAGAATTTCAAAGCGTACCAAGCGGCCATTCTTCAAAACACACGTACCTTGGCGCAGGCCTTTTTAGACAAAGGGTACACCTTAAGCAGTGGGGGCACCGACAACCACCTATTCTTAGTGGACTTAAGACCAAAGTTTCCTCAAATGACGGGAAAGCAGGCACAAGAATTACTGGAACAAAATAAAATCACGGTAAACCGCAACACCATCCCAGGAGAAACACGCAGCCCCTTCCAAACAAGCGGATTGCGCATCGGTACGGCGGCATTAACTTCACGCGGCATGGGCGAGGGTGAAATGAAAATGATCGCGGACTGGATGGATCAAACCCTACGGGATAATTTACCGGAAGGTAGCGCGTGTATACGTAAGCAAATTGAAGACTTGTGCCGAGCATTCCCACTTCCCTATTAGGGGGATGGTCTGCCTAAGCCTTTGTTGGCCACACCGCTGTGCTAAAATAAAAACGGGCGCCATTTATTTAAGTTATGTTGCGTGGGCAACAAAATTGGGTCGACTGTAACATAGATTATCGACAACACTTTCTTCATCCACCAACGGATGTTGAAAGCATGTGACTTAAGCCCAAATCGACGCCTCATTTCCAGGCTGTCACGTGTAAATGCAACGCAATGCGTTGACGATAAATAAAATATTCCTTCGCGGTTAGGGGCGATGGATGCTGAGTATCTAGGGAATCGTTAAACGCATTTTCATGCCCATTGTAGAAATACCTTCAAGAATAATCCTTTCGACCAAACGTTTTCGGAAGGCTTAGGGAGCCAGGCCCGCAAGTATTTCAGTTCGTCCCACAGGAGACGTAGAGTCGCTTAACAATGAAGATTCAAATTCGCTTCCGACCTAATTTACAATGCCCTCAAAAGTGCAAAAACTGCAAGTAATGATGAAGTAAGCAATGATGAAAACGGCACCAACCTGGGAAGCAAGTTGCGATTAGGTGCAAGGGCCCTGCCTGCTTGACACAACGCTGCCGTACAATTTATTGACGCCTACGTCGATGGGCATTTGTGGGGCATACGCATGAAATTTACGATCGACTGTGCCTGGCAACGGAATTTACATTGATCGACCTTGAGCGACGGCCGCTAAAAAAATTTGGGGAAGTTCTCATATTTCTGCCAACAAAAGATTGACAACGTGTAAAAATCATCAAACATATATAAGCAGTTGCTCAGTAGCTCAGCGGTAGAGCAGGTGACTGTTAATCACTTGGTCGTAGGTTCGATCCCTACCTGAGCAGCCAGTTTTATATACTTCGTGTGGCACCATTGGGGGGAGAAGGATGCTTATGGTAAGGGTGCTGTGGTGTTTTCCCGTTCATTATTTTTTGTTAAATCCGACTTGAGAAGTTTGGAATAAGTCGTTTATATAGACCCATAATGAGAGAATTAAATAAACGTACTCACCATTGTGCTGCCTTAAGAAAAGAGCATTTAAACCAATCGGTTACATTAATGGGGTGGGTGCAAAGCATACGCAATCACGGAGGGCTTTGCTTCATTGACTTACGCGACAGAGAGGGAATAACTCAGCTCGTGATTGACCCCGAACGTTTTCATCAAGCATTAGACGTATTGAAGCCCGAATCAGTGATCGAGGTCAGTGGCATCGTACAAGAGCGGCCTCAAGATACCATAAACGACCGGCTACCAACGGGCGAAATTGAAGTTAGCGTCAACAGTCTCATCATTCACAATATTTGTCAAACGCTGCCATTTCAATTGGACGATAAAGCAGAAAAGGTAAGTGAAGATCTGCGCCTCAGCTATCGTTATCTTGATCTGAGGAGAAAAGTTAACCTGGATCGTTTACGGTTGAGACACCGCGCCTCAACGGTCATTCGTTCGTACTTAAACGACGCCGGATTTCTTGAAATCGAAACGCCGACTTTATTTAAAAGTACGCCCGAAGGCGCAAGAGAGTTTTTAGTTCCAAGCCGCCTGAACCCGGGACAATTTTATGCATTGACCCAATCACCTCAACAGTACAAACAAATTCTAATGGTGGCCGGCGTAGAACGTTATTTTTCTTTAGCCCGCTGCTTTAGAGATGAAGACCTACGGGCGGATCGTCAGCCGGAATTTACCCAAATTGACATGGAGGCCTCCTTTATCGACCGAGAAGACATGTACGTTCTCATCGAGGGCTTGATTTCCAAAATTTGGAAAGATTGCTTGGACGTAACCCTATCGACACCCTTTTTACGGATGACTTTTAAAGAGGCCATGAACCGATTTGGCTCCGATAAACCGGACTTGCGGTTTGGCTTAGAGATGCAAGATGTTTCAGAAATATTTAGAAACTCCAACTTCAAGGTATTTGCCAATGTCGTTGCCCAAGAAGGCGTCGTAAAAGTCCTACGTGTGGAAAATTTCGCCGATATAACGGCGGGAGAGCTCAGTTTACTCGAGCAAGAAGCCAAACATTTGGGCGCGCAAGGCTTGGCCTACATCAAGATTAAAGGCGACGAGTGGAAATCACCCTTGACAAAATTTTTGTCCGAGCAAGAAAAACAAGCTTTGGTTCAACAATTAAATCTGCACGATGGAGACTGCCTGTTTTTCATGGCAGGACCGTGGACAAAGGCCTGCAATATTTTGGGCAAGATACGATTAGAGGTCGCGTCCATCTTAGAGAAAAGGGGCGTACTGCACCTCTCACATCAAGATTACAAGTTCTTGTGGGTCGTCGATTTCCCATTGATGACATTTGATGAAGAACAAAATAAGTATGTTGCGACACACCACCCATTTACCGCTCCAGTCGCGGCAGACATCCCGTTATTAAAGACGGATCCACGAAAAGTGCGCGGTCAACACTACGATTTAGTGTTAAACGGTATTGAATTGGGCGGTGGCAGCATCCGTATCCATTCGGCGGAATTGCAAAAAACAGTTTTTGAAGACGTTCTAAAATTGGATCCAGAAATTGTGGACAGTCGTTTCGGTTATCTGCTTAAAGCCTTTAAGTTTGGAGCCCCCCCACATGGAGGCATCGCGCTCGGATTTGACCGTTTGGTGGCTCTGATGGCGGGAACACACAGCATTCGCAACGTAATTGCCTTCCCGAAAACACAACGAGGACAAGATCTCATGTCCATGAGCCCGGGACCTGTCGAAAAAAAGCAATTGAAAGATTTAGGCCTGCAACTTTTATCTTAATATTCATGAATCAGCCTCTAAAGCACGTTGCTTTCATTTTGGACGGAAATGGCCGTTGGGCACAACAACGCGGTCTTTCGCGTCTGCAGGGCCATGTGGAAGGGGCCAAACGTGCTTTGGATATCGCAAAATACGCGTTTCAACAATGTCACATCCCCTTCATCACCTACTACGCCTTTTCAACAGATAATTGGAAACGTCCCAAGTTGGAAGTGGAGGCCATTTTTCACCTGCTAAGCAGGTACTTGAAAAAATATCGAGAGGTCCTCTTGCGCGAAAATATTCGGCTACGAACCATTGGGGATATTTCAGCCTTACCGGCACGCCTGTACAAGGAGCTGCTCAGCATTCAGGAGGAAACTCAGCATTTTTCAAGCTATAATCTGACATTGGCACTCAATTACGGCGCACGGGAAGAAACATTAAGGGCCATTAAGCATTACGTTGAGGAGGGGCAGGATGTCTCCCAATTGACTTGGAATAGTTTTTCTCGGTACTTGTACACAGCCGACATACCGGACCCTGAATTACTCATTAGGACATCGGGCGAAATCCGTTTGAGCAATTATTTGTGCTTACAATTGGCCTACAGTGAGATGTATTTTACCCCCACGTATTGGCCTGATTTTGACAAAAATGCATTCGATGCAGCCCTAGAAAATTATCAACATCGAGAACGTCGTTTCGGCGGCATTAAGCAATGAGTTTACAAAAACGAACATTGAGCTCCATCATCTTGTGGCTGGGATTGGTTGTTTCCATCCTTTGTTTGAAAACGAACGCCATCGTCGTATGGATTGTTTTAATGTCCCTACTTTCACAGATGGAATTGTCAAAGATGTTGAGGGCCATGAGCTTATGCCCTTGGCCCAAAATGGACTTGTGGCTGGCTGGCACGTTTCCCCTTCTTTTGTGGTTATTGCCCAACAACATTGAATGCCTAGGGTGCATTTATATCGCGTACTTTGGCGCTATTTTATTGGGAATCATTGTACGTTATCCCAACGCAAAAACATTACTATCTTCGTTATTTTCCTTTTGGTACATTCCCTTCAATTTGCATTTTTTTATCTTACTGGCACGCCAGTTGGAAGGCAATATCGCCCTGGGCGTATTGCTTTGGATCGTCTGCGTAACTAAATTCACGGACATAGGTGGGTTCATTATCGGTTGCGCCTTCGGCAAGAGAAAATTAGCCCCGCAGGTAAGTCCGAAAAAAACCTGGGAGGGTGTTTTGGGCGGTGTCATTTTTGCCTCTTGCTTAGGCGTCTCATTGACCTCTTTGTTTCCAGCCTTCTTCCCATTAAATTTATTGAAATCTGTGCTATTTGCATGCTTGCTAGCCGGTGGAGCTATCGTATCCGATTTGGTAGAATCGGTTCTTAAGCGACAATCTCAACAGAAAGATTCCGGCAGTTTTATCCCGGGAATTGGCGGTGCTTTGGATTTGATAGACAGCCTACTGCTCAACGCGCCCGTAAGCTATTTGCTTTTTCAGTATTTTTAAAGGGATCACGGCCATTGTTTTGTCAGAGACCGGTTGCGCAAGGTTTTTTCAAAAATGGCAGGATCAGTTGGCAAGGCATCCTTGATAAGTCGTGGAAAAGCCTTTGTCATAAAAATTCGTGTGACCTGTTAACCTCTTTCACCGTAATTAGACAGAACAGGGGTCGCATCTTAAAATAAAACCATTCTGCCGACAAACACAATAAGATTACACATTCCAAAGGACTCCCTTAATATAAAGCCGAGTTGTTAAAAAACCATACGATTAGCTAATACGCTGCAGCCTTATAAAGGCATCCAACACTCCCTTACCTTCGGTAATAATTCTCACCATTCGCTTGAATGATAACCCCCAGAATCCGCAACATTGGCATTCAATCAAGTTGCCCAAACAACCACAGAAGTACTTCACCTGTGGAAGCCTTCAGGCGGCGTAATGTACACGTAATCGCCTTCATAAACTTGCTCAAAAAGCTCCAAGATGTTTTTGTTAGAAAGCAACAGACAACCCCGTGAAAGCGCGTTGGGGATAAAATATTCCAAATTCGTACCGTGAATATAAACGCATCGCCTGTAAGTATCGCAGCACTGAGTGTTGTGTTTTCCCCTATTGATGCCCCATTCAAGTCCGCTAAGGCGTAGGATACGTGTGGTAACAAAACCATCCGTACATATTTTACTGGGGGGACACACGATACCCGTAAAGTGGCGGTATTTAAATACGCCATTTACGGGCATCGCATGCCCTATTTTTTCGCAGATACGATGTAGGCCGTAAGGTGTTCCCAAGCTGTTCATATAACAACTTTGCGGCGCAATACTCGACGAGCATGGGTAAGTTTTTTGCAAAGCCCATCCTACGCCCTTAAATTTGTACAACGTTAATTGCTTCTGTGAGACATCGGCCCACAACAGATGCTGATTGAGCATGCATTCAAAATCGCCCAATAATTTCTCTAAAACATGCCTCATAAGCTCTGGTATTGACGATGTCCAAAGCTGCACGAGAAGTCAAGCGTTCCAACGTGCTTCGTTGTACTTTCCATAAAAACCTAATCGTTCAATAAAAAGATTGCGATGGACGGCACTTCAATTACATTGCATGATATGCAATTGATCATATTTTGTTTCATTTCACTTATCTTAAATCAGGCCTACGGAAATTCGATGGCACCGTCGCCTACTTTTACCGACTTATTATCAGAAAAAATGCAAAAAGATCCCTTTTCTTTAATTGCGATGTGCCTATTCCTAGGCGCCATATTTCACACATTCTTAACCAGTAAATTGAGCAACATCGCCAAGCAAATGGAGACAAACTTGGGCCACGCTTCGTGGAAGTCAAGCGTATTAAAGCTGTTAGGAGAGGTGGAAATTGTCTTTGCCTTGTGGTTAATCCCATTAAGCTTGTGCTTCGTTTATTTTAAAGGCTGGGCCGCCACCGTACATTATTTTGAAACCCGTCAGTACGCAGAACCCATTTTCGTGATTGCCATCATGAGCGTTGCGTCTTCGCGCCCTATTTTAAAACTTGCAGAACGTACACTTCGCTTCATCGTCAATCACTGCGGAGGCGAAAAACCTTCCACCTGGTGGATTTGCATCCTGACCATTACCCCACTGCTGGGCTCTCTCATCACAGAACCGGCGGCAATGACGATTGCGGCACTGTTGCTTTCTCAACGTGTCTTTTGTTATCAAGCAAAACCGTCATTCCTCTATGCCAGCTTAGGCTTGCTCTTTGTGAACGTGTCCGTGGGTGGTGTCTTAACGAATTTCGCCGCACCTCCCATCTTAATGGTCGCTTCCCATTGGCAATGGTCATCGTCCTTCGTTTTTAAAAAATTTGGCATAAGTGCCATGCTGGGAATTGTATGCGCCACACTGTTTTATGCCATTTTATTTTACAAGCAACTGAAGCAACTCAATAAAAATGCCCAACAAAGCACCGGAACTCGCGCGGAAGAGTCTGATGTCCCAAGCTTCATTACCGTTTGTCACATTTTATTTCTGGCCTGGATGGTGCTTAACTCGCACCACATTCCCTTACTCATCTGGGGATTTTTGGCCTTTATCGTATTCACGCAGTTAACTTCACAAACGCCTGTTAACGTGAGAAACCCTATGCTCGTGGGCTGCTTCCTCGCCGGACTGGTGACACACGGAGGCCTGCAAATGTGGTGGATCGATTCCATCTTATCACATCTCAACGAACAGCTTTTGTTCGTCGGATCAGTATTTCTAACTTCATTCAACGACAATGCCTCCATCACTTACTTGGCCTCACTTGTAAGTCATTTTGAAAACAATTGGACGCTCCAACATGCGATTGTTTCAGGCGCTGTCGTAGGCGGTGGACTTACCGTCATCGCCAATGCGCCCAATCCTGCGGGGCAAAATTTATTGTCAAAATTCTTCCCCGAAGCGAGCGTCAAGCCACTCCCCCTATTTTTAGGGGCCTTGATTCCAACTTGCTTGATGGCGATAGCGTTCTTACTTTAATTTGTTCATTGAACAAATGGCATTTAAGGAACGTTTGTTTTTCGCCAAATGAAGCATCTTCGGGACTACCAACTTCGATGGGCTTGTCAACATGCGGTGGACACCAAATTGCAAGCAAGGGCTGCTGACGGTATTTTGTCGATCTACATTCAATAGCTTAACTAAGATGTGTCGAAAGACATTGGCAGCATTGTTTACAGCGATACTTCGTCCCCCCTTATCAATGGCGTTAACGGTGTCATTATTGGAATTCAATCGGCCCGCAAAGTCACTGATGCCTCGAATAATACAGAAATGTTTTTGAAACTCATAACAGGTACACGCGACGGCAAAGGATTCCATATCGATGACATCTGCATTGTAGGTTTCAAATAAATACTGACAATATTCGGCATTATCGACAAAAGTGGTTCCGCTGACGGCCGTACCTCGACAATGCACAGTAAACTGCGCCTGAAAATCTTTCAGAGCGGCCACCACTTGATTCCAAAATTCGGCGGGGCAGGCCAATTGATTGGTCCGTATAATGTTGTCGTCTCTGTCAACACCCACTTCCACGTTAGAAGGAGAAAAGCTTTTAAAATTATCTTGGTAACTCAGGTAACGACTTAAACAAGCAGTTCCTTCCATGTTGTACATATAGCCCACCGAGTGACACGCTAGAGTAAATGGGATGTACACGTCCCCGATCGACAGATTGGGATTTAAGCTGCCGCCGATCCCTATGAAAAATACCTTTTGAATGTTAGGAAGCACAAAAAACAGTTGGGACAATCGAATGGCCGTGGGCACCAAATTTTTTCCACTGACCGCAACGGCAATGTAATGATTACGGCACAAAAATATATTGATGGACAATTGTTCAATCACCACTTTTTTGACGAACTTGCAGCGATAGATGGAATTCAAGGCTTCGAAAATTGCATCCCTTTCGAAAATTTGAGAACAAATGCATAAAATAGAACATTTCGCCGTCCAGTCAGAAACGCTCGGGGCGGCGGTATTATAAACCGGTTTGGTTGATGTAGGTTTAAAACAGTGGATAGGTCCCGCAGCGACGACAGATAAATTTAGAAAGTACGTGGTGGTTAAGATGAACAAGAGCTGTATTTTTTTCATAGGCTTGGTAAAATATTGTAATAAAGTAGCAAGAAAAAAGCCAATTCGAAATAAATCTTTGATTCGCAAGTATAAATCAAATCACTTTCTGCATAAAATGACGTATTTATCTGCGTTATTTCTCTACGAATTGACATGATGCAAGGGTAAAAATTTCCCTCATTTTTTTAAGATAAGGAAAATTTTTCTATATAAATTGTATACATCGTAAGAACAGTTTGACCGACGACAAGCTTATTTAATGTGAACTAAAAATTTGCCTATTCACATTTTTATGATCATTGTACTTATTCTGGGAAGATTGCAGTGAATATATTTTTATTAGGCATCGGCGGCGTTGGAATGGAGGCTTTAGCCTGCTATTTAAAAAAAGTGGGACATCAAGTTTATGGCTGGGATGATTACACGGATTCCGATAAAAACCGGCGACTCAATTGCCATAACTTTATCTTGTCGAACCGCTTACCAGAGGGTTGTCGCACTCTCATCTATTCCTCAGCCATTCCACCTAATCACCCATTGCTTCAGGAAGCGATAAGACAACAATGGACCGTTATGAAACGGGGCGAATTCCTCGCTCGTTTGCTAAAGGACAAACACGTTGTAGCCGTTGCAGGGAGTCATGGAAAGTCGAGTACAACGGCCTACCTCATCCATTTTTGCAAAAATCATGGCATTCCCATCAGTTACTTATTGGGTGCCGCTTACCAACGAGAGCAATACCCCATGGGGGATTACAATCCTGAGGCGGAATGGACGATTTTAGAACTGGATGAAAGTGATGGCACCATCGATCACTTTAGCCCCACAGCAACACTCATTTTAAACGATGATTGGGATCACTCGACCCACTATCCAACCGCAGAAGCTTACACGGCCAGCTTACTGCACTTGTGTGAACGTACTCGGCAATGGATTTTGTTGTCCTCTACAATTCGTTGGAGCTGTGAAACCGCTGTGTCCATCTATCGCCTTGGAATTGACTTCACGTTGAAGACATCGGGGGCACAGACATGCATTGCTTTTGAAAAGGACGGAGCACAAGCTTCTTACGACACACGAACTGTGTTCAGCTTGTCGAACCTAGGAATGGCCTTATCCGCCTTCTACTTAATCGCAAAAACATTTCCAAATAATGTTGCGATTCAATCATTTCCGGGGATAAAAAGGCGGCAAGAAATTTTGCTAAAAACAGAAAACTTATTGATTGTCAGTGATTACGCGCACCATCCGAACGAACTGAAGACCTACTTACAATTTGCAAAAGGGCACGGCGAACATTGGGTGGCCTTTGAACCGCACCGAAGTTCCAGAGTAAAGCAATTTTACACGGATTTCATAAACATTTTCAAAACCATCCCTCATTTATTCTTGGCAAATATTTATCAAGCATTTGAAAATGAACCGCCCCTGTTGCGTGACGATTTGCTCAAACATTTACCCGCGGCAAAGCGTTTCGAAGAGCTTTCCATTGAAGAAGTTGTAGCCTCGCAAGTGCCACACAAGCTGGTTTCCTTTATCGGCGCTGGGAAGATGAATCAATACGCAAGGGCGTGGATTGAGCGGTTAATTCTCTTTTGGAAAGAGCAGTTGGAAGGCAGTGTGCACGATGTGATTGCGACGCACGTTTCTCTCACGCATAAAACGACATTTGTAATGGGAGGAGAATGCTTATTTTTATACGCTCCCAAAACGGCTGCAGACTTAAGTCACTTGTTGCAATGCGCCAATCGATGGGGCCTTCCATGGTACATTTTAGGGAAAGGATCGAACGTTCTTATCTCGCAAAGACGATTCAACGGCCTTGTAATTCAATTATCGGCCCCCCTCTGGCAAGCTATTGAAACCATTGATGCGGTACGTTTCCGTGTAGGAGCAGGCTGCGTATTGAATACGATGCTCAATTACTTTCAACAAAAGGGCATTGGCGGCTTTGAGTTTTTAGATGGCATTCCAGGAACCGTTGGCGGCGCTCTGCGTATGAATGCGGGCACCCATCATCAGGGCATTTGGGATTTCGTCGAAAGCATTCATTTGATTGATCCACAGGGAAACATAAAGACCCTATCGCGTGATGAAGTGCACTTTACTTACCGCAATTGTTCCAGCTTGGAAAAATGTATTGCTTTAAGCATTGTGGTCGTCGGTCGGCGCGAAGACCCGTCTTGCATAAAAGAACGTAGGGACGAATTTCGAACACGACGTAAGATGAATCAACCGAGAGGACGTAGCTTGGGATGTTTCTTTAAAAATACAATTGACGGATCTACAGGAAAATTACTGGATCAATTGGGGGTAAAAAATATGAAAGTTGGGGGGGCCTATGTGTCAGAAAAACATGCCAATTTTATTTTAAACGACGGCACTGCAAAATTCGATCAGGTCATTGAATTAATGAGGCAGATCGTTTCTCTAACAAAACAGAAAACAAACTTAATATTGGAGCCCGAAGTAAAAATTTTAGGGGACAAATGGGAAAATTATTTATGAATAATCCAAACATCGTTGTTTTATTGGGGGGCATTAGCGGGGAACGTGAAGTGTCTTTTAAAACAGCCCATGCCGTTATCAATCAATTAAAACAGCATTTTAACGTACGATCGATTCAACTCGACGATAAAACTCTTCCGGAAGATTTAATACCCAATAACGAACTTATTTTCCCCCTTTTGCACGGGACCTTTGGGGAAGATGGAAGCTTACAGGCGTTGTTAGAACAACGCGGCCTGGCTTTTATCGGCAGTGATTCCGCAGCCAGTCGATTGTGCATGGACAAGATGCAAAGTAAACGTTTGGCCCAAGCGTTGGGGATTTCGGTTTTACCAGCGATCGAAGTCATTGCCGGTCAAGAGCTCAGCCCAGAGACTTTAAAAGCACAACTCAAATGCGATGAATTCGCCTTAAAACCCACCTGCGAAGGAAGTAGCATTGGGGTCCATTTGTGCGATAATTTTCTTGATCTACAACAACATTGGAAAGAAGAAAAAAGCGGGCATTACATGATTGAGCGTCGCGTTCATGGTCGAGAACTCACCGTGGGCGTATTACAGGGGGAAGCCTTAGGTGTCGTTGAAATTAGGCCCAGGTCCGGCTTTTATGATTTCCACAACAAGTACACCGCAGGCGCGTGCGAGTACCTTTATCCGGCGCCTATCGATGCGACCGTTACGAATGCCGTACGCGATATGGCTGCTCGTTTTTTTGCCGGCGCACATTGCCTCGATTTTGCCAGGGCCGACTTCTTGCTAGAAGGCGAGCAAGTCTTTTTTCTTGAAATGAATACAATTCCGGGAATGACCGATCAAAGCTTATTCCCCAAAAGCGCAGATTGTTACGGACTTTCTTTCGATACAATTTTGCAACGTATCGTCCAAGGGGCCGTTCAACGAAATCAGATTGCGAAGTTGTTAAAATAGAATGGAACCCTCGAATAACTCTTGGCACAGTTTGCGACAAGGCGTGTGTCTAACAAAAATGCACTGCAAGATAATTGCAAAAAAATTAGGCATATCTGCAGCACTCTTGCTGCTCGTTGCACTGGGCGCCCTATTGTGCGTATATTTAATGAAGCCATGTTTGCGCCCGCAACCCATGCGTTCCTTGTCGTTGAGCTCTAACGGCGTCATATCGAAAGAGTGGGTTGAGAAACACGTCAACATCCCTTTCGGAGAAGATTTAATGCGCATTGACCTCCTCGCGTTAAAGAAGCAATTGGAGGCCTATCGTCAAATTATAAGTGCCGAAATTTCAAGGGTTTTCCCGGACACTTTACACATTCAGCTGCAAGAATGCCAGGCAGCCGCCAAGTTGTTTATCTTGAAAGGGAATAAACGTTTTGTGCGTCTCGTCGCCACGGACGGAAAAATCTTTTGCCCCGTGGCCTACTCCCGACAAACGGTAAACGCACTGCCCAGCTTGTCTAACGTATCCAAAAATATTATAAAGGACCGTGCCATCCTACAGTTCCAAAAAATTAATAATGTGCTGGACACTATCATGCGGCATCATCCCGATTTTTATGCCCGCATCGCACGAATTTCCTTAAAAAACTTTGACCCCTTTTTAAACGAAAAGTGGCTGCAAGTGGACTTGTTCACTCGAGATGGCAAACAAATTACGTTTGAATGCGATCACCTTGAGTCACAAATACAACACTTAAAACAAATCCTGCAGTCGTTATCAAACTCACAACAATCGGGGCTACTGCATTTAAATTTATCCTTAAATCCCCCGATTGTCGAATTTAAATAAGAATGCAAAATTATGCATTCTTTTTATTCATAACAAGGCGCTTTTCTTGGACCTTGCTGGCTTCCTTACCAATACGCTTGCGCAAGTAGTACATCTTGGACGAACGAAGCACAACGCTCTCCTTGTTGAGCACAATCTTCTCAATCACAGGCGAATGGACTGGGAATATACGTTCTACGGCGTAACCTGAGGCAACACGACGCACGGTAAATGTTTCCGCGATGCCGGAACCCTTACGGGCAATTACAATGCCTGTAAAAACTTGGATACGTTCCTTTTCACCTTCACGAATTCGAATGTGAACAGAAACTTCATCGCCTACTTTGAAATGACTGCGATCTGTCTTTAGTTGTTCTTTATTAAGTTCTTGGAGAATAGCTTGACTCATATCTTATCGATTAAAAATTAAATCAGGTCTGCGTCGTAACGTCCTGATAAGTTGTTGTTTAAATCTCCACGATGCAATTGCCGCGTGGTCGCCGGACATCAAAACGTCTGGAATTGACTGTCCTTCAAACTCTTGTGGCCGTGTGTATTGTGGAAACGTTAGAAGTGTTTGACTAAAACTATCTTGCTGTAGAGATTGCTCATCGCCCAATGCACCGGGTACATAACGAACGACCGCATCTAATAATACGGCAGCGGGCAAAGTACCATTGGTCAGCACGTAATCACCGATCGAAATTTCCTCGTCAATGTAATGTTCACGAAAACGTTCATCGACCCCTTCGTAATGTCCTGACACTAAGATTAAATGAGGGGCACTGGCCAAACGTCGGACGATGGGGGTGCTTAGTAATTGACCATCTGGGCACAGATAAATGACCTTGGAATCCGCTTGTTTCAATGAGCTGACCGCTTCTGATAACGGTTCTGCCTTCAAAACCATACCGGCGCCTCCGCCGAAAGGCCGATCGTCAACGGAATGGTGCGGGTCTCTCGACCAATCTCTAATATTGTGTATGCCGATCTCCACCAAACCTAAGCGTTGGGCACGCCCAACGATACTTTCGGACATAAAGCCCTCCAGCATCTTAGGAAAGAGCGTTAAGAGATCGATTTTCATTTTGTACTAAGCTTGACGACGAGAAACGCGCAAGAGGTATTTTGCCGTATCGGAGGGTTGTGCCCCTTTCGACACCCAATAATCAGCGCGCTCTACATCAACACGAATCTTTTCTGTACTGCCCTTGGCGAGTGGGTTGTAATAGCCCAACATTTCAACAAAACGACCATCACGTCGCGTTGATGCCTCAGCTACAACCAGACGGTAAGTTGGATTGTTTTTAGCCCCAAAACGTTGCAAACGTATCTTTAATGCCATAATTAAAAATAAATAAAGTCAAAATTAATACACTCTTAATGCTAATAAGCTAGTATCTAGGAAGGCGCAGATGCATTATGTTGTCAAGATTGTTTTGCCTGTAAAAAACAAAAACTTACGCTTCCACATGCGCAGTTCCAACGCCTTCATTCGGCTCCGCATCAAGGTTTTTGCAGCTGCCATGGGCGTCAATTTCGTCCAAGAGCAATTCGGCACGCTCGATGTGCTCTTGACAAATGTTTTTGTAGTAAACACCTTCTTTGTAACTGTCGACTAATTCTGACAACGTAATTTCTCCATTTTCCAGAGCACCAACGATCTCTTCCAACTTTTTAAGCGCCATCTCAAAAGAGGGGGCCTTTTTGCTTTTTTGGGCATGCATAACAATTCAAAACTTATGGTTTTAATTAAGACCATCTTCCCAGCCTTGTAAATAAGAAAAACCGACAAGCTCAAACACTCAAGGGAGATTTATTTGACAAGTCGATGCTTGCACATTTAAAATTTTGTATGTACATATTACGTGAGTGATTTGGATTTTAAGGGTACGAAAGGAATGGTTAATTGAGTCATTATGGTAACGTTAAATTATGTGTTAATTTTTTTGTTAATCGGCCGGCTGCTGTGTGAAACTTGTTTGCGCAAATTGAATGCCTCGTGCACACAATCGATCTTGTCTCAACCGAAGCGTTTTGCAGATTTTATCGATACCGACACCCTTCAAGGAAGTGTCGCTTACACATTGGCAAACAATCAGTTTGCCCTTTGTCAGTTGTTTTACGAAACAATGTGGGCCGCTTGCATCTTGTTTTCCGGGATTATCCCTTATTTTTTGTCTAAATTTGACACCCTCACCTCATCAAATCTTGGGCAAGGCATCGCATTCTTTATTTGGATCACTTGCCTGCATCTCTGCTCCTTACCCCTGGATTATTTTCATCAATTTACCATTGAAAAAAACTTTGGATTCAATCGTTCGACCAAACGCCTGTGGTTCGCCGATCAAGTCAAGGGCATTGTCGTAAGCGCACTGATTAATGTCCCTCTCTTTACAGCGCTATTGTATTTTGTACAGGCATTTCCAAGGTCCTGGTACGTGTGGGGAACCTTCGCTTACTTTTTCTTACAACTTGTAATGGTCTGGATTTACCCAAAAGTGTTTTTGCCGTTTTTTAACAAATTGACCCCCCTTGAGGAAGGCAGCCTAAAAACGAGGCTCACCGCCTTGGCCCAACGTTCAGGATTTAAGGCGACAGCCATACAGGTATTGGATTCAAGCAAACGCTCTTCACATTCCAACGCCTATTGCAGTAGCTTGGGGCGCATTCAACATATCGTCCTGTACGACACCCTCTTAAAAGATTTTTCTGAAGATGAAATCGAGGCAATCGTCGCCCACGAGATGGGTCACTATAAGCACAAACACATTTTGAAAATTCTCCTGTTTTCAACATTATCCATGGCCTTGGTTTTGAAATTGTGCGACATCATGTTGTACAAGCATTGGTTCAGTTCGCAATTAGGGCTAACAACCCTGACGACGCCCTTGATGCTGCTCACATGGCTGTACGTCTGTATGCCATTATTCACGTACTGGACATGCCCGCTGAGTAATTACTTTTCACGTCGATTTGAGTACGAGGCAGATCAATTTGCCAAAGAGCAATCGTCCAGTTGCGGACATCACCTCATTCAAGCACTTAAGAAGCTGTACAAGACAAACTTGGGCAACTTGTATCCGCATCCTTGGTTCAGCTTTTTTCACTATTCGCATCCAACACTTCTGGAGCGAGAAAAGCATTTAACCCTTTAAACGTATGGCTAAAACAGTTTTTCAAAAAATTATCGACCGGGAAATTGCGGCTCAAATTGTTTTTGAAGACGAGCAATGTATCGCCTTTAAAGACGCCAACCCGCAGGCCCCCGTGCACTGTTTAATTGTTCCCAAAAAGCACATTGAGCGCCTCGCAAACACCTCAAATGACGACGAACAACTTTTGGGACACCTGTTATTAACGGCCCGTGACATTGCCAAGCAATTACAGATTCATGAAACGGGCTTTCGCATCGTCATCAACAGTGGTAAAGATGGAGGCGAGACCGTTCCTCATTTGCACGTGCACTTGATCGGCGGGCGTTCTTTACAATGGCCTCCAGGATGATTGAAGGGGGAGCAGCCGTGAATTGATGGGGCGGACAGAGTTATAGGTAATTAATGAACTTACCATACGAATGAACGGATCAATTGCATTTCCCAAACGAGGTAGGGAAATTGTACGGAACGTTTCATAAGTCACTTTTACAAGTTTTTCCCAATTGGTTTCCTTTTAAGCGCGTTATTGAATCCGCCATTGAGAATATTTGAGCCGCAAAAAATGGCCGAATCCCTTGCACAAGCGTCTATCCATTTTATTTCAGCAGCAAAGTTTACCTCATGGGTGTCAAAGTTAATTCCAACGGCCCTGGATCATTCCCTTAGAATGATCGTCCCTCTTGAAAACAGTGCCACAGCTCTATGAACATAACGACCTCGGATGCAGCCCGGTTTGCAGATAGGATAAGGGAAACTTTACTCATTGCAGATAGACGAAACCATATTCTTTGATCCACAGAGGGATTTCATTAAGGTTGACTCCTCAAGAATTTTGTGAATAAAGTTCATTTTGATAAAGTAATTCTTCCATGAGTACCTCACAGCCACGCATATTACAGCCAAAACCCATTTTCGGGACATGCCTGCTCATTGTAGGCTTGTTTATGTTATTATCCTTGATCGATTACGACCCACAGCATTCTCAATTTTATACGACACAAACGCACAAGCTTTGGCAATCTCACGGCAACCGTTTGGGCTATTGCGGGACTTACTTTGCCTTCTACGCAACTCGCATGCTGGGCTTATCGGCGTGGCTACTGCCCATTTACAGCTTATGGATGGGAATTGTACTATGCCTGGGCAGGCGTGATCTCATATCACAACGCAAACTGTATTGTTTCATTCTAACATGCGTATTGGCCAGCATCAGCTTTGCATTATTCGAGAAATTACGTTGGCTGGGACCCGCTTATGAGGTCTATTCTGCAGGTATGGGAGGATTAACGGGCTGGTACTTGTTTAAATATGTTTTTGCACGTTACTTTGGAGACATTGGATGCCGCCTTATATTACTACCAAGTTTGTTGTTTTTTTTCATTTACACCTTTGGGAGTCCTCGATGGGTTTTAAGGCAATTGGCCCGTTTGTTAAAAAACAACGTCCCACAATGGCTTAGCAAGCTTATTCAGCTCACAAGCACGTGGAGTAAGCGTCTGATCGGCAGCTTACACAATGTAGGGACACGATGCGGCAGCCTGTTAAAAAAATCCAAACCGGCTATAAGCCAAGCGCCGAAGGAACACGTACCCTTAGAAAAGCCGCGTGAAATCGAAATGCCGCCGATCATCCAGGGTGAAAGCAAAGTTGCAAAAATAAAGAAGCAGGAGCAGAACGTCGTAAAAAAACTGACGCCCGATGAGGACAAAACATCGGACAGCCCGGCATCGAAAATTACGTTTTTGGAAAGCGAAGTCGTTGAAAAATCGTCCGAGGGAATGAATACAAAAGACGGAAATTATCGTTTTCCGCCCATTCAGTTGTTAAAAGATCCACCGCCGACATTAAATTGTGCCAGCAGTGAAGATTACTACGAAACGGCGCAAGATCTCGTTCAAAAGCTTGCCGAATTTGGCGTGGAAGTCAAAGTCGAAGCGATTCAGTCGGGCCCCGTCATTACGCGTTACGAAGTAACACCGGCACGTGGGGTAAGGGTCGAAAAAATTACGACCTTGGACAAAAATATCGCATTGGGACTTAAGGCAATGTCCGTTCGCATTCAAGCACCCGTCCCCGGCAAAGGTTGTGTGGGAATCGAAATACCCAATAAATTCCCATTGCCGGTATGCCTGAAAGAAATCCTTGAGTCAAAAGCCTGGGCACAATCAAATGCAGAAATCCCCATTGTCCTCGGCAAGGAAGTTACCGGAAAGCCCATCGTCACCGATCTCACGAAGATGCCACACCTTTTAATTGCAGGGTCCACAGGTTCTGGTAAGACCGTGTGCATTAATGCGATCATCGCGTCATTGCTCTTCCATTCAAGTCCGAGGGATCTGCGTTTTATCATGGTCGATCCCAAAATCGTCGAAATGAAATTGTACAACGACCTGCCACACATGCTGATTCCGGTCGTTACAGAGCCCAAAAGGGTCCCCGCGGCGCTCAAGTGGCTTATTGGTGAAATGGAACGTCGTTATCAATTATTCGCAGATCACGGGGCACGTAATATCGCGACCTTTAACGAAAAAGTTAACAAGCTGACGCCAGAACTGCGCGCGGAAAAGAATGTGGATCACCTCCCGTACATTGTCTGCATCATTGACGAGCTGGCAGATTTAATGATGGTTGCGCCTGGAGATGTGGAGACCTGCATTGCTCGCTTGGCACAATTGGCCCGTGCGGCCGGCATTCACCTCATCATTGCGACCCAACGTCCTTCCGTAAACGTTATTACGGGAATTATTAAGGCAAACTTGCCCAGTCGTATCGCGTTTAAGGTTGCTTCAAAAGTGGATAGTCGGACGATTTTGGACATGGGCGGCGCTGACAGCTTAATTGGAAAGGGCGACATGCTGTTTATTCCACCGGGAGCCTCACAACTGATTCGTGCGCAAGGCGCTTGGGTCTCGGACGAAGAAATCAACGCCATGGTGGACTTTTTAAAGTGTAACGGTGCGCCCGTCTTCGCAGAAGAGGTACAACGCGTCTTGGATACACACGAAGCGCAGAACGATGCGTCGGTCAACGATGACGAAGACGACTTAATCCCGCAGGCCTTGGAAATTCTGAAATCGTCCGATCGCATTTCAACCTCCTTGTTGCAAAGGCGTCTAAAAATCGGTTATAATCGCGCCGCTCGTATTATGGAAACTTTGGAGCAAAAAGGATTGGTCCCCCACGGAAACCCGTACTCAGACGCATAAGCCCAGAGGGGCCAATCGATGGGAGCGGTGGCATGGAATCGCCACAATATCATAAGGCTGCCAGTGAACTGATGTTTTAAGGGTATTACATTGCAGTATACAGGCGCTTGTATAGGGTGGGGCAATTTTTAATAGCGTAGGCCGTAATCGGATAGAGTTTGCGTTTTTAAAAATTGAGCGGGTTGTTAAGAGAAAAACCGTTCGACAGGCGTCTGTACATCGATTAAAAGTTCTGCTCCCTACTCATAAAGCCTCTGTAAACTGAGCGATTTCACAAAATTAACAAAGGAACACAAAAAGAATTAACACAAAGGAGCTCCAAAAGAAAGGGGCCCGGAGGCCCCACTAAAGATAAAAAATGAATACAAAAATGAAATTTTACTGATGTTAGGTAAGACTTCTCAAAAACGATTACGTTCAAAAAATATTTATTATTTTAAAAATTTTATTAATTTAACGACATTTTTTCCACCCATTCTTTGACAATCAATAAAGTCTGAAAATTGCCTCAGCAGGGGGATTCCACAGCCGCCTAAAGGTCGTTTGTCAATGGATTGAATCGATTCCAACGTGGTCACTTGACCTAAGTCGTAAGCTTTTCCACAGTCCGTAAAGCTCAGTTCAACGCATTTCTCCCCCTCTATTTTGCAAACGATCTGAATCGTATCCTGCGCTCTTAATCCGGAATGGTGAAGGATATTGACCAAGATTTCTTCCGTCGCCACCATAATGGGAGTCAGTTCCCTTTGCACCTTGGACGCCTGTAAATCCTTACGTAAAATTTCCAAAAAATCCACGATAGACTTTTTGGAAACCGGAATAGAAAAGCGTTTAAGCACTTTTTAGAGAATCAGCGGCCCAAACTAGAATTGTTTTAAGAAACGCTCGTCGTTGTGATAAAAACGACGAATGTCCTCAATTCCATACAACAACATTGCCAGGCGCTCAATGCCAAAGCCGAATGCGAAACCTTGCCATTCCTTTGGATCCAAGCCAACGGATTCGTAAACTTTGGAATGTACCATGCCACAACCAAGGACTTCGAGCCAGGTGTTTTTAAACTTACCCAATGACGGAACAAATATGTCCATTTCGTAACTGGGCTCCGTAAAAGGGAAGAAGCTGGGGCGCAAACGCGTTTGATAACTTTCACCGAAAAAGGCATGAATGAAATGGTCGAGCGTGCTTTTTAAGTCGACGAGGCTCGTCGCCTTATCCACCCACAGTCCCTCCATTTGGTGGAAATTAAAATTGTGCGTCATGTCCACCGTATCGCGACGGAAAACACGCCCTGGAGAAACAACCTTAACGGGAGGGCGGTGGCTTAAAAGTGTTCGAATTTGTACCGTCGACGTTTGTGTACGCAACAAATAACGTTCATGGGCCTTTTTATCCACACCCGAGACTTTTGCATCGTCTTCGAAGAAAAACGTATCTTGCTCATTGCGTGCGGGGTGATTGGCGGTGACGTTAAGCGCATCGAAGCAATACCACTCCGTATCAATTTCCGGCCCTTCTGTGATTGAAAAGCCCAATTGCACAAAGATTTCTATGATTTTATTACGCGTTTGAGTCAGCGAATGCAAAGGAACTTGCGACGGGTACGGGCTCGGCAAGGATGGATCGATGGCTTGGCCCAATTGAGCCAAGCGAGCTTGCTCTTCCAAAGCACGGTGCTTTTGATCCAACAATGCTTCCAATTCACGTTTGAATTGATTGATGGCCTGACCCCGTTCAATCTTTTGTTCCAACGGCATTGACTTCAAATCTTTTAGAAATGAAGTCAAGAGGCCCTTGGGCCCCAAATACTGGGTTTTTACCGCTTGTAAAGATTGAGAAGATTGCGCTTCCTTAATCTCACGCACGGCTATTTCACGCACTTGAGAAAAATCGTCCATTTACGCCTTAGCCAACGCTTGTTTGACTTGGTCGATCAATTGTTGGAAACCGGCCTCATTGCGGATCGCCAATTCACTCAATTGCTTGCGATTCAATTCAATATTTAACTTTTTAAGGCCGTACATGAAGCGGCTGTACGAAATATCAGCGGCCCTGCAGACAGCATTAATACGAACAATCCACAATTGGCGGAATTCGGTCTTTTTTCTACGACGATCGCGGAAAGCAAAGGCACCTGCCCGCAACACCGCATCGTGAGCGTATCTGAATAAGCGGGACTTATTGCCAAAAAAGCCCTTTGTTTGTTGTAATATCCGCTTACGACGTTTTCTCGTTTGTACTCCGTTAGTAACTCTTACCATAATTGTATCTTTATTTTTAGTGCCGATGTAAGGTCGTCGTTGTAGCCACCTTACCTCAAGCAAATTGTGTTATTTTAAGCAAAAGGCAAACAGGCCTTTACGTATTTACTCAAGGCTGCACTGTCTAGCTTTTGATCACAGCCTGCTTGGCGCAAACGCACGGTGGACTTACGACGTAAAAAGTGCCTAAATCCAGGCTTGCGGAATAAAACTTTGCCTGTTGCAGTTATCTTAAATTTCTTAGCAATCGATTTTTTTGTCTTTTGCATGGTTATTCATGTAAGCATTTTTGTTATCTTCTTGTAAAGTAAAAAAGCCAAATAAACGATATTTATTCATCGCTGGGGGGATCGTCCGGTGTAATGGGTCGAATGGCGTACAATTCACTCGAAGGCCACGTGGTGGAATCTGCGATGTCCTTTGCCAAAGGAGATGCCCAGCTGTACTTTAGACGAATGGATTGAAAACCTTCGGGAGGATTAATCTCTGTTCGAGTTTTAGTCCCATAATCTGTATACAAGGGGGAATTTTGGACATCTACTTCAATCGCCATATTTAAATCATCTTCAGCATAAACACTTATTTGTCCATTTATTGCATTGTTTGAAATAGAATTAAGATATTTCATTTCATTATCAAACTCTTCTGCGCTCATGTTATACAAACGTTGCTCAAGCCAGCTAACAGCATATAAATGGGCTTGTGTCTGGCATAAATTGGCCCGGGCGTAGCGGTGCATTAACAAAACGGTCTGCGAAATTCCCAGAATAACAATGGTAAAAATGCCCGACGCGATAAGGACCTCTAAAATCGAAAAACCACGACATTTCTTCATGACATGAGCATCTTATTTAACTTGTTAAGTGTAGTCAAGTTGTCAGACAAAAATCTTGTCATCGCTTTTTTTGTCACAATAATGCATGGGCATGTTTACTCGTATCACGCGCTCAGCCAATGCACTCAGGCCCTGTTCATTCACCCCCAACATCGCCGCCAATGCGACGGGGTCGGTATTAATCGAAATGGGGGATACAAAAGTCATTTGCGCGGCAAGCTTTGAATCAAAAACCCCCGCTTGGATGAAAAAACAACAGCTGTTGCATCAAGGTTGGGTGAGTGCCGAGTACGCCATGTTGCCTTACGCAACTGCAGAACGTAAAATGCGCGAATGCAGTGCCAACAAACGAGATGCCAGAAGCGTCGAAATTCAACGCTTAATCGGGCGTTCTTTGCGGGCCGTGATGGATTTGACCGCGCTGGAGGGTTATACCTTGTGGATTGATTGCGACGTATTACAGGCAGATGGAGGAACACGTACGGCCTCTATTTCTGGGGCTTATGTAGCCGCCCAATTTGCGATACAACGGCTACTGGCGGACGGCAAGTTGAAACGTAATCCCTTCACAGACAGTGTGGCGGCTATCAGCGTGGGGCTCTCTGACGGGACAGCATTGCTAGATTTAGATTACGAGGAAGACAGTAACGCCGACGTAGATTTCAACGTTGTCATGAGCGGAAACGGCAAGTTAGTCGAAATTCAAGGTACGGCAGAACGACAAACATTTTCGCAAGACCAATTGAACGCGTTAATTCAATTGGCCCAATCCGGTATTGTACAAATTCAAACCCTGCAGCAACAAGTCCTGGATCATTATCGCACGAAATAGCGATGCCGCATGTCAACTTTACAGAGGTACAAAGCCCATTAAGCGCTTCACTTACAAAAAATTATTTTTAGTTAATTAAGCTTCGTGTTTCCCCAGATGAAGTCACTTCGACGTATTTTCAAGCTTCGTCAGGTAAATAAAAAGGAGACACAACTAGACCTTACGCGCATTTATCGTTCCTCACCGCGCACAGGCAATCACAACGGACCGCGTAATAAAGTTCTGCCTAATTGAAGGGCCGACTTATACAATTCGAAACAGTCTCATTGGGACAAAAGCCGCGTCAAACCAATGACGAAGGTGACAAGCCGAGCGATTTCAAGCCGCTCACAGTTCATTCATTACAGTACTCCACCACATTCAACCTCTTGTTTACCCATCAAGCCATTATGGATATAACTTTTCGCAAGGATACGAGGCACATTCCTGCGATCACGGACCTACTTACACCTAATGAAGCTTATGAGGCTTATTTAAATTGACTTGACAAATATTGCATTTGATTGGCCGCTTGAAACTGGACCTGTTGCATGCGATAAAATGATTCTTCCACTTTCTTTTTCAAAAGGTTTAATTGCTGTTCCTTGCGTGTTATATTTTGAGCAATGGTGTTCTTTTGTTGATTACAAGTGGATTGAATGCTACCAATAGACGACTTGGCATAGCTTTTGACAAAATCATTTAATACCTCTACAAAGCTGTTGGACTCACGACTGAACAGGGCCGATATTTCTTCTGGACGCTTTTCAATCGCGTCCTCTAATTTCGTTGCATCGAGTTGAAGGGCTTGGTTGGCATCAAAACTAATGCCCATCTTCGTTAAATTTTGATAATAGTTTTGCGCATCCTTCGACTGAGTACCCAGTATAATTTTATGCAAGTCATTCATAAAAAATTTGATGCTGCTGTCGTTGTAAAAAACACCCTGTTGATGCGTTTGAACATTAACGTACGTTTTTTCCTTTAAATACTTAGACACGGTATTGTACGATTGAACAAACGTCTCGATAGCCGACTTTATTGGGCTGATATCGGATTCGACCTCGAAATTACAGCTGCCTTCTTCTGTTAATTGCAGCTCAAGCCCCTGAATGGAATGCGAATCGGCTTGCACCTGGTTGGACGTACTTGTGAGCGTAGAACCGTCGTTCAGACTGTACTGGGCATTTTTCCCCAAACTTAAACTCGAATTATCGGTACTTAGACCCAAAACATCCATCAAATTCCCATCAACATCATTGAGCTGAATGGCCAATGAGCCCGTACTTTTATTATAAACACTGCAGCGTTGTTCCGTCGGATTATATTGCATGATAACACCCGCAGAAGAACTGTTAACTTGCTCAAATATTCCGGCGAGGGTATCATCAGCCCGGTAGGAAAATTCGTACCCGTTTAACGAAAATGTGCCCGCCGACGTCAAGGTTTTCGAAAAAGCAATCTCTCCTAAAGCTTGCGTTAACGACAGTGATTCAACCGCCCGCAATGATTGAACGTTGTTGCTATTATTACAATAAAGCTGAAATACATTTAAAAAATTACTGGTATCGGCCGCGGTCCCCAGATAGATGACGCCGGTCGCCTGCTGCAACGACACTTGCTTTTGCGTCGTATCGTAGCTGGCCTGGACGCCGGTCGCCTGCTCAATGTCTTGTAAAACCTTGCCAAGGCTGTTCGACAATTCGACCGTAATTCGATGCCCATTAACGGTAAAAAAGCCTTCCTTGAGCGTCCCTCCCAGTTCCAAGTCACTCAACGCAACCTCATTCACAGCCTGACTGGAACTCAATTGCCCCGCATAAATACCATCACCTCCCAACAAAAGAGAACTGCTCGCCAATTGGCTGACATTCAGCTGGTAATGCCCAAGTGGCGTGCCTGCCGCAACGGAGACTTGCGCACACGTCGCCTCTTCCTTCATCTGGACGGAACGTGCTTGCAGAGCCTGCTGTTTGCCAAGCCCCAATACAGAATTACTTAAGCTTTCAAGGTGCGATTTAAATGTATTAAGCTCTTGAAGTTTCGTATCAATACGCGTCTTATTTTTTTGTAATTGGGCGAGAGCGGCCCTTGCACTTTTGGTGGCATCCTGCACGAAGGCAGTTACGTCAAGGTTGTTTGTTGATATGGACATGATTTATGAATAGGTAAGCATCTTAAATGCCCCTTTAAACATCAGTCGTTAGATTTTTAGGCAAAAAACACTTGTGTTTACTCCCAATTAGCCTCATAATCCCTTTAGTATGTTCGTAATAAATTTATTGTTGTTGCCATTCAGAGGCTTGTGGTCTTTATTCACGGGACTGCTTTTGTCGTTGCCCATTTGGATCATTGTAGGACTTTGCACCGTCAATTTTTGGCTGCCGAGCGCCATCCATCATTGGATTTATTATAAAACTGGGTTCTTTTGTCAGGTGGGTTCCTGCAACGTCAATCTCATGAAGGGAGATGTCGAATTTAAGGATATTATACTGAATAATTCAAAGGACTTTAGATCCTCTGATTGGATAAAACTAGATGAGATTTCATGCCATTTCTCCTTACTCCAATTTTTCCAAAAAACGGTGCTTATCGATCAAATGACTTGGAAAATTCGTAGTTTTCTCAGTGTAAATGAAGGCGAAAAAAATAACTTGCAACAATTTGTAGCCAATTATTTTAAAAATAAATCGCCTAACACCGTCACCAAAGAGGCAAGTCCAAAATGGCTGTCAAAAGCATTTGTCATTGAGCAACTGACGGTAAGTGTCGACGGCAATATAGGCATACGTTATTATACTCTTGATAAAGTATTAGCCCAAGAAAATATCTTACACAAGCGGCATTCCTTCTCAAATGTCTGCCTCAATGTACCCCCCACTGAAAGAAGAAATTTGGGTGAAACGACCAGCTTAGAAACAGTATATACGAATCTTATCTCGATATTCCCAACGAATAATTAGGAATCTCGAGCAGCCGGCAAGAACTTTTTTACAAACCTGGCTCCTGCAGTAAAGAACTTCGAGCCAGGTAAATAAAAAACTAAAAAACATTCTGCTTCCCCTTAAAAGTTTTTTAATCAATTTTAGCAAACGCTTAGGCCTGTTCTTTAAGTAAAAAATCTATTGTGGCCCGTTCCTAATTTTTTCCATCTCTGTAACCACAATTACCTGCGTCTTTACGACGCCAAAAAACTTCGATTACTCATGCCACTGACCCATAGCGATTTCTCTTAAGCCTCTGCAGCGACCTTCTTCTTTATTCAATTGATAATCAATATCATACAACAATGCACGCCGGCAGATTCGAAATAATTTTTCACCTCGCGCATGCGTTCAAACTAACGTATTAACAATTGAATGATAGCCTACAATGCCTAAGGTTATTATCTTAGCACTTATTCAGCATTTCATCCGTAAAAAAACTTGACCCGATGGACTTTTTAATATTGCCTTATTTTGTAAGCATATGGGGTTGTAGCTCAGTTGGAAGAGCATCACAATGGCATTGTGAGGGTCGTCGGTTCGAATCCGATCAACTCCACCATTTTTTTGAATTCCTTTCAAGCTGAAGTGGTGGAATGGCAGACACGCATGATTCAGGTTCATGTGCCGCAAGGCGTGGGGGTTCAAGTCCCCCTTTCAGCACCAAGTCCAATCTATCCACTCTAAGCAATCTCACTAAGTTATTATTTACAAATCTACCCAAACATTAGCAACGTGCTTGAATAACAAACTACATCATTAAGCAATTTATTGCGGCCCTACTGCCCACGTGAGTCAAATTTTACACTTCGGCAATGAGGAACTTACATTGAATTTTTATAGATATGAAGCTCTTAATCCCTAGCCGATTGACACATGTTCAAATTAAAACTCTATTTAATTTGTTAATTATTAAACAATAAGTAAAGTAAAAAATCAGCAATCGAACTTAATCCCCTAGGGCCCATCTAATTATTAAGTTCTAATGCACTAGACCATATTCATTTAATCTCCTTATAATCAAAAAAATTAATTACAGAAAGGGAGACCTACTTTCTTAAAACAAATGTAAATTGCCAAGCTGGTTTTTGTAGCCCAGGAATTTTCATTAAGCAACGGTCTAATTAAATTACCCATACAATAGAGAGGCTTAAATAAAAACGGTATTTCTACAAAAAGGCAGCGGGAATGGCGAACAAATGCCAGTATTTAATCTCTTCCACCTGAAAACCAATCGGCCTAGCCAGCTTGAAAGCTTTGGGTGTTAAAATATGATGCGTTTCGAACTCTGTCCTCATTTGAGGTGTCTGATTACGGTACCATTTCCCTTCTGACAACTCAATACTTCTTCTCAAGTTGTTTACCCTATATTCTTCCTTATAGTCAGACATTTTCATATCATATACAAGATCTCCAAAAGCTTTCGTTGCCAAACTACCGATTTTTCCTGGTATTTTTTCAATCGATTTAATGAGTAATGACATCCACGGGATCATGATGATTGAATGTCCCTTCACAGCGGCAATCATCTTTACCATCTCAGATGTGTTTGTGTATTCGCCATTTTGAGGGAAGAAAATTCCAGATTCCTTATTATCAATCAACAACTTAACAAATTGACAAAGGTTATCAATATGAAGCATAGAACGCTTATTATTGACTTTCGGAAAAACTGGAAGCTTTGTCGCCAGCTTCGCTAACAGCGGGTAATTTCCCTTACATCCTTTACCGTAAATCATCGGCGGACGAAGGACAACAACTTTAAAGTTCACATCGGCCATGGCTCTAATTTTCTTATCTGCTTGCCACTTAGAATCTCCATAGAAATTCCGAGGATTAGGTTCCGTGCTTGACGTAATCATCTTCTCTTTGCAGCCGGAATACACAAGGCATAGAAGACATAAAGATAAACTGATGCACGCCGGCTTTTTTCGCTGTTTCAGCGACTTCAACCGCAAGGTCTGTGTTGACCTTATAATAAAGCCGCTTCTGTTGCTCCGTGACATTCTCTACATCCGCATGTGCAATCCCAGCTACATGGTAAACGACATCATATCCGTAAAAATTAAAACTCTTCCATGAATCTCCGATCATGTCTAGAGTATCTACTGTATATTTATCAGGATCCTTCGAAAGCCATGTTTTCACGGACTCGCCAATATAAGAGCCGGCTCCTGTAATTAGAATTTTCTTCGGAAAACTGCCAGGTTCATCTCTTCTTACTGCCCTTACATTTCCTACAACATGATCTTACGCTAATTCCTTTGTTTCTACATCAATTTCAGAATGCTTCTTACCCATAATTTTTTCCAATAAATCTTACAATCGCAGTAACCACAACAGCTCCTGCCGTACAAAAAACAATAACTCCTGCACGGATTTTTTTCTTTATTTTCTCAGAGCTTACAACAACATCAGTATCTTCACCCTTCTTATGCATCTCCCCAGTACCGCCTTCCACAATACCGTCAAAACTTAAAACGCTCCCGATGGTACCAAAGAAGCATTTCAGGTCCATGTAAAGTCCCATCTTCTCCACGTACTCTCCATCAAGTCTCGCTTTGACGGGGATTTCTAGTTCGTCCCTACCATTGATCTGCGCCCATCCGGTAAGTCCTGGTGTAATGTCGTTTGCACCATATTTATCGCGCTCCGCCACGAGATCATCTTGATTCCACAAAGCCGGGCGAGGCCCGATGATTGACATCTGCCCTCTAAAAATGTTGAAAATCTGTGGCAGTTCGTCAAAACTGGTTCGTCTTAAAAACTTCCCAACTTTTGTTATGTAAGCGTTCGGGTTATTGAGCATATGGGTTGGTAAATTCTTCGGTGTTTCCGTATACATCGAGCGGAACTTCCAGATTTCAAATAATTTTTTATTTTTTCCAACACGTTTCTGTTTGAATAGAACCGGGCCTTTGGAATCGAGTTTTATTACTACAGAGATTACCAAAAGAACAGGGGAAAGAACTATGATAGCTCCTCCTGAGAGAATTATATCCATTATCCTTTTTATTAGAAAATATTTATTCTGTTTTTTTGTTTTCCCCTGTTTTAGCATTTTGTTCGTCCTATTACCTCTTATTTCTTTTTTGCACCCAAGGGCTTTTATCTTTTTCAGAATATTCTTAGGAATTTTAATATTTTGCGAGATGGTCTTAATTGTAACTATACTTCAAGCATTCAACTTGAAAGTTTTGATCCAAAATGGAACTCAAGACGGTTGAAAACAATACGACATCAAATTGCTGATTATCGTAGTTACAATCTAAAAAATTCCCTTTTTGAAAATGAACCGTTTGCGGCAATCGAGTTTGTGCAGTATTCAAACTCGGCTCAAAGATATCATTTCCATACAAATTCGATGGATTTACACCCAAAGATACCAAATTGCACAAGTTCGTGCCCGTTCCACACCCTACTTCAAGATATTGTTTATTTATAAAATCGTATCCAAAATTTTTAGCCAAGATGTCAACAAGACGTCTGTTTTTTTCGAAATGGCTAATCGCACAACTCGCACTCGCCAAATTATAATAATTCGATTGATCTTTACGTGTCCTGCGCTTGTACCGTTCAATAATTTGTCCGGCCTCTTCTGAAAAATCTGTCATAGCTGTATATTTTTTCAAATTTCCACAAATGACAAACTTAAACGCTTATTTTTTAAAAAATGGGAATAAATCATCCAACTTATCGACCAACCGACCTGTCAATTTTTCACCCAGTAAGTACTTAACAAAGGGCCCACGAAAGAGAAAATCCCGTAAAACTTTATTTCCGTTGTCTCAAAGCAGCTTTGAATTTTCATTATCGCTTCTTTTTTTGAAATCCCCCGTACGGTTTGAGCAGTGGTATGTTTAACAATCAAATTATAATCTTCGTTTTAAATTAAAGAGAGGATTATATCCATAAGTATCTACCACAATAAAACAACCTTCAGGTTTTAACCAACGGCTTACTTTATCCAACAAAACCTCTAATTTTAAGTACGACAAGCTGCCTGACATACAAATTATATCAAAAGAATTTTCTGGGAATTCCATTGTTTCGACATCATCCACTCTAAATTCCAAATTTCGATTGGGATGCTGTGTTAATTCCCATTTGCAAACGTCTATACTTTAGCGGAAAAATCAATTCCTAACGTAGTACCTGGATTCATGTCTGCAATTTGGAAACTGAACTCACCTATTCCACAACAAAGCTCTAAAATTCGAGGATGTCCTTTTAATGCCGAATCTTTTATGTACTGTAGGTACTGGATATAAGGTCGCTTCAAATAACTCGGATAAATTTCATCCCAAGAACGATAACCTCTACGTGCTTTAGCTCGATACCAGTTTTGTTCATCTTGTTTTACATCACAATTCAACATGGACAACATACTCTTACATTGGTTACTTTCATTGCAAGACCATATTAGATCTATTATGTCCGGCCTCAACATGCAGGATAAAACAATAATTCACCTCATCACATTGAAACAACTTTACAAAGTTTGATATTGACAGTACACCTTGTGTGACACGAAAATATTTAATGATAATGAATAAGATTTTAAATAAAATTACAATAAGTCTGTTTGGGTGGTTTATTGGCATATTTGTTTTAATGCCAGGGTCTATCGGTGTTAGCATCTTTTCAAGCCATCTACCTCCCAAAATTTTGTTTACTTTAATTTCCTGTGCCTTAATTTTCTTATCTTTACTAGTTTATTACTTACCATTAAAATCAAATTGCAGTTTCAAATTAAACTTAATGTTTGGCACGTTTGTTGTTTACTTATTTATTAATCTGCTCTTTTATGTTCTGAGGAATCCTCAACAATTACATGACGGTTATACACTTGTGTCTATAGGACGATTATGTATATTTTTTTTCATACTCGTAAGTTGTAACTTGTGCTTATCCATAAACGATAAAGATACGCTAATTAAAAGCTTAGTAAGCTTTTGTTGGATTATGGGATTAATAGGAATTTTGTTCATGTTATACCCTCAGTTACAAAAATTCACGCTAGACATTAATGGAAGAATGGTTTCACCTTTTTCTTATACTATTCAAACGAAATACCCAATCGCTTTATGCTTCATCAGTTACATATTATTAGCAAGAGGCAAAAGCTTCCAAAAAGATTTCCATCGATATTCCTTAGCACTACTAGCACTTTTACTAGTTTTATGTGTATTAGCATTTAGTTTTCAAGAAAAACGCTCAGGTTTGTTTATGGGTTTGTTTTCCATGGTTGTTTTTATATTTTCATCATCAATTAATTGTATTAAAAATAACAATAAAAGATTCTTACCATTATTAATCATTGTCTTAGTCTTAGCGCTCGTATGGAAAGTAAACTCTTTTCACAGTTACAGAAATTCGTTGTTTCAAGACCGTATAGCTTTAAATAAGAGCTACCTTCCTCTCATCCAAGCAAGCAGTCATCATCTAATAACTGGGCTAGGGCATGGAAATCCTATAGTTGATTATACACATAATGTAAGTTTAGATTTACTTTTATCCAGTGGAATTGTAGGTTTATTTTTATGGTATACGCCTTTTCTTTATCTTCTATGGCTTTGGAAGAAGCAAAAAGCTAAAAATTTGTATATCTTTTTGCTATTTAGTTACCTAGGCCTTTTATTCCTAAATACATTTGCGACAGGGTTTTATCCGTATTTTGTCCATATGTACATTTTAATGTATTACATAGAGTATCATTTAAAAGGCATACGGAAAGAAACTGATAGAAATTAATTTATATTAACAACGGTAGACATTTAAACTGATAGAAATACGGGGCGCTTAATTGCCCCGTATTTTCGTTTAGATTAATAGTACTAGGTTTTGTGCCATACAATAACTTTTGTAAATAGGAAGTGGCAGGAAAGTCGAAAATTTCGTTTTACAGGGCTAGGGGAACAATTAGAATTACGTGAATTAAGATTATTTTTAAAGCTTTTTAGACTTCCTAATAATCTACTTATAAACACAACGGACAAGTTAGACAGAAATGCAAGGATTTGGTCATTTCTTTACGCTTCCTCCGCTTGTACCGTTCAATAATTTGTCCGGCCTCTTCTGAAAAATCTGTCATAGCTGTATATTTTTTCAAATTTCCACAAATGACAAACCTAAAGGCATACTTTTTTAGACAAAGCATCTAACGGCAAAAAAAGAGAGAAACCTTGCAGTTTCTCTCTGATGAAATTAATTAAATACTATTATGAATTAGAAGTTATAGCGCAAGCCTAACTCAATCGCGTGGCAAAACGGTGTCTTTTGACTGTTTTTACCGTTTTGCATGTTTGTGTTACCCGCTTTAATCTTGCTCGTGTTGAACAACTTGTAACCGGCTTCTACGGTCCAATTTTCATTGATTTCGTAGCCGAGTCCCGCCATTACTTGCCAGGCAAATACGGTCTTTGTTAAGTCTAGCTTGTTGTTGTTATGAACATTGAATAACTGATTTAAAGTAAGGTCCTTACTATTGTAACCGCATTGAGCGACACCCAAGCCGGCGCCCAAGTAGAGGGAACATTCTTCGGTCAAAGCGTAATCGTAATAAACGTTGATCATTCCGGCCAAGGCCTTGAACTTAACGCCTTGAATTGACTTATTGTCCCACTCCTTGACCTTTGCTTGACGGTAGGAGAGTTCCAATCCCAAGCGCCACGCGTCGTAAGAGATACCAAATTCCACGTCGCCCATGCCGCCGTTTTTGTACTTAGCACCATCTCTACTACCTGGCTTCATGAAAGCGCCCTTAACGGCAACGTAGTGATTGATCGAAGTGTCTGCTGCAAATAGGCTTCCCGAAGCGAGTGCCAAGCCGCTTAACGCAATTTTGAATAATTTATTGTTCATATGATTATATCTTAAGCTCTATCACGCTTCTTGTTTGAAGAAGCACTCGTTTAAATTTGCTAAACATAATAAGTAGCCTGTCAAGTATTTTTATGGCCGAAGACTATTTTTTTGCAAAAATGTTCAATTTTTATAGGTAAAATTTTATAAAAATCTAAAAATTGAGGAAGAACAGCCACTGAAAGGCCGTTAATTTGCCCCCAATAAAATAATTTTGCAGCTGCGTTAAGGCGCTGTTGAACAGTATTTCGACCATAGAAAATGGCTTTAATAACAATTGATGCAGTTTTGTCATGATTTGTGTCCTGGTTTAAACGTAAGAATTTTTAATAAGATGAAGATGATTAACAAGCAGTGAGTGGCTGTGCAAGGGATTGATTCTCTTGGAACTGATCGCTCAGTGCATCCTCTTGCACGAGCTCTTCCCATTGCCCAATCATGTAAACAAGTCCTTGTTTGACCGCTTGAAGTATCGTAGGATGCAAATCCTTATCGCCTAAGTGCTCGTAAAAACCCAACAAACTTTCCAGTTTCTCGGGCTTCGACAATACGGCGTCAGGCGCCTGCGCAATCTCACAATACTCTTTTGCCCTGAATGGCCTTTTTGCTCCTTCGCCATTCACCCTGTCGACCAATTCGTCCAAGCCCATATACGCCTTCAAGGGTATGAACGAATTGCTCAACAGCATCCCTCCCATGAGAAATGACTTTAATTGTATTTTATGTAATCTTAGTTTTGTCATGATTTATTTCCTTTAGTTTCTGGTACATTGTTTACCAATAGTATTTACAAAGGCATTACTTTTTAAGTTTTCTTGAAGCTGTTTATGTTCTTGTTCAACCTTCTTAAGTCTTTGAAGTTCAACATTATTTACTTGCAAAGTTTGACGTTGAATAGCTATTTCGTTTTGACTTTGTTGCAATGCAGCCTCTTGGCCCTTCACTTTATCTTCAAGAGTTTGCTTTTGCTGTTGAAGCTCTTCTAATTGTTGCTTTCCTTCTTCAATTTGTTGTGTCAGGATTTGAATATTTTGATTCAACTCCTCATTTTTGGCTTGATTTTCATTCAAGCTTTGCTCCTGCTGAACAAGTTTAGTTTTTAGGGCTTTTTTCTTTTCTTTCTTAGCCTGCAGCGTGGTATTAGTCTCATTTAGTTGCACTGTAAGGGCTTGCTTCTCTTGCACCGTAGTTTGAAGCGTGGTTTCTAATTGACTCAGCGCAGCTTTATTCAAAAAATCTTTAGTTTTGTTGTTCGTGTCCCCCAAATTAATGGTCAGGCTTTCTCCACACCAACAAAAATGCTGACAGGGAATGCGATCGTAATAGCTGGCTTCATTTTTGCAAACAATCTGTTCTTCATCAACAAAAACAGACTTGTTCGCCATAAAACCTTCCATGCTATACCCATTTTCAGATTTTGATTTTGCCAGTAAGAGTGGTAACAATACCCCATTACGTTCAAGCGCAAAAATAATAGGCTCATAACAAGCATTATCTTCCACACTTAACACGCCATTCGACAAATCGAAATTAAACGACCTGCCTTCAAAGCCGAACCTTACGCAGGACTTTTTATCTTCTGGCTCTTCTATAGCAATAGCACAACAAACGCGTTTCCACGCTAAGGCATTTTGCTCATCAAACGGCTTCTGCAGTTCAATTTTACGATCCGAGTTTTCTGAAAAACTGCCACCAGTTAACGCATTTGTAATAACGGCAGGTAAACATTTTTGCCGACTAAATTGGTATTGTAATTTACCGTCCTTGCCAAAGAAACTTAGCAATGTTTCTTGCCCTTTATCTGTCTCTACCCAAATAACAGGAGCATCCCAAAAATGTACCTTTATCGTTAGTCCAGCATATGCCCAAGAAACAATATTATCTAAATTAGATATAGGGTCTTCAGATATCTGTCCTTTTGGGGTAATGTAAGAATTATTTCTAAAATCCCATAATACCGACTTCGATGAATTCTGTTGATCATACGTGCCTAACGTACTCTTTAAATTTAAATTATAAGTTTTATTGTTATTGTTGTCATTGTCATCCTTCTTTGTTACTTCAAGCACACAAGAAGAATATGTAACTTCACTCGAATGATGCACTGCATTCTGCATTGCCACATTGCTATAACCTTTATACGGCAAACAAGGTACAAAACCTTCCAAACATAATAATTGACCTTCTGAGTTCAGGGTCCCCTTAAACAGGCAAGATTTTAGTCTGAACAGAATAAGAACATTCTGTTTACATTCATTCTGATTGAAAAACCATCCCTTCTCTTGGGTCCACCTCAGGCAATCGGAATTTGGATCACTCGGGACCTTCACTTCCAATTGAGTAACAGTGTTACTATCATCCATTGTTGAATGGACCTCAAAATACGTCGAATTCGCAAAAGCACAATGTACATAAGCGGAGAGCGTACAAGCAATTAAAACGATTTTTTTCATAAATTTCCCCTTACTTTCTTAGTAATTTACACGTGTTTTACTTTATTGCCTAAAATAAAACGATTACTCATTCGGAACTACAAAATAACCCAAAAGTCAAGATGAATCAGACATTAAATCACACAACGTAATTCATCCTATGCCAGAACAAATCCGCATTTTTTTAATAAGAGCTTGACCGCATAAGACCTTGGAATCTCAACAAATTTCCAAAACAGCGCAAGAATATTCACGTTGCCCCACAGTTGCACCTTCTGCAATCTCTATAGGACACGCTTTAAGGACAGAGCTAACCGTACAGCTGCTCCGCTAAGTCACGGGGCAACGGACTTAAGCCGAAGCATCAACAAAGTAAAAACTACGCGTTCAGAACTTTTTGCAAGTCTTCTAACTTCGCCAAATTGGCCTTCAACAAATCTTCGACCCCCTTGACAACCGGTGCCGGCGCGTGCTCGATAAAAGACTTATTGCTCAACTTCTGTTGCGCCGACGCAATGTGTTTCGAAAGCTGCTTGATCTCCTCTTGCACCTGCTGACGCTCCTTTTGCGCTTCTGCTTCATTTTTGTGCGTTAAAATCGCAAAATGCCCCCAATTGCTAACCGTACGCGGCAACGCACTCAATGCATCGACCTCGCACATCTCAATTGACTTAAAGCCCACTAACTGTTGCACAAGCGCCCGATGACGTTCGAAAATCGCGCGCGCTTCTGTTTTAACCGCCACACAAAGCGTCAAATCTTTATTGGCAATCAAATGATGTTCTGCCTTCAATGCCCGCAATGAGCCCACCAAATCACGCAAGCTCTTAATCTCTGCATCGTCACAGGCATGCCTATCCAACCAGGCTTGCAGGGGCGACAAGTCCCAGCCCGCTTCGTGAATGAAGCCCGTACCAAAATGCAACTGCTCCCACAACTCTTCCGAAATAAACGGGGCAAACGGAGATAACATAAGAAGGATTTGCCTCAAACACAGGTCCTGTACCACCAATGAATTTCCAATGCCATTGTCGCGCGTGAATTTTAAGACTTCTAAGTACCAGTCACAAAACTCACTTTTAAAAAACTGTTGCAGTAATTTGACGGCCAAATTAAATTCAAACTGCTTCAGGTACAATTCAAATTGGCGGGCGGTCAACAACAGTTGCCTCAACATGCAATGGTCGTAAACGGACAAGGGTTTTTCGTCTAATGCAAGCATCAATTCGTTCATGTCACGATAACTGCGTACCCCCTGCATTTGACGGAAACGACAGGCATTCCAAAGCTTCGTACAAAAATTGCGGCCCTGCACAAGGAAGCGTTCGTCAAAGCGAATATCTTGCCCCTGTGGAGCAATGGACAACAAACCGACGCGTACCCCATCGGCTCCGTACGTACGGATCAAATCCACCGGATCGGGTGAATTGCCAAGGCTCTTAGACATCTTTCTGCCCAAGGCATCACGCACAATCCCCGTCAAATAAATATTTTTAAACGGAATGCGTTGTTGAAGTGGCCTATCGTCGAGGAATTCCAACGACGCGATAATCATTCTCGTGACCCAGAAAAACAAAATATCGGGTCCCGAAACAAGCGTATGACTGGGGAAAAAGCGCTCAAATTGATTTTCCTTAAGCGCCCGCTTATCCGGCCAACCTGCCGTACAAAATGGCCACAGCCACGAAGAAAACCACGTGTCTAATACGTCCGGATCTTGTTCCCAATTTTCTGGATCCGCGGGCCCATCCACAGAAACGTGAAGTTTTTGAGGATCTTGTTTATTGTACCATACGGGGATACGGTGTCCCCACCACAACTGACGACTGATGCACCAATCTTGAATGTGTTCCAACCAATGTTGATAAGTCTTAACCCAATGGTTCGGCCAGAAATTAATGAGCCCTTCTTTGACCAACTGCTTGGCCTCCTCCACACGCGGATAATGCACAAACCATTGTTCCGATAAACGCGGTTCGATGGGAACGTGGCTGCGTTCCGAATACCCCACCGCATGCTCGTAATCTTCAATTTTTTGCAGCAAGCCTTTTTCTTTTAACGCTTGAACAACGGCCTCGCGCGCCTGAAAACGATCTAAGCCTTGAAAGGGAGCTCCGTTGGCATTGAGGGTGGCATCTGGGTTAAAAATATCAATGCACGGCAGATGATGGCGTTGCCCAACTTCAAAATCAACCGGATCATGCGCCGGTGTAATTTTAAGGGCGCCCGTACCAAAATCTTTTTCAACCGCCGTGTCGGCAATGATGGGAATGACTCGGTCGGCAAACGGACATTGACAATGCAAACCGATTAAATCTTGATAACGAGGATCTTCCGGGTGAACGGCCAAGGCCACGTCCCCCATGATGGTTTCCGGACGCGTGGTGGCAATCGGCAGGAAGGTGTGCGGCTTTTCAACGACAGGATAAAGAAAAGTGTACAACTTGCCCGGCGTCGTCTGCATAATGACTTCCTCATCACTGAGTGCCGTTTGTGACTGTGGACACCAATTGACCAAACGTTTTCCCTTGTAAATGTAGCCGGCGTTGTAAAGGTGTACAAAGGCCGTTAAAACGCCCCGCGAATATTGTGGATCCAAAGTATAAGTGGCTCGGGACCAATCGCAGGAAATGCCGAGTGTTTTTAATTGATCGTAAATGATATGGCCGTGTTTTTCTCGCCAGGCCCGAACACGTTCAATAAACGCTTCTCGGCCCAATTTTTTGGCCGACAGGCCCTCTTTTTGCAATTCCTTGTCCACCTTATTCTGAGTGGCAATCCCCGCATGATCCGTGCCGGGAATCCACAAGACTTCCCGCCCCTGAAGTCGAGCCCAACGACACAACGCGTCTTGAATTGTATTATTCAACGTGTGCCCCATGTGGAGAATACCCGTCACATTCGGAGGGGGCATAAAAATACTAAAGCTGGCCTTATCGTTCGTTTTTGCACAAAAACATTGCGCAGCCTCCCAGCGCTTTTTCCACTTATTTTCGACTTCTTGTGAATGATATACTTTGTCTAAAGTTTCCATCATGCAGTGCTGTTAATATTGCATGCTTATATAAGGACTCGTCCAGCATAATCTTGCAATTTTCAAGCCGCTCGTAGGCCGCCTTTAGAGTTTCATACCTTGCCAGGTAACTCACAATCCCAGAGGATCGTGGAAGGGCAGCTCAATCCATCAGACCCATATCCCTCCCAAGGTCCGAATACTGACAAGTTCGCTACCATTTCAACGCCACGCCTCAAGGCCGTAAAATGTTCCTTCGTAAATACTATTTAATTGATTAACAACAAAAATAAACCATAAGTAAGCTCCAATTGAAGCGGCAGTTCGCTTCAAAACAACTCAAGGGCAGGTGCTTATTCCGTGCCCATTAAACTCCAATTAATTTGATATCAGCCTATTAAGGAACAAATCCCTCCGACCGTGCCTCGTATTATAAACACGACGTTTTAGCCTTCCGTTGCTCCTATATCTGAACGCTCTGCAAGGAAAACCGATTCAATCCTCAACACAAGAGACCGTGCTTCTCCACAGGCTTACGTATTGTGAATAACTTGTGCATAAGCTGTTTTGCAAAAGTGTACACAAGGTGCGTATTTATTTTTATACACATCCCTACCACACTTTCAACACGCCAAATAGTATCTTATTCACAAAACCAAAAGCATCCACCGCCCCGTATTTTTCCGGTATAAACTCTTCTATTTGCACTTATTCACAGCTAATAATTATAAAGAGAATGAGTTATAAATTAGATATAATTCACTTCTATGCACAGCCAATTTGCCCATTCTTTCCACCCGTTAGTTCTTGACCCTCGTTGGGAGCTCAAACACAATAAAAGAATGCGTGGATTGTGTAAAACGTCATTGATTGCGCTTTGTTGCTTATTTACAAAGAGCAACTTACGTGCCACCGTTCAGTCCACCGCTTCTGAGAAAACACAATTTTTTTCCTTTTATCCCTTTCTAGAAAAGACGCAATCTCCCCAGGAAAACAATTTTTTTCTGCGCCCTTTTATCTGGCAAAACAAGTTGCCCAATGAAAGTAACAATTACTTTTTGTATCCCGTGGGACGCGATTGTAAACGCAGTCAGTACAACTGTTGGAGTGCCCTGGGGGGTTTGTGGTCCTTCGAACGACAAACGAGCCCTTTTGTTTACCACAATGGGCAATTTTTCCCCTTTTATTTTACCTGCAAGGGATTTTCTCCGAACTATGATTACGCCGCCATCTTTCCACTGGGAGGCCGCGTACGCAATTTCTTTGGCCGCGATTCAATTGAATGGTTTCTCTGGCCCTTGTGGCTCAAAACTTGCCAAGAGGGAACTATCTATTATTGGCATCCGTGGCCCTTCGTGTGCCGTTGTTGTGGCAATGCACACGGCTTTGCTTTTTTACCTTTAGGGGGGCATTTTTATCGCAATAACTACTACGATAAACGTTATTGTCTCTGGCCCTTAATCTATTGTTGTAAAACTTGGTACCCGGAACCCTCGATGCAAAAGGGATTTTTACCATTCTTCGCGTATGAAGAAGACAAAAATGTTAAAGACTTATCGATTATTTGGCCCATCTGGGGACATCGTTGGGAAAAGGAACCTTGGTACGAAGAGAGACGTATCCTTTGGCCCTTGTGGGTACAAGGGATTGGGCAGTACAGACGTGTCAATCGATGGGCCCCTTTTCACACTTATTCTGAAAATAGACTGCTTGGAACTTCTAAGGAGTGGATGATGTGGCCCTTGGTAAAGCAAACAGATATACGCGACAATAAGTTGCACATTCATCGCGAACAATTTTTCTATTTTTTGCTTTGGGTACAAACACAGACCCACGAGGATGTGTCCGTCAAAGTCGAGAAGGCGCATTTTTGGCCGATTTACAGTTACTGGAACAATGGCCGAGGACATTATCAAGTGCAGATGTTGAGTCTCTTTGAAGTCTTCTTCCCCAATAATAAGTGCGTACAACGTATCTATAATCCTTTATTTTCTCTGTACCGTTTAGATGTGCAGGGGGATTGTCGAAAGCAAAGTTTATTGTTGGGTTTGATTAACGATGAACGAACCCCACGTACAAGACACTTTAACATACGTTTTTTAGTCAATTACTTGAGAAGTGAGGAGGAGCAATCTATCATGTTGTTAAAAGGCTTGTTTGGGTATAAAAAGAGGGGAAATGAAGAAACGGTATCTTTTTTGTGGAAGCAATTTAAATCCCATAAAAACTCAAGAGTCAACCGTCGCTGTTTGAAATCATTATGAAACTTTGTCGTACATGGATTTTTATCGTCAAGCTATTCTTACAAACGTGTCAAGAATTGCGGTTTTTGCACAGGCAATTGGGCCGTTGTTTGGAACAATGTTGCATTATGGGGTATCAGACCCTGCCGATTGTCGGCATCTTAAATATTTTTATGGGTGGAATTTTGGCCTTACAAACGGGCTACAGTTTGAGTAAATTACCCGGTGCGCAAGGTTACTTGGGCAGTATCGTTGGCTTGTCCATGTGTCGGGAATTGGGACCCCTCATGACGGCATTCTTATTGACGGGACGCGTTGGATCGGCCATCACGGCTGAATTAGGCTCAATGGCTGTTTACAATGAAATCGACGCCCTGAAAACGATGAACCTTTCTCCGGTGCGTTTGTTGGTCATGCCACGCGTCGTTGGAGCCTGTCTCATGATGCCATTTTTATCCATGTTTGCCAATGTATTGGGTTGGGTCGGCGGTTGGATTGTTACCGAATCCGTTGATTTCATTTCAATTAAGGGTGTTATTTATTGGCGCAGTTTGAAACAATTCGTCGATGTTAGCAGCATCAATAACGGGTTGTTTAAAGCGGAAATTTTTGCCATTATCATTACACTCATCAGTTCTGCCATTGGACTGCAAACCAGGGGTGGGCCCCGAGAAATTGGAACCTCTGTGACGCGAACGCTCGTACAATCTATGGTTGCCATATTGACACTCGATTATTTTATAACTAAACTTTTGCTATAATTTAATGATTTTTTATTGATAATGAACTCAATGAGTGAGACATCTTTCTTTTCAAGCCCGTGTAAAGCTGGGGCAATTGCGATTGACGTGGAGCACGTGTCCAAGGGCTTTGGCAACAGGATGGTTTTGGAAGATGTAAACATACACGTGAGCCCGGGAGAAATTTTTGTTCTCATGGGGCCGAGCGGTTCGGGGAAAAGTGTTTTTTTAAGCTTGTTGGCGGGTCTCAGTCAAGTGTCTGGCGGACAGATCTACTTCAATCGGGAAAACTTGCAACAAGTTAAACGGAAACAACGTTACGTAATTGCCCTGGTGTTTCAATCGGGCGCCTTGTTTAATTCATTGACGGTTTTCGATAATTTGGCCCTTTATTTGCGTGAACATCGCATGTACGGTGCCTCGGAAATTGAACAGAGGGTACTTCGCATGTTGGAAATGCTTGCGTTAAAGGAAGTTGCTTTTGTGCGACCGTCCGAGTTATCCGGAGGTATGCGTAAACGTGTGGCTTTGGCGCGTGGTTTACTGATGGAGCCCGATGTACTTTTGTTTGACGAACCCACGTCAGAACTTGATCCCGTCACGGCCGCTTCCATCATTGAGTTGATTGGGTATGTGAACCGTCAAACACACATTACAACGTTTATTGTGTCCCACGACGTCATGTTGGCGCAATCGATTGGCAATCACATAGCCTTGTTACAATCGGGACATATTCAGGAATTGTACACGGCACAAACGCTCGTGCAATCGACACATCCCTTTGTGCGTAATTTCTTGCAACCTACCATTAACCTTAATCAGCCTAAATTTTTATCTGCTTTATCATGAAAACAAAAGTATTTGAAAGTTTGCGTGTGTTATTATTTGTACTGTTTGGGCTTATGCTCATGTATGTGGTTTACACCGCGTTGACGCAGTTGTCCGTAAGTCAACACGAGGGGTATCGATTGAATGCCTTGTTTGCCGATTTACGGCAATTACAGGTGGGGGATGATGTCCGTGTGGCGGGTGTGCGTGTCGGCAGTGTTGTCAATACGTACTTGGATAAGGGGTTGGCGGTGGCCGTTTTAAGTATTGAAAAACGTTATCACGTGCCAGAAGATTCCAGGGCGACAATTCTCATGGCAGGCTTGTTGGGGGCGAACTACATTGCCATTTCTCCTGGAACCTCACCCCAGGTGTTGAAAAGTGACAGTTTCATAAAAACGCAGCAGGCAACTGACCTGTCGACCGTCATTCAACAATTTAGTCGTGTCGGCAAAAAATTGGATCATATTTTGGGAAACTTAGATAAATCTGACGGAAATGATCGTGAGAGTGGTTTTACCAAATTGTATCAAGTGATTGACAATTTGAATGTAATCACGAAAAAAATTGCTTCTGGCGAGGGGACCTTGGGTAAAATTATCATGGACGATAAGGCTTACGACGACCTTAGTAAGTTGATGGAATCCATTACCGTAGCGGCAAATAAGGTGGATGAGATAATGGATACCGTAAAATCGGTCGTTGAAAATGTTAAAGCGGGGCAAGGTATGTTGGGTAAGTTGATGATGGATGAGAAGACTGCGCAAGATTTTGATCGTATTGTGAAAAATATAAATGAATTTTGTGAAAAGCTCAACGCGGATAAGAGTACTTTAGGCCGTCTCATCAGCAACGATGAGCTATACCGTAAGGCGGAAGGGGTCCTTAATAAGGTCGAAAAAGCCAGCGATAATATTGCCAATACGGGACCTGTATCCGCTATAGGAGCCGCGGCCAGCGCTTTGTTATAAGGGGAAAATGCGGCCTGTTTTGGATTTTATTCAAAGTCAATGGGGCGTAGCGGACATTGAGCGGGCGTTCCCCGTACAGCAGTGGGATACTTTAGTCGATTTGGCCTTAAAAGACCTCTTAAGGGAAGTCCAGGGTGCGTTTGAGTTCCCCTTTTGCATGCGTTTAGTGGGGCAGTCAGGTTCGGGCAAAACCACTCAACTATTGCCCGCCGTAAAGCACTTGTTTGAAGAGCGCGGGATAAACGCCATTGAATTGTCCGTACGCAAATTTGTCAAATATCATCCACACTTAGACGCGATTCGAGCAAATTATGGGGAGGCCCTCTTGAGGGAAAATACGAATGCGTTTGCCCTTTCGTTGTTGACACGTGTATTGCCCAAATTGTTGCCGTATCGTTATCCCATTATTTTTGAAGTAACTTTGTTGTCCCCCGTCTACGAAGCTTACGTTCAATCTTTGTTGCAAGCACATCATTACGCTTGTGATTACCAATGCTTGGCGATCACGCAGGCGGATTCGGACGCGTGGATTCAAGCCCGTTGTCAATCCACACAAAGGCGCGTGTTGATCAAGTCTTCGCAATTCTTTTTTAAAACTTTAGAGCCCGCATTGCATTTTTTGCAGACGGCCGCTTTGAACAGTCGATGCTTTATATGGAATCGATATCGTTTGGAGCCGCTTGTCATATCCAGTAAGGATCCGGATTTACTTGTAAGATTTGAAGAAATGCGTGCGGACAAATGCGACGCGGCCCCCTCGTTGGATCTTTTGCTGGCGTCCAAAATGAAGTTTTTAGAGGAATTTTATCGTACGCATCCCATGATCTGTGACTGAGACAACGCATTGCTGTATAAAAGCTTGAAATGTCAATGGTTCACCATGGTTGATGTAGTGGAAATCGTCACTATGGGTTCACACATGGCCCGACGTTCGATGAGTGTACCGTTCTCGCGATGAGAAATGTCACATTCCCATAAAACTTCAAAAGTGCTCCAGTAAAAATCATCTGATAATTAATGGATTAGTGTTTCAATTTTCTTCATGTGCATTACTTTCACACTACGGCTGTACTAATTCATATTATTAGAATTGACGCATGATAAAAATTAATACAACCAAAAATTTTTAATCTATTTATTATAAACAATAAAATTAGCCAAAATAGCCAACGCAATCATTGAGGACTTTCAATCATATGGTAGAATAGCCTCACTTGCAATTCATTATGTACACCTTGCCTACAGAATTAATCTCTCTCTTTGGATCTTCGCTGTTTGGGAGCTCCATTCGTCTTGTTAGTTTTGCCTTGCTTGCTCGTCACCGTGAACGACTCTTCGCATTACACAAGAAGCACCTCTTGGAAATTTCCGTTGCCAATGCGCGCAATGCTCGCCCACAAGGCGTACAAATTACGCGAAGAATTATTGCCCTCCTGGCGGTTTTCTTCGTGATCGTCTTCCCGAAATTAATTGCCATCATACACCCAGAAATTCCCATTTCTGTCGGTTACTCGCAATCGACGAGTGGATTCTTATTCTTTTCATCGGCTTGCGACAAGGTCCATTGGACACAGCTTAAGGGTCTTGTCATAACGCCATTAGACACGCACTTGCTATCTGCCATTATTGGTCTGTATTTTGGGTCAGCCCTCGTTGATCTAAAACTATAGCCGATAGGTGTATTTTACCGTTAAACCTTCTTTAAACACATTGTATGAAACGAACACTTCGTCATACGGACCCCTCTGCGTCCCTTGCAAAAAAGACAGCCGACATGAACGAGCAAATCCGCTTGGCCGAACAAGCGATCGGACACGTTTGGGAATATTTATCTCAAATATTGCAGATAAGTTCGCAGGATAATCCGGATTGGAAAACGATTAAGGAAATCGTCAGTGTATTGCAAAAGTTGATTCAAAATTATCAACAATTGCAAATGCTCTCGAAGCAACAATCACTGGGTGAAGCAGATCAGCGGGATTTGATGTTGTCGGAAGATACGATCAGGGACATTGAAGAACAACTCAACTTGCTGTGAATCATGAACGCGTTTTTTTTGCCTTACCAAAAACGTTGGATTGAGGACGATGCCCAAATAAAAATTATGGAAAAATCTAGACAAATTGGCCTGTCGTGGGCCAGCGCGTATCGAGCCGTACGAGAATGCTTGCGGCTGCCCAAGACTTTTTTGTGGATTTGTTCGCAAAATCTTGTGCAGGCGCAATTGTTCCTCAACGACTGCAAGAATTTTGCGTACATTATTCAGCAGGCACTTCCCGTGATCAGCAAGGCGGGTTCGCAACACACGTACGCATTGAGCGTGTTCAACAAGAGCACCCTGCAAATTGTTTCTTCCAATCCCAACGCCCAAGCCGGCAAACGCGGCACTCGTATTTTGGACGAATTCGCACTTCATGAGGATCCCGAACAACTTTACAACATCGCGTACCCTGGAATTACCTGGGGAGGGCATTTGGAAATCATTTCGACCCACCGCGGCCACAACAATTTTTTTAACCGACTCATTCAAGAAGTTAAACACAATGGGAACCCCAAAAAAATTTCTCTGCATACGGTGACACTGGAAGATGCCCTCGAACAGGGGTTTTTAGAAAAGTTAAAGGCGAAATTGCCGGCCAATGATCCCAGATACCACATGGATGAATCCGCTTATTTCGATTTCATTCGCAACGCCTGCGCCAGTGAACTTATTTTCCAACAAGAGTACATGTGTGTGCCCATGGATGAAAATACCACGTTTATTGATTTTAGAGATTTGCAAAATTGCTTTTATGCCCCCTCCGAAGCTTGGCAGCATTGCCAAAATCATCCCACGTTCTTGGGGGTCGATTTGGCTCGATCGCGCGACCTCAGTGTCTTTGTTGTCCTCGAGGCCATGGGAGATCAATTGCTTACGAGAAATGTACAAGTTTTACAAAATGCCCGTTTCGATCAACAGGAAGTGCTTTTGGATCAGCTCTTCAATACCTATCACATTGATCGAGCTTGCATTGATCAAACGGGGATTGGACATCAATTTGTGGAACGTGCGCAAACGCGTTGGGGACACGCCATACATGGGGTCACATTTACCGTAAAAACGAAAGAGCAGCTGGCGTATGGACTGAAAATGTTACTTGAACGTGGACAAATTAAGCTCCCCAAGCAAGCAGACCTCATTGACGATTTCTTGGCGGTCCAACTGCGCTGCTTGTCGTCGCACTCCAGTTTTGAAGCTAAGCATAGCTCGGCGGGGCATGCCGATCGATTTTGGGCATTCGCGTTGGCCGTGTACGCCAGCCGATTGACGACTCCTTCCACGTGTACAACCGAAATTTTTAGAACCGCTCAACATTTTATTTATGAAGATTAACACATACCTCACCTCATTTCGTCAGGACAGCATTGCACGTCAGGCGTGGAATCCCATACGTTCTCTGACACCGGCTTCCTTATCCCGCATCTTAGATGCTTTCCACGCGGGCCACCTGAAGCAAGCGGCTCTCATATGGGAAGCCATTGAACATCGTGATGATTTATTACAGGGCGTGATTTCAAAGCGTAAAAAAGCAATCTCGCGCCTGCCGTGGGAAATTTTAACCCTCGACAACAGCGAGGAAGCCTTCTTACAAAAAGAAATCTTAGAGTCTTTTTACAACAATCTGAGCTGCGTAAACGCGTACGACGAAAACGAACGCGGCGGCTTGGCCCTCTTGATTAAGCAGATGATGGATGCCATTGGGAAAAAGTATGCCGTCCACGAAGTTGTTTTTAAGCCACTGAACGTTAAAAGCAAACGATTCTTAAGCGCAGAATTCCGTTTCGTCCCGCTTTGGTTTTTCGAAAACAAGGATGGCCATCTGCACTTTGTGAAATCCGATCAGGATCAAAGGATTCCGCTCGCATCGGGTGAATGGCTTATAACAACGGGGGACGGGCTTATGGAGTCGTGTTCCATCGCGTACTTGTTCAAGCACCTGCCGCTGCGAGACTGGCTCATTTATTGCGAGCGTAACGGCATGCCGGGTGTGAAGGGCGTCACAAATGCGCGACCCGGTTCAAATGAATGGGAGATCGCACGTGAAGCGGTTAAAAATTTTGGAGCTGAATTCCACGCGCTCATGTCAACGGGGACCGACATTCAGGCCATCGATATTTCTGGGAAAGGCGAGTTGCCTTACCCGAAACTTGTAGAACGTATGGACCGCGCAATGGCAGCCCTTTGGCGTGGTTCAGATTTGACGACGATTTCTCAGCAAAACGGCTTGGGGGCGTCCGTGCAGAAGGATGAAAAGACGTTGCTCGAAGAAGATGACGCGCAAATGATTTCAGAAACACTGAATAACCAGGTGGACCGTTGTGTCTTAAAGTATTTATTGGGGACCGATCACCCCAAGGCGTATTTCCAACTTAAGTTTTCGGCCAATAAGAACTTGAATAACGATCTGGCCATTTTTAAGACGCTCTGGGACATGGGTGTCTCGTTGAGTTTGAACGATATTCGAGAACACTTCGGTTTAAATCCTCCCTGCAATTCCAACGATACTCTCAAACAATCATTCTAAAGAAATCTCATGCTCACTCCTTGCATACCTATGAACACAAGTACAAATTCACGTTGGCTTCAACTGGCAACGTACGGTGTTTTTTCACACCCTTATGGTCGGCAACATATCACAAAGGCCGCTGCCTTGCAATTGGCCCAGCAATTTAAGTCCTTGTTGCATCGTTTCGGTTGGAAATACATCCCCGTTTATATCGGACATCCCGACGACCCAAATTTTGCAAATTTGCCCGAACACATGAATACCCGTGAGTACGGTCGCGTAAAGAGCCTAAAAGTGGATGAGAATGGCATATGGGTAGAGATTAAGTGGAATCAAGCCGGTGTTCAATTGATGAACGAAGGGCAATATCGTTATTTATCGCCACGATGGCTCATGAAATGTATCCAGGCAGGATCATTTACGCCCGTACGATTGTTGTCAGTTGGGCTGACCAACCAACCGAACTTACCCGTTAAGCCCATTGCGGCCGAAGCACCTAAGGTTGAGTTTATCGCACGTCTTCATCAAACGCGGGATGAGAAGCAGAACATTTTACGCTTTTCCAAGCTTGTTCAACAGCGGATGGAAAGCACCGGGGAAAGTTATCCGGAAGCGTGGAAACACGTATGGTGCAATCGTAAATAAATTGAATAAAATTTCCTATGAAAACAAAATACAAATCACATGAAATCCTTGACGGTTTCATCTTCGCAAACGCACAAATGGCCTCCGGCGTGCACGACGGTGCCTTGACAAAATTCGCAAGCACGTCGAATTTACCGCCTTACCGGCTCGTATGCTTCGCGGAAGACAGCGACCATGTTAGGTTATGTCAAGCTAATGAAATGCCCATCGGGGCCGTGCATCAAACCTCGCAAGATCCTCTCTGTGTCTACCTCTTGGGCTCTTGCAAACAAACTGTGCAATTAAAGGCCAGTGATGTTGTTAAGGCGGGAACGCTCCTGTGCGCGGATGCCGATGGCTGCATTAAATCGTTGCCGACGACGGCCGGAAAGTACACCTGTGTCGGTCTTGCGCTGACGAGTGGGGCCAAAGACGACCTTATCGAAGTCGCGAGCACAGTGGCACATCAACTTGAAATTAAGGAATAAGTATGAATCAATTATCAAACGCACAAGAATCGCAATTCAATCACACGAATTACTCGGAAGAGCTGACGGCATTCACGAAAGATTGGCAGGATGAGGAACACATCGAGGCGCTCTTAAATTTTATTGCCCCGCAGGTTCCCGTATCGCGCCGCTTTGAATACAAGAAGGCCGACAACGATCAGATGTTTTACTCTGAACAGGACGATCTACGCGCTCAAGGGTGTAGTTTTAAGCGGATTGAATTCCAAGGCCAAACCGTTCAATCAAAAACATTGAACAAGGGTCTCACCATACGTGTCGACGTCGATGACGTTGTTGGGACGGATTGGCAAGAACGCTACGTTCACTTGCTCATGAAGCGTCTCTACCGCAATGAACTTCGTCGCGCTATAACCGCTTTGAAAGAGAATGCACAGCGGGTTGAAAAAACTTGGGATGCCGGCAGTACGCCGGATAAAGATGTGCGAGAGTGCCTGTTGCAATCCGCCAATACGTACGGTTTTTACCCGAACCGCATTCTAATGGGCGAGTTGGCCTGGTACCAACGGCAAGATTGTTACCATTCACAGGGGGATACGAGTTCTCACCTCATTGCCGAGTTGTCGCGTGAAAAGTTGGCAGAAAAATTACTTGTGGATGAAATCAAGCTGCTTAGGAAGCAACATCTTGGTGTCCAAGGTCATGAAATTCAGGGAAATGAAATTTTTGCCTTTTTCACGCAAAACGGATTATTAAAAGACGAACCGTCGCATTTAAAGCGTTTTGTTACTCCAATGGAAGGTGAAAAATTATTCCGAGTTTACGTGGAAGAGCACGCAAAGTTCACGGACATTACGGTTGAGCATTACAGCAACCTCGTGGTGACTTCCTCCGACGGTATTACGCAAATTGACATTAAAACACAAGCTTAGTACGCATCTTCAGCACCGTGATCGTCGAATTACGGTGCTGGGCTTCAATTTTTCAAACTATGTTCAACTGGATTCCTCTCAACGAAACTGCGCTTGAAGATTACCTCGCAAGCGATCAAATTGCTTTATTCAAACAGTATCAAGCGAACCAAAACCCGCTTCCGAACATCATTCGGGATGTCTGTGCCTACATTCGCGCCTTTGTACCCGATGACTGGCAAAGCGGTCAAACGGATAAAACGTTCATTCCCGACACGTGTAAGCACATCGCCTGTGTGTTGGTCATTGAGGCGTTACAGTCGCGCATTCCGGATTTGCAATTGAGTGAGGATCAAATTCGCAATGCGGATCACGCTCGTCAGTCGCTGGCGCAATTAAAAGAAAACTGGGCACAACAGGCAGATCGACGCCAAGGGCACCATCGCATTGAGGCCGTTCGATATCGCGCGCACGACGCGAGTACGAAAACCCTGCGTGGCCTGTAACAACGGATCAATTATGGCACTGATTTTAAAAAAACTTCAGGAAACGCTGGTGGGGGTACTGACGCAGTCATTCCCACAACTTTCAATCGTACCCTGCGGCGTACATTCGCTGGAAAAATTACAAGCGCAACGCAGCAAGAAGTTGCGGCCCGTACAAGTACACGTGGCTTACCCAATGCCTTTGCAAGTTGCAGAAGACATTACGGCGCTGTACTGGCAGAAAATTGCCTTGCAGTTGACGGTCATGACGAAGTTAACGACCTCAGACGATAATTCCATTTACGAGTACGCCGAGCAAATCAGTTACGCATTGTCGCACAGGGCGATTGCGACCCCTGACTGCGAAGTTTACTTCGAATTAAACACGCTCAATCCGTGGAAGGAGCTGCCGTTTAATTCCCCGTGGATGTCGTTACAAATCAATTTCACGTCTTCTCAATGTAACTTACACCTATCATGAAAATAACACTCAATTCTTACACCTTAGCGGGTGGTAAAGCAAACAACGAGCTCCCGAGCCATTTCAGCATTCGAGGCAAACGGCAAATACAAATTTTGCAGGCGATACGCGCTCAAGCTGTTCAGACGATTAATCGAGGCAATTTACAGACGCAAATCACTTTTGTGGTGGGCCGTCGACATAAATCGCAGCAAGAGGCTGAGCGCTACGCACTGACGCATGCCTCTTCGCTCATGCAAGCCGGTGGAACGTTATGCATCGAGTTGGAAGATAAGGGCCAAAGGAGCTTCCAGTTGGACAATGCCAGCCTTGAAAATATCGATGTACGGTACCATGGGAATGCTTCTTACACGACGTATAACATCTTAGGAGGGCTCCTTCATGAAAAAAATTGATTCGTTTAACGCTTCTACCGATGAAGAAATGTTCAGTCAATTGATCGAGTGCCTGCAAGAGCAACGCCAGGATATTGCGAATTTGGACCGTGCCATACAAGAAATGAGAGAACAACTCTACAATGCGAGGAATTAATTTATGGCGTGGGAATTATTGTACAATCACAGTCGAAAAACGTTTGAAGATTGGGGCATTTACGACGCCGTAAGACGTGTGACAAATCAGGGCAACGACCGCGTTCGTTTTAAGACCAAGGGCCAACAGTTTTTACCAGATCAGACGCTCGTTATTTATAAAGATCAGACGCCTTGGTTTCAAGGCCGTATTACACAAGTCCCCTGTCTTTATGCTCCGGAGGTGGAGGAGAATTTTTATGAAATTGCCGGCACGTGGTGGTACCTCGAACATATTGTTTATCAACAGAATTGGCGCTATTCGGACGGAAGCCCCAAGGAAAATTTAATTTTGTTCCCTCGCGGGGTTTGCATCCTTGGGCAATCGGATGCGGGCAAGGCGTTGAATGCAAAAGAGTGCATCCAATCGCTATTACAATACGCGATAAAGCACAATGTCCCTATGCAGGTGGGGCGCATCGAGGGCTTTGATTTTTACTTTCCGTACGAATCGGTAAAAGATTGCAGTTGCGCAGAAGCCTTACAACGTATTTTAAGGTGGGCGCCTGATGCCATCTGTTGGACGGATTATGCCTCAACGCCCCCTACATTCAACATCGTGCGTCAGTCCTTTTTAACGGCTCGTGACATTCGTCTTTCGCAGGCGCAACGGCTTCACGTTGTGCCAAGGTACGATTTAAGGGTCAATTCTGTCGTGCTGAAATATGAGCATACGCATTCCAACGGCCAGGTAACGTGGAAAACAAATACCATTGACAAGTACCCGGCTAATGCAAACGGCGAAGAATTCAATGCGCTGGTGCTTACAATCGAATTGGAAGGCAATCGCAGCCACTTGCAAGAACAAGTTGTGAAGGTGTCCCCCATTGAAACCAATTCGATTGAGTGGTGGAAAAGGCATTGCCCTATTTTGCAAGCCGTTCCCAATGACAACATTCATTTGTTTGATATCCAAAGAGAAAGTAATTTGACGAATGAATTAATTGAAGGTGCGATTGCGCCGTGGATGAATTGTGAAGCGCGGTACGAAACGATTTGTGCGCACGTAAATTACACGAGTGCGTTTAGCGTCATTAAGAACCGATTAATTAGTTTGCGCATGTGCACGACCAACGCGGTTTCCAAGACGTATCGTCACAGTACCTTCGTTAAAGGTGGCACGGTCCCTCCCAGTGGCCTGGCAAAAGTCCTGTTCGACGCCGTTTCAACCTTGCAATATGAGGGTTCTGTGCAGATTCAATCGCGTGAAATTGGACCCTCTTACATGGGGACACGTATCAATTTTACGGAGGCTTCTGCAGAATTGGAACACATCAACGCCGTCGTTCAAGAAGAATGTTGTCACTTGGATACGGGTACCGTTGACTTGCGTTTTGGAGCGCCCAAGCATCTTGGGCCCAATGACTTGATTCAACTCATGCGGTCGAATCGCTTGAGGACCACTTCCACCAATCCGGAAGTACGTTTCGATGTTAACGCTGGTACTGCCCAGACGATTACGTACTTCCCGACGCACACGCCTCTCACACACGCGGGTAACGACCAGGGACAATTCAGCAAATTTGTGGTGTCGGATGGGAACAAGCAAATTGAATTAGACACGTCGGCCTTGCCGGAAAATGTACAAATATGCATGCGCCCTTACGATATCATTGAGTCGGGCGTCTTGAAAAAGGCGTGGATCCTCTCCTCATAGAGGGCTATCATTTTTTTAAAAAATATGCCAACGATTGAACCTTTCAGAGCTTTTGTAAATAGGGCGGGCCTCCCCATTCACTTTCGAGTGTTCGACCCGGAGGCCACTACGATCCCAAATTTGTTTTTCACCCGTGACATCATCGCACGCTTGTATTGGATGCTGTCCTCTGTGCAGCTCCAATACACTTACACGATCAATGACTTTCAGATCTCCCGGCAGTTTGTGTTCGATTTTTCTGACAAAGGGATCAAAGAACGTATGGAGGGCCCCGTGTCAGATGAATACACCTTGTCTGACGACGAACTCGAAATTACATCTACGGGCCTTTTCCCCATCGCGCAGGTCTGTGATGCTGAAGCCACGTTGCCGTCCATGCCCAATCCGTTTATAAATTTGAATGGGCATCTTAATCGAGAACGTAAGGATAAATTTGGGCTTTATTTTCACGTGTCGGAGGTCGCATACGATCAATCGTTTACTTTTTCCTCAACCCTGTGCACGACAATGAATCGAAATTCTGTGTTGCTCGATTCTTACAACTGCCGCTTCCTGGGAGAGCCATTGACATTTCGCTTTTGGACACTGGACCCGGAGTATACGGGGCGTATCGACAAGGTTACTATCACGCCGGAGTTTTTAACTATTGCCGGATCTCATTGACCGTGCGTTTATAGCGTTCCAAAAGGCCCAAAGCATTCGACTTGATGTAGCTCCGGGAGGTCGGAAAAAGCAATTTTGACTTTTAGGCCGAGGTAATGTTCATTCTTTTAGGGGGTAAAAATCCAAGCCCGTTGAGTGTTCAATGCTTAATGTATTTATCCTTAAGTTTTGAGTAAATTGCATCTGCGTTGACGATGTCGGTGGCGCCTCGATTTTATATGTGAGGACAAGCTGCTTTTTGATTAAATGATGTCTCCGTGAGTTACATGGGGTGACGGCCTTGCCAAATGTAGGGTCCAGTTAGAGGGGCCCAATGACTTACCTGAAGTATCGTGAATGCTGTTGCGGCAATGTGTGATTGCCGTCCATCGTCCTGTCACAAAAGGGTGAGTGAATGGTTGAAATGGGTACAACAACTTCTACGCTCGTTGATGGGTCAGATAAATAATCGTTTCAAAGCATGTGTTGATTCAAAAAGGTCCGGGGAGTCCATTGATCGCGGATCGTCTTGCAATGAAGTTCCGTCGGTCGTTTGAATGGGCATGTTGAAAGCCTCGGCTTGTAAAATTTTACTTGGCGATGAAAAAAATAACCTCGTTCGACCAATCCACGGGGTCATCGGATTTCGCCATGTTTTGAAATTTTTTACAAGCGTTTTCGGGGGACAATTGTTTCCGTATGAGCAAGACAATTTTGTCGTTTTGAAACGCGTCTGTGAGTTTATTTTGTAGTATTTCTTGTGCTTCAAACTCGCAAAAACATATTTTGTCGGGATTGTAATGTGAAGTTGAGATTCCCATGAAATCATGACCGGAAAGGGTGGCAATAAATTTTGCGTACTGATTGTTAATGAAGATGACCTTGTCTTGTTGAAGGAATGTAGGGAAGTTTTCGTAGTGCGCGTAGTAGTCATACAATCCCTTTTGATAGCGCAACAATTGAACGCGTGTTTTTAAATTGAGGGCGCGATGCTTAAGTTGCGTGCCGATGGGAAGCGTGAGGCCCATGATCCCTACCATGAAAGTTAACACGATGAGTGTCTCAATCAGGGTGAATGCACTGTGTTTTGTAATCACCTTAATGCCTAAAATAAGAATAGAAGTGCGCGTATGCTTTCGATTAAAATAAATAAGCCTATGAGAATACTGCATGCATGGACGATGCTTATCAACATACGCTTAAGAAGGCTAGAAGACTCATATTTGCCGAGATGAATCGTTTGTAAGGCTTCAAACGTACGGTCATTTGAATATTTTGTCGGTTGCGCATCGAAACAACCGATATCTCGCAGTTCTTTATGCTTTCGAAAAAATTTAAGCATAGGCCGGTAAATTGACATTGTACAACATTTGTTCCAAAGGCTGACTGAGGGTTTGTTGCTTGGAAACAAAGATGTAATGTTGATCGTTGGACGGGTCATTAATGCGTTGGGCTATTTTTGATTGGGTCGATGCCTGCAGCGTATTAGCCTCCAACAGTAAGATGACACCCTTGTTGAATCGATGTAGTAATCCTTTGCGAAAGATCGTCTTGCCGCCGTGAATATTTTTGCTGTAGCCGAATAAGATGGGATCGATGATTTCGGGAGGTATTTCGTTACAGTGTATGGTGAGACAATGACTTAAAACGTGTTGATGCGCGATAAATTTTGCAATGCATTGTGCCAGGTCCAAAGAAACATTCTTTAATAAGATCGAGGCGTGTTGAGAGGGGAGTTGCTCCAGGTATTGTCGTTGACGGAATGTGAGTGTGACGGGCAGCTGTGGATGTTTGTCCAAGGCCTTATCGTTGAACTCGCGAGGCGATTCGGTAAGCCAATCTAAGCCTTTATTCCAAATATCGTCGGAGTAGATGCCGGCCATCGAAAAATGAGATTCCATTTGGAAAATTTGCGTCTCCACATTCAGTGAAGTGGCCAATAAGAGCCAACAATCCAATAGACGATCACAAAGGCTGGGTGGCAATAGAAAGGAAATTTCATTGTCTTTTGTCTGAAACAACGACTGATATTCCCCGAGGGCTTCTTTTAAATTGTAAAAAATATCTTTGTAAATGCCAATGTCGGTAATGGGGAGGATGTGTCGATCGACTTGAACATCGGGCCAATGGGTTTGAAGATACTGTTCCGTTAAAAACGCGTTAAGTTTCCAAATTTGTAGGCCAAATAGGACGACGTGATTGAATTTTTCTTCATTTAAAATACGAATAATGGGCCCTAGCTGTTCAGTGTGACCCGGGCTGTAAGGATCCTGAAAAGAAGGGATGGCAAACAAAATCTTATGCTTAGAATGCCGTTTTAACGTATTATCAAACATTTTTGAATACTTTCTGTGCCCATCTGGACAAAAGATAAGCTAAATGGTGATTTTTGCTTTTCAAGCTTAATTATAAACAAAAAGCCTTCAGATTTCTCTGAAGGCGACCGTTAAAATTATTTAGTAAATCGCACACCAATATTGGTGGTCAAACGCGTCACTTCCAATTGTAATCCCCTTTGGCAACTCCGGATACGTGAGGTTGGGACAGTCCTTGAACGCTCTGTCACCTATACTTTTTATTTTGTCTTTAGATATGGATATATTTTCTAGATTCGTGCAGCCCATAAAAGCTTTGTCACTTATAGTTTCCACGTTTTCCATAGATGCTGTTTGCAAGTTCGTACAACCCATAAAAGCCATAATACCTATGTTCTCTATGTTCTCTATAGATACGTTTTCTAGATTCGTGCAGCCCATAAAAGCTTTGTCACTTATAGTTTCCACGTTCTCCATAGATGCTATTTGCAAGTTCCTGCAACCCATAAAAGTTTCGTTCTCTATTGTCTTTAGGCTGCTTAAGTTTACTTCGCTTAAGTTAATGCAACCTTTAAATGCTGCAGAACCTATTTGTTCTACTTTTCCTAAATTAATTGTTTTTAGTGCAGTGAATCCTTCAAAGGCATTGGCTTCTATACATTTTACAGAATCGGGCAGGACAATTTCTTGGAAATACTTTTGGGGTTGATTTGGGCAATTGTCTAGTTCTTCTGATAAGTACTCCAAACATTGTCTGACGAGCTCTTGTGTTACGCTTTGAATCCCTTGTTTAATTATAAGTTTGTTTGATATGTTAAACAAGGATGTTTGAATTTCAAAATTTCGGTATTCTAAGTCTAAGGTTGTTGGACGAAACGTAGTAAGAGCAAGAGCGGGATTATAAGAAAGTATTTTTCTTATTTCTTCGGGCGTCAGCCTTATATTTTGTGTGGGGGTATTATTAATTAAACTATTAATTTTGTCTTTGTCCCATCTTAGCTGTCTTGGTGTGCCCCAATCATCCCAATCAATATCGTGGGATGCAGACGTAATGCGCAGGATGGGCGTATTGCTTATTTGTGTTGTTTTTTGAAGCCCAATGTGGCCTACTAATTCTTCAAGAGTATCCACTGGAATGTCAAGTGTAGAAATAATGTGATTTTTTAATTCTTGAATAGATCTCTTGGAAATAATAGTTTTCAGTTGTTCGTTGCAGGAAAGAAACGCCCAACGCCCTATCTCTTTTGCCTTAGGAACGTTGACTGTTTTTAGGGCTTGGCAGCCTTGGAAGGCCCATTGCCCAATTGTTTCGACATTGGGCGCATCAATGCGGGTTAGATAATTGTATTGTTGGAAGGCGCAATCGCCAATTTTTGTGACGCTTATGGGCAATTTGATGTCCGTAAATTGAGTGTAAGGAATCTTCCGTTCGTCTAATTTCTTAGTAATATATTCGCGGGTTATTTCTGTTATATTTTCAAGAGAAAGATCAAGCGTTGCTGCGTGAATAGCGCTGCTCAATAGTAAGATATAAAATGGTGTAGTTCTTCTTATTATTTTGTTCATGGCTCGTAACTAAATTATAATTTTTTTGTTTAAAGTGAATTTTATGCCTATTTAAAACATGCGGTTTGTCAATAAAATAACATAAAAGTTTTTGACAAGATCAAAAACTTTTACGAGTCCAATGAGCTTAAGAATGCTTATGCTACTGGATGGTACAGTTGTCGCTAAGCCCTAATAATAGTTTGTTATTGGTGATGTAGGTTTTTGTGCTTTGGTCTGAAGCAGTTATGCTTGTCAGCTTATCACAGTGGTCAAATACATGGTCCTCCAGGGTTGTTTCCCCTTGAATGGTCACTTGGGCCAGGTTTCTGCAGCCGGCAAACGCAAGCGGGCCTATCTTTGTGACAGTGTTTGGAATAGTAATATCCGTGAGGTCTTCACAGTCCGCGAAAGCGCCATATCCGATGGAAGTTACACCTGAACCGAAATCGACTGTACTAATGCCGCAGCGTGCAAAAGCGTGTTGTCCTATCTTTGTGACGGAATTTGGAATACGGATGCTTGTTAAGCTCTTGCAATCTGCGAATGCTCGGTTGCCGATGGAAGTTACACCTGATCCCAGATCGACTGTATTGAGCCCGCAGCCTGCGAAAGCGTTTTCACCTATCTCGGTAACGGAGTCTGGAATGGTAATGTCCATAAGGTCTTCGCAGTCTGAAAAAGTGCCATTGCCGATGGAAGTGATAGTATTGCCATTGAAGGTAACGGTCGTTAATCCACAACCGGCAAACGCATCCCGGCCTATCTCGGTAATGGAGTTTGGAATGGTAATATCCGTGAGGTCTTCGCAGCCCTCGAAGGTGCCGTCGCCAATGGAAGTTAAGGCGGTAGCATTGTTGAGGTCGACTGTATTGAGCCCGCAGCCTGCGAAAGCGCTGTTGCCTATCTCTTTGACGGAGTTTGGAATGGCAATACTTGTTAAGGCCCCACAATTTTGAAAGGCGCCATCGCCAATGGAAGTGATGGCTATTCCAGTATCAAAAGCAATGGTCGTTAGTCCACAACCGGTAAACGCATTTCGCCCTATCTTTGTGGTTTTTGCGGGAATTGTAATGCTTGTTAGCTTCTTACAATAGGCGAAAGCCTCGTCGCCCAAGATGACTGAATTAGTGTTTCCTTGATTTTGTTGGACAAACGTTACTTTTTTTACGCCACAGCTCTTAAAAGCTTGAGAATTGATTCTTACAGGGGTTGGAATGGTAATTTCTTTCAGGTCGTCGTCATATGCAGATACGAATGCGCCTTGTGATATGATGAGAATGTCCTGTGTTGAGCTAAAATTTTGATGGTTGCTGAGATCTATGATGCCAGGCGTATTGTTTTCATTTGCTGTATCTATTGCACTTATGGCATCAGCTTTTGTAAAAGTCTTATTGTCGGCCTGCATAGGACTGTAAAAATGAAGTAGGCACAATTCAACGAGTGTTAATAACTTGTACGTTCTCAATGTCTTGTTGTTCATAGAATTATTCAGCTTAACCCTTCATATTCTATGTTATTAGTTTATGGTAGACAATACAATAATTGAATAAGGGAAAGTTTTCGGAGCATTAGTGATTTTATTAGAAAATATTCCAGTATTACTCTTTTTTGAGGAGGATGATCTTACAATTAGACGGTGCCCAAAGTTGTTTAAGGAGTGTACTCTTATTCTGATTCTTCAGGGCCGTGCTTGGGAGTTCAATGCTATTTAATTCGCTGCATCCCCAAAATACCTGCGTTCCGATGGATTGAATGCTTGGCATTTCAACGTGCTGTAGGTGCTTACAGTGGGCGAAAGCTGCTCCACCCATGGATTGTATGGATGGGAGTGCAATGCGGTTTAACGAGGCACATGACCAAAATGCGTGATCTTCAATAGATCGTACTTTTGGCAAATCGATGCTATTTAAAGGACAATAGGCAAAGCAGCCTCCTCCAATGGATACAACGTTCGGGAGTTCGATGTATTTTAACGCGCTGTGTAAAAATGCAAATTTATTAAGACACTGTGCGCTTGGAAGTTGTGCATCACTCAGCGCTTGACAGAACGCAAAAGCAGACTCACCAATAGCTTGTGCTCTCGGAAGGTCGATGCAACTTAATTGGCTGCAGTACCAAAAGGCACGGTCCTCAATGAATTGTACGTTGTGAAACGAAATGCTTTTTAAGTTGTTACACGCTGCGAATGCGCCTTCTCCAATGACTTGAATTGAATCTGGGAGTATAATTGTAGCAATGTGATCGCGCATTTTGTGTTTTCGTTTTAATACATTGCTAACATCATCGGCCGTTACGGTATTTGTATTTTTTAGATCACTTTCCTTTATGCGCAACTCTATGAGGTTTGCATGAAGTGAGCTCGTGATTAACAAGATACAAAGTTGTGATAGTTTTTTAACTGTCTTATTCATGATGTTTATGGCCTAAAACAATTATACTATTGAGAAATTATTTGTTTGTCAGTAAAATAACCTCTTTTTGGGGAGTTCGCCCTCACAGTTGACGATCATGTTGTGCATTGTTTTTGAGGGAATTGTTTATTGTCTCTACGGACATCGAATCGCTCCCGGCGGCGTTACTGTTGCTTTTGGGGATCGCTCCCAAAACGTGCTTAGACTTTCTCTTGTTTGCCATAAGCTTATTCAACAGCGATCTTTTTCTTAAATAATAGCCTTGCCCGTGGAGGTGATTGCGGATACTGTAAAAGTTACCGGTATGAACCTACCTTCTAGTATACAGATACAATTGCCGCAAGGGCCCATTAACGATTGGCTGCCCGGTATTCAATTGGTCTTACTCATGACATTACTCATGTTGGGGCCTTCGATTGTAATGTTAACCACCAGTTTTACGCGCATTGTCATTGTACTGAGTTTTACCCGAAATGCACTTGGTTTGGGCTCTAATCCGTCTAATCAAATCCTCATCGGCCTGGCCTTTTTTTTGAGCGTGTTTTTGATGGCGCCGGTTGGCAAGCGTATTTATGAGGAGGCCGTTGTGCCATACAATGAAAAGAAAATTAATACGCAGGAGGCTATTGAATTGGGTTCGGTGCATTTGAAACGTTTTATGTTGGAACAGACGCGTGAAAAGGACCTGGAGTTTTTCTTACATTTGGCGCAGCCTGCCACCGCCCATGAACGGCCAGAATCGTTGTCGCTGAGTATCGTGATCCCCGCTTTCATTTTAAGTGAACTGCGGACGGCTTTTCAAATGGGTTTTATGATTTTTATCCCATTTTTACTCATAGACTTCCTCGTGGCTTCAACTTTAATGGCGATGGGTATGATGATGATGCCTCCGGCGATTTTGTCGTTGCCGTTTAAAATCTTATTGTTTGTTTTGGTGGATGGATGGTCGCTCATTGTGCAATCGTTGGTCAAGAGTTTTTCCCATTGAGCGTAAGATTTACATTAGACTTATTTTAGAAAAGATCGGGCCGCTCGTATAACTGTGCTGTGGTCGAGAAACGAAATTGTCGGGAGGCGAATTAACGCCGGTAAATAGGCATGTGCTTTATACGTTATCTAAAGCAGCTTATGCATACCTAGAGGGCGTTTCATTTAATCTGTGGGGTAGACAAGCGTTGTACGTTGAATGCTATGTTGCGGTGCAAACGATGGGGGCGTTTGATTTTTTAGGGAAAATGGTCATCTGAGAAAAAGCCATTTAGCTGACATTCTTTTTTGGGCTGATGGGACTTTGACCCTCTCGTTAGGGTTTGGCCTGACGATCAGTTCTAAAAACGCGTGAAGTTTGCGGAGGGTGCAAAAATAATGATGCCCTCGCTTAAATAACAGAGAAGGAACCTCGTAAGGTTCCTTCTCTGCATTATGAAAATAAAATGAATAACTACAATTACTTAACTTGAATGATTTTTGCCTCTGGCTTATCAACTTTTGGCAAGGTGAGAAGCAAAAGACCGTTTTTCATGCTGGCTTCCAGTTTGTCAATTTGACCATCACGAGGAAGTAAGGTTGCAAACTGAAAATGGCGTTTTGACTTTTGATTTTCGCCATCTTTTTCGCGACAGAAGCCGAGACGCTCTACCTCTGCTTCAATTCTTAACAGATTTTCATCTGCAGAGATTTTTACATCGTCTTTATCGGCACCTGGAATGGCAACCTCGAGGCAGTACGTCTTTTTGCATTCCATCCAACGCAAGAATTTTTGGGGACGTGGTCCGTAGTCATCTTGAGAGAGGAAATGATGCATAAAGGCAACACTGTCTTTAAACAAGCACTCCATGGGATCATGGTCAAATTTGTCAAACTGCGGGGCGGGCAACTTCTTGGCTTGCAAGGTTGACAACACTGCCCCAAAGCTTGCACAAAGTACTAAAATACTTTTGTGGAAGTTCTTCATACTTTTAAATCTTACGAATCGTTATAAAAAAAGTCAATCCTTGTATTGCAAAAAATAAAAAAAGATTGTTATTCTTAGACATTCTTATGAGTTGGCAGACGTTTAAAAAGTTTTTTGTTTATTTACATCCATTAAAATTATCGTTGGATACCAGCAAGGTTCCATTTAAGGAAAATTTTTTCCAAAGTATGCAGTCCAAAATTGTCCGTGCCTTCAACGACATGGAAGCCTTGGAAGCGGGCAATATCGCAAATCCCGATGAAAAGCGAATGGTGGGCCATTATTGGTTGAGAAATTTCCAATTGGCTCCCAACCAAAATATCAATATGGTATTGCACGATAATTGGTTGAAGGTGAGAACTTTTACGGAAAAAATTATCAACCAAGAAATTCAGGGCTCACAGGGGCCTTTTAAGTACCTCTTGTGTGTCGGCATTGGTGGTTCTGCCTTGGGCCCACAATTGTTGTCAGATGCCTTGGACCGAAAATCAAAAGGCTTACGCGCTCTGTTTATCGACAATACGGATCCCGATGGCATTTTTAGGACTTTAAAGAAAATTTACAAGCATTTGGGACAAACCTTGGTGCTTGTTACTTCGAAATCAGGAGGGACGCCCGAGCCGCGTAATGGCCTCATGGAGGTAAAAGCCGCCTTTGCCCGTCAGAAGATTCCGTTCAATCAGCATGCCGTTGCCATCACTTGTGAGGGAAGTAAGTTGGATCTCATGGCGCAAGAAGAGCGTTGGTTGGCGCGTTTCCCGATGTGGGATTGGGTCGGAGGTCGAACCAGTTTGTTCAGCAACGTTGGACTGGTGCCTGCGGCCTTGCAAAATATTGACATCAGTGCGCTCGTTCAGGGGGCCACGGAGATGGATATCTTAACGCGCAATACGGAGGTGTTGACAAACCCGGCGATGATGTTGGCGCTGTCGTGGTACGCGTGCACGGAGGGAACGGGAAAGCGCAACATGGTGGTCTTGCCTTACAAGGATGCGCTCGTATTGTTTCCGCGGTATTTGCAACAATTGGTGATGGAGTCGTTGGGCAAAAAATTTGCCAATGATGGGCGCAAGATTTATCAAGGACTGACGGTTTACGGCAATAAAGGCTCTACGGATCAGCATGCTTACGTTCAACAATTGCGTGATGGGCTCGACGATGCGTTTGTCACGTTTATTGAGGTGCAAGTGCCTCACAACGGATCAAATGTACAGGTTGAACCTGGATTAACGTCGGCAGATTTCTTGGAAGGATTTTTGCTGGGCACCCGGCTTGCGTTGACGGAAGTAGATCGCCCCTCTATCACAATTACCCTAAAGCACCTCAACGCGCAAAGTATGGGTGCGCTGATTGCGTTATTTGAGCGTGCGGTTGGATTTTACGCCAGTTTTGTTCGCATCAATGCGTACAATCAACCGGGGGTTGAGGCGGGGAAAAAAGCGGCGGCCAAGTTCCTCGATCTGCAAAAGCAATTGTTGAGCTTCTTGTCGGATCACATGGGGCAATACTTCAGTGCAGAGGCCTTGGCACAGGCGTTAAATCGTGTGGATGAAACCGAGAATATTTTTAAATTGTTAGAGTATTTAGCCGCCAATAAAAAGATTTTTCGGAATAAGTTACTTCCGTTGACACAAAGTACTTACTGCTTGAAGAAAAAATGAAAAAACAAATTCGGTACACAGCGTTGTTCTGCCTGTTGAGTATTGTAACGTGCTTAAGCGGGTGCTCGCAAACAGTGGAAACAACGGCCTCGTTGGATGATTCCAAGATTCCTTGGGGACGTCCGGCGGATTGGGAAAAAACAATGCCCATAGCGCCTGGTTTTAGGTACTAAGCAGTCGGGTCAAGCTTGCGGACAATCGCAGCTAGGGGTGCTACGATCCTGTGGCATCTGAGTTCGTGTGACTGATGAGGAACACGGGAAGTCTTGCGTATTTATGATTGGATGGGCGATTTAATTTGCACGAAATAATTACCAGACTTGTGACGGATCGGTACGAGGGTGTCCGACGTAAAATGTTTGATGTCTTTTGGCTGTAATGTATTGATGTCCAATGGAACTATAAAGCCTTTGTTTAACTGCGATTCGAGACTGACATTGTGAAGTCTCGTTTGCAGTGCCTCGACGTGTTGATGCGATGAAGCCAATTGCTTTTTAAAGAATTTATTTAAATTTTTAGATAAATCTTGCCACTGTTTGTGAACGGCTTGCACGTGGGAACGTACGGACAGACAGTTGAATCGGGTGGAGTAAATGGCAAAATTGTACTGATGGGCGTACAATTTCTTGCGATACAATTGCAATAATTGTTCTTGTAAATGCCGCAGCTGATGCCGTAAGTTTTGAATTTTGTTGCGGGCTGAGTAACTCGTTAACCGCTGGGACAAGGTGCTCGTGCGTTGCTTGAAGTTTGCCAATTGGACGCGAGTGTAGGTGTTAAGGCGTCCCGATAAATTTCTTATTTGTTGGAGGTAGGAGAGGTATTCGTTCGCAATCTTTTCGGCCGCTGCAGTGGGGGTTTCAACGCGGCAATCGGAAGCAAAATCGCACAACGTATAATCAATTTCATGACCAATGCCGGTAATCGTCGCCTTCTTGCTCTGAGCTAAGGCGCGCACCAGTGTTTCCTCGTTAAAGCACCACAAATCTTCCAAACTGCCTCCGCCCCGAATCAGAACGATGAGATCAATGGAGGGATTTTTATTGGCTTGCTTGAGGGCTTTGATAATGGAAGCAGACGCTTTTTCTCCCTGTACCAAACTGTGAAAAAGGGTGACGTGACCGGCCCAATTTTTTCGTTTAAGAATGCTTAAAAAATCTTTTAATGCGGCACCTTCGCGCGATGTAATGACGGCTATGTGCTTGGGAAGGATTGGCAAAGGCTTTTTACGTTCACTGTCGAAGAGGCCTTCTGCGGCCAATTTTTGTTTTAATTGTTCCAGACGTTGTTGCCAATATCCGTATCCTACCGCTCGCACCTGCTTGGCCACCAGTTGATAACGGCCGGTCTTCGTGTAAACGTCAATTTTTCCCTCGACGATAATTGCTTTACCCGCCCTTAAGTCGACGGTAAATCGGGCCGTATCCGATTGAAAGCACACGACCGGGATTTGGCTGTACTCGTCCTTTAGGGTAAAGTAAGTAATGCCATTAGAGGTTTTTAAATTTGAAACCTCTCCGCATACCGCCACAAATGGAAACGCGTCCCTGAGTAATTGCTTAATGCATTGAGATAATTCATGAACCGCGAGGACATCTTTAATGAACGGTCTTAGCATGATTTTGCGATTTCAAGTGCTTGTAGGCGCGATGTGTGATCCACGTGAGGCAGGCGAGCAGAAAAATAGCTTTGACTCCCACGTGACCTTGGCCCCATTCATTGCCACCGCAGACGAAGCCACATGCCCAGATGAATTGACACAGCCATGAGATGCCCAAGTAGTGAGAAAAATGAACGCAAGTAAGGCTCGCTAAAATATAATTTTGCACGGCGTACGGCAGGGTTGGAATCATTTGAACAAGGATGGCCCATTTTAAACTTTTTGTAAATCGGTAAGATTGAACCGCATTTTCCTTCTGGGTATTAAAGCGCTTGAAGAGAAATCTGAATAAAAATTTGTTTAAGCAGTGCCGGTAAAAAAAGTAGGATACGACTAAATTTAATCCAATGCCTATGAGGCAAAACAATAATCCTCCATGCATCCCCCATGCGCTGCCCGCCAAGATGAAAAATGGAGTAATCGGCACTCCAAATGTGGGTAAAAAAACAACCGCACACAACATCCAAAAAGCGTGTGTCGCTAAGTAATCCCTACAAATTTTGAATGTCGAAATAAGACATTCTTTAACGGGGTAATGGTGACAGAAATAAACCAATACCCCCAGTTGTATGAGCAAGAAAACAAACATAACTCCCACATACAAGGTATCTTTTGAAATAAAAGATGCTTGGGGATATTTATGTGTTCTATTGTTCACGTTAAAACTTATAAGGACCACGTCCGCTTCCGGTGCCTAATGGATTTGGACCGCTTGCGACGCTTGTGTTTATTCATTTTTAAAACCCGTTTTTTCTTTAAGTTTCCCATAATTTGATCTCTATTAGAAGATTGTTTTTTGTCTCAAAAGTAAAGCTTATTATCTGTGAAAATATTTTTATTATGATTCGCACATTTTGTCATTGGACGACGCCTGCGCGCTAATTTTTTGCTGAATTTGTTCCATCGTCCCGAAATGCACGACGTAAGTTTGGCAAAACCAATCGTGGATTCCTCGGCGGAGGGGTGAAATGCACACACAGCACAAGTTAAAACACATTAAAAATGGCCACATCGTAAACATCAAAAATGTTTGAATGCCAGAACGAAAGATGTAATCCATGAAGTTGGGGGGCCTCAATGATGAAAATTTTAGTACGCGTAGGCTGAAGATTTGTTTGCCGAGGCTGCCGCCTTTAAAGCAAATTGCATTGATGAGGTAATACATCCACGTGGTTAAAAATAAGATGCGGTCTACATTCGTAAAGAGCTCAACGAGAGAGGGATTGTTGGTTATCTCTTGAATGAATTCCAAGAAATTGCCCGACTGTATTTGACTGGAATAAGTTTCAATGAGAAGCCGAAATTGAAGTAATGCGTTTGTTTGGTACAGTGGGAGCCAAACTTTGCCTACAATGAATACGCATAAGAAAAAGATGAGTGTGAGATCGCACAGTGTCGCCAGTATCCGATGGGTAATTTTGGCGGGCGGTAGTAAAATTGTAAGTAACGTGTTCATGGGCTTAGTGGAGAAGCGTAAATGCCTTTAAGGTGTTGTGCATTAGGCGAGCGACGGTCAATGGGCCTACTCCGCCGGGGACGGGGGTAATCGCTTGAACCACCGGGGCCACAGAAGCGAAGTTGACGTCCCCTGTGAGCGTGTAGCCCTTGGCGTTGTTTGTGGGCACGCGTGTAATGCCGACGTCGATTACGATGGCATTTTCTTTGACGAAATGTGCGTCAAAGTAATTGGGTTTCCCGCAAGCGGTAATGAGGATATCGGCCTGGCGTGTTAACTCGGAGAGCCTTGCAGAGTGCGAGTGGCAGATGGTTACGGTGGCATTGCCCCAGTCGTTGTGTCGCGCCAGGAGCATGGCCAGGGGCTTTCCCACAATGAGGCTGCGATTGACGAGCACCACGTGTTTGCCGGCCGGGGACAGCTCATAAAATTTGAGCATTTCGATAATCCCGGCGGGGGTGCATGGCATAAGGCCCTCCTTTTCTTGGAGCAGTCGACCTAAATTTTCTGCACTGAAGCCGTCCACATCCTTGCAAGGATGGATCGTATTGCAGACTTTTACAAAATCCATGTGGGAAGGCAAGGGGGCTTGAACGAGAATGCCGTCGACCTTGGGATCTTCGTTGAGCGCTTTGATCTCTCGAATTAATTGTTCTTCGGTCGTTGTTTGGGGATCAAAGACTTTCAAGTCGCTTGTAATGCCCACACGTTGAGCCGTTTTTTCTTTCTGTGCGACGTACGAAATAGACGCGCCATCGTTGCCCACGCGTAAAAAAGTCACGTGAGGAGGCCGCGTGCGTATTTTTTGCACTTGTGCTTGTACCTCCTGTAAAATTTTATCGGCGACCGCGCGTCCTTCGAGTAGTTTGTAAGCATTCATGTTGAGTTATTTTTCGCACATGTCGTCGACAATGATCAACAGGTAAGGTTCTTTATTGATGTAAACGGGGCTCCCGCGAACAATGATGTTTTTATGGATAAATAAATCGGCAATTTTGGGCGTTCGCACGTTTTCCTTGAACTCTAAGTAGGCAATACGTGTATCTTTGTCGTACAAGGAGTAAGTCCATTTTGAAAATAAAGCTAAAAATGCGTTTGTTTTTTCCAGCCTGCCTTCGAACACGCGGCTTATAGATTGATGGGGCTGAGGCGAAGGGCAGTTCGGCAAGGCATGTATTTCGGCGGATACAAAAGTAATGGGCCAAAGAAGTAATATGAAAAATCGTTTTAAATACATGATCTTAATCATTCAGATTTTGTTCCAAAAATCAAATTAATTTCTCTGCAAGATAGACGACGACATTGTCCCGGCATCAGCTTTTTGTCCAAGGTCAGTTGGCCAATTTTCCATCTTTTGAGCCGAAGTACGTTGTAATGGAAGGCCGCCAGCAGGCGACGGATTTCTCGTTTTTTCCCCTGTGACAAAACGATGTCCAGTTTCCTGGAGTTAACGGGGTATATTTCTTTAAAAAAGAGCTTCTCGCCGTCACACAATAAGCCCTTTTGCAGCTGTGGAATGAGCGCTGTATCGAAAGGCAAATCGATTTGCACACGGTAAGTCTTGGTGATGTTGGCGGAGGGATGTGAAACCCGATTGACGAAATTACCGTCGTTGGTTAGGAGTAAAAGCCCTTCACTTTCCTTGTCCAAGCGTCCCACGAACATCCACTTGCGTTTGTTAAAATGTTGGGGCAAAATGGCTTGAAGGGTTTGCTGAGAAAATGGATCGTCGTGGGTGCACATAATCCCTTTGGGCTTGTACATCATCCACACTTCCGTCTGTGTTTGTAAGGCGTGCGTGTTGAGTCGCTTGCTGCCCACTTGAATGACGTCACGTTCTGCATCGGCGGAGCAACCTAATTGAGCGATTTCGCCGTTGACGGAAATTGTTCCCTCCTGAATCCATGTTTCCGCATGCCGACGAGAAATGTGATAAGCTTTCGCCAATATTTTCTGTAAACGTTCTTCCATTTCAAATTAATACAAAAGGTATTTTTGGCAATATTCCATTGCATGGCAACATTTTTGTAAACAGAACGCATTCTTGGGGCAGATAGTCGTAAGATCGTAATTTGAAGCTTGAGGTGCGATGTTGAACTATTTATCAATGTAATCCGTTAAATGTGAAACGTAATTGCTCGTACAATGGGGCGTTTGCAAAGTACCGTGTGGCATTTTGAGCACTGGAGTGTGTGCTTAATCGCGTACACCCCAGAAGGACTGGGCCAAATAGGACCGTTGGAGAGTTTTTTAACGCTTGTGCGGTTAAGTCTTGATAGCTTTAGTCTTAACTGCTGGCACGTTCCAAACGTTCGTTAATCGCCTTGCCGATGCCGATGTTGGGGACACGTTCAATGAAAATTTCTTCGTAAGCCTTTTGATCGAGTTCTTGTAAAAGCTTAAATACGTTGTGTGCCATTTCGCTTAAGTCGCCGTTTTCGCTCAAATAGTATTCGTTTTGATTGAGTGAAGAGGAGGGCCTTTGACGGTAAATATATCCCCTGTTGGCGCTTTTGTCCTGTGGGATGTGTTCAACGAGCGACAGAGGTGTTTGGGGGCTGTAATGTTTTTTATACAAGCCGGGGCTCTTTTTGTTCATGGCGTTGAGCTCTTGTGTGGAATAAATGCTGATTTTTTTGCCCAATACGGCTTCGATCGCTTCTTGGGTGATGGGGCCGTACCGTAATAATTTGGGATGTTCTTCGTCTGCCAAGAAAAGAATTGTGGATTCTAAGCCGAATTGACAGGGGCCGCCGTCCAAAATATACGAGATGCAATCCCCCATACCGCGCATCACGTGTTGGGCGCACGTGGGACTTACTTGTTGGAATTTATTGGCGCTGGGGGCGACTAAAGGTTCTCCTAAGAGCTCAATGACCTCCCGAAACAAAGGCGCCTGAGGTGCGCGTACTGCAACCGTCGATTGTTGGGCCGTTACGATGGATGAAACGCAGGGCTTTTTGGGCAAAATAATCGTTAGGGGCCCTGGCCAAAACTGGTGAATTAATTTAAGTGCCGAGGCGTTAACATAGACAACCGCTTCCAATTGAGCTTGCCCGAGTACGTGAACGATAAGAGGATTATTGAATGGCCGTTGCTTTAGACGGTATATTTTAGCAATCGCCTCTTCGTTAAATAAAGGTGCAGCCAACCCATACACCGTTTCAGTCGGTAGGGCAACCGGCTCACCACTTTTTAAATATTGAACAGCGTCTTTGGGGGAACAACCGATGCGTGCTCCCATAAGACTATGGCATCAAGAGAAGGTTGCGAGCTTGTTTTACGATCTTCGTCAGATGGCGTTGTTCTTGAGCCGTTAAACGTGTGATTCTACGTGGCAGTATTTTCCCCGTTTCAGTCGTGTAATTTTTCAACTGTTCAACGTCTTGCCAAGTGAGCTTTTTGATCGAAATTTTTTCTGTGTTTGTATTTTCCTTCATTTGTTTTACCTCAATAAGAATAGGAATCGTGTGAAAAGGCAAGCGTAAAATTTAAAATCGTCCACGCCGGGTCTTGTCAAGTGCCAAGAGATGTGTAAAGTGGAGTGACATGAGGCCCTGTGTTTACATAATTGATTTTGAGGGGAGCTTGGCGAGTGGTGTTGTTGAGTACGGATGCGTTGTCTTGTCGGGTGCGTGTGAAATTGTTGAAACTCATACGCGATTGTGCAAGCCGCAAGCGCCCATTCTCTTGCACGAATCACAATGTCACGGCATTTTTAATCAAGATGTAAGTACGTGCGCTTCATTCACAGAAGATCTAGAATATTTTACAACGGCGCATCAACGGGGCGTGTTTTGTGCGCATAATGCTGTTTTTGAAAATCAACTTTTGTCGAGGTACTGCCCTCTTCCGCCCGTTAACAGTGCACTGTGCCTGTCGGAGGATAAATTGGCTTGGGGCCCGTGGCTTGACACGTACGGCTTGTACAAACGCTGGCTGCCCGCCAAAACAGATTGTAAGTTAGAACAGCTTATCCTGCGCTACGCTTTGGAAGGCGAATTAAATGTGTGGGCCGAAAAATACTGCCCGCCGCAACGGCGTCATTATCACTGCGCGCTGTACGATGCTTTGGCAAGCACGCTCTTATTGGCTAATTTCCTTCACATGCCAGAACATCGAGACAAGGGGATTTCTTGGTTAATTGCTTACAGCTCATTGGGGGCAAAAAGCTTCAACGATCGCTTGCAGACTTCTTTCTTCTAAAGGTAAAATGTTGTGTATTTTGCGGTGTATAAGCCAGATTCTGTACATCGTTGTCGATGCCATGTTCATTTATCTAGCAATGTTAATTGCTTTCTTTCGAATGCGACTCACCCAAAGTTTTGAGACGGGCCGTCCAACTTTCTACTTGGTCTTGCACCAGATTGGGTTTATCCTGCCACGGCCATTGCTGACCATGCGGTGGTCTCTTACACCTCCTTTTCACCCTTGCCACGCAAATGGCGGTTTATTTTCTGTGACACTTGCCGTGCAAGACGTTTGCCATCTTGCCCCTTACTTTCGTAAGGAATCCTGCCCTGTGGTGTCCGGACTTTCCTCTTTATCCCGTTAAGGCTAAAGCGAACATGCCACCGCAAAATACATAGTCAATTAACACTGTTTTGAGGCGGCAAGTAAATGCTAAAATGATGGAATGATTGGGCCAGCATGTTAAAAAGCTTCCTCAAGGAAGTGACGAATCCTTTTGATCGCTATTTTATGAGAAGGTCCCGTGTTGTATAAGAAGCGTGAGCCGAAGTGAAAAATGAGCAGTTGGGGATGGGTTGAGAATTGTTGCGTATTTTAAGCTTAATGGACTTGGTCTCATAATCTTGACTTTGTCGGATTTGACAATGATCTTGGTTAATTTCCGTGAAAGTGGTCGTGCCGTTTAATGAGCACATATTGTGAAGCATAAATGCTGTCTAACTTGAAAAAACTCGAATTGTCTTACCTGCTTGGAAAATTGGCTAGTGAGGGCTGTAAGGAGCGGAGTGATATTTATTCGTGAGCTTGATGAGGGCTTGAGAATTTCATTTTTTGAAGGCTCCCACGAGCACGTTTGAAGTGCTTTTGCAAATTTGTTTTCAGTTTTTGGAAATGTGGGGGCTATGAAGCAGGCGTGGATCTGTTTACATCAGCGATCGGAATAATTTTTGTAAGGTGGGTTTGGTGGAATATCTTGGCAAGGTTGCTTATTGGGCTCGCAGGTGATATTTTTCGTAAGCTTCTTGGAGGTGGGTTGGATTTAATTGCGTATAGAGTTGTGTGGTGGAAATATCGCTGTGGCCCAGCATGGCTTGAATGCTGCGTAAGTCGGCGCCATTGATGAGCAAGTGGGTTGCGAAGGAATGTCGCAGCAAGTGAGGGTGGACCTCGTAACCGAGTTGGGCCGCGTATTTTTTTAAATTTAACCAAAATGTCTTTCGAGAAAGGGCGCGTCCATTTTGACTGAGGAACACGGCGTCCTGTGTGTGTGGTTTTTGCAGTTGTGGACGACCGTGTACAAGGTACTGTTGCAGATGCATTTTGGCGGTGGATCCGATGGGGACGAGCCGCTCTTTGCTTCCCTTCCCGTAAATTTTAATAAAGTTTTCTTCGAGAAATAGGTTTTGCAAGCTTAAGTTACACAGTTCCGACACACGCAAGCCGCAAGCGTACATGACGGAAATCATGGCTCGGTCTCGCAGTCCTTGTGGGGTTGATAGAAGGGTACTTGCCTGTAAGTCCTCAATTTCTTTCACACTCAAAGTGTGGGGTAAGGTGCGCTTGAGTAATGGGTTGGTAAGGTGCGAAGTGGGATTCGTGGTGCACGTGTTATTTTGAACGAGGTAGGTGAAGAATTGGCGGATGCTGGTAATTTTCCGGGCGCGCGAACTTGCCCGTAGAGGGATCAAAGTCTCTATCCATTGATGGATGAGTTCCTTCGTCACTTCTTTAAAATTTCTAATTTGCGGCGATAAATAGGCGGCAAATTGCTTTAAATCGTAAGCGTACGATTGGAGGGTGTTTTTTGAGAGCCCTTTGCTCAAATTGATGTGGGCCAAAAATCCTTGTATCTGACCCAATAAGAGGGGCCGATCAATCAATTGGGTAAGCTGTTTTTTCTCCTTCACTGCGTGCAATGATGACAGTACAACACGTGTCGTTAAATACGTTTACGGCGGTTCGAAACATATCCAATATGCGTTCGACGACCCAGATGACGCTGACGGATTCAATGGGTAAGCCAACGGCACTCAATATCATCGTAATGGCAATTAAGCCCGAAGCGGGAATGCCGGCTACGCCCACAGACGTCAATAGGGCCATGAAGACGACAGTTAATTGGTTAAAAAATCCGAATTCGATGCTCTGCGTCGTTTGATAAAGTTGGGCGATAAACAGCACCACCACACATTCGTACAAGGCCGTTCCACTCATATTGATGGTGATGCCTAAGGGGAGCGTAAAGCGGGATGTCTTTTGCGAAACGCGAGTTGCATTTTCAACACGTTCCAGGGCAATGGGTAAGACGGCGGCGGAAGAGGCCGTCGAGAATGCCATCAAGGTCACAGGCATCATGGCCCTGTAATGGGCCCAAGGTTTTACACGCCCTACAAATTTTAAAAGCAGGTATAAAAATACAAAATAATAAATTGCGAAGCCGCTTAGGATGGTCACCACGAAGAACACGAGCGGCTTAACAAGCTCAATGCCCGTGTGCAGTAAGATGGGGGTGATTAGGCCGAATATGCCGACGGGCGCGAAGGCGATGACGATGCGCGTAATATTCCGGGTCAATTGCTGTATGCCCTCCCAAAAAGCCCATTGGACTTCCCTCAATTTTTCTGGAAGTCGTCCGATAAAAAATCCGAAAATTAAGCTCAACGAGATGAGGCTTAAAATTTGAGTGTTATCCGTTGCCGCTTGTAAGATGTTGGTGGGAAATAGACGTAGAATAAAATTGGACAATTGGGAGGTTTCTGAACTTTCCACATCGATGAAATGCGCGGGGAATACGTTTGCTTGCCCTAAAATTTTTGCCGCCAAGTTGGGATCCAAGCACCCGGGCTTGAGACCATTGACGATCAGTAAGCCGATAATGATGGCGGCAAAGCAGGTGAGAAAATAAAATAGAAATGTTTTGCATCCCAAACGCCTAAATTCTGCTTGAGATCCAAATCCCATGATGCCACAAATCAAGGAGGAAGTGATGAGTGGGACGACCAACATTTTGAGCGCGTTCATGAATAGCTTGCCCGTTAACTCGCACATGGCAATGAAGTTTTGAGTTGGTGCTAAAGTTTCCAGCTTAAAAAGTCGTAAGCCTGCGACGACGATTACACTCAGCAGCAACGCGCATAAAACTCCCCAATGCTGGTAAAATTTTTTCATCTTTTTTGTCGTAGCTTATTGCGCGTACGACGACAATGTTTTTATTTGAAAATGTTGCGTGAGAGTAACGAAGTTTTGTAAAAACCTTGAATCTTCTCGAAATCCTGGGAACTGGGTGCCTACTTAAGGGAAATAAAAGTTTCATTTGGTTCATTAAGGGGGATGCCGGTCTGCAAAGCGATTGATGGGACATAACGTTTGAAATAAGTCAGGCGCTTGGGCATTATTCAGGCCAGTTATTTTGATGAACAATCGATTCAATTTGCAGCGGTCCGCATTTGTGCGAGCGTCTTTTGGCAGTCCTTAGACGGCCGCATTTTGATCCTGTTCCCTCACGCCGTGGACGACGTCTACGTTCAAGTACATTTCGGCTCTATTGTCCATGTTCGAAGTGGCTGGGGAACTGAGATATACAGTTGGACTATAATGGGAAGATAAATGACAAATTAAATTGTATTGTTAAAGGAGAAGCCAGCAGCATTGTTCTGTGTTTATGAGCTTGGGTCCTTCTCAGCTTGTCCTGTTGAACTGGAGAATGGAAACAATTCTTTTCACCAATGGTCATTTCAGGATGTTGCTCGTCGTTTTAGCTTAATTTACGGAAAATTAAAAAGATAGAAAATTTTTTTGCAAGGAGATGCTTTTTGGGCCTTTATTGATGGGGTGAAGGTACTTATTACAGGAGGTTCTGGATTTTTAGGGAGGCATCTTATACAGGCCCTCAAGCGCAATGGCATTGAAGATATACGCATTTTTTGCAGGCATGTGTGTGAGGATTTAGCGCAGAATGGTGTTGAGGTGCATTACGGCGATTTAACTGATTTCGAAGCGATTTCAAACGCCGTTAAAGCTTGTGAGGTCGTGTTCCACGTTGCCGCGAAGGCGGGAGTTTGGGGCTCCTACAAGAATTATTATCGCGCGAATGTTGAGGGGACTTTGAATGTTTTAAAAGCGTGCCAACACTGGGGCGTAAAAAAATTGGTTTATACGAGTACGCCGAGTGTTGTTTTTAACGGGCAGTCGCTTTCGAACGTGACTGAAAGTACGCCGTACGGCAAGCATTGGTTGTGCGCCTACGCTAAAACGAAGAGAATTGCAGAAGAAGCCGTGTTGAGAGCTAATGGGGAAAATGGGCTTTGCACGGTCGCCTTACGTCCGCACCTCATCTGGGGTCCGGGAGATCAGCATTTAATTCCTAATCTACTTAAGTTGGTTAGAAAGGGATTGTTGTTTAAAGTGGGAGATGGAAATAATTGGGTCGATGTGTCGTACGTTGAAAATGTGGCTGATGCGCATGTGATGGCTATGAATGCCTTGGGGAATGGTAAAATTGATGGCAAGGCGTACTTCATCTCTCAGGATGATCCCGTGCGTTTGTGGGATTGGATCAATGAGTTGTTGGGCCGCTTAAACCTCCCACGGGTTCAAAAAAGAATCCCATTCCGGGTGGCATACGCGATGGGCGCTTGCTTTGAATTGGTCTACAAATTGTTGCACATTTCTGCGCAGCCGCCCATGACGCGATTTGTGGCAACTGAATTGTCGAAAGACCACTATTTTAGTATGGCCGCCGCGAAAATGGACTTGCATTACCTGCCCAAAATTTCGAATGAGGAGGGGATGCAAAAATTGGTGACTTGGATTAAGAGCTCTGCAATGTGATGAATGCTAACGCAGAAAAACCCTGCCGAATTTTGGTCATTAAGCCCTCGTCGTTGGGCGATATTATTCAAACCGTTCAGGTGGTGGAGGGGTTTTATCAGCAGTGTCTGAAAACACAAAAGCCGATTGAAATTCATTGGATTGTGCGCGATTGTTTTGCCCCATTACTGCGGTGTTCGCCCATGATTAGCAAGCTCTTTATTTTTCAGCGCTACGGCGGATTACGTGCCTTTTGGAGGCTTATGAAGGAAGTTCGCACGTATCGTTACGATTACGTTTTGGACTTTCAGGGCCTGTTGCGTTCGGGGCTTATGTGCTTGTTCGCTAAAGGAAGGTATAAAGTGGGCCGTAAAGATGCGCGCGAGGGAGCTGGATTGTTTTACCGATACCGTTTCGCGCCGCGAGTGCAAGGGGCCCACGCGGTGGAGATTTTGAATGCTCTGCTTAAAATCTTTGAAGCCGATAGCTTCCCTGCCAGGCCCGTTACATTTACGCTGACAGAACCCTTGGCCGTTTTAAAAGACATTGCATACGTGGCCATTTTCCCAAGCAGTCGTGGACCTCGCAAGGAATGGCCCTATTTTAGGGCATATGCAGAGCAATTATTGTCAAAAACACAATTATATTGTGTGTGGTGCGGCCAAGGAAGGTCAGACAATTTGCCTAAACACGAGCGTTTTATCAATTTAATGGGGAAAACCGCCTTGGAAGAGCTCCCGGGGCTTATTTCCGGGGCGCAGTGTGTTGTAGCCAATGACAGCGGCCCTCTGCATTTGGCGGCGGCCCTGTGTCGGCCTTTAATCGGTATCTATGGCCCCACGGATTCGAAACGTTATGGGCCCTATCCGCTTGATGATCCCAAGCACTCCGTGTTCCAAGCTAGCGACGGCAACTTGTCGCATGTCTCGGTAGAAGAGGTGGTGGATGCGACGATGCGATTGGTGAACGCCAAGTGAATTGTCGACATAGGCTTGCTTTTTTCCATTGTACATTGATCATAAGATGCTGGCAATGGACGGAAGGGCTTGATTGCTAACTTTCTGATTAAGAAAAAATTTAAACGTGCCCACAACGGCATTGTCTTTGTGCCTTTCTCGTTTAGAAGATTGTTTATTGTTTAAGTGGTTCGTGGCTCTGAAAGAAAATGAACTACGTTGGCAGGGTAGGTTTTGTAAATGATTTTTGGTTAAATCTTATCTTGTTGATTATTAATTAAATATTGAGTGAATTGTGTTTGAATGAACGTATTAATTGAACCGGCGTTAGCGTGGCAGAAACGTTGAATTTTATTCGATGGGTGCTTGTACAAGGGCATTGCAGTCTTTTAAAAAATTTCCTTTCCTTGTAGAAAGAAATGCTTACATTGGTAGGCATGGATTATGGTTGGTTATGTTTTAGTGTACTGTTAGCGAGTTTATTGGGCTTTGAATTGATTGCAAAAATCCCTTCACAATTGCACACGCCTCTGATGTCGGGGACCAATGCAATTTCCGGCATTACCCTATTGGGTGCTTTAGTAGTCTTATCTCAAGCGCACAGCGGATGGGTGTTATTTTTGGGGAATGCGGCTGTTTTTTTTGCAATGATCAACATCGTTGGCGGTTATTGCGTGACAGATCGTATGTTGAAGATGTTCCGCTCGAAAGAAAATCGTAAGCGTTAAGGTTTTTATGAATGTTTGTTTAATTTTATCGGCTTTTTTATTAATTTTTGGCATTAAATTACTCGGACGTGCTTCAACGGCGCGTTGTGGTAATTTTGTATCCGCTGCGGGCATGTTGTTGGCGGTGGGGATTACCGTTATTGATTGCCCTCCCACTCAAATGCTGATGACGTTTGTCGTCGCCTTGCTGGGCTCTTACGTGGGACTTTGGGTGGCCCATAAGGCGCCCATGACGGCGATGCCGGAAATGGTGGCGTTGCTTAACGGCTTAGGCGGACTGGCGAGTGTATTGGTGGGGATCGTCGAAGGTTACAAATTGAGTCAGTGGCCGGTGGAATACTTTGATTTTGCGTTAAGATTTTCACAAATTTCCATCTGCTTAACGCTCATTATTGGTGGAATAACGTTTACGGGCAGTTTACTCGCCTACGGTAAATTAAGCCGTAAAATTTCGGGGGCGGCCATTTGTTTCCGTGGTCAAAGGCTCTGCGATGTTGTTCTGATCGTTTTGTTGATTGTTTCGACGAGCATTTATTTGATGTCTAACGACATTACTGCCTTTTACAGCCTCATGATTTTGAGCTTAATTGGCGGTGTGTGCTTCCTTTTACACATTGGTGGAGGGGATATGCCGGTGATGATCGCGCTCTTGAACAGTCTATCGGGGGTAGCCGCATGCGCGGTTGGATTGATTATCCTCAATAAGGTGCTCATTGTCGCAGGCTGTTTGGTGGGCACGAGTGGGCTTATTTTGACCGGAATTATGTGCAAGGCGATGAATCGTTCGCTTAAAAAGGTCCTCTTGGGCGGCTTTGTGCGCAAGCAGGTACAAGTGACGGAGGCGAATCATGCCGAAGCGAAATCCATTTCCATTGAGGATGCCTATTATATTTTAGAAGCCGCACACACGGTTGCATTTGTTCCGGGTTATGGAATGGCCGTTGCGCAGGCGCAGCACGCCGTTAAAGATTTGGCTTCATGTCTTCAAGCTAATGGGGCTGAAGTTTACTACGCGATTCACCCAGTTGCAGGACGAATGCCCGGGCACATGAATGTCTTGTTGGCGGAGGCGGATGTGGATTACGATCAATTGGTTGAATTGGAGCCGGCAAATGAGCGTTTGGAGAATACAGATGTTGCGATTGTTGTGGGGGCCAATGACGTTGTTAATCCGGCGGCTGTTGAGAATGAAGGGTCGCCCATTTACGGTATGCCGATTGTAGAAGTTTACAAGGCAAAGACGGTGTTTGTCTTGAAGCGCGGCCAAGGGAAAGGTTTTTCTGGCTTAGACAACGTCTTGTTCACGAAGGACAACACGTGTATGTTGTACGGGGATGCTAAGTCCACGTTGACCCAACTACTTGCCGAGTTTAAGGAATGTCAATAAAACCCTCTGTAGCCTTGAATCAGGAGAACTTGAACGAAGAGAGTTCGTTGAGGCCTCCCCTGTTCGCAGATTTTGTTGGGCAAACAAAGACCTTGGAGCGGCTCAGAATTATGGTGGGGGCGGCGCGGCAAAGGCACGATGCGTTGAATCACATTTTGATGAGTGGGCCTCCGGGCTTGGGAAAGACGACGCTGGCACACATATTGGGACGAGAGATGCAGGTGCACGTGCACATTTCATCGGGGCCTGTGATTGAAAAAGCCGCCGATTTGGCCGGATTGTTGACCAATCTGGAGCCCAATGACATCTTGTTTATCGATGAAATTCACCGCATTCCAAAGGCCGTCGAGGAGTACTTGTACTCCGCCATGGAAGATTTCCTCATCGATGTCATGATCGATCAGGGGCCGAATGCGCGCAGTGTACGTTTGTCGATACCGAAATTTACCCTGATTGGGGCTACCACACGTGTCGGTTTACTCACGGCCCCCTTAAGAAGCCGATTTACTCTGCAGACCCGCTTGAATTATTATACGGACAAGGAGTTGGCTCAAATTGTTCTGCGTACGACACAAATCTTGGGCATCAAAATTACCAAAGAGGGGGCGCAAGAAATTGCGTCGCGGTCACGGGGAACGCCGCGTATCGCCAATAACTTGGTGTACTTTGTGCGCGATTACGCCTCTCAGAAGAATGGGGGCGTGATCGATCGGACTTCGGCGGCAGAAGCGTTGCAATTATTGGACATTGATGAGCATGGGTTAGATGAGATGGATAAGCGGATTTTATCAACCCTGGCGCATCATTTTCACGGAGGTCCGACCGGAGTGAATACCTTGGCCGTGGCTATTGGCGAGCAAGTAGATACCTTGGAAGAGGTTCACGAGCCGTTTCTCATTCAAGAGGGGTACTTGCAAAGGACGCCGCAAGGTCGCCAATTGACGTCAAAAGGCTGGCAAGCGATATCTGCGGAGCATCCGCTTGAAAATTTACATTTGGAAGGCCTTAGTGGGGCGTGAGATTTTTGAGGTCACTGAGCGACAAGGGGTGCCAAATGAGCTGCCCTTCAGGCCCCGTCGTGGTATTGTCGCACTGGGCCAATCGCTGACGTAGGTACTCGATCTTAGTTTCAGTGAGGTCTGTTACATTCACCTGCCTGGCCAGCATGCGCGCTGTGTTTTCAGCCCATTGCGTTTGGTTCTGCAAGGTGCCGTAGGTACTCAACTCGAGCAGTAATTGATCTATGAATAGGCTCGTATGCCTAAAATCTATGCATGCCGGCAGTGCCTCGAGTAAAAATTGGTCGTTTTTTAGGTGGCGTAATGAACAAATATTTTTGTCGTTCAAAAAGCTTATGTTCGCTTTTAAAAGTTCCGTCTGCGCTTGTGATAAGGTAAATGTGTGTGGAAATAATAGTTTTTGTAGGCAGAGGCGGCTCTTTTGGAGATTTTTCAAGCTTTCTTCGTAACAGATGCGCGCGTTGGCTTGTTGACAATCAAAGAAGAGTAAGTAGGCGTCCGTTTCGTACAAGGCGTAATGTTTTTGCCACAGGGTTAGGAATTTTAGAGGCGATGGGGAGGCGTTTCGACCCTCGGTCCTCTGATTTTGAGGTTCCTTAGCCACGGCCCTTGTAAATGTGCTTGGGTGGCTTTCTGGTGCCGTATGTAGAAGAAAGGACGGCGCTTTGGGGTTATTAGATGCTACGTTCGCTTCTTTAATAAAGCTTGCGTGGACGTCTGGTTTTGGAGCGAGGGGGGTGTTGCAAAATGATTGAGATGGGGGCCAGCTTTCGTTCAATAATGCATCCGTCGTGGGGCTGGCATTGGCTTTGAGCGTATTGGAAAGGGCTTCTAAGACCGCTTGACGCAATGCTTGCTCGTTTTTAAAGCGCACCTCACGTTTACTGGGGTGCACATTGATATCGACGTCTTTTTCAGGCAAGTGAATGAATAGAAATACGGCGGGGTAAGATTTTGGAGGGAGGTAATTGCGATAACTTTCGCGGATGACGCCCAGTAGAAATAAGCTGGCGATGGGCCGTTTATTGAGAAATATGTACACCTCCTGCGCGCTTGCGTACCCGTAGCCCGGCGGGCAGATGAGACCCGTAATTTCGATGCCTTGGCGACTGAATTGCAGGGGAATCCAATGTTTGCAGGACCGTCGAGGCCAAATTTCGTCGATACGGTCGGTTAAGCTCTTACAGGTGGGGGAAGCAAAGATTTGTCGGCGATCTTCCGTCAGCGTAAAATAAATCTTTGGGTAAGACAAAGCGTACAAACGTACGCAATTGACAATGTGTGTGCTTTCGGTCGCTTCTGACTTTAAAAATTTGCGCCGTACGGGTAAATTGAAAAAAAGTTGTTCAACCGTAAACGTGGTCCCCGGCGTACGGGCGCAGGGGCCTTGGTGACGAATGATGCCACCGGACATGTCGATTTCTGTGCCGATGCTCTCACCCCGTCGGCAGGTTTGCAGGTTGATTTTTGAAATGCTGGCAATCGAAGGTAGAGCTTCTCCGCGGAAGCCAAACGATTGCAAAGTATATATATCTTCTATTTTTTGCAGCTTGCTCGTTGCGTGGCGTTGAAAGCACAATAACGCATCTTGGACATCCATTCCATCACCGTCGTCACTGATGCGAATGTACGAAATGCCCCCGTTACGGAATTGAATGTCGATGGATTTCGCATGGGCGTCGAGACTGTTTTCAAGCAGTTCCTTTACGACATTCACGGGCCGTTCAATGACCTCTCCGGCCGCAATCTGATTGGCAATAACTTCGGGTAGTACGTGAATTTCCATGCTTTTATTAGCCTTTCGCTTATTGATTGTACAAGTTTAGCTTCGTCGTTCGTACTTGGCGTAGCGCTTGGGGCCCTTGCTTGGGAATGAAGGAATGAAGATTCCTTTTAAGTTGTTATCCCACATATGCAAAAAGTGGACCTAGCAAAACTAAGTCCACTTATTAAACTTATAATATGTTACGAAATAACATTAGAAGTTATAGCGCAAGCCCAATTCAATGGCGTGGCAGAAAGGAGCCTTGATGTCGTAACCGTTGCCCAACTTGATTTTGCTTGTGTTGAACAATTTGTAACCGGCTTCTACGGTCCAATTTTCATTGATGTCGTAGCCCAAGCCAGCCATTACTTGCCATGCAAATACGGTCTTTGTAATGTCTGCTTTAGGGGTGTTAACAGCATTATTACCCAATAATCCTGCAACAGTCAATTGTGCACCTTTGGCATTGTAACCACATTGAGCAACACCCAAGCCAGCGCCTAAATAGAGGGATACTTCCTCGGTCAAAGCGTAGTCGTAGTAAACGTTAACCATGCCGGCCAAAGCTTTGAATTTAATTTCTTTAACTGGGGCTTTACCTTTAATTGACTTAACCTTGGATTGACGATAGGAGAGTTCCAATCCTAAGCGCCATGCATCATAGGAGATACCGAGCTCAACGCCGCCCATGCCGCCGTTCTTATATTTGATTGCGTTTCTCTTGGCTGGCTTCATGAAACCACCTTTGATGGCAACATAAGGATTGAAAGAAGAGCTGCAAGCTGCATCAGCTGCGAACAAACTTCCTGAAGCAAGTGCCAAACCACTTAATGCAATTTTGAATAATTTATTGTTCATTTTTATTATCTTTAGATTTTTAATGTTTCTCCCTTTAAAAAAGGAATTACATAATATTAATACGTAGGCGCGCGTTTCTGTCAAGCGTTTTTGGGCGAAAAGACTACTTTTTCGCAATTTCGTTCAATTTTTTTAAATAAAAATTTTTGTAAAGGGCGAAAATTTGAGCCGAATCGGCCAGCAGAGAGCATTTTTTTTTGAGTTCGTCCAATTCTGCTTGGGTGCATTGTTGGATGAGGTATTGAATTTCTGCCAATTTATCTTGATGTGTGCAGAAGGCGTGGATGCCGAGCGACATGCCGAAAATGATTGAAATTGGATCGCTGGCTAATTCACCACAAATGTAGATGGGTTTGTTGAATGATTGGCCGACTTTTGCAATATTTTTGAGAAAACGTACGATGGACGGGTGGGTTGTTTCGTACAAATGGGCGATCCGTTCGTTGGTCCGATCGACTGCCAAGGTATATTGAATGAGGTCACTTGTCCCAATGCTGAGAAAATCGCAATGGGGGGCCAGCAAGTCTGCGATGACGGCGGCACTTGGGGTCTCAATCATGGCGCCGATGTGGATTTGCTCGTTGAATGCGACGTTTTGATCACGCAGTGCTTGCTTACATTGCTGCAGCAGCTGATTGGCGGCCGTCAGCTCCTGAAGGTTGGTGATCATCGGGTACAAGATGCGAATATTGCCGACGACACTTGCCCGTAAAATTGCCCTCAGTTGTGTAAGGAAAAGATCTGGGTTGCTGAGACAAAATCGGATGCCCCTGAGTCCCAAAAATGGATTTTTCTCTTCTTCCAGGTAGGACATGTTTTTTGGGATTTTGTCGCCACCGATGTCGACCGTTCTTATTACAACGGGGAAGGGCTGCGCTTTTTGTGCAATCGCCTTGTATATTTCAACTTGTTCGTCTTCTGTGAGGAATTGATTGCCCTTTAGGAAAAAGTTTTCCGTGCGAACTAAGCCAATGCCTTTGCAGCGAAATTTGGAGAACGCGTGCTCTTTCATGGGCTCATCGTAATTGAGCCACAACTCAATTTCTGTGCCGTCTTTTGTCCGAATCGCTTTTTCGCTTGAGTTTTCGAAGGCAAGTTGAAAGGAATCGCGTTGCTTTTGCAGCTGCCCGTAGCGCATTAAGGTTTGTGGGCTCGGATTGATAAAGACTTTTCCTTCGTCACCGTCGAGCAGCACCTTGCTGTCTCCCGTGATTTGTTGGCAGATGTCTTTGATGTTGACGATGGCGGGAATGCCGAATGAGCGGGCCATAATGGCCGCGTGGCAAGTTTTACTGCCACTTTCCAGCAATAATGCCTGCACCTGCTTTTTGGAAAAATTGGCGGCATCGGAAGGATCTAGGTTGTTGGTAACCACGATGCGTGGCTCCTTGAGCAGCGAGCTTAGATTAACCAGTTGGTGCCCCAGTAAATTTTGCAAGACGCGTCGGGCAATATCCTTGAGGTCCAGGCAGCGTTCTTTCAGTCGAACGTCTTCAATGGTACTGAATTGTTGAATAAGTCTTTGAATGACAGCGTTGAAGCAGTAAGCGATGTTACATTGTTGTTTGTGGAAGGCATCTAAGGTTGCGTTGAGAAGCGACTTGTCTTCCAATAAGAGCAAATGGGCGTCGAAGATGTTGGCTTCATAAGTGCCGACCTTTTGTATGATTTCTTTTTGTATGTTAACGAGTTGCTGCTTGGTAACTTCGATGGCCTTCTTGAAATTTTGTAATTCGGACTGAGCCTGATAAGGTTCTACCTTATAATAGGGAATTTTTAATTCAGTTTTTAAAAAAACAAAGACGGGCCCATAAATAATCCCACTTGATACACCCACACCTTGTATAAACTTTTCTTGAGATTGATTTATGATCATGTCCGAATAATGTATTCAAAAAAACAAGTTATATGAATAAAAACAACACTTTTGTTCAAAATTTTAGCATTTAATCGCTTGTTGTGTTCATTTTTCCCTATAAAGCTTTCTGTAAAAAGCAATAACGGTTGGCCATCGTCCGAGTTTGAGGCTGTATACCTTGACTATTTTAACTTCGGTGCTTTTATTGAACTTTCACGTCATTTAATGAGGTAGATAAAGATAAATACGAAAGCGTGTCTTTTGGGTGAATTGTGTAAAAGCACGCCTCTTGAGCCGTGGGACGGGTGTGCTTAGAATTTTTGCCTACCGTCCCCCTTCTAATTTTGCAGCTGTTTGATTTCTGTTTGAAGCGTGCTTAGTGATTTTAAAGGCATGAGCTTATGGTTTTTGATTGTGATTTTTTGGGAATTTGAAAAATCCTTAGCACCTTATTTTTGTGTGGTTTCTTAACTTAATTTATGTTTTGATTTAGGGAAAGGTATTTAGTAATAGCGATTTTCACACTGGTCGTAATAACATTCAGGTAGTGTACAAGCCCAGGTAATGTAGAAGTCCCAAATGTATTGTTCACCTAATAAATTTCTTAGTTTATTCATGAGGGCTACGGGCAACTCTGCTGTAGTGTCATGAGGTATGCCTAATGTTAAACCTATGGGACAGCGCGCATATATCCCGTTATCAATACCATAATTATAGGCTGTATTATTTAACGGATGATGGGCAACTTGAATGTTGTTGTCATTTTGATTATCAGTAAGTAAATAGTCGGGAATAAAATGTCTTAGATTTAAATCGAAAAAATTGTTAATGGTGCTACCTGGAAATTCTGAAAATAAGATAGTGTGCTCGAATACTTTTCACGAGGGCTAATGTATCATTGACAGTTGTGTTGATCTTAATGTCATCGGATATTTTTTTAAAGCCAGGGATGGCAAAAGTGGTTAAGATCGCGACGACACACAAGGCTACCATGATTTCGAATAATGTAAAAGCGCTAAGATTAGAGCGACGCTTGGCAATGCCCGCTTGAGTAGCTTGTATTTGAGGGAACCCTATTTTTCGGCAGCTCCTGCCAACAGCATTGCCTGCCCCCGTAAGATTATTCCTATTTGTCTTATTAGCAGCCGCGGCCAGCCTCGGTTCTCTTGTTTGCGTGCCCATCAGCTTTAATCTTATAAGGGAAACGCTTGCTTGTCAAAGGAAATTGTAGATAAGCGTAATTCTGCCTTGCTAAATGAAATAAAGATTCGTTAGGCTGTGGATCAATTTGTGGACACTTTGTATGCTTGCAATTATAGATTCTGGAAGTTTACACGGGATTGAAGCGCTACCTGTTTATATTGAGGTCAATACGGGGGAACGTGGAGAATTACGTTGGGTGATTGTCGGCCTGCCCGATGCGGCGGTTAAAGAATCTCAGAATCGCGTGTTTTCCGCACTTGGAAACAGCGGCTTTAATTTGCCCACTTCGCGTACGACGATCAACTTGGCGCCGGGTAACTTGCGTAAGGAGGGGCCTTTTTACGATTTACCAATTGCCTTGGCCATCATTGAAGCGACACAGCAGGCAAATTTAAGTTTGGCATCGCAATTTTTAGTGGCTGGCGAATTGAGCTTGTCGGGGCAAACGAGGCCCATTTGTGGCGCATTTAATTTGGCGTTATTGGCAAAAAAGTTGAACAAGCGTGGGATTTTGCTCCCCCAGCACTCGGCTCTTCCGGCGACCTTTGTTGAGGGGGTCGAAGTTTACGGCATTGAGACCCTCAGACAATGCGTGGAATTTTTAAGCGGGCGTCTCGCATTAAAACCATTGCCGAGTGTTCGACATTTGCAGGCCGATACGGGCCCGATCGTCCACGATTTGGCGAACGTCCGTGGCCAACACATTTTAAAACGTGCGGTTGAAATTGCGGTGGCCGGCAACCACAACTTACTCATGATGGGGCCTCCAGGCTGTGGTAAGTCCATGATCGCAAAGTGCATTCCCGAGTTAATGCCGCTGCCCACTTACGATGAGTGGCTAGAAATTTTGCAGATTCAATCTGTGTGTGGCGTCCCGTACGATTGCACGCGCATCAAGCGGCCTTTCAGGTCGCCGCACCACAATATTAGCGACGCGGGGCTTATCGGCGGCGGCATTGTGCCTCAGCCGGGGGAAATTTCTTTGGCGCACAGGGGTGTCCTATTCTTGGATGAATTGCCGGAATTTAGGCGATCTGTTTTGGAGATGCTACGTCAACCGCTGGAAGAGGGGCAGGTGACGATTGCCCGCAGCGCCGGCAAATTGACTTTCCCGTGTAAGACCTTGCTGGTCGCGGCGTTGAATCCATGTCCCTGTGGGTACTTTGGAAGCCGTCAACGACGTTGCCAATGCACGCACATGCAGATCCAAAAATATCGAGCGCGTATCAGTGGCCCGCTCTTGGACCGCATGGACCTTCAGTTGGAAGTTCAGCCGGTCGATTTGTCGATGTTCCGCAATGCGGAAGCGGAAGAATCTTCTCACGTTGTTAAACAACGAATTTCGGCGGCTCGTAAGATTCAGTTGGAGCGCTCGAGTACGTACAACGCTTACCTTACGGAAGGTCAAATGCAGCAAGTTTGCCGTTTGTCCAATGAGAATCAACGATGGTTGCATCAAGCGTGCGAGCAGTTGCAAATTTCTGCACGCGCCTATCAAAAAATTTTGAGGATTGCGCGGACCATCGCCGATTTGTCGCACACGGACATTCAACAAAAGCACCTTATGGAAGCACTGCAGTACCGTTGTTTTGATCGAATGTGGCGGTAAAACGTAGCACAGTTGTCGGCAGGTAAATTATAGTGTTGGTAAGACGTGTCTGAGCGCAATGCACCTAAATGCATTTAATTTGTTGATAATTTTGATGGTTTATGTACATTCCATCCTGCATGTCTTGAATAAATTAATTGAACGGGCCGTTTATAATCAATTTCATCGGCGTGTGATTTGCGGCTTGTGGAAATCTTGATGTTTTTGTAGAATGATGAGGAATTCGGGCAGGCGAAGGAAGCGAGATGAGTGAAAAAGAGAAAATGAGACGGGGTGTTTTGTACGATGCCAACCATGACACGACTTTAATTAATGAAAGGATGCGATGTAAGGTGCTTTGTTACAAGTACAATCAGCTCCTCCCCAATGAAATAGACGCACGTCAATCCGTAATGCAACAAATCATAAGGGCGCGAGGAAATGTTAACATTGAATCTCCATTTTTATGTGATTACGGTTATAACATCGAGGTCGGCGATCATTTTTATGCAAATTACAACTTGATTATTTTGGATGCCGCGAAAGTGACCTTTGGCGATTATGTTTTTGTGGGGCCGAATTGTGCCTTTTATACGCCGCAACACCCGCTGGATGCCGAAACAAGAAATAGAGGACTCGAGTACGCTTTCCCCATAAGCGTTGGTAATCATGTTTGGTTCGGTGGAAATGTGGTTGTTTTGCCGGGTGTAAGCATTGGGGATGAGGTTGTTATTGGGGCCGGTTCTATCGTTACGAAAGATATTCCAAGCAGTGTGATCGCTGCTGGAAATCCGTGTAGGGTTATCCGGGAGATAACGGAAATTGATAAAGCTCGGTTCGAAAAATAAGCACAATGGGCAAACCTACCTGCAATGAATTTTTCAGGAAACCATTGCTTGGATCTGAGGAAAAAGAGTTGCTAAGCTGCCCCACAAGGTTTTGTAAATTAGCCAAATTTTGGAAAATACCAAGGCCTGAATAGCCTTCATCGTTAACGATTAAAACTTACAGCTTCCCCTTTAATAATTTGGAAACTCATAAGTATCGGGCCGCTTTTTAGGACGGACATTGGGCTGAGAATGGCATTTTTATCGTCTAGTTCTTAATCCTTCGATTGTCTCAATGAAAGTCTACTTTTAAAAAGCATGTTCTCAATTTCCAATGAAGTGGTGTACCCTCTGCATCGCATGGATGCTGCCTGAATTCTTTTTCTGCATTTGGATTTTACACTTAGAGAGGCGTTTGCGTTGAAGTCCAACGCTCGAAAAATTCTTCTATGCAACCTTTCAAGTTTCCTAGCAGGTCTTTTGCGTGCTCAACTGTATATGGAGCCTTACGAGCCTCTTATGTTGGCTGATGCATTTGGGAGTCTTGTCTCTTTGGTTCTTAAAAATTTGTGCTTCCTCCGCTTCTACCCACTTGCCCTTTGTGTTTTTAGGTCAGTTGCGCCAGTTGTATCTCACGAATTTTACCTTACTGCTGCCTTTCCTGGGCCTCTTTCAGCGGAGGATGAGATAATGGAAAGTTCCATTTTAATCATCACACATTCAGATAGTAACATCTACCCATCTGTGTAAAGCTTACGCCTCTGTACCTTCCTTAAAAATAGTTGAGCCTTGAAATTTGTGCCTAGCGTATAAATATCAGCTCATTGCGCCCTCGCAAGGTACGGAAGTGGCGGAGAGGGAGGGATTCGAACCCTCGGTACCCTTACGGATACACAGCATTTCCAGTGCTGCACAATCGGCCGCTCTGTCACCTCTCCAAATTTGCAATAGGGTATTTATGCTGTATTTTCTGGAGAAAAGCAATATAAAAATCTCGTTAAGCCTCGGGTAAGGTTAAATTGGGGTTTAAGGCAAAGCCGTTGGGGGTTGTTTTCAGGCTTGTGGCGAAGGCAATCATGGCGGCATTGTCTCCACAATAAGGACGTGCGGGCAGGAAGAGCGGAATGCCGTGACGTTGGGCGATGTCTTGGCATTTTTGTCGCAGTGTTCCGTTGTTAGATACACCGCCCGATAAGCCAAAACTGCGGTAAGATTTTTCTCTCAAGGCGTCGATTACCTTGCTCGTAAGTGCATCGCATACGGCGGCTTGGTACGCTGCACAGATGGAGGCCAAGTTGCTCTTAATCCAAGTCTCAGATTGTTTTTCTAAAAAGTAACGCAAGCTGGTTTTTAAGCCAGAAAAGCTGTACTTCCACTCACCTTTTTTTTGAAAAGCTCTTGGGAAGTGGACGAAATCTGCATCTCCCTTGCAGGCTTCCTTTTCAATAAAGGGTCCTCCCGGGTAAGGGAATCCAAGCAGGCGAGCGCCCTTATCCAAGGCTTCTCCCGCAGCGTCATCTTGCGTTTGTGCGAGTATCTTAAAGATCAAATTACCTGACACGCAGTGCATTTCGAACAGCAATGTGTTTCCGCCTGAAACCAGAAGCCCCAAGTGTGGACATACGTGCTCCCAGACGAAGTCAGCGTTGTTCGCTCGTTGAATAAAAGGGGATAAGGCGTGCCCTTGCAAGTGATTTATTCCCACGAGCGGCTTACGTAGTGCCCAATGCAGTGATTGAGCGTAAGCGAGTCCAACGCCCAGGCAGCCCATGAGCCCTGGTCCGTGGGTAACGCCTATGACGTCAATGGATTGCAAATCAATTTGCTGTTGTATTTGTTTTAAAAGAACTTGAAAGCCCGTTAAATGTTCACGAATTGCTATGCCTGGGACCACACCTCCGTAAGCGCGATGCAATTCAATTTGTGAGAGGACCTGCTCATAAATAATCCCGCGCCGACTTTCCCACACGGCCAACGCGGTTTCGTCGCACGAGCTTTCTAGGCCTAGGTAACGCATATTACAATTTTGACTGAACGATCAAATCGCAAAACTCACGGGCCGCTCCATGACCTCCCTTGTAGCAAGATACCCAATCGCAGTGTGATTTGACGGTAGGCCAAGCGTCTGCTGGGCAGGCCGCGAAGCCTACAAGATCGATGACGGGTAGATCTAAAACATCGTCACCCATGTACGCGACTTGTTCGTAATCGAGTTTTAAGTCTTGGCATAATTTTTCAAATGCGGGCTTTTTGTCCTTTGCATTTTGGAAAACATGTTCGATGCCCAGATCTTCGGCGCGCTTTTGAACAAATAATGACTCTCTCGCCGTAATAATTGCCAATTGATACCCGTGGGCCTTGGCACCACGAATCCCGTACCCATCTTTGGCGTGAAAAACTTTCATGCACTCGCCATCGGCCCCATAATAAAGTCGGCCGTCCGTTAAAATGCCATCTACATCAAATATAATTAATTGAATTTTCTTCAGTTTATTAAAAAAACTGGCGTTTATGTTTTGAGATTGTAACATGAGGGTAAGATAAAAACGTTTTATAAAATGTACAATACAAAAAATACGCCTATCCAAAAGCTGATTATTATACTCAATGAGACGAAGTTTAAGGCTCGTCAGCAAGTCCCTACCCTCCAAAAATTGTTGGCGCAATTTGGGATTCAGACGAGCACCTATACCTTGTATCAGCTGGCGAGCATTCCATTTGACACCTGTGATGCGATCATGAGTGTGGGTGGGGACGGAACCATTTTGAGCCTTGCACCGTACGCCTTACGTCATCAAAAACCTATTATTGGCATCAATTGCGGGCATTTAGGTTTTTTAACCATGTATTCAATTCAAGCGCTTTCGGAGCACTTGCCTAACTTGGTGAAAGGTGATTATCAACTCAGCTCGCGGCATCTCTTAAAGGCGGTTACGGGGGATCAGTCTGTCTTATTCGCTCTCAATGATATTGTGCTCAAATCACGAGCACTGCGTTTGGTTAATTTAGAGATCGAACTCCCTTCGGGCTTACTTGTAACGCGTACGCGCTCAGATGGCATGATTTTTTGCACCTCCACGGGGTCAACGGCGTACAATTTGTCGGCGCACGGGCCCGTGTTGCATCCGTCGAGTAGCACGTGGTGCATGACGCCCATTTGCCCTCACGATTTTTTCAATCGTACCCTTGTATTTGACAATTCCATTCAACTCGTCATCCATTCCAAAGATAACGTTGAAGTGGTTCGGGATGGCAGAAAGTATCCGTCACCCTTGTTGCCCTTAACGATAGGCATTGCGGAAGAGACGGTGTCCTTTGTTCAACCCAATGATTTTTCATACTTCGACAACCTGCGTACGAAGTTTAATTGGTAGCTTACAGGTTGCGAGGACTTTCTAATTTGTACAATGATGGCGTATGCCGTATTGGCCGTTTTATCTGGAGTCAGGCCAAGACGAAACGGCCGCTACGCACCCCTTTACCTACCAACGTATTTGCAAACGATATTCTTTGGTAGGCCGGAGCCGTCAACGAGTTGTGCTTGTGGTTTGTTTATGTCATTAATTGTTTGGTGATGAATAAATTGTTGACGGTCGGTCGATTATAAAAGAATAAACGTTGACTTCGTTTTGACAAGCCAGTTGAATGCAACTTAAAATTGAAAACATAATGGATAAAGAGGTATTGTGCATTGATAAGGTCAATTTAAACATTGCAGAACGCGTTATTCTAAGCCATTTGTCCATGCGCATCTTGAGGCAAGAAATCCACGTGTTGATGGGGCCGAATGGTTCGGGCAAGAGTTCCTTGGCCAAGGCAATTGCCGGGCATCCCAATTACAAAATTCAAAGTGGTCATATGCTATTTGCCGGGCAATCCATCGACGCAATGCCACCTGAAAAACGGTCGCAGTTGGGGATTTTTATGGCCTTTCAAGCACCCTGCGAAGTGGAAGGAGTTTCTGTTGTCAATTTCTTGCGAACGGCCATTCATGCGCACACGCATTTACCCGCCTCACGTTACTCGGCAACGCAATTTTACGAGTATCTGTACACTCTGCTTGATCAAGTAAACTTGCCGCGTGACTTCACCCGTAGAAGCTTAAATCAAGGCTTCTCTGGCGGCGAAAAAAAACGTTTTGAGATGCTGCAGCTTTTGCTGTTCCAACCGAAGTTCGTAATCTTGGATGAAATCGACAGTGGCCTCGATGTGGATGCGTTAAAAATTGTTGTCCACGTGCTTCACCACTTGCAAACGAACTGTCAGACAAGCTTTTTGGTGATCACCCACTCGATCCCATTTATTGAACAAATTCAACCGACCTGCGTGCACTTATTACGAGACGGGCAAATTGTCCGTTCGGGACGTCTGGAACTTTTAGACCAGATCAAGCAATCTGGATTCAATGACCTCTAAGATGCGTTTACAAAATTTTAGCCAGTTACGACAAGATTCTCGGCAAGTGACGCCGACGAACTATGACTACAATGCGGGGGAAGGGCTCAACGAACAAACGATTCGTTACATGGTGGACGCAAAGGGAGAATCCGAGAAGTGGTTCCAGTTCCGATGCCGCGCATTGCAATCCTTTTTAGAACAGAAGGTGCCTACGTGGTTGCCCCAATGGATCAATGATATTGATTACCAACGGCTTCACTACTACGTGGCCGAAAGCTTAAAGGTTAAAAAGACTTGGGAAGAAGTGCCGGCGTCCATTAAGCAAACGTTCGAGCAATTGGGTATCCCCGAACGTGAACGGAAGTTCCTCGCGGGGGTTGAAGCGCAATTTGACAGTGAATTTGCCTATTCAAAGATGCGCAGTCAACTTGAACAACAGGGGGTTATTTTTACCAGTTCGAGCGAAGGTTTGCGCAAGTACCCTGATATTTTCGAGCCTTATTTTTCAAAAATTGTCCCCGTCCAAGACAATAAATTTGCCGCATTGAACAGTGCTGTTTTTAGCGGCGGTAGCTTCATTTACGTGCCGAAAGGCGTTAAACTTGCTCAACCTTTGCAGGCGTATTTTCGCATTAATGCGGAACGTTCTGGCCAATTTGAGCGTACACTCATCATCGTTGATGAGGGGGCCGAACTTACGTACATGGAAGGCTGCACGGCTCCCGCATTTGACACGCAAAATTTACACTCGGCCGTCGTAGAATTGGTGGCCAAAAAAGGTTCAAAGTTGCAATACATTACGGTTCAAAATTGGTCATCCAATGTGCTCAATTTAGTGACAAAACGAGCTTGGGTGGAAGAAGACGCGGACCTTCGATGGATTGACTGTAATATCGGCTCCCGCATAACCGTCAAGTTCCCGGGACTCATTCTGAAGGGGCGTAAGGCGCGCGGAGAAGTGTTGTCGATTGCTCTTGCGCACGATGGTCAACGGCAAGATACGGGCGCGCGGGCCATCCATCTGGCTGATGAGACGAGTTCCAACATCGTGTCAAAGTCTATTTCCATTGGACAAGGTTGGGCGGGCTATCGCGGTCAAGTTTTTGTTAAACCAGGGCTACAGGGATGCAAAAATAATACCGAATGCCACTCGTTGCTCTTGGGAGATGATAGCCCAACGGGGACGTACCCTTACATTGAGGTGAATGGGAATCTCCACGACATTAAGCACGAAGCCAGCATTACTTGTATCGACGAAGAAAAGTTGTTTTATCTGCAACAACGTGGACTCACTCGTCCGGAGGCCATGAGCTTAAGCGTGAATGGCTTTGTCAACGATCTCGTGCATGAGTTCCCGATGGAGTACAGTATTGAGCTTAAGCGACTCATTGATGTGGAGGTGAATAATGCCGTTGGATAATCTTTGCCCGTCAAGCGCGTATCTTGTGCAAGCATTGAATGATCAACTGATTGTTTTAAGTGAAGATACGATCAGCTCGTATGGTAATTGGTGTAAAAAAGACACAGAGGCTCTATTTGAGTTTAACGCGCAGGCCAACCGTCAACTTTTTACCTTTCGTTTAGGGGCGGAGACCACGCGTCTGGAAGTCCACGTGCCGCCAGAAATTTCTATTCAGCTCTTCGACACGGCGAGTTCCCATCAACAAGTGTATTTTGTGGATCAATCGGCTTGTTTGCAACACGTAGCCCCCGCGAATAGTGTTGATTATCAATTTAATCTGTTGAATGATGCGCAAGTGACGCATTTGACGTACGGCTTGAATCCACACGACTGTGCAGAACAAGTCCAGGTGTGTTTGGCGGGAGAAAACGCGCGTGTGGATTGGCGCTCGTGCTTTGTGTGCGACGGTTCAAATGTTTCTACTCGCATTCGGATTGAACATGAAAAGCCACATACGTATTCCAATTGTTGCGTAAAAACTGTTCTCAATCGTGCGGCTCAATTTACGTTTAGTGGCGATGTTACGATCCTCCCGGGAGCGAAATACGCCCAATCGACGCAAAATAATTTTAACTACCTGCTATCCGGTGATGCGCGTGTTGTTTCAAGCCCAAAGCTCAACATTCACAATAAATATGTCAGCGCAAGCCACGGGAGTGCAACGCAGAAGTTGGATGAGGCCGCTTTATTTTACTTACAATCGCGTGGCTTGAGTTATGTACAGGCTCAACAAGTACTGTTACAAGGCTTTTTAAGGCCGACGTACGAACATTTGTCTTTCATTGCACCGTTCATGGATGCATTACTTTCTAATTGCCATGGATGAAGCCGCATTATTGAATAAAATATGGGATCAATTGCACAGTGTTCAGGATCCAGAAATACATTTAGACATTGTGAGCTTGGGCCTTGTGTATGGCGTTCATTTAAAACGCAATGAAGCTGTGTACGACGTTAACATTGACCTTACATTGACGTCGCCTTCGTGTCCCATGGCGCCCTATTTATTTCAATCCATTCACGACGCAGTCTCTATTTTAGAGGGTGTCGGCACCTTGAACGTTAACTTGGTTTGGGATCCTCCGTGGTCCAAAGATAAAATTTCGCGCGAGGGTAAAATGGAGCTTGGTTTACTTTAACATCGCAGGCGTCGCCATCTTACTTGTGGTCGCAAGTTAGGGGTTTTATTTTTTATTGATATTGATTGAAATAAGTATTTTGTTTTAATGGGCCCCTATGGCTCGGATTCGTTGAATGGTATTGGAGGTACTCCAGCCCGCTTGAAAATGCAAAAACTCGATCTTTGCGTGCACACGTTCCAAGGCCTTCCGTTCGTACGGATTTAAACTTTCTAAAGTGTAATCACCTGCCTTTACGTATACGTCGGGGGCAATGAGTTCGAGTTCTTCTGCCAAATGGGGGCCTTCAATGACAAACAGCTTATCGACACACGCCAAGGCATTCAATAAATACAGTCGCGCTTCTTCTGAATAAATGGGCCTATCGGGCCCTTTGAGCGCTTGTACACTTCGGTCGGAATTGACGCCCACCAAGAGTACGTCGCCTCGACGGGCCGCTTCTTGGAGAAAATGCACGTGCCCCACGTGCAGTAAGTCAAAACATCCATTCGTGACAACGAGGGTCTTGCCTTGTTGCTTTAAAGCGGTTCGGTACTCCGGAAGATTTTCTTTTGAAATGAGTTTATTGATTGTCAACATGATAAATTTAGGCACATAAGGCACTTAGATCGTGATGCAGGGCAATTAAATCAGGAATGTGATGGGGATCTGTGGGCGCCCACGACATAAAATCCAAGCCTACGGGGTTTTCAAACCGCACGGAGGCTCGCACGGGAATACAAGCATGTTGCAAGAGGCACAGCGACAATTGATACAGCATGCTTGGATTTTCTTGGCACTTAAATTTCAATTCAATTGTTCTGTCGACTTCGGAAAAGCAGAGCTTAAATGGCGAAAGTTCTACAAACGCTTGCTTCCATTTTTTAGCGAGGGCCCAGCGATTCTTCAATTCAGGTTGAACTTCTTTCCATTCCATGAGCTGTTTTCTACACGCTCTGTAGTCTTCTTTGTACTGCTTTAATGAAGCGATTAAGTAGTGGCATTGAGCTTCGATGATGCACTTGTCGTGAGGCAATTGCGTCAAATGGAAACGACTGATCGAAAAATTACAGGTCAATAGGGTCTTGAGTAAGTGCAGCATAAAGGAAGAGGACCGTTCAACGATGCACAGAACCCAACAGTTTTCCTGTTTCGAATGGACGTGCCAGCGAATGTTCAGTGCGTTTGTTTGACGTGCCCACAAGAGATGCTCTTCGATTTGTTGCTCATTGTGCTGGTAAATGTAATTGGCATCTACACAGTTGAAAAAAGAGCCTACCCATGACCGCCATTCTTCATCCAATGGGGATAGGTCGCTAAAGTGTTGAATGAGACGCCGTCGCATGTCAAGTAAGCCCGAGCTCTGCCCTTTAAAGATGCGTGTCGCATTTTTATAAATTTTATTCAGCAACAACAGCTTGTATTTGGAAGGGGCCTGTCCGCATTTGACAGAGACGTCGCAAATGGTGTACACGTATAAATATTGCAAGCCTTCGTAAGTTTTGATCGTATCCACCAATTTTTCCATTACATGCGCATCGGAAATATCTTGATGTTCTGCAAAATTTAACAGCAAATCGCGATGTTCTCGCAGCATGCACAACATGCTCTGTTGGTAATCACTGAGTTTTAACTGTTGGATTAAATGAAGAAAAATGTCTTCCTTGTCGATGGCATTGAATAAGAAGCTGAAGTACAAGATTATCGGCTCTGAAATTTCACGCAAAACTTCTTGAATCGGCGAAGAGGCATTTTGCTGCTTAAATAACGCATCTAAGTATTCGATGCAATGCAGGCCGTGTACACCCAACGTGTAAGGTGTCTGGTGTATGAATGTGCCCATTTGCTGAAAATAGTGAACGACGACCGGCAAAAGCTTGGCCAAGAGACCGTGATAGTACATCGACTTTAAGATGGGATAAATGTTCCCGTTGTGTGAAAAAATTGATTTAAACGTCCACAATACCTCTTTATTGTCCAGAAAACTGCTTCCTTTAAGGGCATTTGCGGCATTTGTAATTAATCGTGACAGGGGAAGCGAATAGTTTTTATTGAACGCTTGTGCGTATCTAAAGATGCGCATGACACGCAGCGGTTTGGTGTTAAAAATTTCTGGATTTTCGCAGTGTAAGCATTGGCTTTTTACCTGAAATCCGTCCACAACCCGTAAGGTTTTACCCTCGCTGCATTTCCACAAAGATGCGCTTTTCAGTTGTAGAAAGTAGGACTCTGCCGCTTTTGCACACTGATAGATGGATTTGAGCAGTGAGCTCTTTCGATCGCGTGCGGTCAATTTCAACAATTGTGCGACTGGCTCTTGCCTTTCGTAGAATAAGCAATTTTCTTCTCGTCCACTGACGAGGTACAACGCATTGCGAATTTTTAGCAGCGTTTTGTACGCTTTGTGCAAATTTAGTAAGTCGTTTGTGTGTAAATCAAGCGATAGAAAATGTTGAGCGTACGGCAAAAGGCTCAAAATTTCGTGGTAATCTTTCAATCCTCCAACGCCATCCCTGATGTGAGGCTCGCCGAGGCAGTAGGTCCCCTTGTAATTGGATCGGCGGGTTAGGCGAACTTTTTCAATGATATTTAATAAATTAAGAAAACTGTTGAGTTCCGTAAGTTCGTCAAATAGGAGTTTTTTTACTTTTTTGAAGAGGGTGTGGGAGCCGGCTACGTACCGTATGGATAGACACTCACTGTGGAGGAATGGGGATGTTTGCAGCTGCTGTGAAAATTGTTCTAATGAGCTGCACAGGCAGTAGATTTCAATGCCCCATTGAGACAGTTGATCGCCGATTTGCTTTTGGATAGATAGTTTTAACGCGTCGGGCTGTTCAAATTTGTCTTCAAAGATGACGATGCACTTAAGCTTACTGTAAACGAAGCTGTCTCGATAACCTAATGTGCCGATGGAAGCAATGACTACGGGGATGTTACTGATACTTTTGTCCGTGGGGGTCACATAACGCAGGGCATTGGCGAACAGGCGCTTGATGATTTGTTCGAGTTTTAAGGAATACAAGCTGTCGAAATTTGGGCTTAATAGGTTTTTCTTGGTCAAGTAGCGGACCTGTTGTTGTCCGATGAATAAATATTTTTTTAGCAGTTCTGTTTCGTTGCCCGATGGGTAAGAAAAAAATTCTTTTGCTTGTTTTTGGACCTTATCAATTAAATCATATTTAAGCATATACGCTGACCCCTTTTTAAGCAATAGCATAAGCACAACGGAGGCAAGCCTATTGTGAATGTGGACCGAAGAAAAATGCGCACAATTGCGTTTTACAAGGGGGATTTTTTGCTAAAAGATCGTGTCATGTCCTTAAAAATTATAACTTGGAATGTAAACGGGTTGAGGGCCTTGATGAAAAAAAACTTTAACTCGTTTGTAGAAGCGTATCGTCCAGATATTCTCTGCCTTCAAGAAACAAAGACGTACGCGCTTGTATGCCCGGAGATTCCCTTTTATAAATACACGTATTTTAATCATAGCGAACAAAAGAAAGGGTATTCGGGGACGGCGACCTTTTTGCAACATCCGGTTGTCGATGTGCGTTGTATTGACGTGGATGCGCAACACCCGGAAGGTCGCATTTTACTGACGGAATTTAAAAATTGTTATTTAATCAACGTGTATGTGCCGAATTCACAAACGGAATTGAGGCGTCTGGCGTACAGAACGCAGATTTGGGACAGCAAATTTCGGCAGTTTTTAAGCGACTTACAGGCCAAAAAGAATGTGATTGTGTGTGGTGATTTCAATGTCGCTCACCATCCGATTGATTTGGCCAATCCGGATACCAATCACTTTAACGCCGGTTTTACGGATGAAGAACGTTATTCGTTTGGCCAGCATCTAAAGACGGGCTTGGTGGACATTTTTAGGTATTTGCACCCAGATGTCCCCGGACAATACACGTGGTGGTCCGTCAGAACGAATTCACGCGCTCGCAATATAGGGTGGCGTATTGATTACTTCCTAATTTCCAAGCCGCTTGTCCCTTACGTGCGTCAGTGCACGATATTAACGGAGGTGTACGGCTCGGACCACGCGCCTGTCTTGTTGGAGATCGATGAAAGTGCGTTGGGCGATTAAAAACCATGTCGTGCTTGAACATTTTTCATCGCGTACGCTAATTTATTAAAAACAACATTGACTTAACAAATGTTTTTATGTGTTGTGTTGTTATTGGGTTAGGCGAGATAGCTCAGTCGGTAGAGCAGAGGACTGAAAATCCTTGTGTCGGCGGTTCGATTCCGCCTCTTGCCACCAATTTCCGCTATCCCAAGGGCCTGTAATTTTTAGTTTTTAAAGGGCCCGGTGTTATGGGGGTGCCGCTGTATAGACAGAACATAGGGGCGGGGCCCAACGTTAATTTAAGGGGCAGCTGTATTTTCTTGAAGTTTTATTTTATCAATCGGAGTAGTGCGTTGGTGAAACTTACTGCTTCTTCTTTATTGTTTCTATGGGGGTACTTTACTCTAACTTCAATCCCAGCCGCAGGTACGTCGGCGTATCCCAGTAGGCTTCCTGGCCGGCAGCTTCAAAATCAAACTGTATTTGCTGCCCCTGCGCCGCTGACATGCCGTTTTTACGGTACCGAATGGCGGATAAATTCTTCTCGTAATGAGACCCTAATACGAAAATGTGAACGTGCGTTGGCTCTGTTTCTAACTCTTTGTACGCGCTTAAAATTTGTATGTCCGGGGTCCCCAAGTAACATTGAATTTCGTAATTCAGATTTTTTAACCCCACCAGGGAAATCTGTGATCCCAATTGGGAAAAGATAAATACGCGCTTAATCGGCATGTCGTTTGTGTTGGGATGCCAAAATGGGCCTTCAAAGACGGACTTGAGCGCTTGGCCAATGTCGCCTTGCTCGTGCGATCCAAGCCCCCAAAAAATATGGTCGGGCTTGTCGGAAAAATGCTGGACAAATGTGTTGAGGGTGCCGTTTAGAGCCGCTGATTTGTCGTTACTTAAGTAATTAACTAACATTGAATTGAGTTGAGACAACCATCGATTTCCATCGTTAAATGCCTCTTTGACGGTTGCCGTCTCTGTCAACGATTGAAATAGTACGTCGTTGTAAAACGGGATCACTAAATCTGCCATCAGTTTGATGGCTTTTAACGCCCCTTGTGCTCGCACACCTTTTGTTTGCCCTTCAAAAGAAAAAGGAAGTATGGGAATGACAATCACGAAGGCTCCGCTCTGTAAGGCCAACTTAATGAGTCCCAATGCGGCGCCATTCCCCGTTCCACCTCCCAATCCAAGCAGTATAATGAGCACGTCTGCTTTTTGACAAAAATCACTTAACGCGGCGGCATCTTTGTCGAACGCTTGCTTGACGAGCGATTCGTCTCCCCCCGAACTGAGCCCGCGAAATACATTTTTCCCCAAGCAGAACTTTGGCAATAGTTTCTCTAAGCTTTCCAAGCAACACAGATCAGTGTCGACGGCCAAACAAAGCGATGCAGGTAGTTGCGAAACGGCAAAAAAATGGCTCAAAACCCGACAGCCCGCGCCCCCCAATGCCAGGATTTTTACGCGCGATCCCGACGAAATTGCCTGGCCATTCATGTGCTCATCCATGCTGCTTATCCAATCGCATTCAGCCTTCGTTGTCAATCAATTCTGTCATTAGGCCCACGTTATTTCTAGTGCAGTTGACCCGAAAAAAGCTTTCGGTGGCCATTTAGAAACGTTTTCGCGTCCAAAATCTTGCCGCCGGGGTATTGTAGCTGGTCAATCATTAGAATGCCTTTTGAACATTTAACGCCAAGCGCATGCCCATTCTCACCCAACAAGAGTGTGCCCGGCGTTTCGTCACTTGCGCCGTCCGCGACGTGAGCTGCATGCACCTTAATACATACGTCGTCTATTTGAAAGAACGTTCCCGGCCACGGATTAAAGGCTCTTATCCTGCGTTCTAATTGATCGGCAGCTGCGTTGAAGTCTAACAAGCCATCCGCCTTGCAAAACTTGTGCGTTAACGTGACTGCCCCTTCATCTTGCGTGTGCAATTGATACCGCCCGTGTACGAGCGCGTCGAAATTTTTTTTAAGCACGTCGGCAGTCAAATCTGCCAACTTTACCGTTAACGATGCTGCCGTGTCCCGCTTATCAATCGCTAGTTGAGCCTGATCGATCCAAGGTCCCGCATCCAGCGCTTCCACCATTTTCATCAATGTCACGCCCGTGTAAGCTTCGCCTTCGTACAAACACGTTTGAATGGGGGAGGCCCCCCGATATTTGGGCAGCAGGGAGGTGTGAAAGTTCCACATGCCGAGAGCTGCCAAATCTAAAAAACGCCGCTTCAAAATACGTCCGAACGACATAACAAACATTAAATCCGCTTGTTTGTTCTGCAGCCACGCATACGCTTCGTCATCCATCGTCTGGGCAGGGAAGTAAGGAATGTGATGGCGTTCAGCCCACTCGGCAATCGGATTCAAGCTGTACTTTTGCCCGCGACCTTTGGCACGTCCCGGTTGTGTGACGATTCCCACGAGCTGATTTTGTTCGATGGCAATTAACTGTTCCAAACAGGGAATTGCGATTTCAGAGGCCGCGAAAAAGATACTTTTAATTTTATCCATTGTATTATTCTGACAGCGATGGAAGCGTGTTTGCGGCAGATGCCGTCTTTTCAACCCATTTCCAAACGATCGGACAGCCGGCTAACTCGTAGGTGTCCCGCAGCTTGTTCTCTAAAAATTTCTGGTACGTGTTCGGCATCCACTTTAACTTGTTGCAGAAAACTTGCAATGTGAGCGGATTGCTTTTGACCTGCAGGGCGTAATAAATTTTGAAATGTTTGCCGTGATGTGAGGCGGGCGGGGTTTGTGTGGTTATTTTTTGCAGCAATCGGTTGAGGGGGCCCGTGGGTAAAGTGCTGCAAAGGTTTTTTTGCAACTTGAGGATTTTGGTCAACAACTTGTCCAAGCCCTCGCCTGTTTTCGCCGAAACAAAGAGAATGGGCGCGTGGCAGAAGGGGCATAATTGTTGAAGACGTTGTAAAAAGTTTTGTTGAAATGCGACGGGGTCTTCATGATGCTCTTTTATCGTTTGCCGCGCAATGTCCCACTTGTTGACCACCAGAATGTAGCCTTTCCCGAGTTCTTGTACGTAATTGATTAGGTTCTTATCAATATTGGTAGGGCCTTCAAATAAATCGAGTACGATGACGGCAAGGTCAACCGTATTGAGCGTTTTTTCCGTCCGCACGTAGGCATAATACTCGAGCGGGTCTGTTATATTTTTTCGAATCCCGGCCGTGTCCACCAAGAGGAATTCCTCGCAAGCGCCATTTTTGAATTGCCATGAAAATGGGCATGTGACGGCGTCGCGCGTCGTGCCCGCAATGTCACTGACCAAGACGCGATTTTCTTTGAGCAAGGCGTTTGTAATTGATGACTTGCCCACGTTGGGCCGACCGATAATGGCAAATTGAACCTTGGGGGCTTGTGGCAAATGAGCATCCTCTTTGCTTGGAAGCGCACTCAGGATGGCTTCCCGCAAGGTGGAAATGTTGAGCCCGTGTTCTGCTGAGACGGGAAGGACGATGTCCCAGCCGAGCGAATAATAAGAGAACAAATTGATCTCATCTTTTTCGGCATCTATCTTGTTTACAACCAATAAGGTTGGCTTGTTGAGCTTGCGCAATGATTTTGAAATTTGGAAGTCACGGGCGTTTAAAGCTTGTTTGCCGCTTAAAACCCAAACGATCACATCGACGGTTTTCAGCATTTGTTCAACTTGACCTTCGACCAAGCCCGAAAATGGGTCATTCATACTGCCGAGTCCTCCACTGTCCAGGAGTTGGAATTTTTGGTCCACAATGGTGGTTAAAATATCACGAGTGACGCCCGGAGTGTTGTGTACAACGGCCTTACGACTCTGTGTCAGCCGATTGAATAGTGTACTCTTCCCGACATTGGTTTGACCAAATAAGAGGACTGTGGGTAATGAACAAGCCATGATTTCATCATTCCGGTCAAAAAATGGAATTTTGGCAAGTTATTTGTAGAGTCAATTTTCGCAAAATTGCCCACAAAAGCATAAAATTACGGTGCAACGTTTATTCGTGTTATTGAAGTGTACGAGTGAATTGCACTGTGGGCATTAATGGCTTGAAAATGCAGTAGAGGAAGTGTTGACAACGGGCCTGTGGGTTCCTTTAAAGAGTTGCAAACGACGGAATCTGCATTCAAACGTGTGTGATAAAAAAGGAACTTGTTCTCGCTCAAAAATTATTATACAAAGAAAACAATGAAAAATTCCCTGTGGCATTTAAGTAGGAAATATTTATCGACACACAAGTGGCTATTCGCAATTGCATTGTTGTGTGGGATGATTTACGGACTGATGAGTGGATTGGGCCTGCCGGTTATTTTCGAAAAGGTTTTTAGGCAAATTTTTGAAAATCCCGATAAGTCCTACAGATTGAGTCAAATTTTATGGATTGCCGCGTTGGTCCCACTCGGATTTTTTGTGCGTGGGGTGTTCGGCTATTTAAATACGTATTGGATGAATCGTTTCGGATTAGAAATTTTATTGCAGTTACGGTCGGATATTTTTGCAAAATTACAACAACTGCCCTTGGACTTTTTCTCCAGAAAAAGTTCAGGCGATTTGGTCAATCGTGTCATCAATGATCCTAAGACCCTGCAGGACGTGTTATCGGAAATCGCGTCCGAATTTTTTAAACAGCCTTTACAGGTGGTGGCCGCGTTTATCGGACTGATTTATCTGTCGGTTAAGAGCTGCGACATGGTCCTGTTGTTGATTTTTGCATTCGCATTGCCGATTTGTTTTATCCCCGTCAAATTGCTACGCTGCCGGGTTAAGGACAACAGCCGCTTGATGCAGCAAGCCGAAGCAGACGTGACCGAATGTGTTGTTGAAAATTTGCGGGCTGTTCAAGAAATTAGGACATTTTTACTTGAAGATTTCGCGCGGTCAAAGTCAAAACGCGTAATGTCAGTGTTATCGGAACGCATTCAAACGGTTGTGCAATGGCAAAAAATGCAGCAGCCCATGATGGAAATTGTAACGGCGGGGATCATTGCCGTCATTTTTATTTACGCTTACTATCGGCACATTCCGTTTTCCGTGTTCAGTGCTATGGGAACAGCTTTGTATTTCGCATTCGATCCGATAAAGAAAATCAGCAATACCTTGGGCCAAATTCACCGTTCGACGGGTGCGTTAGAGCGTATTGTGGAGATCTTAGAAACCCCCATCGAAATTCAATCACCGGCGCATAACGCACATGTGGCCACCATTAAGGGCGAATTCGTTTTTAAGGCGGTTGGCTTTGCGTACAAGAACACGCGGGCACAAACCGCTGTCTTACACGATTTAAATCTTCAATTTTCTGCGGGTCGCGTGCACGCTATCGTGGGCCCGAGTGGAGCTGGGAAATCGACATTGATTCGCTTGCTGCCTCGCTTGTACGACGTGACGAGTGGACAAATTGTGCTCGACGGAGAAGACCTTCGTCAGTGGTCTTTAATTTCCTTACGTCGGCAATTGTCGTACGTACCACAAAGCCCCGTCTTATTTAATGCCAGCATTGCCGACAACCTGCGAGTCGCATGCCCGGAGGCGGATGAAAAGCAACTTGTGGAAGCTGCAAAGGCGGCTTTTGCACATGAATTTATTTTGGCCGCCGGCGGGTACGATGTCCTCGTGGGTGAAAATGGCAATCGTTTTTCAGTGGGGCAACGACAACGTTTGGCCATTGCCCGCGCGTTCTTGAAAAATGCGCCTGTTCTCATTTTGGACGAAGCCACGTCGGCCTTAGATGCGGAGAGTGAATTCTACATTCATAAGGCAATGGAACGCTTAATTGAGGGAAAGACCGTCATCAGTATTGCTCACAAATTGAGTACCATACAGAATGCCGATTGCATTTACGTCATTGATCAAGGTCATTTGGTCAACCAGGGCACGCACAATGATCTCATGGGGAATTGCACCTTGTACCAACAACTTGTTCAAAAGCAGAGCCTTAGTTCTTTATAAAAAGGTAGAGAAATGGATGATTTGGGCGCCTCGCGTTGGACATTAATCAGCTGAAACTCGTGTTTACAAGGTGTGCGTGATAATGATAGGATGAAAAGTAATGTATCCACCGTCGTGAATTTCTTTTATCATGGGGGAATAAGAAAATCAGCAGAGAAAGGAATCGGTAAAAATGCCTGAATTGCCGGAGGTTGAAACAATTCGACGAATCATTGCTCCACAGCTTGTAGGAAAAACGATTGAAACCGTCGAAATAGATAATGCTCAGGTTATTGCTTACCCTGTTGTTAACATATTTGCGGAAGGTCTGAAATGCCAGACGATTACTGGCATGAGTAGACGAGGGAAGTTCCTCAACATCCACTTTAAAAGTGGGGATTGTCTTTCCATTCATCTACGCATGACGGGACAATTACTTGTTATGACAAAGAATGAACCGATAGAGAAACACACTCATCTGGTACTTTCATTGTCAGATGGTTGTCAGCTTCGCTATGTTGATGTACGTCGCTTTGGACGATTTTGGTATTTCAAAGTTCATGAGAAAGACACACTTAGTGGACAAACGAAACTGGGATTAGAACCGATAGACCCTGCATTAAGCGCAGAATATTTGAAATCGCAACTTGGAAAAAGGAAAAGGTCGATAAAAGAGATGCTTCTCGATCAGTCGGTTGTAGCAGGTATCGGTAACATTTATTCTGATGAAATCCTGTTTGCGGCTGCAATTTATCCAGGGACGCCATGTGATATTCTCAAGGATTCCGATTGGTGCAGGTTAGCAGAGCGAATTCCCGAAATTATCCTATGGGCAATCGATGTCAACGGCATGACAGCAGAAGAATACTTACGAGGAAAGGGTAAAAAGTATCGTAACACACCGTATTTGAAAATTTATGCTCGGTCAGGGCAGCACTGCGTTTATTGTCAGACGATAATTGAAAAAATAACGATTGGTGGCCGAAGCAGCTGTTATTGTCCGAAATGCCAGGGAGGTAACGTGGATTATCATTGAGTCCCGTAAGAGTTTGTAATAGGTTGTAATTGAACGTCGAAGGTACGTATTGTGATGGAATCTCAGAAGAATACTTGTGGAGGCAAAGTATCAGAAAAAGAAAAGTTATCTTAAGGAACTGGTTGCCGGGCTTATGGGTACCTTCAGGCCGTGTGCAATGAATGATTGGGCATTTTGAAAGAAGGTATATATTTTTTAACGTCAATTTTGTTGATAACGAACAACCTATGTGCGAACGTTTTTTATGGGTCTGCATGTTTCACTTAAATATACAATGTTTAATGTGGCAGCGTAGATGACATTATTTATCATTTACGCGTTTAAGCGTGGGATAATTTGGTCTACCTTTATTAACGTCCCTTCGTGGTGAAAAGGGACTAAAAATGTTGATTAAATTTACGTTCCAGGACGATTTGGCCGACGATCCATTGACGTAAGGGGCTTTTTCTGGCCGTACGAGAGGATTGCACGGATGGTTTAGCCGGCATGCAGACTTTTGGTCTGTCGTGTACCGTGGAAGTGCTCGCGACGAAGTTTGTCGGAGCCGGTACGGGCTTACTGGCTGAAAATTGAGGCGCTTGTTTAAGCTTAATTGTGGGCTTGGCAGAGGCGTGCGTTTGCTCCTGGTGCTTACGTTTCAAGGCGGCGATTTTTTTGCGTGCCTCTTCGACCGGATCAATGCCGGACGAATCCGGCACGGGTTTGGATTTTTTCTTTGGAGTCGATATGAGGCTGATCGCTAAAAAGATGATGACGTAAATGAGGTCTTCGAAGTCCATTACGCGTTGTGAGGTTCTCCGTTGATATCGGCATCTTTCGCCAAGCGCTCACGCATGGTCGTATCGGCCTTTACGTTTTCCAGGCGATAATAATCCATGACGCCCATGTGGCCCTTTCGTAACGCTTCGGACAAGGCGAGCGGGATTGCGGCTTGAGCCTCCACAACTTTGGCGTGCATTTCCTCAACGCGTGCTTTCATTTCTTGTTCGAGGGCGACAGCGCTGGCACGACGAATTTCGGCTTGAGCTTGGGCCATATTCTTGTTGGCATCCGCTTGGGAAACCTGTAACTTGGCCCCTACGTTATCTCCAATGTCGATGTCGGCAATGTCGATGGACAAAATTTCGTACGCGGTTCCCACATCCAAGCCGCGATTGAGCACAACTTTTGAAATTTGATCTGGATTTTCTAGGACCTGCTTGTACGTTTCGGCGGCTCCGATGGTGGCCACAATACCTTCGCCCACACGGGCGATAATGGTGTCTTCTTGTGCACCCCCTACAAAACGATCTAAGTTGCTGCGAACCGTGACGCGTGCCCGTACTTTGACTTGAATGCCATCTTTTGCCACGCCGTCGATGGTTGATTTTTCTTGTACGGACTTGGGGCAATCGATGACTTTAGGGTTGACCGACGTGTGAACCGCTTCAATGACGGTTTTCCCCGTTCCTTTCGTGGCAAGATCGATGGCGCAGGCACGGGCAAAGGTCAACTCAATTCCCGCTTTTTCAGCGGCTATGAGCGCTTGCACCGTTTGCAGTAAGTTTCCTTCCGCCAGGTAGTGAGCTTCCAATTCGTCCGTGCTTAGATCGATGCCCGCCTTGGCCGCAGTGATTCTGCAATCCACGATTAACCCATAGGGGACCTTACGCAGCCTCATGGCAATTAAATTGGGAATGCTGACGTAAGCGCCCGCCAACAGCGCCCGTAACCAAACATTGAAAAATGAGAAAATGATGGCCAATAATACTAGTAATAAAGCAGCTATAATGAGCAGAGTAATGCTGATACTTTCCATAGCTCATAAATGCTACCGGATCGTTACAAAAACACAAGCCATTAGATTTGTTTTTAACGAATGTGTAAGAGAAAACGATACTTCATTGTTCATCATCAATTGATTGATTTTTAGGCGGCCTTTGGCCTGTGGAACGATCAAATTTGAATATTGTTTGTGAATGAGCTCATTGGTTGCCTAAGTATGGGTAATTTCCTGGGGGATCAATGGAGTTTTTATTTATCCGAGTTCTTAATACCGGGTCAATAAAAGCAAGATCAGGTTTAATCCCCGTTGTTTTTACGAGTTCCCGATTGCATGGCACGTGTGACTTGTCCCTCGCAACAATAGTCTAACAAGCTCTATGTGGCTGCAAGATTAAGTTTTTATTATTTTATTGATAATCAATTTATTTTTAAATGGCACTTTCTCGCATTTAGAATGAACTTTTGGCCCTGGTGGCGCTTATGCTCCGCCTGAGATCAAGCCGTAGTTTTTAATTTGAATGTCGTTGGGTAGCTCTTGGTAAGAAAGGACTGTTAAGTTGGGCAGAGTGGGTTCAAAGAAGCGCTTAAATGCCAATCGCAATTCGGCTGAAGTTAACACGATGGGGTCCATCGACTGTTCGGTCATGTGCTTGACGAGCGGTGTTAATTGGCGGAGGATCTCTTGTGTCATGGAGGGTTCCATCATGAGCCCTATTTCAAACTGAGTGCGTTTGACCTGACTGATGAGTTTGTGTTCCAATTCGGGATCCAGGATGATGGCCGATAAGAAGTGATCTTGCACAAAATCTTCAACAAAATACATGCCCAAGCGCCGACGAGCTTGCTCCGATAGATCATCGGGATGCTTGGTGACGCTCGCACAATCCCCAATGGCCTCTAAAATCAGAGGCAAATTTTTTAAGCTAATGCCCTCCTTTAGAAGGTTCTGCAAAACACGTTGAACCAGTCCAACGTTGACGAGATCGGGGAACAATTCACTCACGAGGGTTGGATTCTTATTTTTTACGTTGTCGATTAATTTTTGTGTATCTTCCCGGCCGAGGAGTAGATATGCATTTTTTTTAAGAACTTCCGAAAGGTGCGTGATGAGAATTGATATGGCGTTGACAATGACGTACCCAGCGCTTTCAGCACGTTCTTTTTCTGTGGCATCAATCCACCAGGCCGGCAACCCGAAGACGGGTTCTTTAGTGGCCTTTCCTTTTAAGCTTGGCAATTCACTCGCATCGGAGCCACTCATGGCCAACCATTGGGTGGGTTCAAGCGTCGATGAGGCCAACACCTTGTCACGGAGTAAAAAACGATATTCTGTCCCCTCGAGTGTAAAGTTATCCTTAATCGTGATGCTTGGGATGAAAAATCCGAGTTCGTGCGATAACTTTTTCCGTATTTCTGAGACGCGGCTCGGTAAATCGTTATCTAAAGATTTTTCCATGAACGGAATTAAGCTGTGGCCAAGTTCAATGCTAAGGATGTCGTAATCAAATAAAATCTCGTTGGCATCGGTGGTGTTGTTTTCGGTGGGCTTTGCCTCAAGTGATTTACTGTCTAAGGCTTGTTCAAAAGCAGACGGTTCGGTCCCATGCGAAAGTTTTAAGTTGTGGGCCAGTAGAATGAGTGCAATGGATAAGCTGATAAACGGTATAAATGGCATTCCCGGCATTATTGCGAATAGGGCCATCATGACCGATACAATGTATATGGCTTTGGTTGAAAATAGTAATTGTTTTTCAAGGTGTTCGCTTAAATTGGAGGATTCGCCGGTCCTGGTGATCAACATGCCCGCGCCGACCGATACGATCAGTGCCGGTACTTGCGAAACAATACCGTCGCCAATGGAGAGCAAGGTGTACTGTTGAAGTGCCTGCATGAGCGGGATATGTTTTTGCAGAATCCCGATGGTAATTCCACCCACAACATTGATAAAAGTAATGAGCAGGCCGGCGATGGCATCCCCGCGGACGAATTTACTGGCTCCATCCATTGCGCCGTAGAAGTCCGCTTCTTTTTGAATTTTTTGCCGTCGTTGCGTTGCCTTGGCTTCGTCAATAAGCCCGGAATTCAATTCTGCGTCAATGGCCATCTGCTTCCCCGGCATGGCGTCTAAGGTAAATCGGGCAGCGACCTCTGCGATACGGCCGGCACCTTTGGTGATAACTACGAAGTTTACAACAATCAGGATAAGGAAGACAACGCCGCCTACGACGTAATTTCCTCGTACAACGAAATTTCCAAAGGAGTCAATGACGTTGCCCGCGTAGCCCTCGAGTAAAATCAGTCGGGTGGAAGCGATGTTGAGACCCAGGCGGAATAAAGTGACCGTTAATAGTAGGGTCGGGAAAATCGTGAATTCGGACGGATCCTTTAAGTAAATGATAATGAGTAAAATTAGAAGTGAGATGCCAATATTTAACGCAAGTAGCAAATCCATGAGCCCGGAAGGAATTGGCAAGATCAGTAACAAGATAATGCCAAACAGGGCAAAGGTAAAAACGAGATCCGTTTGCTTTACGAAGCGTTGAAATAATGTTTCATTTGCCATATTACTTGGTGTGCATTACGAATACACCATCCCAGTTTTTAGGCGGATTCATCTGCATGTACGCACATCGTTGTTTGTACAACATGGATGGATTGAGAAATACACCAGGGTCGCGTCCCGGCTGTAAGGGTTCCAATAAGGACGACGCTTCGAAGAGTTTTATGGCGCCTATCCAATCCTGTTGCAGATATTTTTGAATGCCTTTTTCGAAAACATCAATGCATTCAAATGTGCTGCTTTTCAGCTGTTGTTTCATGCCGACAAGTTCGTATACACCGAGGGGATGTTGGCGTCCCTTGACGACAATGCGATCGATAAAACGAAATACAATGAGGTCACTATCGGTGACGATGGTTTTATAGGTGTCTTCTGCAACAAGTGTGTAAACGCCAAATGTTTTGGCACCTGATTCACAGCGTGCCGCTACATTGACCGTATCACCCATCATCGTAAAATTGAAGCGTGTGCTCGATCCCATGTTTCCAACCGTCGCGAGCCCACTGTTAAGCCCAATGCGAGTGCGCATACTTAGAATTTCTCGTGGCCACGTGATGTCTCGGTCTTCACGCCATTTATTCCTTAACCACTCTTGCTTTTCTTGAATACGACAGGCGGCAATACAAGCCTGCAAGGGGTGATTATTTAAATCATAGGGAGCTCCAAACATGGCGACAACGGCATCCCCAATGTATTTGTCTAAAGTTCCTCCTTCTTCTTTTATGATTTTTGTGACGGCCGTTAAGTATTCGTTCATTAATCGAACTAATGTCTTAGGGGGCAAGAGCTCGGAAAAAGTTGAAAAGTTTTGAATGTCACTGAAGAATGCCGTGATATTTTTTTCAACGCCTCCTAATTGTGGATCTTTTTGATTTTCAAGCATGTCTGTGACAATTTCTGGAGACAGATACGTCCCGAAAATGTGCTTAATACGCAGGCGTTGCTTCCTCTCAATAACCATCTGATACAGGGTCCCGAAGATGAGGAAGGTCAATATGCAGCCTAAAGGTGCAACGACGGGAAGTGCCAAGTGGATCGTCGGGTTAAATACACCGAATAAGTAAAGTGTTAGCACAAAATAGAATACAACCAAACAGACGAGAAGATTCCCCAGCCGTCTAAAAAAGTCGCTGTACAACGTTAAGCTGGCGACAAAGAAATTTAATAAGAAGACGATCATGAATTCCGTGCCCCAAGAGAGTCGAGTAATGTAACACTCTGAGGCCATCGTCTTAAGCAAATTCGCGTGTGCTGTGATGGAAGGGACAGCCTGCGTATCGACGGGAGTTTTGATCAATGAACTGGAGGATTCATAGCTGTCTCCTAGGCAAATGACGGCATCGTTGAATTGGGCAAAAAAGTCTGCAGCGCCTGCTTTTTCTTCCTTTGAAGCGTTGGATGATTGCAGAATATCGTAATTTTTTAGCACATTCATGAGACTAACTTTTGTGTCCTTTGTGCTAGACCAAGATGAAAACCAGTTGATTTCCATGAGTTGCCGTTTATAGAGTGGAATTTTTTTAATGATTTGGCCATCAGATCTTAAGAAAATAATTATAAATTTATTTTCGTATTTTTCATCTTCTGAATCATCGCCGTAGATGTCGATAAGATCGTGTTGCACATCCAACGTATGTATGAGGGCCTCGAGCCCCAAGGCGTAATAAATGTGATCCTTGGTCCGTGTATAAAGCGGAACCCATCGTGTCGTTTGCCCTTCGTCGGCAGAAATATCACAATTGACAATCCCCACGTGAGGATTTTTTCCCGTTATGTTTATGGAAGGGTAGATGGGATTTTTTATCAGAGAAAAATTGTTAAATCCCAGGTAAAGTAACGGCAAGGGGTGTTCATTTTGAAAGAATATTTTTTGAGCGTCGCCGTAGGTATTGTACCAAGCTCCCAGTATGACATTTGGACTTCGTTCAAAGTAGTGACGACATACATTTTCGTCATGTTGTACACGATTGAGGTCGACTAAGCTGGAATATTGTTTTTCGAAAAAAGAAATGTCTGAAATTAATACTTTGGGTTTGGCTAGGTTGGTTAAGGCAAAGATGGCTTTGGCGTAAAAGCTTAATGGGATAGGCGCCTCGCCCATGAAATTAATAGACGCGTTGTCTGCATTAACATAAATAATATGGGGTAATTTCTTATTTGTTTTTTGCTCAATCGTTGCTTCGTCAAGATTTCCCCTTAACCAATATCTAAAATTTAGGGTAAGATTTTCCAAATTTTGCGCCCATTTGTAATGCATGGCATACTGCCACAACAGGGGCAAAATGAAAAACGGAATAAGAATTTTTAGCCAACGTCTAAGCATATTATTACAACTTATTAAATACTTCCCTTTTCTGCAAATTGTAATAACATTTGTGCCGTAAGACAATATAAATAATGGTTTTTACTCCATTTTGCCCCTTTGCCCCTTTTGCTGAATCTGTGCCGTCTGCCTTGGAAGATCGGCCGATTTATTACATGCAATGCGCCTACAATGAGGCTATAAGAGCGTGGTGGCTCGGTGAAATCCCCATTGGGGCGGTGGCTGTCGTGAACAATCGTATTGTGGGTCGAGCTTATAATCAGGTTGAGCGTCAACGTGATCCTTGTGCGCACGCAGAAATCCAACTTATTAGGCGTTTGGCCCGGCAAAGGGGGGATTGGCGTCTTACGGATGTCACCATCTATGTGACGAAAGAGCCTTGTCCGATGTGCAGTGGGGCCATTTTTAAGGCTCGAATCCCACGAGTTGTACTTGGGGCCTATGACCGTCGTCAGGGATGTCTAGGCGGATGCCTGCATTTTAATGCCTTGGGGCTCTACCACCACGTGGATGTGAGCTTGAATGACCTTAACGGGGCTTGTGAAAGACTGTTGACGACTTTTTTTAAAATGCGGCGACAACACGGCCATTGAGGATAGCCGTCTCAATCTTGGTAAATAGCGTTTGTTGCACCAGTAAATTTGTAATGGCTGGATAAGTAATTTTTTGAGCAATCGTCCAATTGGCATGAACTTGCCGACATAATCTCTATTGCATTAAAAATTAGTGAATTTTTTGTGTCATTCTTCTCCTCGCCAAAATATTACAGGGGATCCTGCATGATGTTCGTGCCTCTTTTACCTGGGCTCTCACCCCTTCTTCAAAATGTACACGGGTAAAACGCCTCTAAGCGATTTGTTCTCTCAACAAATAAAATAAGCCAAGTTATATAACTTGGCTTATTGAGAAAATTGACGCTTATGACAATAGGATTACTATTTACTTATTATCAGAGTCTTCGGGATTTGATACAGGTTCTTTTACCAAATCTATCAATCGCCAGCCATCCACTTCCTCTTTGATCTCTTCTTCTTCGTTACATTCTTCTTCATTTAATGGGCCATAATTTTCTACAATAATGGCACCCAAATAATATAATGTACGTTCTAGCTCATTTACTGCTGTGGGCTTATTCTCATTTGTTTGTTTTTTTAAGATGTCCCATGCAGTAATTAGAAGGGCGTACCGTAATGTCCTTATATATTGTTTATCAAGACCAAGCCACCTCATGTTCCCAATTTTCCCATAGATGTCGCGAACTTGATTGGCTGCTTCAGAAAAATTTTCACATAAATTATTTTGAATGCCTTTGAGATTTATCCAACTTAACATTTCGTGCTTGTCGATTATCTCTTGTGCCTGAGCAACTATCTTAGATTGTGCATTTGTTATGCGAGCCATGCATACGAAGGAACCAAGTATTAAGCTCAGTTCGAAAACTTTCTTTAGAAATATTTTCATATTGACTTCCATTGCCCCAATTTTACTTTATTTAAGACATAGTCCTTATGTCAAGAAAAAGTTGTTTCCTTTTTATAGTTTTTACTACATTCATAGCTTGTGAGTTAGTATTGGTTGTTCATTCCCTCTTACAAAGACGATAACAAATTCTGAAAAATTAAATCCAAATGTCAGTACGATACATCAACGTCTTGCAGGTGTTGTAACCCATCAAATGTATGGAGGGGATTACCCTACATGTTACTTTGCATTTTTATTTAAGTTTGAGATTGAAGAGGTATGTTGTTATTATCCTTTTAATGTTGCAGTGAATTGCTACGAATTGCCTCAGAAAGAAGATCTTAACAAAAACTTTTTGACCAATAGTTGCTCTGACCTAAGCATTACACAGTTAATAACAATATTTGAAACCTTTGGTAATTTATATAAAAGTTTTAATAAGTATCCTTTTACAGATAATTTTAGTAATTACACTGCTAGTTTATTTTATACACTTTATTCTCGTGTAACAATATCTGGGAAAAATTTAGAGCATTCTATTGAAGAAAATAAAATTTCGAACAGTAAAAAGCATCTGAAAAATTTTTGTGACAATCAATTCTTTCGAGATAAGGAAGAAAATACGTCGGATGAAATAGAATGGCAACCATTGGTAGCAAGAAATTTTTTGCAAGCGCTAAATGATAGCATTGTTCTTAAGGAGTGCATATATGGCAACCCTACATTAAAAACGCGCTCCTCTAGTTTATCTCAGCACTTAGAGGGGCTTATAACTCCCAATAAAGATTTGAGAAAGAAGATGATAACTATGCTACAAAATTTAAAGGACAATAAACCCATTGATATGGGAGAAATTGCTCAATTGAGGCAAACGTATGAGGATCAGCTACAGGAAGCTTGGGATAGGATTAGAACAAATCAGAAGGATATAAATGATGAATTATCTGCCGTTCAAAAAATGCCTAACGTATTTTATAACCTTTATAACGTCGACGCAGAAGCCAAAGCTATCTCGTGGTTGACAAATAATGAAAATTGGATTGAAGAAATTACAGAATGTTTAAAGGGGAATAAAGTAACAGCTATTGAATTTCACGGTTGTATCACATTGGATATGTGTCCCTTGTGTTACACTAATTTTAATATGCATCAATACATTGCAAATTACCTATTTTCTCAGCCTCAGTTTGACGTACAAGAACTTCAAACTGTTGGTTTTCTGTCCTCCCTTAAACAAGCACTTATTCTGAAGGGCCTAACTGATGAAAATTGTCCCATTACATGTTATATTTCTTCGTTGGATAATGAGAAAAACACAAATAAGAACACGAACCATCTTTTCAACATCAATCAAGTTGAGCGTATGGATGAAAAGAATTGCATTTACTAGTTCAGAATTAAGCCTGCTGCGGTACCAGCGCTGAATGGAAATGGCAATTAATGTGCTTGTGTTGATTTTATCAGAGCCTATCGGGCGAGGTAGGGCTGAAGGGGGACATTCCCGGTTGCTTGAAGGCAATAGTGGGTGTTAATTTCTAATGATGATAAGCATGAGGGTGGAGATTTGAGTGTTTATTGATGGGCGTCCTTCCCGGCAATGTTGAGTGAGGAGTAGTTAAGCGTGAAGATAGGGGCCTGACGCGGTGGTCCATTCTGGCAATATTTTTACGGAATTCGTTTTGGGAAAAGATTTTTTAAAAATCTGTTTGAAGAGTCTACCCAACGATGGAGAGGGCAGTTTTTAAGAAAACGGAAATGCAAGAGCGCGATAAGAATGTTTAATTGCTGGGGGATATGCTGGAGATTCGACAAGCATATGAAAGTTTACGTTGGGGGCCAAAGAATGTACCTGTCTTCAGGTGAAATCCACGGGGTCCACGTCCCACAAGTCAATGATGTTGGGCGGCCACTTAAATTGCTTTTGCAACTGCAGTAGCGTGGCCAGATCGCGCAAGACGTTGCTTGTGAAAAAGAGGGCATGTTGACGATAGTAATTGTTAATTTTGCCGACCGTTGGGATGGCGGGGCCTAAAATTTCAATGGGAGTATCGCGCAGGTTTTGTTGCAAAAAGGAGGACCATTGGGAGCAGGTGTAGCGCAGTTTGTCTTCGGAGCGACTGCGCAAAATTTGTCGAATCAAGTGCCTGTAGGGCGGATAATTATACTGCCGTCGCAGTTGACATTCGGCGTTTAGAAAATCTTTAACTTGCCCGTTAATGCCGAATTGAATGCAGCTGGCCTGTGGGGAAAAGCTCTGTAAAATGACCTCACCCGCTTGTTCCGATCGACCGGCTCGTCCACTCGCCTGCACGATGAGTTGGAAGGTGCGTTCGGCAGCCCGGAAGTCATTTATGTTGAGTTGCCCATCAGCCTGTATGAGTCCTACCAGGGTCACGTTGGGGAAATCAAGTCCCTTGGCGATCATTTGGGTGCCCACTAAAATATCGTAACAGTGATTTTGCATGTCTGTGTACCAGTCGACACTGCGATCGGCGACGTCTGTATCCAAGCGTAGGACGCGGGCTTGTGGGTAAAATTTTTGGAGATAGGCCTCGATGCGTTGTGTGCCCAAGCCTCGACTTTTAATCAATTTGCCCCCACAGTGACTGCATTTGGTTAGCAGTGGGAGTGTGTGGTGGCATAAGTGGCATTTGAGAGATTGTTGGTGGTAAATTAAATTGGCGTGGCAGTAGGGGCAAGTGACGCGTTGGTTGCATTCTGAGCATCGTAAATACGGTGCGTACCCGCGTCGGTTAAGAAACAATATGCTTTGCTCCTTGCGATCAAGCCGCTCGCGTAATTTTTCTTGCAGAAGGGTGGATAAAATGAAAGAGCCTTCAAAATTTGGTTTTTCGTACGACATGTCAACAACGTGTACCTTAGGTAAACAGCAGCGATGGGGACGTTGTGTGAGTTCGTGTAACTGGTATTTCCCGTTTTGTACGTTGGCCCACGTTTCTGTGGATGGGGTGGCGGAGCCCAATAGGCAAGTGGCTCGGTTGAGCAAAGCCCTGTAGACCGCCAAATCGCGTCCGTGGTAGCGGGGATTATCCGTTTGTTTGTAAGCAGGCTCGTGCTCTTCATCCACGACGATGAGGCCCAAATGTTGCAGGGGCAGGAAGAGAGCAGAACGTGTCCCGAGAATAACGTCTATCTCGTTGTTTAAGACTTTCCACCACGTTGCCATGCGTTCTTTGTCGTCCAAGTTGCTGTGCCACAAGGCGACTCGAATGCGATCGCTGCCCAACCGCGCGTAAATTTTTTCAAGGGCCTGTTCGGTGAGGGCGATCTCGGGGACTAAGTAAAGCGCCTGCAGACCGCGTTGTTGGGCGTTAAAAATGACTTGGTTGTAAATTTCTGTTTTGCCAGATCCGGTGACACCCAGTATGACGTGTGTTTTGTAGCCCTCGTTCAAGCCATTTGAAATGCTTTGTACGATCTTGGATTGTTCGTCGGTGAGTTGAATGGCTTGTGTGGTGACGGAATGTCGCGCAGGTGCTTCAGTGAGTGGGACCTTATCGACGTATTGTTTGTTGATCAACGTATTAAGGGTTTGTGAACTGCGAGGGAACTGCTTTATAAAGTCGTCGTAAGGTATGTTGGGATGAGCTTGTATCCAAGTGTAAATTTGTTGCTGTTGGAAACTGTTTTTACGGAATGAGGCTTCTACGGTCGTGACACGCAGACCGTAAGTAGGACTTGGAATTTTCCCTTGGCGTATAAAATTGGGCAAAAAAGTTTCAAATGCGCTCGTGTAAGTGCAAGCGTAGTAGGCAATGAACCATTCCATCAGTGCGATCAAATCCGGGCCGACAACGGGCTTGTCGTAGATGACGTCGTCAACCGTTTGATACTGCCAACAGCTCTTGTTGGCTTGGACGTCGAGTGCCTTTACGAGGCCGAGATACGTTTTCCCACGTACGGGAATTTTTACCAAGGATCCTATTTGAAGCTTGGGGCTATTGCGATAAATAAGGCTGTGACGAATCCCTATGCACGGTAATATTTCGGCGAAAGACGTATTGTCCATGGATTAATGAGCCTCATCGGGCATTTCCCATGCGAAGCTGTGCAGTTCACTTAACGGAGTGTTGTTGGCATCGGATAAAATCACTTGCCAGCAGATGACCTTTGTGGCGGCGCTGCGTCCATCGGTAAGGCCTAAGTACAGTGTGTTAGAAAAGTGCCGCTGAGTGGAGGGAATTTGCCAGCTGTGACATTCTTCATGTGGGTTTGAATCGGTGATGAAATGGATGGTGATTTTGCTGTTGGCTGGGATGAGCCGAATGGCGCTTCGAAAGCTTACGACAAAGTAGAGTCCGTCCCGGCGCTGTGGATCAGATCGTACGAAGAGACGTCCTGCCGTGGATTCGCGATGTTTAAATGCTTCAATAATCCCGTGAAAACTTTCTTCACTGCGATATTCACTGTGCAGTGCTTTAATTTGTAATTTATGTTTTTCTATTTTTGAAAATTTTGCATGTCCTTCTGTGGTGCACGCGAGTAATGTTAAGCACGCGAGGTAGATTAATTTTAGCATAGATCGTACAATTAAATGATTTTACCCGCAAAGCAATCTTTTGGTCTGAAAAAATCATTGCCGAGTGATGGAGTTGATCAAATGGCAGAAAAATTTTTAAGAAAAACTTGTCTGTTGGGCAGGAGGACCTTACAAGTAAAAGTACCAAAAGTGCTGGCAAATTTCTTGACAATCAATTTATGAAATAGCTGCATAGAGGATAAAAACCATGAAAACGGAGATTACGGAGAGTGAACTTGTTGAATTAAAGGGGAATTCTGACGTCGAAGTAAAAAAGAGCAGTGAGAAAAAAACGCGTCGTAGGCAACAACGTCAGTGTGTTGTTGAGTGTTTGTACATGTGGGAAATGCAGCCAGAGCTGAGTGTGGAGACCCTGTTTAAACGTTATTGCGAGGAACGTTGCGATGAAGTTGGGGCGGATATTTTAGGGGCCGATTTTGTTCTGCAAACATTTCAAGGGGTTGTGAATTACAAGGAACACATCGACGACCTCATTCGTGACCACGCGAAAAATTGGTCTTTTCAACGCATTGCTAAGGTGGATCTGGCGATTTTACGCTTGGCTTTGTACGAGTTATTATTCTGTCGAAATACACCGACGCCCGTCGTTATCAACGAGGCGATTGAGTTGAGTAAGAGCTATTCTTCGGAAGATTCAAAGCGTTTCATAAATGGCATGCTTGACCGCCTGGCGAAAGAGAGGGATGGAATTTAATGTTGGGCTTTTGGGACAAAGTTAAGAGCGGTTTTGTTAAAACGCGGCAGAAATTGTGGAACCGGCTGAGCGGTCAAGGCGCTGTTCCACCCGAGCAGTTAGATCAGTTAGAAGCCAATTTGTACGGGGCTGATTTCGGCCCAGAAGTGGTAGAGGGCATTATGGGCAAAGTGCGTTCGGCACAAGGCAAATCGGTGCAATTGGAGACACTTATTCGTCAAGCGTTGGAGGACTTACTACAAGGCGCCGACGGGGCTCTACAGCTGCCCGTTGAAAAGCCGCAATTGGTCCTCTTGTTGGGTGTTAATGGTGCGGGTAAGACGACGACGGCGGCTAAAATTGCCCATTATTTAAAGCTTCATCAACAAAGGGTCCTTTTGGGCTCTTGTGATACATTTCGTGCGGCCGCCGATCAGCAATTAAAATTGTGGGCTGAAAAGATCGCCGTTGATTGTGTCGGCAGTCATTACGGAGCGGATGCGGCTGCCGTTGCGCACGACACTTGTCAGGCCGGGATACATCGTCATTGCGACTGGGTAATTTTAGATACGGCCGGGCGCCTGCACAACAAGTCTTACTTAATGGAAGAGCTCAAAAAGATGGTGCGTGTGGTCAATAAATTCAACGACTCGTTTGCCATCCACAAGTGGCTCGTGATGGACGGATCTTTGGGGACAAATTCCATTACGCAGGCAAAATTATTTAACGAGGCCGTGGGCTTGACGGGCTTAATTGTTACCAAGTTAGATGGCAGCAGTAAAGGCGGAGCCGTTGTGGGCATTTACGATCAATTAAAGACGCCCGTTTATTTTATAGGCTTGGGAGAAAGCTGCGATGACTTGCAGCCATTTTCTTCAAAAGCGTACGTGGATGCGATTGTTCAACCCATGAATTCTCCGACGATATGATCGTCACATTTGTTTTAGGATTGTTACTCGGGCTTGGCTTAGCTTACTTGTGCCTGCGTGAGCGTATCGTCAAGGCCTCTAAGTACGAGTCGATGCAGTTGGAATACGTGCGTTTGGAAAGTGCCTGTGAAGCGGAGAAATCGAAGGTTCAATCGATGCAATTGCAGATGGAGCACCTCAATGAGTATTTAGGTCGGCAATTTAAGCAAATTTCATTAGAGCTGTTTAAAGAGAATGCGAGTAGCTTTATGCAGCTTGCGGAGGAAGGGATTAAAAAGTACACCGTTGAAACGAAAGAGGCCCTCAATGGTCAAAATTTGGTGTTTGAAAAGACCCTGGACCCGTTGAAGGAAAATTTGAAGGATTTTTCCGATAAATTAGAGCGTTTGGAGTACAATCGAGTGCAGTCGGCCTCCAGCTTTAAAGAGCATTTGGAGATGCTCAATAAGATGCAGTTGCGCTTGGAAAGCAAGACGGAAATTTTATCACGTGCCCTGTGTAATTCGAGTACGCGCGGACGTTGGGGAGAAATGCAATTGCGCCGTGTTGTGGAGATTGCTGGCATGTTGGAATATGTGGATTTTGACGTACAATGCACGCTCCCCAATAGCCTGTTGCGGCCGGATATGGTCATCCATTTGCCCAATAACAGAACCGTTATTGTAGACGCTAAAACGCCGCAGTGGGATCAATTCTTGGCGCTTTCTCAGGACGCCAAGGAAGAAAGCCTGGCGGCGAATGAGTTGAAAAATTGCTGTCAGCGCATTCGGGACCTCATTTCAAAGTTGGGGGCGAAGTCGTACGCGAGCTTTTTGGATCAGTCGATTGATTTTGTTGTCTTATTTTTCCCGGGTGAATGGATTTTTAGTCGTGCCTTGGAACTCGACAAAACGCTCATAGAGTACGCGTGCCGTTACAATGTTGTGTTCGCCACACCCACCACGTTGATTGCCTTGTTAAAGGCCATTTACTACGGTTGGCGGCAAAATAAAATGGTCGAAGAGGTGCGTGAAATTGGCGTTGTGGGCAATGAATTGTACGAACGTTTACTCACGTTGAGTAATTATCTGCAAGATTTGCGTAAAAATTTAGGCAAAACGGTGGACAGTTACAATCAATTGTTGGGCTCTATTGAATCGCGAATTTTACCGTCGGCTCGAAAGTTGAACGTGTTTGCTAAAAAAAATACAAATTTTGAATTGCCAGCCGAACTGGATGCAAAATTGAAACAAAATCGCGGCGAAAGTGAAGCTTAATTGCCTTGTCGGGTGGGCTTCTTTCAACGTGTTTAAGCGGGCTTACCAGAGTGTTAATAAATTGTGAAAAACTTCCTCTTGCCATTTATGTGAAAATGTCATTGGTTTATTTCCACTTTTCATCATGAATCGTTTGAATGTTTTTGAGGTGAGGGAGGCTTTTGCTTGTTCTTTTTGATAATCAGTAAATTATTATTTTTTATTTGTTGTACAGAAAAAAATTATGGATTTTGCGCAAAAGGTAAAATTGTTGTATTGCTCTCTTGTGTCGAGTGCCGTATCCTTGTGAATAATTCTTGAATAAATATGCAAGCAAAGCTGTCAGTATCTGAGTTGTGGGTAAGTTTACGTGGTGAATTGCAGAAGATTTATCCGGCAGATATTTTTAGCACCTGGTTTCAATCATTGGCCTGTCTGGAAAATGCCCCTGAAGGTACGATGGTATTGGAGACCAGCAATGATTTTGCAGCCATGTGGTTGCAGAATAATTATCGGGAAGTTTTAGAAAATAAGTTGCTTGCGATTGCAGGGGTTCCCCTCACGGTTGAGTTTAAAAGTCGGGAAACGGAGGAGGCGCCGCAATTGGCTGCAAGATCGCTGTCAAAGCAAATCAAAACGGTGGGTGCGAGCGCCCATCTCTCCTCGGGCCAGGGGTTAAACCCGCAGAATACGTTTGAGAATTTTGTCGTAGGTGCCGGAAGCCAATTGGCGCATGCGGCTGCCGTTGCGATTGCCAATGCGCCTGCTAAAGCGTACAATCCGCTGTTTCTTTACGGGAACACAGGCTTGGGGAAGACCCATTTGATGCACGCCGTGGGCCATCACATCCTACGTCAGCAGCCGACAGCCAAGGTGGTTTACATTTCCACAGAGCGCTTTACCAATGATTTTATTTACGCGATTCAGGAGAATCAATTGGCCAAATTTCGCAAAAAGTATCGCGGCTCGGACGTGTTGTTGATCGACGATATCCATTTTTTGTCCGGTAAGGAACGCATACAAGAAGAATTTTTTCACACATTCAACGAGTTGTTCGAATCGCAGAAGCAGATTTTTTTGTGCAGTGATCGTCCCGCTTCTGAGATCGCAAAGTTAGAAAGCCGTCTGGTGTCTCGCTTTCAATGGGGATTGGTCTGCGACATTCAACCGCCGGATTTTGAAACGCGTGTGGCCATTTTGTCCAAGAAAGCGCAGTCGATGCACCTGGCTCTTGACCCTTCTGTGTTAGAATTTTTGGCGGAAAGGGTGACCAAAAACGTGCGTCGGATGGAGGGCGCCCTCAACAGAATTTTGAGTTATCAGCGTTTGTTGCACGTGAATAACTTGGATATTGAGCATGTCGAAAAAATTTTGGAAGATATTTTGCAGGAAGAGCTGGCTTCGCAGGTGACCTTGGACGACATTCAGAAAAAAATCTGTGAGTTTTATCACGTGTCCTTGAGCGATATATTGGGGAAAAAGCGGCCTGCCAACATTGCCTTTCCAAGGCAAGTTGCCATGTATCTGTGCCGTTTGTTGACGCCCATGTCACTGCAAGAAATCGGGGCCGCGTTTGGTGGACGTGACCATGGGACGGTCATTCACGCTTGCAAAAGTGTGGAAAATTCTATTCAACAGGAACCTACGACCAAGCGGACCATTCAATTTTTACAACAAAAATTATTAACAAAGTAGTAGCATGGATTTTACGGACGAACAAATTGCACAAATTCGCGAATGGGCCGGCAACGCGGCCAACTTGAGCGAACTGCAGGATAAAATTAACGGGCAACTGAACCGGCACTTGACTTACATGGAAGTGCGATTCTTGTTGGATGATCTTGGGGCGGATTTGAAAAAAGTGGAAGCGCCTGTTGAATCGGAGTCGGTGGAGGAGCCCACCGGCGAAGTCGTTGCGAACGGCATCTCTGTGACGGTCGATCCGGTCACGCGACCTGGAAAAATTATGAATGGAAGCGTCACTTTTTCAGATGGTCAGCACGCGGATTGGCATCTGGACGAATTGGGCCGCCTGGGGCTGAAGCCTCAGACGCACGGCTATAGACCTTCTCAAGAAGACTTATTGCAGTTCCAACAAGAGATTCAAAAACAATTGGCCCATTTGTCGGGCCGCGATGCCCTCGGTTTGTAAGGGGCTCAATGCATGGGATGTTGTTGGAAGGTTTCTTGAATAAATTCGGCGGCGAGTACGTTGATGTCGATGTCTTGTCGAATCACTTCTTCAAGGGCGATTGCCAAGTTTTGAACCTCTTTGGACCAGTAGTCGCGATGCCCGCCGTAGACGTTGATTCCGAAGCCCATCACCCAGGCACTTGTTTTACCTTTTTCAATTTTTGACTCGAGTAAAAGGCCGCTTAATTTTTTCCCACACAATAAAATATCGTTGGGCGCCTTCAACGTAAAATTTGCGTCGAATAATTGCTTTAATCTGTGATAAAACCCCTGGTTGAATTGAACGCGTAAAAGGCCTAATTGTTCCGGTTGAAGGCATTCTTTGAATCCAATGCTGAGGCTCAGCTGCCGGTGATTATCTTCCCAATGTCGTCCCTTGGTCCCGCGTCCGTTCGTTTGAAATTTACTTAAAACAATGACACAATTTTGTGGCGATGCGCTTAAGCGGCGAAAGGCTTCTGAATTGGTGCTGTCAATCGATTCGTAAACGTACAGTGGGAACTCAATCCCTCTGTTGAGTAATAGGGTTTGTAATTGCGTAAAATCTAATTCAGACATTACAGTGATTCAACCGTCTTGAAGTGTAATTTGACAAATGAGCCCAAGCAGTTTTGCCCTAACTTTTGTACAAGTTTGCGTGCCGTTTCTTGCACTTGACGGCTGGCGCCTTTCATCAGAGGCATGCCGGCCTGTTCACTCAACTTTTTTAATTGTCGCAAGTAATTGGCGCGGGCTATAATGGAGGCTGCTGCAACGACGGGATCCTCTTCAGCGCGTACTTTTTGGTGTAGGATAAATTGAGTGTTTTTAAAGTATTTTTGTACGAGCGGCCGCTTGGAAAATTGATCTAGTAACCCCTCATTGACCCAACGTTGTTTCAAGGCCCCCTCGAGCGATTTCGCGTGCAACCACGCTAAAAATTCATTTAAGTTCCCAAATCTTTGATACAATTCGTTGTATTTTTCCATGCTGGTAAAGGAACTTTCTATCACGACACCTTTGGCTTGCCGTACGAGTTGCTCCATTTTAAATACATTGGCGTCACTGCCAACTTTTTTGCTTTCTTTTAACCCAGCTTTGATCCAAAAATCCACCATCGACTCGTCTGCAATAACGCAAGCGGTAACCAGTGGACCGAATAAATCCCCCTTGCCACTTTCATCCAAGCCGGCATGCGCAACAAACCATTCAGGGTGGTGTACTCTCTCCAGGCCCAATTGTGGCGTTTGCGTAATCTCTGTTTCGAGAACGTAGTTGACAAAACTTTCCGTTTTTGCCCCTTGTACAACAAGCTTGCCGCTTTTGTATCCGACCACGTTAACGCCATCGCCTCTAAAAGCAAAACGTGCATACGGTACCGAATAAAATTCCCACGCGCGATGATCGCACCAAGTTTCTAAAGCTTGCAATTGCGCATCAGTTAATGCGATGGTGTAAGTCGTCTTGGGCTTGAGGCCGTTTTGCTTTTGTGCCATCGCCTAGGCTCGGCCCAAGTAGGAACCGTCACTCGTATTAACGCGAATGACTTCACCTTGTTTGATGAAGAGAGGGGCCTGTACGGTTAACCCACTTTCCGTGACAACCGGCTTTTGGGCATTACTGGCTGTATCTCCCCGTAAGCCTTCAGACGCTTCGACAACCTTCATCGAAAGCGCCGCAGGCAGTTGCAATTGCACGGGCTTTTCCTCCACAAACATGACGGAATATACGGTGCCTGCAATGAGGTACAACTTTTGATCTTCCAGGAGATCTTTTGAAATAATTTCGTCTTCGTAGGTGCTTGGATCTAGAAAATGATACCCGTCATCGTCGGCATAGGCATATTCTAAGTCCTTGGATTCCATGAAACAGAAGGTAATGTTGTCGTTGGACCCAAATTTTGTTTTTGTGGAAGATCCAGAGTGCAAGTTGCGCAGTGTGACTTGAACAAAGCCAGATTGACGTCCTTGCGTGCGGTGTTGCATGTCAATGACCAAATGCGGTATGTTTTGATACAACATCACCCGCCCTTTACGAATGTCAGTTGCAGATGCCATGATTTTTACAAAATGTACAATATTATTCTGGTTTTGTTTTGAGTAGGCCTAAAACGCTTTGCCCTTCTTTCCATTGGCCTCTTTTTTTGAGCAATTCGATGCGTTCGAAACGCTTTAAGACCGTCTTGTTGCTGCTTAAAGCAGACTTACCTTTGTGAAAACTGGAGTGTTGTGACATAAGAACCTCGTTAACAAGTTAAAATTGCAACTGGAGCCGAGAATGAGATTCGAACTCATGACCCACGCATTACGAATGCGTTGCTCTACCAACTGAGCTACCTCGGCAAAATGCTATATGAAACTAAGCAGTATATACGCCTAAACGTCAATACTAAACTTTAATCTCATCGCATTATGAAAAAATTAATCATTTTTTGAGGCGTTCTGCAACGTCCTGCTTCAAAAATTCTTTAATGCCCGACAGCTGATTGCGAACTGCTTCTTTGACCGCTGGAAGATGATCTCCATTTTCAACCTCAGATTGTCCAAACAGGTACATTTTTACCTTGGGTTCTGTGCCACTGCCGCGAATGGCAATACTGAAGTTGTTGATGAGCTTTATGATCATGAAGTCCGTACTTGGAATGGCTTTTCCATCGCAATCGCGCAGTTTTTCTTTTAAAAAGTCGACAACCGCGATGACGCGTATGTTGTTGATCTTCTTGGGCGCATTTTGTCGGTATGAATTCAGTAGTTTTTGAATGCTTGAAAAACCGGCTGCCCCTTCAAAGGAAAAACTGAGTAAATCTTCAGAAAAGTACCCGTATTTGCAGTACATCTCGTCTAAATAATCGTCAAAGTTAATTTCTTTGGCTTTTAAGTAGGCTATGAATTCGCAGAACATAAGCGCAGAGGCATTGGCATCTTTATCGCGTACGAGATCGTTTGCCAAGTAACCGTAACTTTCTTCGCCCCCAAAAATGAAAAAAGTGGAATATTGCAGTTGGAACTCTCGGCGCTTTGCACAAGAAGTGTTGTTGTAGTCGAGACTAAGGCCCGTTGACTTTTGAACGTGTTGCGTAAGTTCAGCTTCATAATCGTTCAATTTCGCGCCAATCCACTTAAAACCTGTCAGTGTTTCGATGGTTTTCAACCCGTGATGGTTCCCCATCGCTTTCAACATGGGGGTGGTAACAAAAGACTTAATGAGTGCGGCGTGTTGACGTTTTGCAGGGCTCTTGGGCAATATCCCCAACGCGATCATTTGAGATATGCGGTATTCTGCCAATAAAACGGCAATCGTATTACCGTTTAAAATACACCATTCATTGTGTTGATTTTTTAGCGCTACTCCCATGCGATCGCCGTCAGGATCGGTCGCTATGACGGCGTCTGCGCGACTTTCTTCGGCCAACTTAAGCGCCATGTCGAGTGCTTCATGGTGCTCTGGGTTGGGCAACTTGACGCTTGGGAATTGTGGGTCCATCACGAGTTGTTGCTCAACACAACGTACGTCCCATTCAAATAATTTTAACAAAGGTAGTATGCTAACGGACCCCGTGCCGTGTAAAGGGGTGTAAACAATTTTAGGACGGTATTTCTTTAATAAGCGGTTGTCTAATATCACGTCTTGCACACACTCCAGGTAGGCTTCGTCGGTCAACGAAGATAAGCGAAATACATTTTGCAAGTTTATCGTTAAGAATGGGAGTGTATCCATTAAATGGATTTGTTCGATCTGACGCGTAATTCCTTTCGCATGGGCATCGCAAATTTGAGCCCCATCTTTAAAATAAACTTTGTAGCCGTTGTCGTAATAGGGATTGTGACTGGCCGTGATCATGATGCCGGCGATGGTCCCGAGGTGACGGATTGAAAAACTTAATTGGGGTGTCGATCGTGGGCCGTCAAAAATGTACGCATCTCCCCCCAATTGTGTCCAAGTTGAGGCGGTCAATTCGCAAAAGTGTCGTGAGAAGTAACGCATGTCGTGGGCGATCACCAACGTGGGACGTACGGGGAATTCGTAGTGTTCTTCGATGTACAACTTGCAGTATTTGTAAAGCCCTAGGGTCGCCCTAATGACGTTTAAGTCGTTCATGCAATTGCTCCCTATAGCGGCGTATTCGCATTTATGATCATCGGGATTTTCAATGGAAGTCGTTTGCTCCCCAATTACACGGCCTCGCATGCCGGCGGTCCCAAAACTAATTTGCTTGAAAAACCGATTGTTAAGTTCATCCCATTGTTGTCGCTGCACTAACTCCTTTAAACTTTCCTTAATCCAAGTGGGTAATTGAGGGGTTTGTACATAGCTTAACAAGTTTTGAAAAGTGCTGTCGAGTAAGTGGCCTGATTGATGGGCTGTTTGTATTTGCAAGGTCGTGTCATTCATATCGGTTATTCCAAATAAAAGTTATCTAAAGAGTTTGGCTTTACAGTTAAATGTTCCCACCTTTGTGCGAATTCAATATAATCGTCTGCAAAGAGGGGACTGATCTCTAAAACACCATTATTATCTATCTTTTCAGCTGAGAGGTCAATGGGATTTTGTTCTCTATATTGGGCAAACCACCGTTTCCATCGACGAATTTGGTCTTTTTGACATGTGTCAATGCTGTCATTCCCGCAAATGTTCTTAACGGGGCTAAATTCTTCTTGACGATCCACCTCCATTAACAGTGGATGATGGGCGAAAGGCAGTGCATCGAAGATGAATTGTTCTAACTTTTGGGCGCGTTTATCTTTAACGAACTGATGCTCGGTGAAGTCCCAAGCTCCGCACTGTTTGTTAACGACGTGAATGGGCATGTCTTTTTGAGACATTTTTTCTAAAAACGTACGCTGAATGAGGTGAATGGCAGTATTCCCGTAACAAAAGTACAATTGATCGTTTGCGTCTCGTTGTTGCACCAAATCACTTGGCATTTCGTGATATTCAATCAATTTTAAGCCATGCTCGGTTTCAACAAAAACCCCCACGCGTTCGTTGGGATCTTTTTTGACCACTACCTTCGTGGAAAAATCCGAAGCTTGTTGCAAATGTAGCCCTAAAAAACCACGATCCGCAATTGAGACGAGTGGATTGTCCACTTGAAAATAACTGACGGTCTCAATACTGTATTGTCGCATGCAATTCAAGCATCCACTTGACGCTAGGGCTTTAAAAAGGCCGCCGTGTCCGTTGGGGGCTTGACGAATACTTCCATCGTTATTGAGCAAACAAGCCCCTTCTAAATCAAAAAGTGGCAGACGTCCTTGCTTAAATAAATGCACGTAATCGGGATCATACCAATGTTCAGATTGAAAGGCTTCTTGGGTGGCGGCATAAGTTTCGTCACTTGTCATGATGAACCAGTGTAAACGAATGCCGTATCGTTGCTCAATGGCCCTTAGCTTTTCTGCAAAAACTTGGAACAATGGCTTCTTTTTTAGGGGGGTTATCGCCGTAAGTCCCTTGGGTGTTTGCGTCCCTAGTCGAGTTCCCAAGCCACCGGCCACCATGACGGCCGCCAGCTTATTTTGTCGCAAATATTGTTCTCCTGTTTGCACGGCTTCCTCCCAACGCTTTGATTGATGTTCTTTTAAGGAAAAGCAAGAGGGGCAGTCCCATTTTTCAAAGGAATGTGGTGTGGGAGCGCTTTTGGAGTCTAGTAATTGATTGATTATCAGCCAATTGGTGTGTGGAATCGCGTGAAAGGATCGTATTAAATGATTCTTTTGTTCGTCGGTCAGCTCATTAAGTCGCCTCTGAAATTGTGGGAACAGGTTTAAGAAATTTTCCATAAATTGATTACAGCTCTAAAATAGTGCATTTTACGGACTGTCGAGTCAATTTTAATATTGTATGTGCATAATTTTAGTGCGTTGTTGTGCGGAAAATTTCTTTGATGTATTGAAATGTGTTTTTCGAATTGGCAGATCGCAAGGTAATTTCAAGGGCACTTTTGGAAAATTGCTGGGCGGCTGTGACGTAGATTGTAAATGCGCTTGAGGCACACGTGGGCTGGGTTCGAGAAAACGTGATGTGTTTGGTGCTTGGATCTTTCCAGGCAAACCATTGGCCCAGTTTATCGGCGCTTGTTGTGTCCAACATGTGTTCAAACGCATCGACATAAATGGGGATGTCCAATTGCGTGCGAATACCTATTTGTTGCTGTTTTTGAATTTGAGAAAATTTAATCCAGCAGCCAATTGCCGTGCTGAAGACGGCCAGGCTTAGACATATTTCACACAAGGTGACGGCGCGTTGAGTTTGTTTTACTGGAGACAAAATGTTATTGGGCTGAGGTAATTGTCTATAAAAATTTGCTTGCCGCCAAATAAATAACACAAGGTGGCAATGACCATGAATGGGCCGAACGGAATGAGTGTGTTCATCGCAGGCCTTGGTTTGTGTTTTATGCAGCTTACACAGGTCAAAATGCCGAAAAAACAGGTTCCTAAAATGGCGCCAAAAAAGACGGCGAACAGACAGGCTTGCCAGCCACAGAAGGCGCCAATGCAGGCTAGCAGTTTTACGTCGCCCAAGCCCATGGCTTCTCTTTTTAAAAAAAATTCGGCGAAACTTAAAAAGCAGAATAATACCCCCATGGCTAAGCAGGCATTTTGCATACTTTTTAACATGCCCAGCAAAGCTGTGTGCTCATTTTGGAGCTCTGGATAAAAGGCACAGCACAGTATGCCTGCCGTGAAACCTCCCAAGGTAATTTCGTCCGGGATGATCATGTGGTTGAGATCGGTGAAAAAGGCGACAATAAGGAAGCAGATTAAGATAAAAATGGCGATGGGTGCACTCTTTACGTAATTGTACACAAGGACGGCTAAAAGTGCCGTTAGAAATTCAACGAATGGGTATCTAAAAGGCAGGGGCTTGTGGCAACAGGCCGTTTTACCGCGCAGTAAAAACCACGCAAAGATGGGAATGTTGTAGTACCAAGGAATCATTCTTCCGCAATGACAACAGCGAGAGCGTGGGCGAACGATTGACATGTTTTGGGGTAATCGAAATATGCACACATTGAGAAAGCTTCCTATGATCATTCCAAAAATAAAGCAAATAGTGCTCATCCAACTCTCAGGTATGTCTGACATCATGTTGCAAAATTAAAATGCAAAAAACATGAAGGCAAGCCTTTCGGAGTACAAAATAATCGCTGAGGAGCCTAAGGGGATAAATGGATCTGCGTTGGTACTTTTCTTAAGATTGCTTGGGCAATGCATCTGTTTTTAAGGGCCGCAATGGAAGGCTTTTTACGTTTGTGACCAGGTTGATTAAAATTAATAGCGATTTTTTTATTTCTGGCGATGTTCGTATTCCTCTTTATGGATAAAGTCGACGGATGTTCATACGCCTCGATTTATTTTTTCTGGTTCACGTCAGTATCAATGATTCCTCAGAAATTATATTTGTTTTGTCGGATTTAGTAGTATTTTTTTCCATTTTTTGTAATTAAGACCTCCTTAAAAGGACGAGCCATAGGTCCCATGTCTGCTTTTAATATTTTGGGTAATTTATTTGTGTATGTCGGTGAATGAATTAGCTTAAAAGCTTATTTTATACTAAGAAATGTGGATTAAATCTGTTGACATGACTCTTTTTATTTTTTTAAAAAACAGGCATGAAAGTTAAATTTATTGCATTTTTATTTTGCTTTTGTGTTAATGTTATGTTAGCCAGCAAATTGCCTCAAGATTTGGAACCTTATTGTCCTGATCTTTTAGAAAAGTGTCTTGAGGAAAAACAAGACTTGGATATCAAAAAATTACTGAAGATGAGCATTGATGAAAAAAGGTATAATGAACTTGTCATCATAGAATATTTGTTAATTGATTGCATCCTTAGTACGGATAAAAACGTGAAAAAATCCCAATTGTTGTTGCCAAAAGGGACGACTTTTCAGGATTTGTCAGAAAATCAACGGACAGCATTGGCACTGTTTTTGACGCAATGGGAGGGCGAAGAATGTATAAAGATGGCGAGTATTAAAAACAGGCGCTTATTGGCCGGGTCCTTAAATCTGTTGGCGGAAGAAAAAGATGAAGTTTCTCAAGCTATGTTCCGAACCTTTCGGTCAAAAATTCCACAGAAATTCTTAGAGGGATCTGAATACTAATTTCAATACGTTGGGTCATGAATATATTGCGTAAGTGTTTTGCGGCTGTTGCTTTGTTCATTTTTTGCATGGACTTATGGGGTCATAGATCCATGTTGCAGTATATTTATGATAGTAATAATAATGACATCAGCAAAAATTTTGGTAAATTAATTGGAAGCAGTTGTCCCAATGATATAACAGGTGTTTGTTATGGAACATATGGAGACGCGTCTCAAACACCCATTGATGTACCTCAAGTTTTTGATAAAATACCGAGATGTCATTCTGAAATTGATCTTTTAAATAAAATAAAAGGGAAAGTCGAATCTGATTTGCATTTGCTGGGGCTTACGATTGTCATTCAAAATGATTTGTATCCGCCCTGTAAGTTAACGCGAGGTAGCGAAAATCCTTGTACCGGGGAAATAGAGCGTAACCCTGGAATTCCATGTAATACTTACTTGGAAGATTTTGCTGAATCACATTTGGAACATATTGTAATTTCCTGGCCTCCTTCAGGTCGTGTGGAGTATTTTTAGTATCTTCGTATTCAATAAGCATACCTAGTGTTGGGTTTGAGTGGGGTTAACGTGCTGCAGATATCGAACAAGCGTCTTTTTAGGGTTAAAATACTTTAATTATTAAGTTGTCCGATGATCGCACTTAGATACTTCCCTCAACCTAACTTAGGCCTGCGAAAGATTGAGGTCCATTTGTGTGTCGGTGCTCGTATGACAAAAAGTTTTTCGATGGAGTGGGCAAAGGCCGTAGTGCGCAATCGCGTCGCGGTGTTGTTGGGTTCCGTATCCTTTATTCTGATCAAAATTGTACACGGGGTAGCGGGTGTGGAGGTCACGCATTAATTGGTCTCGGGTTACTTTGGCGACGATGGAGGCGGCTGCGATGCAAAAGCTTTTCTGGTCTCCGCGAATAATGTTTGTGTGCACGTACTTAAAATGTTTGAGCGGATTGCCGTCGATGAGCACTCGCACGTTTGGTTTTGTGGTCGTTACCTCTTTAAAAAAAGTGGAGGCGTTCGTTAATTTGAGGGCTAATTGCGTTTGAGCGAGCGCACGTTCAAATGCCAATTGGGTCGCTTTGAGGATGTTCGTATGGTCAATTTCTTCAACGCTCCCCTTGGTGATTGTAAAATGCAAATGGCCTTCTTCGGCCCATTTTTGCAGAGTTGAAAATGCCGCGTTGCGTTCTTTTTCTGATAATTTTTTAGAATCTTGGATTTGTAACACCTCGAGATCGTTTTTGTACCGACTTAAGAAAGCCTTATCAATCCAGACGGCGCCTGTCATCACGGGACCTGCCAAGGCGCCACGTCCCACTTCATCAAGGCCAATGAGCACGGTTGTTTCATCAGAAAAAAAAGATGCGTCGTGTTTAAGTAAGTTGTGTCGCGTTGGCATGCAGTCTATTTCGTTGGTATTAAATTACGGTCGACGGAGTTTTGTGCAATTATACGTGCATGGCTCTTGCGTGCGCTTGCATGAACTGATGCCAAGTGCCTGTTTGAATGGCGTGGCGAATGGCCTCCATCCAGCGTACCATAAAGCGGGCGTTGTGAATGGTGAGCAGTAAGCCGCCTGTGCTCTCTTTGGCTTTGAATAAATGGTGTAAGTAAGCGCGGGAGAAGTTGCGGCATGTGTAGCAATCGCATTGAGAATCAATGGGGTTTAAGTCCTCTTCGTATCGGTGATTTTTTAAATTAATGTGTTCACGTGTGGGATCCTCCGAAGTTTGAACGAGTGCGCACCCGTGACGGGCGATGCGTGTGGGGTGGACGCAATCAAAGGTATCGATGCCACTGTTAACACCGGCGATAATGTCGCTTAAGCCGCCGATGCCCAATAAGTGTGTGGGCCGGCCGTTGTTGAGTCCTTGCATGGTGAATTGGACCACTTCGTACATTTGTTCTTTAGAGCCGCCGAGGCTGCCCCCGATGGCTTGGCCAAAAAAGGGTTGGCTGTTGATAAAATCGATGCTTTCTTTCCTTAAATCTTCGTAAATTCCACCTTGTACAATCCCGTAGAGTCGCTGTTGGCTATTGTAGGTACGAAGGTATTGTTGCACACCACGTGCTTCCCAACGGTGACTGCGTTCCATCGATCGGGCTGTCTGTTCCTTCTCCATGTGAAAGGGGGTGCACTCGTCCAAGGGTAAAATAAAATCGGCCCCCAGTTTTTGTTGTATGAGGATGGATCGTTCCGGCGTTAACCAACATTGGCTGCCGTCGATATAGGAACGGAAAAGAGCGCCTTCTTCGCTGACTTTTAGCAAAGATTTTGGGTGATGATTGGAGGAATGAGCCTTCCCCTTGATTTCATCAACGATTCCCCCATGACCTAAACTAAAAATTTGAAAGCCGCCCGAATCGGTGAGCATGGGGCCGTCCCAGCCGACAAAACGATGCAAGCCGCCGTGTTTTTCAACGATTGAGGGCCCCGGTTGAAGCCACAAGTGGTAGGTGTTGCCTAAAACGCATTGTGCGCCTGTGGCCTTGATGCATTCCATGGTCGCCCCTTTGATGGCGCCGTGCGTTGCACAAAAGATAAAATTAGGCGTTTGGATGGTTCCGTGGGGCGTTGTAAGAAGCCCGCAATGCGCGGAACCCTGTTCGGCCTTATGGGTTATTTGAAAATTAAAATCTGTCATGCCCATAGAAGGATAGCTTGGGTTAAATATCGTCAAACGCAAGTCTTTAGCCCTCAAAGTTTAATCAAATTGCTTCCAAAATTTGGGGATAAAAAGCACGATGAGTGCGTAGATTTCAAGGCGACCCAACAACATAAGCAGGGCAAGGACTAACTTTGCCGACGGTAAAAAGTGGGCAAAATTGCTGGCGGGGCCGTTAAGGGAGCTTAACCCGGGGCCGACGTTGGACAAGCTGGCGATGATGGAAGAAATGTTGCTTAGAAAGTCCAACGAGGGCATGCACATTTGGAGTGTGAGGCAAGCCGCTATAACGATGAGTAAATTAAGGGCCAGAAAATATAAAATATCCAATTGTTTTTTCTCGTTCCACACGACCTTGTCGATGCGGGACACGCGGACGATGTGGGCGCGGAAGAATTGCTCAAGGTGAATAAACAATGTCTTCGTTAATGCCAGTATGCGTAGAATTTTAAAGCCGCCGGCGGTTGAACCCGTACATGCGCCGATGGACATGACGATGAGCAAAATGTAGTTCGTGATTGGGGGCCAGAGTGCAAAGTTGTCCGAATGAAACCCCGCCGTTGTGCTGAGGCTGAGCGATTGGAATAACGCGTGCCGAAGGGCTTCTGGCAATGAAGCGTACGCTGAGGGATAAAGGATTACGGTAAGGATAAATGTGTAGAGGATTTGCAGTGCTACGTAGAGCTTGAATTCGGCGTTGTGTAGCAGCGAAGCATCTTTGCCCAGGATGGCCTTGGACAGAAGGATAAAATTGCTGCCGCTCAAGAACATGAAGATGCAGAGGACGCATTCGACGCGTTTCGAATGAAAGTGTGGAATGCCGTCGCTGTGATTGGAGAATCCTCCCGTAGATATGGCTGTGAGAGCGTGATAAATGGCGTCCCATGGGGACATTGAGCTCAGCCATAAGCAAGTGAAGCAGGCGTAACTTAATCCGAGGTACAGCAGGAAGCATTGAAAAAGTTGCCTGCGAATGTGGAATAGGCTGACGGATTCTTCCAGTGTAGTGGACTCTTGCACATAAAATTGTTTTTGGAGGGCTCCTGTCCCCAGAAATGTGATGAAAAATGTGACAAAACCCAGGCCGCCAATCCACTGTGAAATGGCGCGCCACAAGAGGACGCTCTTGGGTAAATTTTCTAGCTCAAGTAAGTTGGTTGCGCCTGTAGTGGTAATGCCAGATACATTTTCAAAAATCCCTGTGCTGAAGTCACAATGCAGTAAGGTCCAATAGGGTAAGCTGCCAATGATACTTGCGAACAACCAGGCAAGTCCGGTTGTGATGAGAATGTTGCGTTTAAAAATGAGTATCTTGCGTTGCTTGCGGCCGCAAATGCAGCAGATTAAGCTTAATGTGTAGGCGATGCTGATGGAAGGCATCCACGCTAATACAGTTTCGTCATAAATGAAATAACCAACACAAGCGCACAATAAGAAGCTGCTGCCCAATAGCCCGAAAATAATGGCAATGGGAATGAGTAGGGGGGATAATTTCATAAGCTGGCTTTTTGTGTGAGTAATTGAATAAGTGCCTGCCGCTTGCATTTTTGCACAACGGCAATGACGGTATCGCCGCCGATGAGGCAGTCTTTGGCGCTGGGAACTTTCGTGTAAAATTGGTGTTTAAGCACTAAAAGAAGGGTGTGTTCGGGCCATGGAATGTGATCGAGCGTAAGGCCTTCAACGCGTGAGCCGCTTGTTACATTAACTTCAATGAGCTCGGGGGAATTGTCTTCGTGGCCGAGAACGGCGAGTGTACGTATCATTTGTGGAAACAAAACATTTTCTAATTCGTTGATGAGGCAATCCTTTGTCAGAATCAGTTGTTGGATGTGTAAAGTTTGCTTAAGGCTATCACAGACGGCGTCGTAATCTTCCTTATTGATCCACAGTAGGGTATGTTGTGCACCTGCTTTTTGGGCTTGTAGGCAAGCAATAATGTTATTTTCATCGTTCGAACTGCAGGCAATAAAATAGTCAGAGGCGTCGATTTGTTCTTCTTGTAATAGAGAAAGTTGTGTTGCGCTGCCGTGAATAACGGAGATGTGCGGATACCTTTCGGCAAGTCTATTGCAAAGCGTGAGATCGGGCTCGATCACTTTGATCTTAAATTGAGTTTCATATAAGATTTGTAGCAGGGAAAAAGTGACTTCACTCGCTGAAAAAATGGTGATTCTTACCGCCTGTTGATTGTCGGGATGTATGGAGTCGCCCGATAATTGCGTTTTATCAATGGCCAAGGTAAGAAGATCATTGCTTTGCAGGGTGGTATCTTTGTCGGGGATCATGTATTGCTTGCCTCGTTGAATAAGTCCGATGCGAATGTGCTTTTTGAGGGCTAATTGCAAGACGGTTTTCCCGATCCAGGGTGATTTTTCTGCCAGCCGAATGCTCTGCACGTCTATTTTTCCTCGAGAAAATTGTTCAATCGCGACCTTATGTGAGCTGCGGATGTATTTTGCAATTTTAAATGCACATACGTGTTGGGTGTCAATGAGATGGTCGATGAGAAAATGTGCTTGGTAATTAAACAATTGCGTGTCATTGTACCGCTCGTGATGGATGCGGCAGATCGTTTTTTTAGCGCCAAGTTTTTTTGCCAACGTGCAGGAGAGAATATTGCTCGCATCATCTTGTGTCATGGCCAAGACGGCATCCACCTGGGGCAAGTCAATTTGTCGTAATGTGGAGAAAAGTGTGGAATCTCCGCAGATGAGACGTGCGGTTATGCGCTCACTGAGCTTTTTTACAAGCGCTTCATTTCTTTCGATGAGAATAACCTCTTCATCGCCCCCTAACAAATAATGACACAGGCAAAGCCCGACTTCTCCCGCACCAATGATGACAAATCGCATGTAAAATTAAGAAACGTGTACGGCGTTTTATGTCAACAGAATGTAAGTTCGTTTTGCGAGTAATGGACCGAAATTGTCGGGCTTTTAGATAAATTGAGCAGGATGGACCGTGGTATTTGGTAGTAGTGAAGCAGTAGAATAGAAATTTCAGTATGCTGAACTTTATGGTTGCAAAATTGATTTTCTTTTCATAAAATTTTCCTATGATCACGAAAAAATATAATTTTTTAGGTAAGGCAAGGGGCTTTACGTTAGTTGAAATTATGATCGTCGTTACCATCATTGGTATTCTAGCATCATTGGCAGTTCCTGCCTTCCAACGTGCTCGATGGAAAGCGGTTGAAACCTCTATTCGTAATAATTTGAGACAGATTTGGGGCGCTGCTCAACAGTACATGTTGGAGAATGGTGTAGATCAAGTAGATTTTACTACAATCGTAGCTTGGCAGAAGAAAGATGGTACTGCAACAGGTACAAATCAGGGCTATACGAGTGTTATTAAGCAAGTTTCAACGGAGGATTATGATACCGTCGTAAGTTATCTGGGTGGGGATACCGATGACGCTATTACAGATAGCGAAACAGCGGCCGATGATCCTAAGGGAACCGCAAAATATATGTATGAAAACACAATTGGTTTGCGGATAGCGGTCAATAGTAGTGCTGAAAGTGGTACGACACGTTATGTAAAATTAAAGAACTAATGAGGTTCAGTGGCTTAATAAAAGAACTTCTTGCGACGTGGGATGGGGAGAAACTGAATTCGTTGTTGAACACTTAGCCATAGAAGTAAATTTAAAACAGGGATAGGGGAGAAACTGGTGGGGTGAAGTGAGAATCTAAGGGCCCTTAGGGGCAGTGAAAGAGGTGGGAACTAGGGAAGAAAGAGGGAGAAAGTGGCAGAATAAAAAGGGAAAAGAAAAAAAGATAAATAAAAGGTAAGAAAAAGTATTGACAAAAGGGTGAGGGTTATGGAAATATGGTAAGCAGATGAGGGGGGAAGAGGTCTTTGAGATTTACTTTGTGCAAGGGTACTTGGAAGAATATT